>NZ_JBICTO010000005.1:0-214372 GCF_043197715.1 Streptomyces sp. NPDC049040
CCCACGAGACGGCTCCGTGGTGTCCCACTTCATCTCGTTCTCCGGGGTGATCATGTTGAATTCCCGGTCGAGAATCGTCGAGTACGTCGAATTGCCCAACTTCCCCGCAGCCACCGCCGTACCGAAGTACCGCCCCGACTGGGCCGCGGCCGAACCCAGCGAACCCGCCGCCGCGGCATGGGGCGCCGACGTCGCCAGCGCGACGACCGCCAGGGAGGCGCTGACCGCCACTCCGGTGGCTGCTGCCACCGCTTTCCTGTGAACGCTTCGATGTCTGGTGAGCCAAGACATGTCGGTTGGTGCTCCTTACGGTGGGGGGAGAGGACATCGACCGGAAGTCGTTGCCCGGCTGCCATCGGCGTACTTCCTGTTGGGGCACCCTCTACGGGTGAGCGCTAACATCTGGCTACCTCTCACCTGTGGGGCGATGCAGGTAGAGCCTGCATCGCGGATGCCACGACAAGACGCGTCGCAGGAACCGGAGTTCCTCGAGCGGCCCGCCGAACGTCGTCTGGGGTCAACGAAATTTTCGAGATCCCTACGATCGTTTCGCGGCACCTTAGGGCGCCCATCGGAACGCGTCAATACATCCCGCACCGCGGTTCCGTCCGTCCGGAGCGTGTCTGTGAGCGGAGGTGAAGGCCCACCCGTGCTGCCACCCGCGCTTTCACCAGGGTCGATCGGCTCGGAGAGTGATTCCTCCCGTTCTTGGTGGGCAGGTGCGGTGTCGAAATTTTCGAATTCCGAGCGTTGACGTTTCGAGGCCCACGCGTGCACACTTGGCAACGTTTCGCACACTGGGCGTGGATCGTGACTCCTGTCGAGCCGCCGTCACTTGAACGGGGGTTCGCTCAGAATCCGCGCTGGTGCCCGAAAGTTGTTTGGGAGCGCTCTCACCACCGTCCTGGTGGATGACGTTCCGCGCTGCTGATCCCCCCACTTTCCGTGCCTGTCGAAGGGACATGCATGTCGACACTTCAGCGAGCTTTCCGCTCCACTCGCACGGCTGTTCTGTCAGCCGTCGTGGCGTTCGGCGTCGCCGTCAGCGGTCTCATCGCCCTGACCACCGCTCCGGCCGCCCACGCCGACACCCAGATCTGCGACCAGTACGGCTCGACCACGATCCAGGGCCGTTATGTGGTCCAGAACAACCGCTGGGGCACCACCGCCACCCAGTGCATCAACGTCACCGGCACCGGCTTCCAGATCACCCAGGCGGACGGCACCGCCACCAACGGCGGCCCCAAGTCGTACCCGTCGGTCTTCTACGGCTGCCACTACACCAACTGCTCACCGGGCACCAACCTGCCCGCGCAGCTCAGCGCCATCAGCAGCGCGCCGACCAGTGTCTCGTTCAACTATGTCGGCAACGCCGTCTACGACGCCGCATACGACATCTGGCTCGACCCCACGCCCAGGAAGGACGGCGTCAACAAGACCGAGATCATGGTCTGGTACCACCAGACCAGCCCGGTCCAGCCTGTCGGTTCCCGTGTCGGCACCGCGAACGTGGGCGGCCGGAGTTGGGACGTGTGGACCGGCAACAACGGCTCGAACGACGTGATCTCCTTCGTCGCCCCCTCGGCGATAAGCAGCTGGAACTTCGACGTCAAGGCGTTCGCCAACGAGACGATCGCCCGGGGCATGGCCCAGAGCTCCTGGTACCTCACCAGCGTCCAGGCGGGCTTCGAGCCCTGGCAGAACGGAGCCGGCCTTGCGGTGACGTCCTTCTCGTCCTCGGTGAACATCGGCGGTGGCTCGACCAGCGGCGGTTCCAGCACGGGTGGCTCGACGAGCGGCGGCTCGACCACGGGTGGTTCGACCAGCGGCGGTTCGAGCTCGGGCGGCACCGGTTCGTCGACCTGCAAGGTCACCGTCACCCCGCAGACCTGGACGGGCGGCTACACCGCCAACGTCACGGTGGCGAACACCGGGTCGAGCGCCGTCAACGGCTGGAAGGTCGGCTTCACCCTCCCCTCCGGCCAGACCGTCACCAGCGCCTGGAACGCGACCGTCAGTCCCTCCTCAGGCGCCGTCACCGCTTCCAGTCTCTCCTACAACGCCCAGATCCCCGCCGGCGGTTCACAGTCCTTCGGCTTCCAGGGCACATACTCCGGCACCTACGGTCAACCCACCGGGTTCACGCTCAACGGCACGTCCTGCTCCTGACCCTCGTCTGCGCCGCCTCTCCTGGGGCGGCGCAGACGAAGCGGGTGGTGCGGCAGCAGCCTTGACACGGAGGGCTGAATGGTGGAGCGTCTTAATCCTGGACATCCCATGTATACGGAAGTAGTTCTGTAGTTAGCGCTAACAGAGCTGGAGGTGGTCACGTGACACCTTGCCGTAACCGACAGCACTCAACCCGGACAAGACCTGCCGTGCGGGATGAGTGCGCGCTCGCATTGAGCCGGTGACCACCGTCTCGGCCGATGCGTGGACATCCCCCCACATGCAAGGAGGGCGATTCGTGATGTCACGGCTCGTCGCAGAGCTGTGTTTCCGCAGGGTGAGGCGAACCCAAGGGAACCGCCTGCCGCTGCCTCCCACCTGATCCCCCGGCGCGTCACACCGCGGGTCGGCCTCGTGCCGGCCCGAGCCGCCGGGGACGGGACCTCGGCGCGCGCCGCCGACGCCGCGCGTTTTCTGCCTCCCGGAAGGCGGACCGTGCGGCGGCGCCGAGGTCCCTTCTCCTCCACCCTGCCAACAGACATGTGACGACCAGCAGCCGGTGTTCGAAGTGACTGCTGTCCGGAAGGGAGACATGCCGTGCGACACGTAACGCGGGAAGCCCTGAGGGGCGGTCGAAGAAGGACCACAGGTCGGGGTTTACGGCACCGGTCGATCAGGATGATCGTGGCCGCGCTGGTGGCCGTCGCAGGCCTGATCGCGGCGACGCCGGCCTTCCAGCCGGCCGTGGCCGCGAGCAATCCGTACCAGCGGGGACCCGATCCCACCCTGGCCGGCGTGGCCGCTTCCAGGGGGCCTTTCACCACGGCCCAAGTGAGCGTCGCGCCGGGGAACGGCTTCAACGGCGGCACGATCTACTACCCCACCGACAGCAGCTCGGGCACCTGGGGCGCGGTGGCGATCGTCCCCGGCTACACCGCCCTGTTCGCCGACGAGGAAGCCTGGATGGGACCCTGGCTGTCCTCCTTCGGGTTCGTCGTGATCGGCATCGAGACCAACAGCCGCACCGACTACGACGCCGCTCGGGGAACCCAGCTGCTGGCAGCGCTGGACTATCTCACCCAGCGGAGTCCGGTACGCGACCGCGTCGACACCAGCCGGCTCTCCGTGATCGGTCACTCCATGGGAGGCGGCGGTGTCGTGTACGCCTCCGAGCACCGTCCTTCGCTCAAGGCCGCGGTCGCCCTCGCACCCTTCTCGCCTTCGCAGAACATGTCCACCGACCAGGTGCCGACCATGGTCATGGCCGGGCAGAACGACACCGTGGTCACTCCCTCCTACCTCGACGGCCTGTACGCAACGATGCCGGCGTCCACTCAGAGCGACTTCGTGCAGATCGCCGGCGCGGACCACGTCTGGTACACGCATCCGCAGAGCACCGAGATGCGCCTCCTGATCCCCTGGCTCAAGATCTTCGTCGACGACGACACCCGCTACACGCAGTTCCTCTGCCCGTCGCCGGCCGACCCCAGCGGCATTTCGATCTACCACGGCAAGTGCCCGTACGTCCCCCCAGGCGGGACGACCACGGGTGGGACGACCACGGGTGGGACGACCACGGGTGGGACGACCACCGGCGGGACGACCACCGGCGGGACGACCACGGGTGGGACGACCACCGGCGGCACTTCGGGTGGCGGCTCAGGAGGCGCCTGCACGGCGACCTACACGACCGTCAACACGTGGTCCGGCGGCTTCCAGGGAGAGGTCAAGGTCACGGCAGGGGGCCAAGCGATCAGCGGCTGGACGGCGCGGTGGACCCTGGGCAGCGGCCAGACCGTCACCCAGGTGTGGAACGGCGAGATCAGTGGCAGCGGCTCCGATGTGTCGGTGCGGAATGCTTCTTACAACGGCTCGCTGCAGCCGTCGGCGTCGACCACGTTCGGGTTCCTCGGTACCGGGACGCCCACCGACGTGTCGTTGAGCTGCACCAGTCGGTGACCCGTGCTCACGAAGCGGTGACGACCGGCTGAGAGCGCGAAAGCCCCGTGTGACAGACCTCTTGAGCTTCGGCGCCGGAATGTGTCAGTCTCATTTCGGCGCTCACTGCTCCAGGTCTTCCTGCCAGACTCCTGCGCCCCGAACGCGCGCGCGTCCGTTTCTTCCCTCAGGCTGGCGCCATCTGAAGGCACCCAGCCGTTCCGAGAGCTGCGATGTGCGACCAGTCCCAGAAAGAGACTGATACATCGCTCACCGAAGGGATGACATGGATACGACAGTTCGTCGCCCAGGCTGAGGAGCCCAGGTCGGTAGTGAGCTCGTCCCGGCCGCGCGAACCGGCCGTCCCCCCACGCAGAAAGAGAGCGGACCATGATCTCCCCCTTCCGCGCGCGCCCGAGCCGTGGTCGACCACCGAGGGCGGCTCTTGTCGCGGCTCTCGCCGTCGGTGCCGTCATCGCCGCACCGGCCGTGACGTCGCACGCCGCCACCATGACCACCCTCTACGCCTCTCCTTCCGGCAGCGGCACCGCGTGCTCAGCGTCGGCGCCTTGCTCCCTGACCCAGGTGAAATCCTCGGTCGAGGCCGTCGACGGGAACATGAGCGGTGACATCGTGGTGCAACTGGCCGGCGGTACATACCGCATGTCGTCCCCGCTGGTGCTGGGAAGCGCGGACTCCGGCAGCAACGGCCACCAGGTCATCTGGCAGGCGGCCCCTGGTCAGCAGCCGGTGCTGTCGGGTGGGCAGCAGGTGACGGGGTGGTCGCTGAAGGACGCGTCGAGCAACATCTATGTCGCGTCGGTGCCCGCAGGAGCCGATTCACGGCAGTTGTACGTCGACGGCGCCCTCGCGCCGCGAGCGGCGATCTCCATCGCCCGCAGCGACGTCAAGATCACCGCCAGTGGGATGACCATCGTCAATTCCGCGTTGAACTACCTGTCCACGCTGCCTCAGCAGAGCCGGATCGAGCTCGAGAGCCAGAACTCCTTCACGGACCGCTACGCGCCGGTCCAGTCCATCAGCGGCAGCACGATCACCATGCAGCAGCCCGCCTGGAACAACAACAACTGGGGCTACGACACCCTCGCCAGCCCCTTCGCAGGCGGCAGCCTCCAGTTGGAGAACTCCTACAGCTTCCTCAAGACCGCAGGTCAGTGGTATCTCGACCCCCAGGCCGGACAGCTCTACTACAAAGCGCCCAGCAACTGGTCGCCCACATCCCATGATGTCGAACTGCCGCGCCTGACCTCCCTGCTCCAGATCGGCGGGAGCTACAGCAACCCTGCCCACGACATCACCGTCAATGGCATCGCCTTCCAGCACACCACCTGGCTGCAGCCCAGCACCTCCACCGGCTACGCCGACCAGCAGAGCGGTGCCTTCCTGGGACGCACCTTCACCCAACCCTCGGACTTCATGACGTCCTGCCAGTCCGGCTGCCCGCTGTTCGAGGCGGCCCGCAACGGCTGGAGCCAGGTGCCGGCGGCCGTGCAGGTCTCCGCCGCCCGCGGCATCACTTTCAGCGGCGACACCTTCGCGCACCTGGGCCAGGTGGGCCTCGGCATCGGCAACGACGCCAATGCCCACGCTTCGGGTGTGGGGCTCGGCGCATCCTCCGTCACCGTGTCCGGCAGCACCTTCACCGACGACTCCGGTGCCGGCATCGTGGTCGGCGGGGTGCAGCCCGACGCGCACCACCCGTCCAACACGGCGATGACCAACCAGGACATCACCATCCAGGGCAACCGGATCACCGGCGTGGCCAAGGACTACAAGGACATGGCGGGCATCCTGTCCACCTACGTCACCCACGCGGTCATCACCCACAACGAGGTCTCGAACCTCGCCTATGACGGCATCGACGTCGGCTGGGGCTGGGGTGCCAACGACGTCGGCGGCAGCCAGGACTACCGCAACCGCGGCCTGTACAACTACCAGCCGGTCTACACCACACCCACGACGCTGAAGAACACCGTGGTCAGCTACAACGCCGTACACGGCACGAAGAAGGTCTTCCACGACGGCGGCAGCATCTACAACCTGTCCGCCAACCCCGGCACGAGCATCGACCACAACTACATCTACGACAACCAGCACAGCGTGGGTCTCTACCTGGACGAGGGCTCCCGCTACGTCTCCCTCAAGAACAACGTCATCCAGGACTCCGGCGTCTGGGCCTTCACCAACGCCGGCGGCAGCAACAACACCAACGACAGCACCTTCGACACCAACTGGTACAACTCGGGTGCCACCCAGGTGGCCACCGGCTCCCCCCACAACAACGTCCTGACCGGCAACGTCCAGGTCAGCGGCACCAGCTGGCCGTCCGGGGCGCAGCAGGTCATCGCCCAGGCAGGGGTGGGGAGCGGCACCGGCACGGGAAGCACAGGGGCGCTGCACGCCGTGGGCGCCGGCAAGTGCCTCGATGTGCCGAACGCCACCACCACACCTGGCACACAGACCCAGATCCGGGACTGCAACGGCGCGTCCAACCAGACCTTCACCCGCACATCCTCGGGGCAGCTGACGGTCTACGGCGGCAGCAGCCCGATGTGCCTGGACGCCAGCGGCCAGGGCACCACCCCGGGCACCAAGGTCGCCATCTGGACCTGCAACGGCCAGAGCAACCAGCAGTGGACGTTCAATGCGAACGGCACGGTCACCGGAGTGCAGTCGGGACTGTGCCTGGATGTCACCGGCTCGTCCACGAGCAACGGCGCCCTCGTCGAGTTGTGGACCTGCAACGGCCAGAGCAACCAGCAGTGGACGCTCGGCCAGTGATGCACGCACACCCGTCAGGTCATTGCCGTCACTCACTGCAGGAGGTCTCATGACCCCGCGATCCCCCCGGCTGCGCCCGCGGCGTTCCCGGTTCTGCGCTCTTGCCGCCGCGCTGGCCGTCACGGTGGCCGGCACGTCCCTTCTCGCACTCGGGGCCGCCTCGTCCGCCCAGGCCGCCACCTCCCTGCGCACCCTGGCGGAGTCCCAGGGACGCTATTTCGGCACCGCGCTGACCGTCTCCGATCTCAGCAACACCGGCGAGACCACCATCGCCAACGCCCAGTTCGACATGGTCACCCCCGGCAACGAGATGAAGTGGGACACCACGGAGCCGAGCAGCGGCCGGTTCAACTTCGGCCCCGGCGACCAGATCAACTCGTATGCCAAGTCCCACAACATGCGCGTCCGCGGCCACAACCTGGTCTGGCACGCCCAGTTGCCCTCCTGGGTCAGCAACCTGCCGCTGAACCAGGTGCAGGGCGCCATGGATGCCCACATCTCCACGGAGGTCAACCACTACAAGGGGCAGATCTACGCCTGGGACGTGGTCAACGAGCCCTTCAACGGCGACGGCTCCTTCGTCAACGACGTCTTCTACAGGGCGATGGGCTCCAACTACTTCGCCGAGGCCCTGCGCACTGCCCACACAGCCGACCCCAGCGCCAAGCTCTACATCAACGACTACAACATCGAGGGTCAGAACGCCAAGAGCAACGCCCTGTACAACCTGGCCAAGTCCCTGCTGTCCCAGGGCGTCCCCCTCGGCGGCATCGGCTTCGAGAGCCACTTCATCGTCGGGCAGGTCCCCTCCGACTTCCGGGCCAACATGCAGCGCTTCGCCGACCTCGGCCTGGACGTGGCGGTCACCGAGCTCGACGACCGCATGCAACTGCCCGCCTCCGGCTCCGGACTCCAGCAGCAGGCGACCGACTACGGCAACATCACCAAGGCCTGCCTGGCCGTCTCCCGGTGCGTGGGCATCTCCCAGTGGGGCGTCGACGACGCCAACTCCTGGATCGACGGCACCTTCCCCGGGTATGGAGCCGCCACCATGTACGACCGCAGCTTCCAGCCCAAATCGGCCTACTACTCCACCGTGACCGCCCTCGGCGGGAGCTCGACCACCACCCCGCCGCCCAGCGGCGGCGGTGCGCTGCACGCGGTGGGTGCGGGCAAGTGCCTCGATGTGCCGAACTCCTCGACCACGCCGGGTACGCAGCTGCAGATCTGGGACTGCAACGGCCAGGCCAACCAGAGCTGGACGCGTACCGCCTCGGGCCAGCTCACGGTCTTCTCCGGTGGCAGCCAGCTGTGCCTTGACGCCTACAACCACCAGACCACCGCGGGCACCAAGGTCGAGACCTGGACCTGCAACGGCGGCACCAACCAGCAATGGACCCTCAACTCCAACGGCACCGTGACCGGAACCCAATCCGGCCTGTGCCTCGACGTCACCGGCGCCTCCACCGCCAACGGCGCCCTGGCCGAACTGTGGACCTGCAACGGCGCCGGCAACCAGCAATGGACGCTGAGCTGATCCCTGCACCACGCCCCTGCCGGTGAGAGCCGGCAGGGGCGCTCCATTTCCGGCACGGTCGATTCCCCCGTGCCTTCCCCCCCGAGGAGTAGAAAATGCTGCACGCAAACGCCTCTCCAGGCCGCCACACGCGCAGACGGGCTCGGCCGTCCTTCGTCGTGGCGTCCGTGCTGGCGCTCCTGGCCACCTTGCTCGCCGCGGCATTCGGCATGTCGGTGCCCGCGTCAGCCGCCACAGCGCCCGTGGTCGGTGCGGCATCAGGCCGGTGTCTCGACGTGAAGGGCAACGTCGACACGCTGGGCACGGCGCTGGACATCTGGGACTGCGGCGGCCAGAGCGGCCAGGCTTTCGAATTCACCTCGGCCGGCGAGCTGCGGACGCTGAACGGCACGCGCTGCGCGGACGCCAACGGCCAGGGGACAGCGCCGGGGACCCAGGTGATCATCTGGTCGTGCAACGGGCAGTCGAACCAGCAGTGGCGGCAGAATTCCGACGGCTCGATCACCGGTGTGCAATCGGGTCTGTGCCTCGACGTGAACGGCGCGGCCACGGCGAACGGCACCGCCGTCATCCTGTGGACCTGCAACGGCCAGAGCAACCAGAAGTGGACCACCTCGACGACCCCGCCCCCGAGCGGCTCGGGACCGTGTGACATCTACAGCGCGGGCGGCACCCCGTGCGTCGCCGCCCACAGTACGGTGCGTGCGCTCTACGGCTCGTACAGCGGCAGCCTCTACCAGGTGAGGCGCACGTCCGACAGCACGACCAGGGACATCGGGGTGCTCGCCAAGGGCGGCTTCGCCAACGCCGCCGCGCAGGAATCGTTCTGCGCGAACACCTCCTGCGTGATCACGGTCGTCTACGACCAGTCCGGCCGGGGCAACGACCTGTGGTACCAGGGGTCGTCCCAGGTCCCGGGATCGAGCCAGAGCAGTCCTGCGAAGGCGACCTCCGAGTCCCTGACGGCCGGGGGCAACAAGGCGTACTCGCTGTACATCAACCCGGGCAACAGCTACTGGCGGGACGGCCACCTCACGGGCGTCCCGACCGGCAGCGCGCCGGAGGGCGCGTACATGGTGACCAGCGGAACCCATGTGAACAACGGCTGCTGCTTCGACTACGGCAACAGCGAGACGACCCGGAAGGCGGACGCCGCCGGAGCGATGGACGCGATCAACTTCGGCACCCAGTGCTGGTTCGGCGGCTGCTCGGGCTCCGGCCCGTGGGTGCAGGCGGACCTCGAATGGGGCCTGTACCCCGGCGGAAGCCAGTCCTGGAACTCCAACCAGCGGGCATTCACCAGCAAGTTCGTCACAGCGATGCTGAAGAACAACGGGACGTCGCGGTTCGCGCTGAAGGGCGCCAACGCCCAGTCCGGTTCTCTGACCACGCTGTGGGACGGCGCCCTGCCAGGCGGATACAGCCCCATGAAGAAGCAGGGCGCGATCGTCCTGGGCAGCGGCGGTGACTGCTGCAAGCCCGGTGGGGGAGCGAACCTCAGCGCGGGGACCTTCTACGAAGGGGCCATGGTCGCCGGCTACCCGTCGGATGCCACCGACGCCGCGGTGCAGGCGAACATCACTGCCGCCGGCTACCGCTGACCCAGGAGGCGCCGATCGGCTCCGAAGCCGTGAGTCGCGTCGCACGGACCGCCTGTGCCGCCCCCGGACCGGGGTCGGCACAGGCGGTTTCCACCAGGCCCCGCTGGCATGACTTGCTAGTCTCTGACGGCGGCTGCAGGGGAGTGGGGGGTCAACCGATGTCACTGACCGACAAGGCCATCGCCCGGATCAGGGAGCTCATCCAGTGCGGAGACCTTCTCCCCGGGGCGAAACTGCCTCCGGAGCAGCAGCTGGCATCGGACCTCGGGCTTTCCCGCAACCTGATGCGCGAGGCGGTCAAAGCGCTCGTCGTCGCACGGGTCCTGGAGATCCGGCGAGGGGACGGCACCTATGTGACCAGCCTGGAGCCCGCGCTGCTGCTGGAAGGCCTCGGGTCCGCGGTGGAGTTGCTGCGAGGTGACAAACTGCTGGAGCTGACCGAGGTCCGCAGACTCTTCGAACCGATCGCGACGGGTCTGGCAGCCGAACGGATCACCGAGGACGACCTGGCCGGGATCAAGCACCACCTGGACGCGATGACGCAGGCAGGCGACGACGTCGAACTGCTCAACAGACACGACGCCGCTTTTCACCGTGCGGTGATCGCCTCTGCGGGAAACAGCACGCTGGCCACACTCCTCGAAGGCATCTCCAGCCGCACGGTGCGCGCCCGGGTGTGGCGCGGCCTGGTCGATGACGAGGCCGGCGGCCGGACCGTCGCGGAACACCGCGAGATCTACCGCGCCCTGGTGGCACGGAACCGTGCCCTGGCCGAGGCGGCGGCGCTGATCCATGTGAGTACGACCGAGCAGTGGCTGCGCGAGCACTTCGACCAGGAGGGACCGCAGAGCGGCGCGGGCCGCCTGTGACCGCCGGGGTCGGAATGACGAGAGGGCGAGTCGTACCGCCTGGCTCACGAGCGACGCGGAGAGCCACCCTCGACCCCCACCGGTCGAGGGTGGCCCGTATGCGGCGACAGTCCACCCGGACAAGGCGTTCCAGGCGCTCCAGGACCGTCGCCGCAGGACTCCGCGTCGGATGTTCCGACTGCGTGCAGGGTGCCCGGCATCGGAGCCCTGCTCAGCTCCGCAGGCTCCACTGCTGATTGGATCCGCCCGTGCAGTTCCACAGTTGGATCTTCGTGCCGTTGGCGGTGCCCGCTCCGCCGGCGTCGAGGCACAGCCCCGATTGCACACCGGTGATCGTGCCGGCCGAGTTGATGTTCCACTGCTGGTTCGGCTGGCCGTTGCAGTCCCAGATCACCGCTGCGGTGCCGTTGGCGGTGCCCTGGCCTGAGGCGTCAAGGCACTTGTTGCCGTAGACCATGAGCTGCTTGCCTGAGGTGTAGGTCCACCGCTGGTTGGCACCGCCGTTGCAGTCCCACAGCTGTGCCTGAGTGCCGTTGGCCGTCGTGGAGTTGCCGATGTCGATGCAGCGGCCCGACTGCCGGCCCACGATCTGCTGATTCGCGGGCGGCTGGCTGGTGGGGGGCTGGCTGGTGGGTGGAGTGGACGAGTCGAACTGTGTGAAGAACTTCCACACCTCTGCCGAGGTCCAGGTGTGCCAGCCGTCCCCGGTGGACCCGTCGATGGGGCCCGGGTCGTGGCCTGCTCCGTCGAAGGCCGCCCATACGACCGGGTACCCGGACTTGCACCCGGAGTACGCGGTGATGATGTGCGTCAGGCTTCCGTAAGCGGGCTCCGGCGGGTTCTGCGAGGTGCAGCCGTTGTTTCTGACGAAGGTGTCCCGCAGTGCGCGACCGGAAGCGATGGGCAGGACGTTGTCCCTGATGCCGTGCAGTCCCATGTACGCGACGGGCTGGGTGCCGCCGCTGCAACCGCTGAGGTTCGCCCCGGAATAGACCGCGACCGCGCGGAAGACCGCCGGGCGGGCGCAGGCGAGTGCGTAGGTCATCGCCCCGCCGTAGCTGAACCCGGACGAGAACAGCTGCGTGGTGTCGACGCACAGGCCGGACTCGATCTGCCGGACCATGTCGTCGACGAAGGTGACGTCCTGCCCATTGGTGTTGGCCCAGCCGTTGTTGATGCCCTGGGGCGCGACGAAGATGGTGCCGTTGCCCGCGTTGTCGGCCAGCCGTCTGAGCCCGTAGTAGGACCAGTTGTACCCGTCGGTCCCGCCCGAGTCGACGTCGTTCATCGTGCCGCCCACCCAGTGGAATCCGAAGACCAGCCGGTAGGGGCGCGTGTTGTCGTAGCCGGCCGGGACTCTCAGGATGTAACTGCGGTTCTGGCCGCTGCTCTGGATCGTATGCGTACCGCTCGCCAGCGTCGGAGCCTGGCCGCACCCGGCGGTGGCCGCAGCGGCTCCGGCGGCTGCGGGCGAGGCACTCGCCCCGACGCTCAGTGCCGTGCCGGCGACCGCCAGGACCAGAGCCAATGCGGCCAGAACCGGCGTGAGTAAGGATCTGCGTCTCATGGGCGCTTCCTTCGCTGTGGGGGGACAGAAGCCGCGGTGCGCCGGCTGTCGGGCCCTCGGCAAGCCATAGCCGGTCGAAACGATTCGCATGGGACGCGAACCCGCTTGCCACGCCTGCGGGTCCGGTTCGCCAGTGACCGTGAGCGCTAACATACGGTTGTTGCGAAAAATCGCGCCCCGAGAAGGAGATGGGATGTCTTTTTGAGCAACGGCGGCAGCTTGCATCACCCCTGCGCGCGCTGTCAACCCTTGTCACAGACGGCGCGACGACCGCGCGTGCCTTCGCCCGGCGGCTGCCGCCACGACCGGCTTCGACCCGGAATATCAGGGTGGCGCCGGGGGTGCGACGAAGCGGCCGCCCACGGGCGCACCCATCAAGTGGCGTGTTCGGAACCGGACTTCGTGCCCTTGACAGACCGGCGGAGTCGAGAGCACCGTCTGACCCCGAAACCTCTCGGCAATCCCACTTCGGACCGTACTTTCCGGCCACTCTCCAGATGTGAGCGCTAACGCGCCAGGGGTCACCACAACCACCACGTCAGCGGGTCCCGCTGGTCGGATCTCCCCCTCCGGCCGCGGGAGACCTCCACCCTGCGAAAGGAATCCACTGTGTCAGCACTCAGCCTGTTGTTCCGGCGATTGCGAGCGTCGACGATCGTGCTGTCAGGCCTTCTCCTCGCCGTCGGCGGCATCGTGGGGACCGGCGCGTCGCCGGCCCATGCCGCGACCTCCATCACGATCAACGGCGCATCCGGTGGCCGGACCTTCGACGGCGTCGGCGCGATCAGCGGCGGCGGCGGCAACAGCAGACTCCTGGCCGACTACCCCGAGCCGCAGCGCGGCCAGATCCTCGACTACCTGTTCCGCCCCGGCTACGGCGCCTCGCTGCAGATCCTCAAAGCGGAGATCGGGGGTGACACCAACTCCACCTCGGGTGCGGAGCCGAGCCACCAGCACACCCGGTCCGACCTGAACTGCAACCGCGGCTACGAATGGTGGCTGATGGAGCAGGCCAAGGCCCGCAACCCCAACATCAAACTGTACGGCCTCGCCTGGGGCGCGCCCGGCTGGATCGGCAACGGCAACTTCTGGTCCACCGACATGGTCAACTACCTGGTCTCCTGGCTGGGCTGCGCCAAGCAGCACGGGCTGACCATCGACTACCTCGGCGGCTGGAACGAGCGGGGCTACAACGTCGCGTGGTACGAGCAGCTGCGCAGCGCGCTCAACAGCAACGGCTACGGCGCCATCAAGATCGTCGGAGCCGACTCCGACTGGTCCATCGCCAACGACGTCAACTCCAATTCGGCGTTCGCCTCCTCGGTGAGCGTCATCGGAACGCACTACCCCTGCGGGTACCGGTCCGCCCAGACCAACTGCAGCGTGCCGGCGGCCGCCATATCGACCGGCAAGCCCCTGTGGGCGAGCGAGAACGGCTCCGACGACTACAACGGCGGCGCCCAGGCGATGGCGCGAGGCATCAACCGCGGCTACATCGACGGGAAGATGACGGCCTACCTCAACTGGCCCGTCGTCGCCGCGGTCACTCCGAACCTGCCGTATCCGACCATGGGACTCGCCCTGGCCTCGCAGCCGTGGTCCGGCTCCTACGCGATCGGCAAGAACGCCTGGGTGATGGCGCAGACCAGCCAGTTCACCGCCCCGGGCTGGCGGTACCTCGACTCATCGAGCGGGTACATCGGCGGCAACCGCAGCAACGGCAGCTATGTATCGCTCAAGTCCGGCAGCAACTCGGACTACTCCACGGTCATCGAGACCATGGACGCCGGGAGCGCCCAGACGCTGAACTTCAACGTCACCGGCGGGCTGTCGACCGGAGCCGTCCACGTGTGGTCGACCAACGTCAACTCCGGCAACTCGGCCGACTACTTCGTGCACTCCTCGGACATCACCCCGTCGAACGGCAGCTTCAGCCTCACCGTGCAGCCCGGTCGCGTCTACACCGTCACCACCACGACCGGCCAGGGCAAGGGCACCGCCACCGGACCGAGCCAGGGTGCGTTGGGCCTGCCGTACAGCGACTCCTTCGACAGCTACGCCGCCGGCAGCGAGGCGAAGTACCTCATGGACTGGCAGGGCGCCTTCGAGGCGACCACCTGCGGGGGCAGCCGCAGCGGGATGTGCGTGCGCCAGATGAGCCCGCAGAAGCCGATCACCTGGGACGCGCTGTCCGATCCGCACGCCCTGCTCGGTGACGTGGGGTGGAGCAACTACACGGTCTCCTCCGACGTCCTGCTGGAACAGTCCGGATACGCCGACCTGCTCGGCCGCGCCAACTCGCAGGACTACACCACCACCGGCGGCCTGAACGCCTACCACCTGCGGGTGAGTGACACGGGGGCGTGGTCGATCCTGAGCTCGAGCACCAACGGAAGCGTCTCCACCCTGGCCCACGGCACGGTGTCGGCGCTGGGCACCAACCGGTGGCACACCCTGGCCCTCACCTTCTCCGGCTCGACGATCTCCGCCGCGATCGACGGTGCTGCGGTCGGCTCCGTGAACGACTACGCCTTTGCCGGCGGCCAGATCGGCTACCAGACCGCACAGACCGAGACAGCCCAGTTCGACAACCTGTCCATCACCCCCGGCAGCGGTGGGAGCGGCGGCACCACATCCACGATCACCGGTGTCGCCTCCGGCAGGTGCGTGGACGTGCCGAACCAGTCGCAGACGGCCGGTACCCAGGTGGAGTTGTGGGACTGCAACGGCGGCAGCAACCAGCAGTGGACCAGCACCTCGGGTCATGAGCTGCGGGTCTACGGCGGCGACTGCCTGGACGCGTCCGGCGGAGGCACCGCTCCCGGCACCAAGGTGGACATCTGGACCTGCAACGGCGGCAGCAACCAGCAGTGGACGGTCAATGCCAACGGCACCATCACCGGTGTGCAGTCCGGCCTGTGCCTTGACGCCACGGGCAACGGAACCGCCAACGGCACCCTGCTGGAACTGTGGACGTGCAACGGCGCCGGAAACCAGAAGTGGACACGCGGCTGATCTCCGACTCGGGCAGACCGCTTCCCGATCAGCGACACCACCTCGTCAACCAACCTGAAAGGCTCGAGCATGTCTTCCTCTTCCGTGCCGATCAGCCGGCGCGGCCTGCTGACGGCAGCCGGTGCGGCCACGGCTTTCGGGCTGCTGCGGTTCGCCCCCGAGGCGGCCGCGACCGACGGCCCCGGGAGCTACACCGCGAGCTGGTCGTCCGTGGACCAGCACCCCCCGGCCCCGGCCTGGTTCCAGGACGCCAAATTCGGCATCTACTACCACTGGGGCGCCTTCAGTGTTCCCGCCTTCGGGAACGAGTGGTACCCGCGCAACATGTACATCGGCGGCTCGGCCGAGAACCAGCACCACATCGCCACCTACGGCGACCCCTCGGTGTGGCCGTACAACAACTTCATCGACGGTGCTCGCGACAAGGCGGGCAACGTCGTTCAGTTCGCCCCCAAGCTGGCCTCGCAGGGCGGCAACTTCGATCCGACCGCCTGGGCGCAGTTGTTCAAGGCCGCGGGTGCGAGGTTCGCCGGCCCGGTGGCCGAGCACCACGACGGGTTCTCCATGTGGAACAGCACCGCCAACCCGTGGAACTCGGTACGGCACGGTCCCAAGCTCGACCTGGTGGCGCAGCACGCCCAGGCCATCCGCGGTCAGGGGCTGAAGTTCATGGCCTCGCTGCACCACGCGTACCACTTCAACGGCTACTACGACCACGTGCCCTACCAGTCCGACGCGACACTGCGCATCCTGTTCGGCCAGCAGGGCACGGCCACCGAGAACCAGCTCTGGTACAACAAGCTGATCGAGGTCATCGACGGCTACCAACCCGACCTGATCTGGCAGGACTTCGATCTGGGCCTGGTCCAGGAGAGCTACCGGCTCCAGTTCCTGGCGTACTACTACAACAAGGCCGTCGCGTGGAACAAGGACGTGGCCGCCACCTACAAGGACGGCCTGGACAACAAGGGCGAGGTCTTCGACTTCGAACGCGGCGGCCCGTCCGGTCTGCTCACACCGTACTGGCTGACGGACGACAGCATCTCCTCGTCCAGCTGGTGCTACACCGCGGGCATCGGCTACTACACGACGCAGGCCCTGCTGCACGCGCTGATCGACCGGACCAGCAAGGGCGGCACCATGCTGCTGAACATCGCCCCCATGGCCGACGGCACGATTCCCTCAGGGCAGCAGACGATCCTGCGCGGCGTGGGGGACTGGCTCGGCCGCTTCGGGGAGGCGATCTACGGAACCCGCGCCTGGGCCGCCTACGGTGAGGGACCCACCCAGATGGGCGGCGGCTCCTTCAGCGGCCCCAAGGCCGGTGTCGCCAAGGACGTCCGGTTCACGCGCAGCCAGGACAACAAGGTGCTCTACGCCACCGCGCTCGGCTGGCAGGGCGGCACCATGACCATCACCTCCCTCAACTCCAACCAGTTCAACATCAGCAGCCTGACCGGCGCCCAGCTGCTGAACAACTCCGCGGGCAGTTACACCAACCTGCCCGCGCCGACCCAGGACGGTTCCGGCCTGCACCTGTCCATGCCCTCCTCCGGCGCGCCGTTCAGTGCCCTGGCGTACACCGTCAAGCTCACCTTCTCCGGCCAGATCCCGTCGCTGGGCGGCGGCGGGACGGGGACCGGGTACGTCAAGATCGCCAACGTGACCAGCGGTCTGGCGCTCGACAGCGGCGGCAACGTCGCCTCCGGCTCCAACCTCAAGCAGTGGACCTACGACGGGAGCAGCAACCTCCAGTGGCAACTGGTGGACCTCGGCAGCAACTACTACCGCATCGTCAACCGCACCAACGGGATGGTCGCCGACAGCTGGGGCAACACCGCCAACGGAGCCCCGGCACGGCAGTCGGCTTGGAACGGCGGGAACAACCAGCAGTGGACCCTCACGAGTCTGGGCAACAACCGCTACCAGATCGTCAACCGCGGGACCGGCACCGCACTTGACGGATCCGGCAGCACCACGTCCGGCTCCACCGCGGTGATGTGGTCGCCGAACTCGAGCACCAACAACGAGTGGACCATCACCGGGGTGTGATCTCCGCAGGTGAGGGCCGTGCCTGGGGCCTGCCCTCACCACCTCCCGTCCCGTCCCCGGCCGGCGCCCCGCCGACCGGGGACGGGACGATCCCGGGCAGTTGCGCCAGGGCGGACCCTGCACGCTCCCTTGACCAGTCGACGCAACCCTCCTACGTTGTGCGCTGAGCAATCCATTGCTCAGCACGGCAGTCCGGAGCGCGCCCAGTCGACCCGGAGCCGTCGGACGGGCGGCTCCGCTGCCGGCGGCCTTCGCGGCGGCCTTGGCGCTCCCCCCACTTCTGGAAAGGTGTCCCTCCCATGCGTGCATTCGCGCACCATCGACCCGGCCGGCGGCTGACCGGCACGATCGGCCTCGGCGCCGCGGTGCTGGCCGTCGGCGCCGCCGCGTTCGCCGGCCCGCCCGCACACGCGGCGGCGCCAGCCTCCACCACCTTGGTTGTTAGCGCTAACCAAGTGCTGCGACCGGTCACTCATGTCGCCACGGGCAGCCTGTACGGCCTGGCGAACGCCTCCACCCCGGCTGACAGCCTGGTCCAGGCGATCAAGCCGAACACCTTCGTCCAGAAACCCCAGGGCGGCCGTCAGCAGGGCACCGGCGACATCCTGACGGTGGCACCGAAAGCAGCGCGCGCCGGCGCGAAGGTCGTCAACCGGCTGTCCGACTACTACGCGGGCTGGCCGTACCAGTTCAGCTGGAGCAACTGGCTGTCCGTGGTCGACGACCAGATTGCGCAGACGAAGGCGTCGGGCATCACCAACCTGGCCGCGTACGCACCGTGGAACGAGTCCGACAACACCTGGCTGTCCTCCAACGGGACCTTCGAGGACTTCTGGACCCGGACGTACCGTGAGATCCGCGCCAAGGACTCCACGACGCCGATCCAGGGCCCGAGCTTCTCGGACAACATCAGCGACATGGACAACTTCCTGCGGAACGCGGTCGCCACCAACACCGTGCCGGACATCATCGCCTGGCACGAGCTGTCACGCTCGTCGAAGATCGCCGGAGATGTCGCCACCGTCACCGCGCTCGAGAGCAAGTACGGCATCAGCCCGCGGCCGATCGCCATCGAGGAGTATGCCGCTCCCTCCGAAGTCGGCGTCCCCGGTGCGCTGGTGGGCTACATCGCCAAGTTCGAGCGGCTGGGTGTCCACGACGCGGAACTCGCCTTCTGGAACCAGTCCGGTGCGCTGGGCGACCTGCTCACCGGCCAGGGCGGCAGCCCCAACGGGGCCTACTGGCTCTACAAGTGGTACGCGGACATGAGCGGCTCCATGCTCGTCACCACGCCTCCCGCACAGACCGGCATCGACGGCGCGGCCTCGCGCAACAGCGCGGGCAACGAGGTCGACGTGGTCTTCGGCGGCAGCTCCGGCGACTCGGCCGTCACCGTCAACGGCCTGAACGCACTGTCCGCCTTCGGCGCGACGGTTCACGTGAAGGTCGAGTACACACCCGCCCCCGGACGCACGGTCGCGGTGTCGGGACCCACCACCGTCTCGGAGGGCGACTACGCGGTGAGCAACGGCACCCTCACCGTTCCCGTCTCCGCGAACAGCGCCTACGCCTACCACCTCGTGATCACCCCGGCGAGCAGCGGCTCCACGCTCGACGGCACCTACCAGATCGCCAACAAGAACAGCGGCCTGGCGCTGGACACGCAGAACGAGGCCACGGGACAGGGCACGCTGGTCGACCAGGCCACGGCCAACAGCTCGGCCACGCAGAAATGGACACTGGTGTCCGCCGGCTCGGGCCTGTACAAGATCCGCAACCAGGCGAGCGGGCTCGTGCTCGGCATCAGCAACATGAGTACCTCCAACGGGGGCACCGCCCTCATCTGGGGCGACAGCGGCACCGCCGACCACCTCTGGCGGCTGAGCCCGGACGGCACCGGCTACTACAAGATCGCCAACAGCAACAGCGGGCGGCTGCTCGGTGTGCAGAACATGAGCACTGCCAGCGGCGCCCAGGTCCTGCAATGGGAGGACAACGGCACGGCCGACCATCTCTGGAAGCTCAACCCGCGCTGACCCGCGTCCTCCGGCCGGAGGACACCACTGGTTGCCGCCCCGCCGCACCCCGGTGCGGCAACCAGTGCCCCCGGTCCGCCTCTGCGGTCGCACGGACTGTCCCGGAAGAAAAGGTTTGCCTGGACTTTCGCACAGGGAACGGCAACTCGACGGCCTCTGCCGCGTACATCGCCCAGGTCGCCATCGGGCCGTCCATCTCCGCGCTCACGCCGGAGGGGTAGGTTGAGCGGGTGTCCGATACACCGGTGATTCTGTTGCTGTCCGGGAGCCTGCGTGCCGGTTCCACCAACGAGGCCGTGCTGCGTACCGCGGAGGTCGTGGCGCCGTCGGTGAAGGTGCGCACCTTCTTGTACGACGGGCTGGCGGGGCTTCCGCATTTCAACCCCGACGACGACACCGACCCGTTGCCGCCGCCTGTGGCCGCGCTGCGGGAGGCGATCGACCGGGCGTCCGGCATCCTGATCTGCACCCCGGAGTACGCCGGTACCCTGCCGGGTTCGTTCAAGAACCTGCTGGACTGGACAGTGGGCGGCACCGAGATCTGCGACAAGCCGACGGCCTGGATCAGCGCGGCGGCGCCCGGCCGCGGTCACGGCGCGGAGGCCACCCTGCTTACGGTCCTGGGCTACACCGGCGCCGACATCGTCGAACCGGCCTGTGTGAAGGCCCCGGTGGACCGGGGGACGGTCGGCGAGGGCGGGCTCATCGACGACGAGGAGGTCCGCAGGCAGATCGGCGAGGCGCTGGGTCTGCTGGCGGCGGCCGCCGAGCGGGCCGCAGCGGCCGGCCAGGCGTGACTCGGGCCGGGGGAGCGGTCGGCAGTCCTGGCTGTCATCCGGGCTGGAGGGCGAGGTGACTGGTGCTGCTGCCGCGCCACTCGATCAGGAAGAGAGTCGCGTCATCGCTGGTGCGTCCCCCGCGTTGCTGTTTCAGGATGTGTGAGAGCTGGAGCGCGCTGGCTCGCATCCCACTCTTGACGCGTCCGAACCGATTGACGCAGTCGATGAGCCTCTGCTCTCCGAAGGACTCCCCGCCGCTGTCCCGCTCCTCGATGACGCCGTCGGTGTAGCACAGCACCCGGTCACCGGGTTTGAGCTGGATCTCGCTGATCGAGGGTCGCTCGCCGCCGAGGCCCACCGGCAGGGTGGTCGGGCCTTCCAGGCGCTGGATCACCTGCTGCTCACGGATCAGCAAGGGCGTGGGGTGGCCTGCGTTGACCCAGGTGAACAGCCCTCTGGTGGTGTCCAGGTGCATCATCTGCGCGGTGACGAAGTGGTCGGGCCCGAACTGCTCTGCGATGGCCTGGTCGAGGAAGGCGTACTTCTCGGCGAGGCTGATGCCGGCGCGCCTGGCGTGCCGGTAGGCGCCGATGGCGACGGTCGCCATGGTTGCCGCATCCAGGCCGTGGCCCATCGCGTCGATCACGGCCGCGTGCAGGATGTCGTCGTTGAGGGCGTAGTCGAAGCTGTCGCCGGCGATGTCGTAAGCGGGCTCGACGGCCCCCCCCACCGCCACCTGGGGCACCGACATCGTCAGCGGCGGCAGCAGAGACCATTGCATCTCCGCGGCCACGCTCATCTCCTCGCGGCGACGGGCCTGGAAGAACTGGTCGGTATAGGCGTGCTTGGTGATCAGCATGTCGGCGACCAGAGCGGCGACGCGCCGCAGCAGCCGCCGGTCGTCGTCATCGACGGTGTCCAGGGTCAGGGCCATCACCCCCACCTCGTCGCTGCCGTCCAGCAGCGGCAGGTACATCCGTACGCCGCCGGTGCGTTCGACCTCGACACAGGAGGCAGTCAGGAACGCCCTGCCGGCGGGGGAGCCGCCGATGTCCTGCGGGTTGCAGACCCGCAGCCCGCGGCCGGGCAGCGGCACCAGCAGCTCTCGTGCGTAATCCTGCAAGAGGATCGAGACCTCCCGGCCACCGACGCGGGCGACTTCGTCCGCGATGAGCGGAGCGATCAGCTGCGGCGGCATCTCGTGTGCCCGGTCCAGTAGCCGTCCCAGCAGCCGCTCGCCGAACCCCTCCGACCGGTCCACCGCCAACAATCGTTCACCTCCTGGCACGGCCACGCCCCGTGAGGTCCCCGGACCGGAAGCTGATCGTTCTTGCGAGACACCCGGGGCCGTCCCGCCCGGCGGGCGTTTCCATGACCTGATCATCGCCGCATACGTCTGGCGCAACGTCTCCGGACGGCGTCTCCCGGGAGTGAATCATCCTGACGGCGTAGCGAGCCGGACACCCGGTCCGCACGGTGATACGGACGAAACGGCCTGGCCGCCTCGTAGCGGCAATTTCCGCGTCGTCCCCTCTCGCGCTGACGCCGTGCTTCGCACCAGGCGCCGCCCCCCTGCCGGATGGTGGCAGTCGTATCCCGGTGAGACCACCATGTCCTGTCTGTCGCGGACGGGTTCGCCGGCGGTGCAGAACTTCCTTTCCCCCTCGGTGGGAATGGCAGTGGTGATCGCGCTGGTACGCGGGTTCGCGCAAGGGTTCGGCGACGATCGGGAACTTCGTCGCGGTCAAGGAAGGCCGTGATGCCTGGGAGGGCAAGGGCTGCTGCGCACCCGCTGCCCAGGCTGATCCGCCCGCCGCCGGATGAGGCACCTCCGCGGGCGGGCCCACCTCATCGCCGGCCTCTTGGCGTCAGCCCGGATCTGCTCCGCGGTCCACTGGCAGGCGGCAGGTTCCCGCCGGCTCCGCCGGACAGGGCAACCCGGGCGGGCGACGACCAGTCAGGCCCCGACGCGGGCGAGGAAAGCGCGGATCAGCGGGGCCACTTCATCCAGGTGGGATTCGAGCAGGAAGTGCCCACCGTCCAGCAGATGGATCTCCGCGTCCGGAAGGTCCCGGACGAAGGCCTCGGCGCCGGCCGGTCCGAAGATCTCGTCGTTCTTCCCCCAGACGGCCAGCAGTGGCACGTGCGACTCGCGGAAGTACTGCTGCACCGACGGATAGAGGGCGACGTTGGACGGATAATCGGCGAAGAGCGCGAGCTGGATCTCGTTGTTGCCCGGGCGGTTGACGGCGGCGTGGTCGTGGAGCCAGGCGTCCGGGCTGACGAGGCTCGGGTCGGGGACGCCGTGCGTGTACTGCCAGCGGATCGCGTCCAGGCCGAGTGCCTCCAGGAGCGGAGCGGCGTTCTGCGCAGTGCGGTCCGCTGCGTACCGCCACAGCGGTGCCCAGAAGGAGTCGACGAACCCCTCCTCGTAGGCGTTGCCGTTCTGCGTGATGAACGCCGTGACGCGCTCGGGGTGCCGCAGGGCCAGCCGCCAGCCGGTGGGGGCGCCGTAGTCCTGGACGTACAGCGCATAGGAGTCGATGCCCTGCTGTTCCAGGAAGGCGTCCACGACGTCGGTGAGGTGGTCGAAGGTGTACGCGAAGTCCGCCACGCCGGGTGTGGCGCTGAGGCCGAAGCCGATGAGGTCCGGCGCGACGACATGGTGGTCCTCGGCCAGTCGCGGCAGCAGATCGCGGAACATGAACGAACTGGCCGGCGCCCCGTGCAGCAGCACGACGTGCGGGTGGGCGGGGTCGCCAGCCTCGCGGTAGAAGACATCGAGGCCGTCGACCTCGGTCGTGCGGTGGTGGACTGCGGTCACGAGCTGCTCCTGTGGCGAAGAATGGTGGGGGGCGTGCAACGGCCCGGCTCCGCCGGGTTGCAGCCGGCTGCCTCCATGCGACTACCGGCCGGCCTGCGCCGCAACCGGTCCGCACGATCGCCGGGATCCGGGTACCGCGTGACGTCGGCGAAGGCGGCCGCTCACTCGGCGACGTCGACGACGACCTTGCCCGCGGTGGTCCCGGTCTCCACCGCGGCGTGTGCGTCGGCGACGGTCTCCAGGGTGAACCTGCGGGGGTCCACGAGCGGCTTGAGCCGACCGCTGTCGGCGAGTGCGGCCGCGTTCCCCATGATCTCGCCGTGGTGCTCCCTGCCGTCGCCCGTGAGCATGGGCAGCAGGGTGAAGACGCCGGAGTAGGTGGCGCCGCGGAAGGACAGTGGGGCGATGCTGTGGGTGCCCCATCCCAGGGCGCTCACCACATGGCCGGTGTGGATCCGGGCGGCGGCGAAGGACGCGTCGAGGGTCTTTCCGCCGACGGTGTCGAACACGACGTCGAAGCCCTGGCCGCCGGTGTGCTCCGCCACGTAATCCGAGACGTCCGTGCTGGTGTAGTCGATGGGTATGGCGCCCAGCTTCTGGATCCTCTCCAGGCTTTCCGGTGAACCGGTGGCGAAGACCTCGGCGCCGCGGGCGCGTGCGATCTGGATCGCCACGTGGCCGATGCCCCCGGCGCCACCGTGCACGAGGACCCGGTCGCCGGCCTTCACCCCTGCACGGTCGACCAGGCCTTCCCAGGCGGTGATGGTGACCAAGGGGAGCGCCGCGGCCTCGCGCATGGTCAGCGAGGCCGGCTTGTGCGCCAGGAGCCGGGCGTCCACGGCCGCGTACTGGGCCAGCGACCCCTGGAGGTCCCCGACGCCGCCGGTGAGGCCGTAGACCTCGTCACCAGGAGCGAAGCCCTGTACGCCGTCGCCCACTGCCTCGACCACGCCCGCGAGGTCGAGGCCCAGTACGGCGGGAAGCACCCGCTCGGCGTGGGCCGCCTTTCCGGCCCGGATCTTCGTGTCCAGCGGGTTCACACCGCTGGCGTGCACTTTCACCAGGACCTGGCCCGGCGCGGCCACAGGGGTCTCGATCTCGGTCAGCTCCATCGGCGTGTCGTACCGGTTGAGGACGAGTGCTCGCATGGTGACTCCTCGGGTTCTCCGTGATGTGACCGCCGGTGTGCGGAAAGGGGAACCCGTCGGCGGCGCCGGGTTCCACTGTCGTCCTCGCGCCTCCCGGTTTCACCTCGGGCGCGGCCGACGTCGCTCTGCCGGGCAGCCCAGAGGACTACAGACAGGTCTGTCTGATGCAGGCGAGGTTCGGCGGCTGCCAGGCCGCCGAACGGCTTCCCGGGCAAGCCCGGGTCGCCAGGGGGTGTGTTCCGGACGCAGGTCTCAGCGGTGTGTGAGGCAGGCGCGTTCGACCAGGGCTTCGGCTGCCGCGCGGGCGCCCGCCGGCATGGCCGGGTCCTGCTCCAGCTTCCCGGCGGCGAGCGTGCCGTCGACAAGAAGCGTCAGCTGAAGGGCCAGCCGTTCGGGGTCGCTCGCCCCTGCCGCGGTGGCGAGGTCCCGCACCCAGGCCCGGACCGCCTGCTTGTGTGCCACGGTCACGGCGTGCGGCGCGCTCCCCGCTTCGCTCTCCGCCGCCGCGTTGATGAACGGGCAGCCGTGGAAACCGTGCTGCGTGAAGGCCGTGGCCACGGCGTCGAACAGGCCGACCAGCTGGTCTGCGGGGTCCTCGCCCGCGGCTTCCGCGGCCGCCCGGAGCTTCGTACGCCATGAGGTGTCCGTGCGCCTGAGGTACGCGGCTGCCAGGTCGTCCTTCGAAGGGAAGTGCGCGTACATCGTCGACTTGGCGACGGCGGACTCGGCGATGATGCGGTCCACGCCCACGCCGCGCAGGCCGTGAGCCGAGAAGAGTGCCGACGCCGTCGCCAGAATGCGCTCGCGCGGGGGTGGGCGCAGGGTTTCCGCGGTCATGGCCGGTGCCTCCATCGAACAACGTGAGCTTGTTGAAAAGCGTACCACTCCGGCCGGACAGATCTGTCCGATCGAAGTGCGGACTGCGGGCCTGCCCGGCATGCGCCCGCGAGTGAGCGCCGGTCCTCGGTCACGAGGTGGTCATCCGACGGATACTGCGGTGGCGGGTCCGGGGCGTCCGGCGCGAGACTCGGTGGCGATGTCGCTCGTGGCGTGCCGCACGGCGGTGCACGCCGTGGCGGGCCGGCCCGCGACGCCGACTGGGCCGTGCGGGCCGCCATGGCGGCCCCGGGGCATGCGCAGTGTGCCGAGTGGGTGAATGTTCGCCCGGCCCCGGGTCCCTGGGTCCCCGGACGGGACCGGGGACCCGGGTGGCGGAGACGCTGTCAGGGCTCGATGACCAGTCGTTCGATCAGGCCGTCGGTGAGCGTGAAACGGTAGTTCAGATCCACCACACCGCCCGGGAAGTCCCCCTCCAGACGATTGGTGGCCGTCCAGTGTGTCTCGTCGACGCGCTCGGCGCCGGTGAGGGTGGTGGTGTAGGTGTACTCGACGGAAGACCGCGCCAGCCACGCCTCGATGGCGGCGGTGCCCTCGTACGTCCTGCCGTCGTCGGTCACGGTGGCGTCGCCGCTGAAGGCGGAGATCGCGGTCGCGGTGTCGTGCGCCCGGTGTGCCTCCAGGTAACGGGTCACGGCGGTGGGCAGATCGCCGGGCCGGGCGGATGCGGGGCTTGTGCTCATGGCTGTCCTCGGGGGTCTCGGAAGGGGTTTTTCAGACGGTGGGGGTGGTGCCGCCGTCGATGACGTACTCGGCGCCGACGATGGACGAGGCGCGGTCGGAGACGAGGAAGGCCACCAGTTCGGCCACCTCGGAGGGCTGGTTGGGCCGGCCCAGCGGGATGCCGCCGAGAGAGGCCATGAGCTTGTCGAGTGCCTCGTCCTGGCTGATTCCGGCGTTGTCGGCGATTCGGGCGACGAGATCGTCCGCGGCGGTGGTCTGCACGAAGCCGGGTGAGACGGTGTTGACCCTCACCCCGTGCGGAGCGACCTCGTTGGACAGGCCCTTGCTGTAGGTGGTCAGTGCGGCCTTCGCGGCGGCGTAGGCCAGTGTTCCGTTCCACAGCGGCATGCGGCGCTGGATGGACGAGACGTGCACGATGACGCCCTTGCCTGCCTCGATCATGCCGGGCAGCAGGCCGCGGTCCAGGCGGACGGCGGCCAGCAGGTTGGTGTTCAGCTCGCGCGCCCAGTCCTCCTCGCCCAGAGCGGCGAAGCCGCCCGAGGGTGCCTCGGAGCCACCGAGGACGTTCACCAGGATGTCGACCCCGCCCATGCGGCTCCGCGCCTCGGAGACCACGGTCGAGGTGCCCTCGGCAGTGGAGAGATCGGCGGTGACGTAGTCCTCCGGCCCCGGCGTTTCCGGGCACCTGCGGGCGGTCACCAGGACGGATGCCCCTGCTTCTGTCAGCCGGCGGGCGATGGCGGCCCCGGCGCCCTTGGTGCCGCCGGTCACCAGGGCGCGACGGCCTTCGAGGGAATCGCTCACGATGCTGGTCACGACAGGTTCCTTTCAGGTGCTGCGTCCGGGGGACATCGCGTAGGAGACGCGATCCCGGTACGCAGTAGGTGCTAAAATAGAAGTTAGTGACTTCTACTCTAGCAGTGACTGGAAGGGGTGCCGCGATGGCCAGCCGGATCAGGCAGGAGGACCGTGAGTGCCCGCTGTCGTCGACAGCGGAGCATGTGGGCGAGTGGTGGACCTTGCTCCTCCTGCACGACGCCTTCGACGGCTACACGCGCTTCGACCAGTTCCAGCAGAGTCTGGGCATCTCGTCGAGCATGCTGACGACGCGGCTGCGGACGCTCGTCGACGACGGTCTGCTGGAGCGGCGGCCCTACCAGACCCATCCTGTACGGCACGAGTACGTCCTCACCGAGCTGGGGCGGTCGCTGCGCCCGGTGATGGTCGCTCTCGCGGCCTGGGGCAACTCCCGGCTGAGGCCTGAGGAGCGCAGCATGATCCTGGTCGACGCCGGAACGGGCGAGGAGGTCGAGCCCGTGGTGGTCGACGCCAGGACCGGACGCCGGCTCGACGACAGCGCCGCATACGTCTTCACCGCCGGACCCGCGGCGAGCCCGGCCATGCGTGAACGGTACGACGGCAGGACCCCCGTTCCCGGCGCGGCGCCGTAGGGTCGGCCCGGCCCTGGCGCCGGTCGCCGTCATCGGGCGGCGGCCGGCGCCGGAGCCCGGGGGAGGAAGGTGCGGTTCCGCAGGCCGAGGAGGGTGCGTGCGCCCAGCGCGGCCAGCGCCAGGGTTGCGATCCCGAGCAGCAGGTACGTCAGCCCCTCCCGGCCGTGGACGTGTTCGACGTCCAGCCAGTTGATGCCGTTGGTGAAGGCCGCGGCGTAGGAGAAGGCGAAGGCCCAGTAGCCGGGGCCGAAAGGCGCACGGCGGTACGTGCCGGCCATGGTGATCTGCACCAGGACCATCAGCAGCGCGTAGCCGCCGAGGATCTCCGCGCCGAGGTCGAGCCGGCCGCCGTTGATGGTGAAAAAGGCGTTGCCCGCGACGACCGGCGGTGCGATCTCGATGGCGATCGTCGGCAGCAGAGGCGGCGGCAGCATCGGCTGGGTGAACAGTCGGACCAGCAGGATCGAGCCGAGCACGAACCAGCAGATCAGGCCGTAGCCGAACATCACGTGCGACAGCGTCGTCCATCCCAGGAGGGCGGCGCAGTTCGCCGCGATCAGGCCGCCGGCGACGGTGGGAAGGAAATAGCCGGGGTGCCATTGCTCCAGCCGCGTGTCGACGCGGATCCACAGCCCGGTGAGCCACCCGCCGAGAAGGACGGTGAGGACCAGGCTCACCACGTAGACCACCTCACCCGCGGTCCTGGCGTGCGGGGCGAGCGCGATGCCCAGGAGCATGGGCACGATCGCGATCAGCGCGGTGAACGGTCCCATGACCGGATCCGGGAGTTCGGTGCGCAGCCGTCCCTGAGCGGTGACGTTGCGGATGTAGGCGACCAGGGTGACCAGCCAGATCGTCGCGGCGAGGATCCACAGGACATACGAGGGCCAGGCCGGCACGTCCACGGTGTCCGTCGCGACAGTCCACGCCTGGGCCAGGCCTGCGAGGCCGAAGCCGATGCCGAAGAGGTTGGGCGTCAGCCGGACGCCTGCCGGTGCCGGTGCCGTCACGCTGCCCCCTCTCTCACGTACGCCTCCGGACGAGGCACACGTGGGCAGGCGCCCGGGATGTGAGCCCCGTCCCGCCATCCGACAACCACTCGCAGCGCGCCGCAACCGCTGACGACGTACGCGCCCGCCATGGTCGCGGGGCTGGGACCGGCTCATCCCGCGGAACCCCTCGCTCCGCTGGCCGACGCCCGCCTCCGGGCCGAAGCGGCCGGAGGAGATCCGCAGGTACGCAGGCCGGGGGCAGCGCGGGCCGGCGGCGCCCCGTCCGGGCGGCGAGTGAACACAGTGCCTGTGACCGGAAAGTCCGACCCGGGTGTCATGCTCTGGCCCATGTACGCCCCCCCAGGACATCCTTGACGTCGCGCGGATCCTGCAGGAGTTGATGGCCGCGTCCGACCGGCTTCCCCTTCGGGCCGCTGCCCGGGTCATCAGCGGCGGTCCCTGCTCCGACGAGGGCTTCGACTACTTCCGCGGATGGCTGATCGCCGAAGGCCGCGGGGTCTTCGAAGGCGTCGTCGCCGACGCCGATCGGCTGGCCGAGCTTCCGGAGATCCAGATGGCGGCACCTGAGGGGATCGAACCCGACGGCGAGGAGATCCTTGGCATCGCCCAGGATGCCTACGAGAGGGCGACCGGCGCCGAGCTACCCGAGGACGTCGTCACCCTTGCCCACCCCGAAGCCGATCCGGAGGTCGACTTCGATGACCGCGAGCGAATGACTGCGCTGCTGCCCCGGCTCACAGCCCTGTACCCGGACTGACCCGCCTCACCGGCTCGGCCGCAGCGCAGCTAATTTTGCATTTTTCTGTGTGCGAGAAAAGTGAAAGCCGCCAGGATCGAGGCGCAGGCGATTCCTATTGCTCCGAGTACGACAGGGAATGAATCCCCGGTGAATGCTCCCGCAATGCAACCGCCAACGGAGCCCAGGAAAAGAATCGCGACGAACACTCGCATATTTTTGACCGCATTATTCATGGCCCACATCTCCGTTGGCTATTTTGTCGTCAGAGCCTTGTGGCTCTCGGCTCGTTGGCGCCCCGGTGATGTCGAAGTCGGTCCCGGTCGGCAGGAGGTCGCCGCTGGACAGGTCGCCCGGGCCACCAGCGCGTCCGTCAGACGGGTGTCGGACAACTGGTGCCAGGGCGCCTGCCCCTGACCGGTAGGCGGCGCCACCAGCGGCGACGGCCGGCACCGTCCCGGCTGCGGCGATGGTCATCCGTACGCGTTGGCGGGCACGCGAAAGCGGACCCTGCGCGATCTTCAACTCCCCCCACCAAATGACATCCCGGCAGCTCCGGCGGCCCCGGGAAGGCCCACAACCTGTCACCCGGCGAACAGGGGCCGCGCGGCCATTCCCCCGAACACCTATCCCATGTCAGCCAGTTCCGGCCAGAGGCCGTTCCTTCGTTTCGCAGCCGACCGGGCCGGCCAACCCCCCGACGGTCAGGGCAACGCAAAGACCGCAGGCCACCACCGGGGCGGCAATGCGACCCGAAACCGCCCCCGGAGTCCGACCCTCCAGCCGCCCCCGGAGGCCGATGGCTCTGCCATCGCGCGGGCGCTGGGCGCCGGGCGCCGGGCGAGCGATAGGGCGTCGCGCCGTCGAGCCCGTTGGGCTAACTAATAACAGGCCCTAGGCGCCCAGCTCCGCCGGAGAGAGGCAAACAACCCGGCAGCGAGGTGGGGCCTGAAGGAAGTCGAGGAGCGGCGTCGGGCGTCGATCAGGGTGAGGCGGTCAGTGCGGCCAGGTAGTCGTCCAGGAGCTTGACTTGACGCTGAGGCGGGAAGGCCGCCTGGTCGAACAGGACCTGGACCACGAGGCCGAGGACGAAGGACTGCGCCGCGGCCGCGATGTCGGCGGGGCTGCCGGGAGGCAGCTCGCCGAGTTCCTGGGCTGCGGCCACTCGCCGGGTCAGCCGGTCCCGGCCTTGCGCGTACTTACGGGCGTATCCGGTGCTCAGGTCGGGGTCGGACAGTGCGGTGTCCCATGACGAGACCCAGATGCGGTTGCTGTCGGTGGCCTCGGGGGACAGCGGCAGGATGTCCAGCAGGGCGTCCCTGACGGCGGCAAGCCCCTTCCCCGAGGCGACTCCTCGGGGGCTCAGGGCGAAGGCTTGCTGAAGACGGCCCGCACGACATCGTCCGGTTCCCCGCTCGCCTCGGCGATCAGCTCTCCGCCGGCCGACCAGATTCCCGAGCGGCCAGACGTGCGGTCGAAACCGCCGCCTGTCGGGCCCGCGAAGGCTGCCGTGGCAACCCACACAGCATGATCCGCGGCGACTCGCAGGGCGCGCTCGCCATGAAGGCCGGCCTCGTCATCGGCGTGGACAACCCCGGCTGCATAGCCGTCGATACCCAACGCCGCCGTTTTCGCGGCATGCTCGGGAATGCCGGTGTCACGGCAGATGGCGAGCCCCAGCCGCCACCCGTCCACTTCGATCACGGCCGGTTCCCCGGGCACGAAGCGGGCGGCCTCGCTGTCATGGAGGCAGACCTTCCCGTAGGCCACGCACGCGCCTTCTCCGTCCACGGCCAGGACGCCGATACGCGGGCCCGGCACGGGTGCACCGACCAGGGCGAGGGTCCCGGTCTCGGCGCACGCCGCGACGATCGGAGCCAGCCGTTCATCGTCCGGGGAGACCGGAGCAGCATCCAGTTCGTAGCCCGTCAGCGACATCTCCGGGAAGACGACCACCCGCGCTTCCGCCGCCCGAACCGCCTTCGCGTGCGCCATCGCGTTGGCCGTCACGTCGTATGCCACACACCGCGGTTGCGCCACCGCGATGCTCAACCGCCGCTCCACCCCGACACCTCTCGTTGAAGATCACCCGAACCAGCGGCCGCCGGACCGAGTCGCTGCTGAAAATGCGGGCGCCGGGCAACCACCACCGTCCACGCCCTCATTCTGCCTGGGCGATCCGCCGCCACAACAGCCGCCCGCACCCTGTCGGAGCCCGCGAAGGCCCGGCTCACCGGCCGTATCCGGCAACTCACCGCGACACGCGCCGACGCGGTGGCCGCCGTGCCCGCGGCGGTCGAAGCCGCCGCCTGCCTCGTGGTCGCCGAAGCGCTCACCAACGCTGCCAAACACAGCGGCGGCAGCCACGCCGCCGTCACCCTGACCCCCGCCGCCACCGGAGTCCATGTCCAGGTCCGCGACGACGGCCGCGGCGGGGGGCGATTCCCCGAGCAGTCCGATCCCACCCCGGCCGGCTCCGGACTCGCCGGAACGCGGCGGCGTGCCACCGCCCCGGACCCGGAAGTCGTCGGCCAGTTGCTGACCCGACTCCACGACGCTCCGATCGACTCGCTGACCCCCCGGGAGAAGGAGGTACTCAAGCTCATGGCCGAGGGACGCGACAACGCGGAGATCGCGCGCGCTCTCACGGTGACGGACCGCGCCGTGAGCAAGCACATCGGCAACGTCTTCCTCAAGCGGTCATCCATATGCTGGACGGAATGACCAAATCATGGGCACTCAGGTGGCCGCGATCAGCGTACGGGCAAGGTGCCCGCATGACTACGGAGATCCGCGGGGCGTACCTACTGGCTGCCGAACGGGCCGTGCAGCTCCTGGCCACCGAAGAGTTGGCACATCGCTGGGAGAGGGAGTCAGTGCTGCCAGGGATGTCGGTCGGCGGACTGGCCGGCCACCTTGCACGCAGCGTTCTGCAAGTCGAGTGGTTCCTCGACGGCCAGGTGGTCGGCACGGAACCGGTGTCTCCGGTGCACTACTACGCCAGGCTCGTGGACACGTCCCTTCCCGACTCCGCGCTGAACGTCGGCGTGCGGGCGCGGAGCGAGGAGACCGCAGCAGCCGGCCCAGCCGCTGTCGCCGAGCAGGCGGAGGCTGCGTGGCGACGGCTGGCAGTCAGGCTGGACAAGGAGCCGACCGATCGGCGAGTGGCCATCCTTCACCGGCCAGGAGAGGAGATGCTGCTCGACGGCTACCTCCAGACCCGCTGTGTCGAACTGGCAGTTCACCTGGACGATTTGGCACTGAGCGTGGGCGTTCGTCGCTCGGCGCCCGAAGCCGTCCTGGCCATCGCGGTCGATGTGCTCATCGCGGCTGCCAGGGAACGACATGGCGATCAGGCCGTCATGCACGCGCTGGCCAGACGCGAACGTGACGTCGATCAGGCCCTGCGCGTGCTGTAGGCCCTGCTGACACCCGCTGATGATCAGGTCGCGGGTGCGCACCGCCGCGCGAGTTCCGCGGTGGCGTCACGGAAGGGGACCTCGGTCTGTTCGCCGGTGGTCATGTCGCGAACGGTGACGACGTCCTTCGCGCGTTCTGCGGCGCCGTGGATGACGCAGAAGCGCGCGCCCTGCGTGCTCGCCCACTTCATCTGGCTGGCGAGCTTCCGGCTTGCGCCGAGGTAGACACCGGTGCGGACTCCGGCTCGGCGGATGCCGGCGGCCAGCCGGAAACTGTCGGGGGCCAGGTCCTCATCCATGACGGTGACGGCCACGTCGATCTGTGCACAGGTTGCTTCCTCGCCCTCGCCGAGCAGGGGCAGGATGCGTTCGATGCCCAGCGAGCCTCCGCAGGCGGGAGAGTCCTTGCCGCCGAGGCGCTTGATGAGGCCGTCGTAACGGCCGCCGGAGGCGATCGAGCCTGGTACGCCGGGAGCGACCACTTCGAAGATGACGCCCGTGTAGTAATCCAGGCCCCGGACCAGGTTGGGGGTGAAGCCGATGCGGTCGGAGGGGATCGTGCCCTCGGTGAGGGCGAGGAGGTGGTCGACCTCTGCCAGGCCGGTCCGGCCGGTCTGGCCGGCTTTCAGCTTCTCCCTGATCCGGTCGGCGGCGTCCGGTGCGGTGAGGTCGTCCAGCAGGCCCCGGGCCACGTCGTGAGCCAGACCGCGGTTGGAGACGAGTTCACCGATGACCGCCTCGGGCGTGAGCTTGTCCAGCTTGTCCAGGGTGATCAGGACGCCGGGTCCGAGGTCTGCCGGGACGTCGTACGCCTCCAGCAGCCCGAACAGAACGTGGCGGGAGTTGAGCAGGAAGCGGAAGTCCGGTACGCCGAGGGAGTCGAGCGCGTCGTGCAGGGCGAGAACGATCTCGGCGTCGGAAAGCGGGGAGGAGGAGCCGACGATGTCGAGGTCGCACTGCACGAACTCGCGGAAACGTCCCTTGCCGGGCCGGTCGGCCCTCCACACGGGGGCGATGGCGTACCGCTTGTACGGTGCGGGAAGCCGGCTGCCGTATGCCGCCGCGGCGCGGGCCAGCGGCACGGTGAGGTCGTAGCGCAGAGCGAGGTCTGCTTCGCCGGTGGCTTCGCGGTCGCCACGCCGGAGGATCTTGAAGATCAGTTTGTCGCCCTCATCGCCGTACTTGCCGGTAAGGACGTCCAATCGTTCGAACGCCGGCGTCTGGAGCGGCTGGAAGCCGTACCGGGCGAAGACCTCGCGAATCGTTGCGAAGGCGCGCTCGCGCTTCTCGTACTCGGGGGCGAGGAAGTCCCGTGTGCCTGACGCGGGCTCGAACTGCTTCGTTGAGGACATGCGTGTCATCGTCTGCTACCCGCCGATCCGGTTTTCGACGAACTGGGACACGCGAGTGAACCCGATCAACTCCTCTTCAGCCGGCGCACCTCCGTGTCCCACCAGTACGCCCAGGGCGACCAAGCGGAAGATCAACGCCCGCAAGAGCATCTGAGCGCCCTCGGCACCGGGGACCGCCGAGTCCACCAAGCGGGCTCCAACCTGGTGATGGAGCAGGCCATCGACCACCACGATCGCATCCGCATAGGCAACCGGTCGCCAGTACGGCGAGAAGTCGATGATCGCGGGGGCGTGGCCAGGCGCGAAGAGAACGTTTCCTGTCAGGTCGCCGTGAATGAGCTGAGCACGCGCGTCCACGGGTTCGCGGAACGCCTGCAGCCTGGTGACCAACCGCTCCACCCGCGCGGGTACTTCCGTTGTCGTCTCGCCCCAGGCAACTCGATCAGCCACCGCCCACGGGTGCTGGTGCACGTCCAGTCGATCAGGCCGCGGCTCGTCCCGCAGAGCCTCGTGGAAGGCTCTGCCGGCAGCCAACAGGGAATCCCATCTGCCGGCAGGCCCCGGCTCGCCCCTCACGAATCGGGTCGCCGCCCAGCCCTCGACGACGTATCCCCCGTGCACGGAGCGCAGACAACGCGGGACACGAAAGCCCCGTCGCCCCTGCAGCCCGTCCATCAGCCTCGCCGTCCACTCGACGTCCACGCTGTCGCCGGCCGGCTTCAGCACGACATCGCCCACTCGCACACTCTGGCCCTGGCCCCCTTCGAGCGGCTCAGGCCGTCCAGCGAGCTGGAACGCCTTCAGAACGGACGGCGGCGGGAGGGCTGTGTCAGTCGCAGGAGTCACACCGTGCATCCTTCAGGACCGGCACGGCCTCACGCACCCGCGTTTCGGGAGACCTGCCCACGCCTCCACTCCATCCCTTCGGGTGAAGTGCAGACAAGGTCGCACTCGTTGACGCAGCGCCGGGAGCGAGCGGAGCCGTGGGTCTTGATCAGCGGGGCCGGGCTTCATACCATCGCTCGATGGGACATGACGACCTCCCGACCCTTGAACTCGCCTTCCCGGGGCCGGAACGGGACCGTGGTGTGTCGGCCGTCCTGAGCGGTCAGAAGACCGCGCTCACGGGTCTCCTGGAGATCCACGAGCACGCCGGAGAGGCAGTACCGGTGAGTGGTCAGCGATTCTCGGTGGTCGATTCCGAAGGTCGTCCGGCCGTCACGATCGAGTTCGTCGACGTGCGCGTCGTTCCCATGAAGGAGATCGACGACGACTTCGCGCGGGCCGAGGGACGCGGTTACTCCGATGTGGCCGAGTGGCGAGCAGCCCACGAAGAGTTCTTCCGGGGCGACGGCGTGAGCGAGTACCTGGGACGCACTCCGGTCATCGATGACGACACTCTCGTCGTTGCGGAACGCTTCCGAGTGGTTGAGCCCGACGGCTCGGGTGGTCAGTGACCGGCCCGCCGACTCGATGACATTCCGGGAGGATCAGCCGGACGGGCCTTGTGGGTGTTGGGACGGCTGCGGACTCGGCGGGGCGACCGGCCGCGAGGAACCGGGCATTCCGCAGTGCGGAATCGGCCGGTCCCTCGGGTGGGGCTCGTGAATCTCGCTCAGGGCGTTCGCCTGGCTGCTTTCATGCCCGAGGCGTCCTCGTGCCTACACCCCCCGGGGAGAGCAAGCCTGTCATCGACGTCGATGACTATCGGACGGTGGGGCCCTGGGACGGTCACGCTGACACTCGGGTCGGGGAGTCAGGCCCGGCTCGTGGCCAATGGGCGCTCGTAGTGCAGCTGTGCGAACCGCAGCGCTGCGTCGACATCCCGTGTGCCGGTGGAAACGCACAGGGTGTAAGCGGTGTCCTCGAGTTGTCTGCGCGCTTCAGGGCGGTCGGCCGCGCCGATCTCGTCCTGCAGATGTTCGTAGCGGCGGATCAGCGACTGCAGGGTGGCGGGGTGAGGCATCAGCATGTCGGTGTCTCCTTCAGCGCCGGAGTTGCGTTCATCGAACCCCTGTCCTGAGAGAAGAGTTCGTTGGCGTCGGTGCAGTCAAGCAAAGCCGCCGCGTTCCAACGATCCGCGGGCGTATGCGAGTCGCGCATCAACGGAGGTGCATGTCGGATGCCCTACGACGCTGTGGGACCCGAAGCGTGTGGTGACAAGGCCTGGTTGGGGTCCACGTCGACCCAGCCCGTCGCCTCTGAGCGCACCGCCTTGGAGCTCAGACTAGCTGGCGCTGATGGTGAAAGTCTACTGCTCTCACGACAGGTTTTTCGTCGGCGCCGTGGCAGGTTGCCGGCAGGCCACGGCAGAGAGGGCAACTGTAGGGAGAGCAGGCCCGATGCCGGGTGGTCGAGTCGGTCCGGCGTGGTTCCGCCTGAGTGCCCCACCGCGCGGTCCCGACGATCCTGTGGCACACGGCATCAGCCGCAAACGATGTTCTCTGCGAGGAGACCCTTCGGGTTCTGCGTGACATCGAAAGTCACCCTTTGGCCTTCGATCAGCCCAGGAAGATCGCGGTCGACGAAGTTTGAGTAGTGCGCAAAGACGTCGGCGTCAGCGCCCGACTGCTCGATGAAGCCGAATCCTCTGGCCGAATTGAACCACTTCACTGTTCCTGAAGCCACGTTGTGCCTTCCTGTGTGCATGGTGCGGTAAGGAATTCGCGGGGCACGGGCATCGGCGTCCTTCCCGCATGCGTACAGGAAAGCTCTCTTGACAGCGTGCCAATTCCGTCCCTGTGGTCCTGAATTCCGTCGAGGGTGCCGTGTGCGGGCGGGGCAAGTGCGGGCGCGTGGATTCGGCATCTCGGCCGAAGCTGGGAACGGGGGTGCTTCAGCCGAGGCGGTGTGCCGTCTGCAGCGGGCCGAGGGCAGCGGCGGGAACGGGTTGGGTGGCGCTGCGACAGGTGAAACCGAGGCCGAGGAGGGCACGGGTCATCTCGGCGGCGCTGAAGTCGCGCCGGTCTTGACGGGTGATGACTTCTCCCACCTGCTTGACGGGGTAGTGGCGCCGGCTGATGATCACGGACTCACCTGTGATGAACTCGGGCTTGATGCCTTTCATCGACGCCTGCACCTCGCTTTTGGTCAAGTTGAAGGGGAAGCGGGCGATGATGCAGCGCATGGGGGACCTCGCAGATGTGGGAACAGGGCAGAAGCCGGTACGCCTGGAGGGCGGTACCGGCGGGGTTCATGCCGCCGGGCTGAGGGAGGAGCCGCGCTGTGGGGTTCCCGTCGGCGCCAGGGCGGGCCGGGTGGAGCGTCGGGCATGTGACGGGCGGTTGCGCCGGCCACGCGAGGAGGTCGGTGTGCTGCGCCTGGCGCGTTCTGCAACCGGTTCTGTGATGGTGACCGGCACGCCGGATGGGGTGCGGGCGCCGGTGATGCGCGCCAGTTCGGCGTGTCCGGAGTGGGTCTGTGCGCTCTGCGGGGTGATGCCGGCGGTGGTCATCAGCCGGTCCATCTCCCGGCGCTGCTTGGGCAGGACCAGGGTGACCACGCGCCCGGACTCACCGGCCCGCGCGGTGCGTCCGCCGCGGTGCAGGTAATCCTTGTGGTCGCTGGGCGGGTCGACGTTGACGACCAGGTCGAGGTCGTCGACGTGGATGCCGCGGGCTGCCACGTTGGTGGCCACCAGTACGGTCACGTGGCCGGTCTTGAACTGCGCGAGCGTGCGGGTACGCTGCGGCTGCGATTTGCCGCCGTGCAGCGCCGCGGCCCGTACGCCGTTGTGGAGCAGGTGTGCGGTGAGTTTGTCCACGGCGTGCTTGGTGTCCAGGAACATCAGTACCCGGCCGTCGCGGGCCGCGATCTCGGTTGTCGTGGCCTGCTTGTCCGTGGTCTGCACGTGCAGGACGTGGTGCTCCATTGTCGTGACCGCGCCAGCGGAGGGATCGACGGAGTGGACGACCGGGTCGGTCAGGTATCGGCGCACCAGCAGGTCGATGTTGCGGTCCAGAGTGGCGGAGAACAGCATCCGCTGGCCGCCCGGGCGCACCTGGTCCAGCAGGGCGGTGACCTGTGGCATGAACCCCATGTCGGCCATCTGGTCGGCCTCGTCCAGCACGGTGACGGCGACCCGGTCCAGCCGGCACGCACCGCGGTCGATGAGGTCCTTGAGCCTTCCGGGAGTCGCCACGACGACCTCGGCGCCCCCGCGCAGGGCACTGACCTGGCGGCCGATGGACATGCCGCCGACGACAGTCGTCAGCCTCAGCCGCAGGTCGCGGGCGTACGGGGTGAGAGCGTCGGTGACCTGCTGGGCCAGCTCCCGCGTAGGGACCAGGACCAGGGCCAGCGGTTGTCCCGGCTCGGCGCGCTGTCCTGCGGTGCGGGCGAGCAGCGCCAGGCCGAATGCCAGGGTTTTGCCGGAGCCGGTGCGACCGCGGCCCAGCACGTCGCGTCCGGCCAGGGAGTTGGGGAGCGTGGCGGCCTGGATGGGAAACGGCAGGGCCATCCCCTGCCTGGCCAGGGACGTCAGTAGTACGGACGGCAGGTCCAGTTCGGCGAAGGCCTCCACTGGGGGCAGCGCCGGGGTGAGGGTGACGGGCAGGGCGAATTCGCCCTGCGGCGGCGAGGGTCGGCGGCCACCTCCGTAGTTGCCGGAGCGGGACGTGACCTGGCCGCGGTAGCCACCACGCTGGGAGCCGGAGGAGCCGGAGGAGCGGTTGCGGGAAGAGCGGTCCGTCGTGCGGTAAGTGCGGTTCAAGGGGAACCTTTCCTCGATGCGGTACGTCGAGGAATCCCGGGCGGCAGCAGGCCGCGACTGGGAGCACAAGTACGAACCGGTGAAAGTGCGGGTACGAAGCGGGCCGACGTCCGAAAGGCCCCGGGAAAATGCCCGATGCGCTGGGCGGCTGTCACGGTGCGCCCGGGTGCGGCCAGGAAGACTGCCTGGAGAAAGCAGCAGGCCGGGGCCCGCACCCCAAGGTGCGGGCCCCGGCCTGCTCTGCGTGTCGACGTCAGGCGGGAACGATGTTCTCCGCCTGCGGGCCCTTCTGGCCCTGAGTGACGTCGAAGTTCACCTTCTGGCCCTCCTGCAGCTCGCGGAAGCCGGAGGCGGCGATGTTCGAGTAGTGAGCGAAGACGTCAGCCCCGCCACCATCCTGCTCGATGAAGCCGAAACCCTTTTCCGCGTTGAACCACTTCACGGTGCCAGATGCCATATCAAAATCTCCTTCAGGGGCAGTGCCCGGAATCCGCAATGTGCGGAAGCCGCGTCGCCGCGATGATTACCCCATCCGGAAGAATGCCGGAAATACAAAAGCGCTCCCACCGTGCGTGACGGTGAGGGCACTTGAAGTCTTTGGGAACCACAACTGCAACTGGTAAAGACCTTAGCATACGTCACCGGATTGCGCGGTCCTGTTGATTTCAGTGCCGCCAGGAGCGTAAAAGGCTCCGGGTGACGTGCCGGTATTTCTGTCCTCGCGGCATCAGATTTCTGCCTGCCGTCAGTGTTCAGCCGCCTGAGGGCGGCGCCGGTCCATGCACGTGCCCGGCGGCCTCCTGCTCCTCGAGCCGGGAATTGCCTGCGGAACAGTCGGAGAGGTCCGGGGAAATTCGGCCGCACAGCACTGCGACGGTGCGCCGGCATGGTTCGGGAGGCGTCGGTGAGGTCGGCCCCGGTGGCGGCGTCACGCCGAACGTGGCCTGCGCCGTGCCGTCCGTCAGCATCACCAATTGATGAACTGCGTGTGGCCGTCGAGCAAGCTGATCCGCAGCAGCTGACCGGTGACACAGCCTTCGTGGCCGTGGTCCCGCATCGCCTGGTCGGCTTCGCGGGCGTGCTCCAGGAGACCGGCGCCGGCCCGCCGTGCCCGGCGAGGGCGCCCACGACCAGGGTGGCAAGGAGCGCAGCCTGGACGTCTCCGATGCGACGGGCGGGCTCATCGGTCTCGACACTGCCCGCAGCCCGCAGCTCCCAGCCGCACGACCGAACTGCCGGTGAAGTCGGTGATCAGGAAGGACACCGATGTGGCCCCGAGGTGGTCCTTGAGCGAGCGACCACATCGAGCGACTCCACCGGCGCGGCTGCCTCCGCTGCCTCCAGCACTCCTGCCAGCGTCATCGCCGTGCTCCGGCGGGTTCTGTCCCCGGGAACACGGGCGGTCTGCCCATGGCTGTCCGGTCCGTTGCGGCCACGACGCTTCCTCAGTGCTCGATGGCGCCCAGGACTCCGTCCCGTACCGGTGCGAAGGCCGCTACCGGACATCATGTTGCAGTGGACCTCCTGCCGGGACCGCGTACCAGATCTGCCCCGGCCGCCGACTCTCCCAAGACGCCTGCGGCCAGGGCCTGCCTCCCGGCACCCGCTACTCCTCACCCGAGCGCCGGTCAGGTGGCTGCCAGGGCGATGGCGGTGTAGTGGGCGGTGAAGGCGGAGATGGTGAGGGCGTGGAAGACCTCGTGGAAGCCGAACCAGCGCGGCCAGGGGTCAGGGCGTTTCAGACCGTAGACCACGGCGCCGGCGGTGTAGAGCAGGCCGCCGACGGCGACGAGCACGATGACCGCGGTGCCGCCGGCGCGTGCGAATGCGGGCAGGTAGAACACCGCGGCCCAGCCCAAGGCGATATAGCACAGGGTGTACAGCCAGCGCGGTGCCCGAATCCACCAGATCCGGAAGGCGATGCCGGCCACGGCGCCGGACCACACCAGGGACAGCAGCACCACCTGCTGGTGCCCGGGCAGGAGCAGTACCGCCAGTGGGGTGTAGGTGCCGGCGATGATCAGGAAGATGTTCGCGTGGTCCAGGCGGCGCAGGACCGCCTCTCCGCGCGAGCCCCAGTTGCCGCGGTGGTAGACCGCGCTCGTGCCGAACAGCAGCAGCGCCGATGCTGCGTACACCGAGCAGGCAGCCACTGCCGCCGCAGAATGCGCCAGGACGACCAGGACGATGCCACCGGCCAGAGCGAGCGGGAACATCCCGGCATGCAGCCAGCCACGCATCCGCGGCTTCACCACGGCCGCCGCCCGCTGCGCCCCGCTTTCCGCGACCCCAGTGGGCCGGCGGGTGACCGGCCGGCCGGTCACGCCGGCAGCCGGAGTGACTACCGGAGCGCTCAGGGCGCCGGATGCGGTGTCGGAGGGATGGTGGGGCTCCCGTCCATGGACCGGCGGCTGGGCGTCTTCAGCGATCATGGAAACATAGTATGAGAATCAGCGCATACGATGACAATCGGCCGTGCCGGGGGGTGCCGGTCAGGCGCCAGCCGGGTCATGGGAAGCGGAGGCGCGCAGTTCCTCGTTGATGCGCTGGGCTTCTTCGAGCTGGTCCTCGAGGATGACGATGCGGCAGGCGGACTCGATCGACGTGCCGCGGTCGACGAGCTCGCGGGCGCGGGCGGCGATGCGCAGCTGGTAGCGGGAGTAGCGGCGGTGGCCCCCTTGCGAGCGCAGCGGGGTGATCAGGCGGGCTTCGCCGATGGCGCGCAGGAAGTTCTGGGTCGTGCCCAGCAGTTCGGCTGCCCGGCCCATGGTGTAGGCGGGGTAGTCGTCGTCTTCGAGCCGGTTGTACGAGTCGCCTGCTGTCATCTCGCCTCTCTGCGGAACGCGCGTGGAGGGGCCTTGGTGCCGTATGGCACCAAGGCCCCGAAGGAACTACTACACCATCTGCCGACCCTGGTAATGCGCCGGCCTTCTGTTTCCGCGGACCCGACCGGACTGCTGCCGGGGGCGCGGGGATCGCGATTGCTTGACCGGAGACCACCTCACTATCGATGTCCTGCGGTACCCGGGCTCAACGTCATTCCGCCCGGGCGATCCTGATGGCGCTCGGCTCCTCCGTTCTTCCCTCGGGATCACCACCTGCCGAACATGAACTGCGTCCGGCCGGTGTTGTGTACTGCCTGTACTGCCGTGATGCGTAGTGCTGATGGCCTGGGGAAGCGCCACTCTTCGGCAGCCAGCCCCGTCGCCTGCCTTGCGTCCTGCCTGGCTTGGAACCCCACTGCCGAACCTCCCGGTACGCGCGCCCGCAGCCGGCGCCTTTACCGAGGTACTGCTCACCTGACTTCGCTGCTGGGTCCTGCTCGCGGCGGCCCCTGACCACTGCGGGCCACCCGGTCCGGTAGTCAGTCCCGTCGCCATCGGGCAACCGCTTCGGCTTCGGAACTCCACCACCGCACCGTCCTGCGCACTGCATCTTCCTGTACTGCTGCCCGCAGTTCATCTCTGCGAGTTTTGCTGATCTCGGCTACGAGAGAAACCATAGCCACACCTCCGCCCAATGTCTACTTCAGTCACCATAGATTTGTCGGCGGCCGAGGGAGAGGTATCCAGCGCCGGTCGGAGGCGGAATCTTTCGCCCAGGGCTGGCGGGGCGGACCGGGCTGAGCGGGCACCGGGCCGCCGAGGTCGCCCTGGCGGTGTCCGAGGCCGCCTCGAACCTGGTCAAGCACGCCCTCGACGGGGCGATCGTGGTGCGCGCGGCGCGGCAGCCAGGCGTCGGATTCCTCGCCGTGGACCGCGGACCGGTGGGCGCGGTGACCCGGCCCATCAGCGGAGGACGGGAGTGCGGGGACGGCTGGCGGCCGGGTGGGCAGACCCCGGAACACCCCCGCCGGGGCCACGCCTCCTCGGCCTGGTGCCGGACCCCCGGCGGTGCATCCGACCGATCCGTACCTCGGCAAAGCAGGCCCGCTGATGGCTCCTCACCTGTAACGCTCAGCCTGGGTCCCGGGCTGCTGGTGATTCTCTGCGACGGGCTCGGCCACGGCGCGCTCGCCGTATTCGCTGCTCAGGTCGCTGCCCGGGTCTTCCCGGCCGGCGGGCGAGGATCACCCGTAGAAGTCATCAAGGACATCCACGACGCCCTGCCCGGAACACGAGGCGCCGCCGTGGCCGTGGCACGCATCGAACCCGCCCGGCAACGCGTCGGCGTAGCGGGGGAAGTGCAGCGGGCTGACCTCGTCCAACGTCACGGCGGCGCGAGCGAGGACGAAGGTGAGCACCGGCAGGGCCGCCCTGCCGTTGCCGCCGACGAAGGGGTGGAAGAAGGCGACGCTCAGGTAAGTCCGGGCCGCGCGTTCGGACAACGGCACTGCGACCTCGACGCTTTGCGCCAAACGGCGGTCGAAATTTGCCGGTGTCTCGGATTTCAGCGCGTATCGCTCGCGACCGCCCTTGGCGTAGGCGTCCCCTGGCAGGTGCGTCAGGGCGCCGAGGACGGTGCGCTGCCAGCGTTGCATCAGCTCGAAGTCCAGGGTCGCACCTGCATGTGGAGCATCTGCACGCGTCAGTGGGTACGCGGTGAGCAGCCGGTCGGCGGGTACGGCACTGCGCGCGTATCTCTCTTGCTTCTGCGTACGCTGCCACGCCGTCCCGCCGTTCGCAGATCGGCCCCGGGCGGGTGGCGGGGGCGGCCCGCACCCAGTCGACCTGCTCTCGAACCCTGGCGCCATGCGGCGAGCGCGGCACCGTTCACGGTGGGGAGTCGCGACGGGGACCTCGGTCGCCAGAGACTTGGCGCGGTCTCGCACTTCCTGGCCGGCGGAAACTCGCCCTCGACCTCGCCGCTCCATATGGCGGCCACGGCTCCGCTGAGGCATCCGCCGGACGCGCCCGCCGGTCAGCCGAGTTCGGTGCGGAGCCAGTGCCGGATCTCCGGCGTCACCACGTCGGTGATGTCGGCGAACTCGTCGTGCTTCCGCAGGAACTTCGCCACGTAGGGGCAGACAGGCACGATGCGCATGCCCGATCTCCGCACGTCGTTCAGGGCCTGCCGGACGAGCACCGAGGCGAGGCCCTGTCCGGTGAAGGCCTCATCTGTCTCGGTGTGAAAGAACACGCGCTGCATGTCCCGGTCACGGTATTCGGTGAAACCGGCGAGCCGGCCGTCGACCAGGATCTCGTAGCGGTGCCGGAGATCCGCGAGTTCGACGGTGGGGGCGGTCGGAGACGTCATCGGCTGCCTTTCGGGGATGCGGCGCTCCGGGTTCCGGCGCGCGGTCAGGGTGGCGTTGGGCAGGGCGGGGGCGGGGATGCGGTCGCCCTCGTAGCCCTCGACGCTGCCGAACCTGATCGAGGCCTGCTGCCACGCCTCACGGGCCTCGGCGATCTCTTCGTGGCTGCGGCCGACGAAGTTCCACCACATCACGATGCGCTCGTCGAAGGGCGCCCCGCCGAGCAGGATGGTGCGGGCCGGGCTGTCGCCGGTGTTGGCGAGGGTCAGCGTCTCGGTTCCGGAAGCGCGATAGCCCAGTTCGGCGGGGAGCAGCGGCGCTCCGGCCATGCTGACGTTCCCGCTGTCGACGAGGAGGCCGTGCTCGAAGTCAGGGCTGACCGCGAGGGTCGTGGTCGCGCCCGGGGCCAAGGTGATCTCGGCGCCCAAGAGGGGGGAGAACGTGGCTACCGGTGAGGTGTCTCCGGCGAGGGAGCCGAGGAACACCCTGGCTTCGCCACCGTCGATCGGGACCGGGTGGGGAACGTGGTGCTGGAAGTTCCGGGGGGCGTCGCGATGGTCCGCGGGCAGCGCGACCCACAGTTGCACGCCGTGCAGGACGCTGGTTGCGGCGGTGGAGACCTCCGAGTGGCAGATGCCGTGGCCGCCGGTCATGAGGTTCAGCTCGCCCGGCCGCACGTACGCGTGCGTACCCAGACTGTCCCGGTGCTCGATCTCCCCGCTGAACAGCCAGCTCACCGTCTGCAGACCGATGTGCGGATGCGGCGCGACGTCCATCCCGCCCGACTCGGCGACGTCGTCGGGGCCGTAGTGATCGGCGAAGCACCAGGCGCCGATCGTTGTCCGGTCCCGCTGCGGCAGCGTGCGCCGCACCGTCATCGCCCGTGGACCGCCCAGGGGGACATCGCGCGCGGACAGGACCTCCACCCGTGTCCCCGGACGTGCCCAGCCCTCGTCTCCTCCGCCACCACAGCGCAGCTCGGCGGGGTCGCTCTCGGTGCTGCCCACGCTATGACGCCTCCCTCAAAACAATTGCAGATTCAACTACCATGCCACCATAAGACATGCCGGCGGACCGCGCGGGGCTCCGAGGAGCGGGGCCGGCAGGGGATCGCCGAAGGAGTTCAGGTGAGTGACGTGGACCACAAACGGGCGCGGCAGCGGGTCTTCATCGACAAGCAGAGCCCGCAGGCCTACCGCTCCTTCCGGGAGAGCGCCGGCGTGGTCCGTGCCGTTGCCGCGGACGCCGGGCTGGACCGGATACTCGTGGAACTGATCAACCTGCGCGTGTCGCAGATCAACGGCTGCGCCTACTGCCTGTCCACGCACAGCAGGGCGGCATTGCAGGCCGGCGAGGACGGGCGGCGTCTGGGCGTGCTGCCGGCGTGGCGCGACACCGAGCTCTTCACCCCGCGGGAACGCGCGGCACTCGCACTCGCGGAGGCGACCACCAGTCCCGCGGACGCCGCCGGGCAGGAGGACGCCTACGAGACCGCGCGCGAGGCCCTGACCGACGACGAGATCTCGGCGGTCATCTGGGTGGCGATCACCATCAACGCCTTCAACCGGGTGTCCATCCTGAGCAAACACCCCGTGCGCCCGCATCCCGTGGCGTAAACGGGGGGCGGGTACGACATCATCGATCCCGCGGCGATGCCCAGTCTCCACGTGGGCTGGTCGCTGTGGTGCGGCATCGTGCTCATCCGTTACTGCCGCCGCCGGCCGGTCCGCGCACTCGGCGTGCTCTGCCCCGCTGACGGCGGATGACGACCCAGTCGATCGAGCCGTCGGGGCGGACGACCTTGCGCTTCTTGAGCGCCGAGGTGTCGTTCTCCCGGTAGACCTTCGCGAACGATCCCCAGTGCAGGCGGTGCCGGGTGTCCTCGGCGTCGTCGTACTGCCGGTCGACGCCCGCCTCCAGGCCGAAGCGGTCGGAGGAGATCCGCAGGTACGCGCCGGGCCGCGTCGGCACGTAAGCGGACAGCTGGTCGAACAGGTTGAGGGTGATGCCGCGGCCGCGCGCCTGCGGCGGGACCCTGGGGTCGTCCCACGGGGAAAAGGATCGTGCTCGGCTCGGCTCCGGGTACTCGTGCCGTTCGGCACCGGGCGCTTTCCGTGGGACACGGGGTTCGGCGGCGCCGCCGTCCGCCGCCGGGATCCGTCGCCCCCGCGTGGATACTGGCTGCCATGCGCATCGACTTCGATCCCAGCGAGCTGGACCGCAACACCTTCTACCGGCTGCTCACCGCGACGGTCGTGCCGCGGCCGATCGCCTGGGTGTCCACCACATCGGCGGCAGGGACGGACAACCTCGCCCCGCACAGCTTCTTCTCGGTGTCCTGCGTGAGCCCTCCCGTGGTGCAGTTCACCTCGGTGGGCCGGAAGGACTCGCTGCGTAACGTCGAGGAGACCGGGCAGTTCGTGGTCAACCTGGCGCCCGAGCACCTGGTCGAGGAGATCAACGCGACCGGGACCGAGTTCCCGCACGGGGTGAGCGAGTTCGACGAGGTCGGGATCGCCCGGGAGCCGAGCCTGCGGGTGAAGCCCCCGCGGGTGGCGGCGTCACCTGTCGCCCTGGAGTGCGAGCTGCACAGCACCGTCAGGCTGGGGGACTCCACCGTGGTCTTCGGGCGGGTCGTCCACGCCGCGGTGTCCGAGGCGATGCTGACCGACGGTCACCCGGATGTGCACAAGCTCCGCCCGCTGGCCCGGCTCGGCAAGGAGGAGTGGGCCACGCTCGGCGACGTGATGGAGATCAAGCGGATTTCGCTCCAGCGGTGGCAGGAGGGGCAGCGTCGCTGACCGCGGCGGCCTCGGTACGCGCGTCGGCCGGTGCCGTCACGTCGGGCGGCGCCTCGCCCGCGGTACGGGAACGGCCCCGGGCGCCGCGGGCGATGAGCGCGGCCGCCACCCCGGTGACGGCGAGGAAACCGAGGGCCAGCAGGAAGACCGGTGAGGTGGGGGAGGCGGCACGGCTGCCGGCCACCACGTAGGCGGCGGTGTTGGCGGCGCAGCCGGCGGCTGTCGCGGTGAGGAAGGGCAGCAGCCGGATACGGGAGATCGCGGCGGCGTAGTTCGCGGCCGCGAAGGGCACGCCCGGGAAGAGCCGCAGCGCGAGCGTGCTGCGGAAGCCGTGCCTGCTCAGCTGCCGGTCGAGCGACAGTGCGACCCTGCCGCGCAGCAGCGGGCGTACCGCGTCCCTGCCGAGGAAGCGCCCGAGCAGGAAGGCGAGGCCGGCGCCCAGCACCGTCCCGCCGATCGCCGCGGGCAGCCCGGCGTGGATGCCGTAGAGGGCGCCGGCGGCGGCGTTGAGCAGGGGGCGGGGCACGAAGGCGACGGTGCACAGGCCGTACGCGACGGCGAAGAGCAGCACCGCCGTGCCGCCCGAGGTGTGCGGCTGCCAGCCGTGCGCGGTCATCAGCCGCTGCGGGTGCCAGGCCAGCACGGCGGCGCCGGCCGCGGCGAGGAGCAGCACGAGCACCGCGAACCTGGCCCACGGTGACAGCAGTACGCGTGAGCAGCGGGCGGCGAGACGGACACGTGACGGCACTCCGCGAGCCTAACCGCTCCGGCCGCCGGCCTGCGGGCGAAAGGACCGCCTGTGCGGTGACTGCCTCGGCCGTGGACCGTCCCGTCGGCCGGCTGCATCGGCAACGTCCGCTCGTGGCAACGTCCCACCCGCCGCCGCAACGCCCCCGCCGCTACGCCCGCTCCGTCGCCGACTCCCGGCGCTCGCCCGGTGCCGCGACGGTGGCGCCCGGCGCTGTGGCGGCGACGATCGAGGGCGTGGCGGGCGTACCGCGGTCCAGGACGCCCGCGACGATCGCGACGGCCAGGCCGACCACGGTCAGCACCGCTCCGACGAGCGCGGGCGAGGTCCAGCCCCAGCCGGCGGCGATGGCGGCGCCGCCCAGCCACGCGCCGCCCGCGTTGGCGAGGTTGAAGGCGGAGTGGTTGGAGGCCGAGGCGAGGGTGGGGGCGCGGCGGGCCTTGTTCATGACCAGCATCTGCAGCGGCGTGGTGGTCATGAAGCCGACCGCGCCCAGCACCAGGACGGCGACGGGGGCGGTCGCCTTGGACTGGGCGGCGTAGTGGAAGCCGACGAGGACGACGGCGAGCGCGGCCAGCGAACCGTAGAGGGTGGGACGCAGGGCGCGGTCGGTGAGCGGGCCGGCGGCGAGGGCGCCGAGCGTCATGCCGATGCCGAAGAGTGCCAGCAGGATCGTCACGGTGGCGTCGGCGTAACCGGTGACCTCGGTCATCATCGAGGCGAGATAGCTGTAGACGGCGAAGACGCCGGCGAAGCCGAACACCGCGGTGAGCAGTCCGAGCAGCACCTGCGGTTCGCGCAGCGCGCGCAGTTCCTGGCCGACTCCGGTGTGCTCCTCGGGCGGCAGCCGGGGCACCAGGACGGCGAGCGCGGCCATCGACAGCAGGCCGATCACGGTCACCACCAGGAAGGTGGCCCGCCAGCCCAGGTTCTGGCCGAGCAGGGTGGCGGCGGGCACGCCGACGATGTTCGCGATCGTCAGACCGAGGAACATCGCGGCGACCGCCCGCGCCCTGCGGTCCTCCTTGACCAGTCTGGCCGCCACGACCGCGCCGACGCCGAAGAAGGCGCCATGCGGCAGTCCGGCCAGGAAGCGCCCGGCGAGCAGCGTGCCGTAGCCGGGGGCCACGGCGGAGGCGGCGTTGCCGACGGTGAACAGCGCCATCAGCAGCAGGAGCATGCGCTTGCGGGGGATCCGGGCGCCGAGCCCGGTGAGCAGCGGCGCACCGACGACCACGCCGAGCGCGTAGGCCGAGACGAGGTAACCCGCGGTGGGCACGGAGGTGCCCAGGTCGTCCGCGACGTCGGGCAGCAGGCCCATCATCATGAATTCCGTGGTGCCGATTCCGAAGGCGCTCACCGCGAGGGCGAGGATGGCCAGGGGCATGGAGCTTCCTTCGAACTGGTGGGGACGGTGGGTCGCCGGTCGGGCACCCTAAGTTCAGCAGCGGAACAAATTCTCTCACCCCGCCGGTCCTCCCACGTCACCCACGGGTGACGTCCCGCCGACGCCCCGGTGTCGGCGGGACGCACAGGCGCTTCCGCGCTGACGGCCCCCGGGTGCCGGCGGGCGGAACCGGCGCGTCGGAACCTCCGGCGGGGGCGGGCGGAACGTCGGAAACTCCGGCGGGGCGGTGGCACCCCGTGTAAAACCCTTCGACGCGGGACGTCCCGCCCGCCATGATCGGGGACATGTTCCGGCCCGCCTTCCTCGCAGACGCCACCGCAGCAGCGGTCGCGTCGAAGGCTGCCTGCGAAGCACGGGGCGCATCCGATGCCCCGGCCGTCCGGAACGCATCCTTCGACGGCGCCCGACGCTGACCCTCCCCGGACCGACGTCCGGTGGGACCCCGCACGGGGAGGGTCGGCCAGGCCCCGGGGTCCTCAGACCGACCGGCGTCCCAGGAGGAGACACCGTCATGTCCAAGCAGGCGTACGTACGCACCAAGCCGCATCTGAACATCGGCACCATGGGCCATGTCGACCACGGCAAGACCACCCTCACCGCGGCCATCACCAAGGTCCTCGCCGACCGCGGGACCGGCACCTTCGTGCCGTTCGACCGGATCGACCGGGCGCCGGAGGAGGCGGCCCGCGGCATCACCATCAGCATCGCGCACGTCGAGTACGAGACCGCGACCCGGCACTACGCCCACGTGGACATGCCGGGCCACGCCGACTACGTCAAGAACATGATCACCGGCGCGGCCCAGCTCGACGGCGCGATCCTGGTGGTGTCGGCCCTCGACGGGGTGATGCCGCAGACCGCGGAGCATGTGCTGCTGGCCCGGCAGATCGGTGTGCGGCACATCGTCGTGGCGCTGAACAAGGCGGACGCCGGCGACCCGGAGCTGACCGACCTGGTGGAGCTGGAGGTGCGCGAGCTGCTCGGCACCCACGGCTACCCCGGCGAGGAGCTGCCGGTGGTGCGGGTCTCCGGGCTGCGCGCGCTGGACGGCGACCCGCGCTGGACGGCGGCGATCGGCGAACTGCTGGACGCGGTCGACGCCTACGTGCCGGTGCCGGTGCGCTACACCGACGCGCCGTTCCTGGTGTCGGTGGAGAACGTCCTCACCATCACCGGGCGCGGCACCGTGGTGACCGGTGCGGTGGAGCGCGGGCGCGTGGCGCCCGGCGACCGGGTGCAGCTGCACACGGCCACGGGCGAGGTGCTGACCAGCGTGGTCACCGGTCTCGAGACCTTCGGCAGGCCGATGGACTCGGCGCAGGCCGGTGACAATGTGGCGCTGCTGCTGCGCGGAGTGCAGCGCGGCCAGGTGCGGCGCGGCGACATCGTCGCGGCGCCGGACAGCGTGGTGCCGCACCGCCGCTTCACCGCGCGCGTCTACATCGTGCCCGCGGCGGAGGGCGGCCGGCACACCCCGGTCGTCACCGGCTACCGGCCGCAGTTCTACATCCGCACCGCGGACGTGGTCGGGGACGTCGACCTCGGCCCGGCCACGATGGCGATGCCCGGCGACACCGCCGAGGTCACCGTGGACCTCGGCCGCGCGCTGCCGCTGGAGCCCGGGCTCGGCTTCGCCATCCGCGAGGGCGGCCGCACGGTCGGCGCGGGGACGGTGACCGCGCTGCTCTGAGCCCTGCCGCTGCCCGGTACGTTGTCACGTACCGGGCAGCGGCAGGCGTGCGCGCGAGAGGCGGGACAATGGCCGGGTGGATCAGGACAACGACCGGCCGGAGCACGCCCCGGACCCCGCATCCGAGCCGGTGGCGGGTACCGGGCCCGAGCCCGTGCCGGTGGTGCGGGCGGTGGACTTCGGCACCGCCAGGCTGCTGCCGGACATCGACCGCGCACGGGCCTGGCTGCTCACCGTGGACGAGGCACCGCAGTCGTACGTCGACCTGGACGACCCGGCGCATCTGGAGTTCGAATACGTGCGGCGTATCGCGTACGCCGTGCAGGCCGGCTTCGCCGAGGGCGAGCCGCTCGACGCGGTGCACCTCGGCGGCGGGGCGATGACGCTGGCGCGCTGGCTCCCCCTCGAACGGCCGGGCTCGCGCCAGCACGTGGTCGAGGCGGACCGTGGGCTGGCGGCGCTGGTCGCGGAGGTCCTGCCGCTGTCCGACCCCTCGGTGACCGTGGACGTCGCCGACGCGCGGGCCTGGCTGGCGCAGGCGGGCACCGCGTCGGCGGACCTCGTGGTGGCCGACGTCTTCGGCGGCTCCCGGGTGCCCGCGGCGCTGACGTCGGTGGAGTTCGTACGGGACGCGCTGCGCGTCCTGCGCCCCGGCGGCGTCTACCTGGCGAACGTCGCGGACGCCGCGCCCTTCGCCTTCCTGCGTTCGCAACTGGCCACCGTGCGGGCCGCGCTGGCGGACGTCGGTGCGGACGGAGGTGCGTCCGACAGTGCGGGCGGAGGTGCGTCCGGCGGCGACCTGTGCCTGCTGGCGGAGCCCGGTGTGCTGCGCGGCCGCCGCTTCGGCAACGCCGTCCTGGTCGCGAGCCGCCGCCCGCTGCCGGTCGAGGCGCTGTCCCGGCTCTGCGCCGCGGACGCCTTTCCGGCCCGCGTCGTGCACGGGGCCGCCCTGGCCCGGCTGACCGGTGGCGCGCACCCGGTGGACGACGCCTCGGCGACGGCCTCGCCCCGGCCGCCGGAAGGCGCGTTCACCGTCGGCTGACCCCGCCGCCGGCCGGAGCCTCACGGGCCGCGGACGCTGTCACCGTGCAGGTCCCTTCACCGTGCCGTCCATCGCGGGCGCGGGCGCGGGTTCGGGGACGGCGTCCGGCAGGTGCGGCCTGCGCTCCATCCGGCGGACCTCGGGCACGAAGAGGATCAGCACGGTCAGCAGGACGATCAGCGCGGCCGACCCCCACAGCGCCGCCGTGCGCCCGAAGAGCGAGGCCGACGGCCCCGCCAGGGCCACCGCAAGCGGGGTCAGCGCCACCGAGCCCATCCAGTCGTAGGCCGACACCCGGGACATCAGGTCCCCGGGGATCTCCTGGTGCAGCGCGAGCATCCAGTTGACCGCGAAGACCTCGATCGCCACCCCGCCGGTGAACATCACCGCGGCCAGTGCCCAGGCCGGCAGGCCGAGCGCCAGCGCGACCGCGGGCAGGGCCAGCGGGAGGACGCCGAGCGAACCCGCGACCAGCATCCGCCGCGGGCGCCAGCGCATCATCAGCAAGGCGCCGCAGGCCGTCCCCACCCCGCCGGCGGCGAGCGCCAGGCCCCAGGGGCCCGCGCCGCCGAGGCGTTCCCTCGACACCAGCGGGCCGTAGACCGCCTCGACGGCGTTCACCATGCCGTTGACGACGGAGAACTGCAGCACGATGCCCCACAGCCACATACGGGACGCCACCACGTGCCAGCCCTCGCGCAGCTCGCGGAGCATGCCGCCGGACTGCGCGGCCCTCGCGGTGTGCGCGACGTCGATACGGGCCCGCATCGCCGCGGCCACGGCGAAGCCCACCGCGTCGACCGCGAGCACCCAGCCCGCGCCGAAGGCGGCGACCAGCGCACCGCCCAGCGCGGCGCCGCCGATCCCGGCGGCGTTGGTGGCCAGCCGGTAGACGGAGAAGGCCTGGGAGGCGTGCGCCGGTTCGACGGTGGAGAGCACCATGCCCTCGGAGGCGGGGGTGAAGAACGCCACGGCGCCGCCGCCGACCGCGGTCAGCGCGGCCATCTGCCACAGCGTGGCGTGCCCGGTCAGCACCAGGGCGGCGAACAGGGCCTGCGAGCAGGCGTTGACGACGTTGGCCACCGCCATCACCCGCTGCCGTGGCAGCCGGTCCGCGACCGCCCCGCCGACCAGCAGCAGCACCACCATCGCCAGGGTGCGGGCGGCGGCCACGAGGCCGACGTCCGTGGCGCTGCCGCCGGACTCGATGACCGCGAAGGCCGCGGCGATCGTGGCTCCCGAGTTGCCGGTGCTGGTGACGAACGACGCGCCGACCAGCAGCCGGAAGTTCCGCCCGGCCCAGGGCGGGAAGCGCGGCCGGAGCCCGCCGTCGTGTTCTGCCATCAGGGGACTATCGCCGACCCCCGGTGGACTGCCAACCCATTAACCGGCGGCGGCCGCTCGTCGTCGGCCGCCGCGCGGATCACTTCTTCATCGGCCGGATGGAGCTCTTGATCTTGTCGATCACCGACTGCGTGATCTGGTCGGGCACGCCCTGCCGGGCCCACAGCACCCACACCACAGGGGTCGGCTTCGCCTGCGCCGGGTCGAGCCAGGACACGGCGTAGGCGATGCCGTCCGAGGCGCACTTGTCGGTCTTGGGCACCGAGGTCATGGTGGCTTGTGCCTGCCAGCCCGTGATCCCGTAGGCGTTGTGGAAGGCCTTGCTGTTCAGCGCCTTGGAGACGGTTCCCTTGCCCTTCTCCTGGAAGGCCCACTTCGCCCAGGCCCTCGCCTCGTTCTCGGCGGCCGCCTGGAGGCTGGACGCTCCGGCGCCGCCCTTGGTGCCGGAGCCGGCGTCGGCGACCTCGTTGTTGCCGACCTTGCAGGCGGTCTCCTTGTAGTACGCGGGCGCGCCCACCGCGACCTGGAGCTTGCCGGAGTCGTCCGCGAAACCGATGGTCATGCTCTCGCTGCCCAGCGTCCAGTCAGGCGGCACGTCGAAGACGGAGTTGCGCTCCTGGCGCTTGACCGGCTGCCAGCCGGGGATGACCGCCGACACGTCGTACTCGCCCGCCGGGCCGCGCGGGTCGTCGCCGCCGGTGGATCCCGTGTCCTGGGTGGCGGTCGGCGTGGGCGTGGGGGGAGCGGAGGAGGTGGTCGGGGCGGGCGGCGTGGTGGTGTCCCGCGCGTCGGTCTTCTTGTCGCCGCCGGAGACGACGGCCACCGTGACCACCACCGCGGCGATCACCGCGAGGGCCACGCCGACGGCGATACCGATGGTCGCCTTGCTCCGGCCGCCGGACGGCGGCCTGCCGTCGGGGCCGCCGGGCACCGGGGGACCCCAGGCCTGCGGAGTGGGGTAGCCGCCGGGCGGCGGGGGTGCCTGGTAGCCGGGCTGCCCGTAGGGGGAAGGGGTCCCGTACGGCTGCGCGGGCGGGTACGGCTGCTGGGCCGGCGGCGGACCGTACGGCTGCGCGGGGGGCTGCTGTCCGGACTGGGGGTGGCCCGGCTGCTGGTACCCGGGCCGGGCGTAGGGATCAGGCGGCTGCCCGTACGGTCCCTGCGGTTGCTGGGGCGGATTGCCCGGTGGGTTCTGCTGTCCGCCGGATTGTCCACCGGGCTGCTGGTCTCCTGGCCACATGGCTGGAAACACTAGGGGAGCGGGGCCGGTGGTTCCATGCCGGACTGGCCTACCGGCTGGTAACATGCGGGCATGTCCGACACCTTGCCCTCGATCGGCGAACTCCTCACGGCCACCGTGCCGATGGTCCGCACGCTCCGCCTCGAATACCTGGAGACCACCGCGGAGCGCGCGGTGCTCGCACTGCCCGACGACCCCGACTACCACAACCACGTCGCCGGGCCGCATGCCGGCGCGATGTTCACCCTCGCCGAGTCGGCGAGCGGTGCCGTCGTGCTCGCCGCCTTCGGCGACCAGCTCGGCAGGGCGGTGCCGCTGCCGGTGCGTGCCGAGATCGGCTGGACGAAACTGGCCAGAGGCCGGCTCACCGCCACCGCCGTACTCGGCCGCCCCGTCTCCGAGGTCGTCGCGGAGCTGAACGCGGGCACCCGGCCGGAATTCCCCGTCGAGGTGTCGGTGCAGCGTGCGGACGGCGCGGAGACCTCGCACATGACGATTGTCTGGACCCTGCGCCCCAACGGCTGACGGGGCGGAGCGGCTCCCGAGGCCGGAATGCTGCGGCCTGCCCGTCGGTTAGTCTTCCTGGGTGCGCGCTGTGCGCGCACCGTCCGACCGTTGTCGTGGGGAGGGACCGGCAGTGCACGTCCAGGACTGGCTCAACGACATCCCACCGGTCGCCGTGTACCTGATGGTGGGTCTGGTGGTCGGGCTGGAGAGCCTGGGCATTCCGCTGCCTGGCGAGATCGTGCTGATGACGGCGGCCCTGATGTCGTCGCAGGGACACGCCAACCCGTGGCTGGTGGCCACGAGCGCGATCATCGGCGCCGTCGGCGGCGACTCCATCGGCTATGCCATCGGTCACAGGGGCGGCAAGCCCTTGCTCGACCGGCTCGGCAAGCGCTTTCCCTCGCACTTCTCACCTGGCCATGTGGCCACCGCCGAGCGCTCCTTCCAGCGCTGGGGCATGTGGGCGGTGTTCTTCGGCCGCTTCGTGGCGCTGCTGCGGATCTTCGCGGGCCCACTGGCCGGAGTGCTGAAGATGCCGTACGGCCGGTTCCTGATCGCCAACGCGCTGGGCGGCATCGTCTGGGCCGGCGGCATCACCGCCGTCATCTACTACGTCGGCCAGGTCGCGGAGCCGTGGCTCAAGCGGTTCGGCTACGTCGGGCTCGGCATCGCGGTGCTCTTCGGCATCGGCTCGCTGGTCTTCGTCAAGCGCCGGGCGGCCAAGGTGCAGGCCGAGCTGGAAACGGCGCCGGAACAGGACGTCGAAGTGGCGGTCGCACAGCCCGGCGAGTGAGCCGCGCCGCACCCGGGCCGCGCCCGCTCACCGTAGCCGCGCAGGACCCGCGGGCGCCGCTCGTCGCCCGGACCGCGTGCGCCGTCAGCCCCGGCCGTCGCCGACCGCGTCCCGGTGCACCTCGGCCAGCGCCACGTAGTGCTCGGCGTTGAGCCGGACCACCGCACGCTCCTCCTCGGTCAGTTCCCGCCGCACCCGGGCAGGGACCCCGGCGACCAGCGAGCCAGGCGGCACCTGCATCCCCTGCGGCACCAGTGCCTGCGCGGCCACCAGGGAACCCGTCCCGACGCGGGCGCCGTTCAGCACCGTCGCACCCATCCCGACCAGCACCCCGTCCTCGATCACGCAGCCGTGCAGCACCGCGTTGTGCCCGACGGACACGCCCTCACCGACGACCACGGGGAAGCCCAGGTCGGCGTGCACCGAGCAGTTGTCCTGGATGTTGGAGCCGGCCCCGATCGCGATCGACTCGCAGTCGCCGCGCAGCACCGCGTGGTACCAGGTGCTCGCCCCGGCGCCGAGCGACACCCTGCCGAGCACCACCGACGTGGGCGCGACATACGCCGCCGGGTCGATCTCCGGCCGCGCGCCGAGGATGCCCGCGACCAGCGCGCCCGGTGCCGTGTGCCGCTCACCCGTACGGTCTGTCATCGGTTGACGTCCTCCATGCCGGTCCGCCGCTGTCCTCCGGCACCGTATACGGTGAATCCGTGCCCAGGAATGAGAACGTGTTCCTTTCCGCGACCGGGGCGGTGACCACGGCCGCGGCCGCCGTCGTCGCCTGGCGGCGCCGGCTGGCGTCCCGTCTGCTGCACCGCGCCCGGCGCTGGGCGCAGAACGCCGGCGCGGTCACCGCGGAGCGGCCCGGACTGCTGCACTTCGGCCGGATCGGCCCCGGCACCCGGCTCGCGCACCCACTGGGCACCGTCTTCGGCGAGCGCTGGATCCACCTCGGCGACCACTGCATCATCGGCGAGCAGGTCACCCTCACCGTCGGCCTGATGCCCACCGACGCCGTCCCCGGCGGCGATCCCGGCACGGGGTTCGGCCCCGACCCGGTGCTGCGACTGGGCGACGGGGTGGTGCTCGGCCGCGGCAGCCATGTCGTGGCGCTCGCCCCCATCACCCTCGGCGAGAAGGTCTACTGCGGGCCGTACGTCTATCTGACCAGCATCAACCACTCCTACGACGACATCGGCCGCCCGATCGGCGAGCAGTGGCCGCGCACCGCTCCGGTCGAGATCGGTGCGGGCAGCTGGCTCGGCGCGGGCTGCGTGATCCTTCCCGGGGCCCGGCTGGGCCGGAACGTGGTGGTCGCGGCCGGCGCCGTCGTGCGCGGTGAGGTGCCGGACTTCGCGGTCGTCGCCGGCGCTCCGGCCAGGATCGTCCGCCGCTGGGACGCGGGCACCGCCAACTGGCAGCCGCCGCTGCGCACCCCGGCGCCCACCCCCTTCCCGCTCGATGTCGCCCCGGAACAGCTGCTGGACACCGGGGAGTTGGAGCAGCAGGCCTGAGGCCTTGCCGATGGCCACCGGCGCGGTTTGTTAGATTCGCCCCATGCGCGCCCCCATCGGAGACTTCGACGACGCCCTGCCCGCCACCGAGCGCCGTGAACTGCTGCCCCCGCCGGTGGCGGCGGCCGTCACCGCCGAGATGATCCATGTGGACACCGACCCGGAGAAGGCCGACACCGCCGTCTTCGTCGCCACCTACGGCGAGGACCTGCTCGAGCACTCCGCGAACTGCGTGGTCGTGGCAGGCAAGCGCGGCCAGGACGTCACGCTCGCCGCCTGCCTGGTGCTGTCCACCACCCGGGTCGACGTCAACGGCGCGGTGCGCCGCCATCTCGGCGCCCGCAAGGCGTCCTTCGCCTCGATGGACGCCGCGGTCGGCGGTACGGGGATGGAGTACGGCGGCATCACCCCGGTCGGCCTGCCCGCCGACTGGCCGCTGCTGATCGACGCGGCGGTCGCGGACACCCCGTGGGTGCTGGTCGGCAGCGGGGCCCGTCGCGGCAAGCTCATCGTGCCGGGCAAGACGCTCGCGGCACTGCCGGGCGCGGTGGTCATCGAAGCCCTCGGGGTCTGACCTCCCGGAGCCCGGATCGGCCAGGACCGCATCGGCGCGTCCCGGCCGCCGGGCACCTCCGCCCGCGTCAGGCCAGCTGCGGAATCTCGATCGCGGGGCAGCGGTCCATCACCATGTCGAGCCCGGCGGCCGTGGTGCGCTCGTACGCCGCCTCGTCGACCACCCCGAGCTGGAACCACACCGCCTTCGCGCCGATCGCGACGGCCTCGTCCGCGACCGGGCCCGCCAGGTCGGAGTTGACGAAGACGTCCACCACGTCCACGGGGAACGGGATGTCGGCCAGCGAGGCGTACCCCTGTTCGCCGTGCACCGGCTCGGCCTTCGGATGCACCGGCACCACCCGCTTGCCGAAGCGCTTGAGCACCGCCGCGACGCCGTACGCCGCCCGCGCGGTGTTGTTCGAAAGACCGACCACCGCCCAGGTGTCGCCGCTCTCCCTGAGGATCTTCCCTACCGTCGCCGCGTCGCCGTACACGCCGTCCTCCGCACTCTCGTCCTACCTGCTGGAACCCGCGGGAACGGCCCGCCATTCCCGGGCTCCGGGCTCCGGGACAGCCCTTAGGGTGGAGGGATGGCGGAGCGGTATCTGACGGTGGCGCGCGCGGGCGTGCACGAGAGCGAGATCAAGCGCTCCCGTTTCCTGTGCGCCCTCGCGCCGGCCGCCGACGAGGAGGCGGCGCAGGCCGTGATCCGCGATGTCCGCAAGGCGCATCCGACCGCGAGCCACAACTGCTTCGCGTACGTCATCGGCCCCGACGGGCGGCTGCACCGGGCGAGCGACGACGGCGAGCCCGGCGGCACCGCGGGCACCCCGATGCTCCAGGTACTGCTCGGCCGCGAGGTCCGCGACACCGTCGCGGTGGTCACCCGGTACTACGGCGGGATCCAGCTCGGTGCGGGCGGCCTCGCCCGCGCCTACGGCGGCGCGGTCTCGGCCGCGCTGGACGAGATCGGCACGGTCGAACGCCGCCGCCTTGCGCTGCTCACCGTCACCGTCGACCACGCGCGCGCCGGACGGCTGGAGAACGATCTGCGCTCCGCCGGCCACACCCTGCGCGACGTCCGCTACGGTGCCGAGGTGGTCCTCGCCCTCGGGGTGCCCGAGAGCGAGGTGGCCGCCTTCAGGTCCTGGCTGGCCGATGTGACCTCGGGCGCGGCGGCCTGCGAGGCCGAGGGCAGCGCGTACGTGCAGGTGTGACTCGAGGCGGCCGCGTCACCAGCGCGGGGACTTCCGCTCGTACGACGGGTCGATCCGCTGCATGTACCCGGTGTCGTCCCGCTCACGCAGACCGCAGCGCAGGTACTGCTCGTGCAGCCGGGCCAGTGCGTCGCGGTCCAGCTCCACGCCGAGGCCCGGCGTGGTCGGCACCCGCACCGCGCCCCCGGCGAACTCCAGCGCGCCGGGCACCACGACCTCCTCGGACTTCCACGGCCAGTGCGTGTCGCAGGCGTAGGTGAGGTTCGGGGTGGCGGCGGCCAGATGGGTCATCGCGGCCAGGCTGATGCCGAGATGGGAGTTGGAGTGCATGGACAGGCCGAGGTCGAAGGTCCGGCAGATGCCGGCCAGCAGCAGGGAGCGCTGGAGGCCGCCCCAGTAGTGGTGGTCGGACAGCACGACCTGCACCGACTCGCGGGCCACCGCGGACGACAGCTCGTCGAAGGCGACCACGCACATGTTGGTCGCCAGCGGCATCGGAGCCCGGCGCGCCACCTCCGCCATGCCCTGCTGGCCGGGTGTGGGGTCCTCCAGGTACTCCAGTACGCCGTCGAGCTCGCCCGCGACCCGGACCGAGGTCTCCACCGTCCAGGCCGCGTTCGGGTCCAGCCGCAGCGGAACCCCGGGGAATGCCTTGTGCAGCGCCCGTACCGCCTCGACCTCCTCCTCCGGCGGCATCACACCGCCTTTGAGCTTGATCGCGCCGAAGCCGTACTCCTCGGTCATCCGCCGCGCCTGCGCGACGATGCCGTCCGGGTCGAGCGCCTCGCCCCACCCGTCGGGTTCCGCGCCGGGGTGGCCCGCCCACTTGTAGAACAGGTACGCGCTGAAGGGCACCGTCTCGCGCACCGCGCCGCCGAGCAGGTCGCTGACCGGCAGCCCGCCTGCCTTGCCCTGGATGTCCAGGCAGGCGACCTCGAAGGGGGCGAAGACCCGGTCGGCGGTGCTGCTGCTGGTGATCATCCCGGTCAGCCCGTGCCCGTCGGAGCCGGTGTCGCCGCCGAGCGCCTCGGAGATCCTGCGGTGCATCCCGCCAAGCGTGTGCACGTCCATGCCGGTGATCACCTCGACCGCCGCGCGCAACCGCCGCAGGTGCCCGTCGTCGGCGTAGGTCTCGCCGAGACCGGTGATGCCCTGGTCGGTGTGCACCTCGACGATCGCCCGCAGCGCGTACGGCTCGTGCACGCCGACGGCGTTCAGCAGTGCCGGGTCGTGGAAGGCGACCGGGGTGATGTCCACCCCGGTGATCCGGATCCCGCCGCTCATCGGGTGGCCTCCGTCGCGCAGATCGCCCGCCCCGCCTCGATGATCCTGGCCAGCTCCGCGAGATCGTCGGGTGTCGGGTCGGTCAGCGGCGGCCGCACCCCGCCGACGTCGAGGCCGCCCATCCGCACCGCCGCCTTGACCAGCGCGACCGCGTAGCCGGGGGTGCGCTCCCGCAGTGCGATCAGCGGGTGGAAGAAGCCGGCCAGCAGCCGCTGCACGGTCGCGTCGTCGCCGGTGGTCACCGCCCGGTGGAAGGCGAGGGAGATCTCGGGCGCGAAGCAGAAGACCGCGGAGGAGTAGAGCTCCACCCCGATGCCGCGGTAGGCGGGCACCGTCCCCTCGGCGGTGGGCATGCCGTTGAAGAAGCGGAAGTCCTTGCCCGCGGCCGCGGTGTCGGCCCGGACCGCGGTGACGATCCGCGACAGCAGGTCGAGGTCCCCGAGGCCGTCCTTGAAGCCGACGACCCGCGGCAGCCGGGCCACCTCGAGTGCCGAGGCCACGTCGAAGCGGGCGCCGCCGCGCTGGTAGACGATGACCGGCAGCTCGGTGGCGGCGGCCACCTGCGCCACGTACGCGACCAGGCCTGCCGGAGGTCCCTGCACCAGGTAGGGCGGCATGAGGAGCAGCCCGTCGGCGCCGGCCTCGGCGGCGGCGCGTGCGAAACCCCTGGCGAGCGGCAGCGAGCCGCCGGCTCCCGCGAAGACCGGTACCCGGCCGCCCGTCGCGGCGACGGCGGTGCGCACCACGTCGGCGTACTCCTGCGGCTCCAGCGCGTGGAATTCACCGGTGCCGCACGCGACGAAGACGCCGCCGGCGCCGGCGGCGACTCCCTGCTGTACGTGTTCCGAAAGAATCGGAATATCAACCGAATCTTCTTGGGTGAACGGGGTCACCGGGAAGAAGAGCACGCCGTCGAGCACTGAAGCCTCACTTGTCCATGTACATGAACGCTCATCATGAATGCGAATATCCATGGACTGTAGGCCGCCCCCGCGAACCGGTCAATGGCCAGGCTCGATCCGTCCCCGCGGCTGCTGCCGTCCCGGGCGGCCGTCCCGCGGGCCCGTCGGCCCGGGCGGCCGCGGGACATCGGAGCGACGGGCGGTGACGGTCTTTCCTTATCTCCCATTTGCCGGAAACGCGACGGGAGTTGGTGGCGATCCTCGACGGTAGTTTTCGATACGTCCGACGAAAGGTTCGATGATGCGGTCCTGTCGGGCGGGCGACGCGGGGGCGCCGCCACCGCCTAGAATCCGGATCACTGCGGACATCGAGGAACGGCGAGGGTGAGCGTGCGGGTCGGGGCGGCCGAGTGAGACTGCTGCACACGTCGGACTGGCACCTGGGCCGGTCCTTCCACCGGGTGAGCCTGCTGGACGCCCAGCGGGCCTTCCTCGACCACCTCGTCGCCACCGTCCGCGACGAGCACGTCGACGCCGTGCTCGTCGCAGGCGACATCTACGACCGGGCCGTACCGCCACTGGCCGCGGTCGAGCTCTACGACAGCGCGCTGCACGCGCTCGCGGCACTGGACGTGCCCACCGTGATGATCTCCGGCAACCACGACTCGGCGCGCCGGCTCGGCGTCGGCGCGGGCCTGATGGGCCGGGCCGGCATCCACCTGCGCACCGACCCGGCGACCTGCGACCGGCCCGTCGTCCTGCGCGACACGCACGGCGACATCGCCGTCTACGGGCTGCCCTACCTCGAACCCGCCCTGGTGCGCGAGGAGTTCGGCGCCGCACGGGCCGACCACACCGCGGTGCTCGGCGCCGCGGCCGACCGGGTGCGCGCCGACCTGGCGACCCGGCCCGCCGGCACCCGCAGCGTCGTCATGGCCCACGCCTTCGTCACCGGCGCCGCGCCCTCGGACAGCGAGCGCGACATCACCGCGGGCGGCGTCGGCTCGGTGCCCGCGGCGCTCTTCGACGGCATCGACTACACCGCACTCGGTCACCTGCACGGCTGCCAGGCCGTCACCGAGCGGATCCGCTACTCGGGTTCGCCCCTCGCCTACTCCTTCTCCGAGGAGCACCAGCGCAAGAGCATGTGGCTGGTCGACCTCGGACCCCACGGCGAGATCGCCGCAGAACGCATCGACACGCCCGTACCGCGCCGCCTCGCGCGGCTGCGCGGCCGGCTCGACGCGCTGCTCGCCGACCCCGCCCACGAAGCGCACACCGACGCCTGGGTCGAGGCCACCCTCACCGATCCGGCGCGCCCGCACGAGCCGATGGCCGCACTCGCCAAGCGCTTCCCGCACATCCTCAGCCTCGCCTTCGAGCCCGAGGACCGCGACGAGGACCCCGCCGCCTCCTACGCCCGCCGGCTCGCCGGCCGCAGCGACCGGCAGATCACCGAGGACTTCGTCGCCCACGTCCGCGGGAGCGCGCCCGACCCGCGCGAACGCCTCGTGCTGCGCGACGCCCTCGACACCGTGCGGGCCGCCGCAGCCACCACGGAGCGCGACTGATGCGACTGCACAGACTCGGCCTCACCGCCTTCGGCCCCTTCGCCGCCGAGCAGAGCGTCGACTTCGACGAGCTGTCCGCCGCCGGCCTCTTCCTGCTGCACGGCCCCACCGGCGGCGGCAAGACCTCCGTCCTCGACGCGGTCTGCTTCGCCCTCTACGGCCAGGTGCCCGGCGCCCGGCCCGCGACCAGGCTGCGCAGCGACCACGCGGCGCCGGGCACGGCGACCGAGGTGGTGCTCGAACTCACCCTCGCCGGGCGGCGGCTGGAGATCACCAGGCGCCCCGAGCAGCCCCGGGCCAAGAAACGCGGCAGCGGGGTGACCACGGACAAGGCCGTCACCCTGCTGCGGGAGCGGCGGGACGGGCAGTGGCACGCCCTGTCGAAGTCCCACCAGGAGATCGGTGAGGAGATCAGGCAGCTGGTCGGTATGAGCTGCGAGCAGTTCTGCCAGGTGGTGCTGCTGCCGCAGGGCGAGTTCGCCACCTTCCTGCGGGCGAGCGCCACCGAGCGGGCCGCGCTGCTCGGCCGGCTCTTCGACACCCGCCGCTTCAGGGCCGTGGAACAGCGGCTGAAGGACCGCAAGCACGAGGCCGCGCAGCGGCTCGTCGAGGGCGACCGGGTGCTCGCCGGGCTCGCCGCCCGTATGCGTCAGGCGGCCGGCGACGCCGGCACGGACGGCGAGCCCGCACAGGCCGCGGAATTCCTCGGGTACGCCGCGGTGCTGCGCTGCGACGCCCGAGAGCAGTACGACATCGCGAGCGTCGCCCTCGGCCACGCCGAGCTGTCCCACACGGCCGCGGCGGCCGCCGCGGCGCAGGCCCGCGAGCTGTACGCGCTCCAGCAGCGCCACGAGCAGGCGAGGCGGCGCGCCGCCGCACTCGCCGAGCAGCGCCCCGCCCGGACCGCCGCCCGCACCGCGCTGGCCCGGGCCCAGCGCGCCATGACGGTCGACCCGGCACTGACCCACCGCGACAAGGCCGCGGCCCGGCACGCCGAGGCACTGTCATTCGAACGCGAGGCCGCAGCCGCCCTCGCCGCTGCGGGCGAGCCCGCCCCGCCGGGTGTTCCCGCCCCCCGCCAGAGCCGGGCGCCCCTGGCAGAGGCGGAAGGCCAGGGCGCCGCCGCGTGGCCGGCTTCGGTGCGAGGCGGCGGCACGGGTGACGTCGAGGCTCCGGTGGGGCCGGCTGCGGTGGCCGGGTCCGTGCCGGGCCAGCCGTCTGCGGGCACGGTCGGATCCGCTGCCGCGACGTCGCCCGCCTCGGCGCCGGGCGAGGCTCCCACGGGTCCCGATGGCGCGAGCCGGACTTTCCCGGTGCGGGGAGCCGATGCGGGCGGTGCCGGTGATGTGGCTGGTCCGGGGGCCGCGGGCGGGGACGTATCGGCGCAGGGGGGCGGTGCCGATGGCGCGAGCCGGACTTTCGCGGTGCGGGGAGCCGGTGCGGGCGGTGCCGGTGATGTGGCCGGGCCGGGGGCCGCGGGCGGGGACGTATCGGCGCAGGGGGGCGGTGCCGATGGCGCGAGCCGGACTTTCCCGGTGCGGGGAGCCGGTGCGGGCGGTGACGTGGCCGGGCCGGAGGCCGTGGGCGGGGACGGCGACGGGGCCGGGCTGCGGGCTGAGGCGCTGGCGCGGCGGGCGGGGGAGTTGCGGGAGCTGATCGGGGGGCTGGCCGCGTCCGGGGAGGTCGAGGCGCGGGTCCTGGAGGTCGCGGCCCGCAGGGAGCGGCTGGAGCGCGAGGAGCGGGCGGACGAGGAGGCCGTGCGGGACGCGTACGGCTGGCTGGCCGAGTGGCCGGAGCTGAGGGCCGGGCTCCAGGCGCGCCTTGACACCGCGCTGGAGGCGGCCGCGCGCGCCGGGGACCTGGCGGGCGAGCTGGCCGCCGCCCGACGGCGCCGCGACGCGGCCGTCGAACGGGATGCGCTGGCCGCGGAGTCGGCCCGCGCCGAGCAGAACGCACGGGACGCGCGGGACCGCGCGGGCGACGCGCGCGAAGCCTGGCAGGACCTCAGGGAGAGCCGGATCTCCGGCATCGCCGCCGAACTGGCGGCCGACCTCGCCGACGGCGAGCCGTGCCGGGTCTGCGGGTCCGCCGCGCACCCCGCCCCCGCCCGTCCCGCCGGCCGGCGCGTCACCCGCGCCGACGAGGACGCCGCCTACGCGGCCTTCCAGCGCAGGTCCGCCGACCACGACGCGGCACGCGAGGAGGTCGCCAGGCTGCGCGCGGGACTCGACGCGGCCACCGCGGCCGCGGGCGGGACCGCGAGGTCGGAGATCGACGCCGCCCACGCCCTGGCGGAGGCGGAACACGCCGAGGCGGCGCGCGCGGCGTCCGCCGTGCCGGAGGCCAGGGACGCGCTCGCCCGGGCGGAGGACGAGCGCGACCGGCGCAGCACACACCGGCAGGACGCGCTGAACCGCGCCGCCGCCCGCACCTCGCGCCGCGAGGAACTGGACGAGCAGCACGAGCGGTTGAGCGAGGAGCTGGTCCGGGCCCGCGACGGCCACCCCAGCGTCACCGCCCGCAGGGACCGGCTGGCCGCGACCGTGGCGATGCTGGACCGCGCGGCCCACGCGGTCAGGGAGCGTACCGAGAGCGGGCAGCGCCTCGCGGAGGCCGAGTCGGCGCTCGCGCAAGCCGCGGCCCGTGCCGGTTTCGGCTCGCCCGCCGAGGCCGCCGCAGCCCTGCTGCCACCGCCGCGGCTGTGGGAGGCCGAGCGCACCGCAGCGGCGTGGGACAGGGAGGAGGCGGCGGCCGAGGCGGACCTGGCCGAGGCGCGGCCCGCGGCTGCCGCTGCCCTGCCCGCCGCGGATCCGGCCGCCGCGCAGTCCGTGCTCGACGCCGCCAACCTCCGCCTGCGGCAGGCGTCGGCCGCGGAGTCCGCCGCCGCCACCCGCCGTGCGGAACTCGACCGGCTGGGCGCGGAGGCGACGTCCGCCGTACGCGAACTCGCCCCGGCGCGCGCGGAGTACGACAGTGTCGCCCGGCTGTCGGACCTGGCCTCCGCGACCTCGGCCGAGAACCGCTACCGCATGGAGCTGGAGACCTACGTCCTTGCCGCGCGTCTGGAGCAGGTCGCCGCGGCGGCCGGCGCACGCCTCCAGCGCATGTCGGCCGGTCGCTACACCCTCGTCCACAGCGACGCCCGCGGCGGCGGCAGGACCAAGTCCGGCCTCGGCCTGGTGGTGGTCGACGCCTGGACCGGCACCGAGCGCGACACCTCGACGCTGTCCGGCGGCGAGACCTTCTTCGCCTCGCTCGCCCTCGCCCTCGGCCTGGCCGACGTGGTGACCGACGAGGCCGGCGGGATGCGCCTGGACACCCTCTTCATCGACGAGGGCTTCGGCAGCCTCGACGAGCAGACCCTGGACGACGTCCTCGACGTCCTGGACGGGCTGCGTGAACGCGACCGCACGGTCGGCATCGTGAGCCACGTGGCGGACCTGCGGGACCGCATCCCGGCCCAACTGCACGTCGCCAAGGGCCGGGAGGGCTCCACCCTCCGGCTGCGCACGCGCTGACCGCCCGCCGGGCCGCGCCGCCTGCCGCCTTCACAGGACCAGGGGGCGGCGCTCCAGCGGCGAGGAGTAGACGATGCTGGTGGTGACGGCGCCGAGGCCGGAGATCCGGCCCGTGGTCTCCTCCAGGTGCCGCATGGAACGCGCGGCCACCTTCATCACGAAGCAGTCGTCCCCGGTGACGTGATGCGCCTCCAGGACCTCGGGCGTGCTCGCCAGCAGGTCGTGGAAGGGACGGTAGTTGCCGGTCGGGTAGCGCAGCCTGACCAGGGCGAGGATCGGCAGGCCGATGCGTTCGTGGTCGATCACCGCCGAGTAGCCGGTGATCACCCCGGCCTCCTCCAGCCGGCGCACCCGCTCCGTGACGGCGCTCGGCGACATCGCGACGCTCCGCGCCAGCTCGGCGTAGCTGGCCCTGCCGTCGCGTTGCAGGGCTTCCAGCAGCCGCCAGTCGGTGGCGTCCAGGGAATAAGCGGTCATCCCGGAGGGATACCAGGGGAAAGCCCGGCGGATCAAGCTCAAGCCCAGGGAACCCCACTTCCTGGCATCCGGTGCGGACCGTAGATTTTCCGGCATGACAGCAGACAGCCTCACCGCCGCCGCACCCGCCGTGACCAGCCCCAACGCCGTACTGCGGGTGCCGCCCGCCGCCCCCGCGCAAGCCGCGGCGTACTTCGCCGCGAGCCTGGCTTTCCACACCGACGTCTCGGACGTCGCCGCCGCACTCGAAGACCGCGAGACCGGTGGCGACCCCGGTTTCGTCCTGGTGGACACCCGCAGCACCGAGGCATGGGACCAGGGACACATCCCCGGCGCCGTCCACCTCCCCACCGGGCAGATCCCGCAGCTCGCCGACGCCTTCCTCGACCGTGCGGTCCCCGTCGTCGTCCACTGCTGGGGCCCCGGCTGCAACGGCGCGCAGCGCGCCGCCTTCGCGCTGGCCTCCCGCGGCTACCAGGTCAAGGAAATGCTCGGCGGGATCGAGTACTGGATCCGCGAGGGCTTCGGCTACGAGACGGCGTCGGGCCCGGTCCGGCGCGACCCCGACGCGCTGACCGCGCCGCTCGGCTCCGGGGCCTGCGGCTGCTGAGGCCGGGCTGCCCAGGCGCCCCGGCCGCGGCCCGGGAACCCGCTGGACCCGCCGTGGCCCGATCCGGTGCACTGATCATCTCGCGGGGCGCCCGGCAGCCGCCGCGCCGCCGTGCGCGGCACACGAGGGGGAGGCGCGGTGGCCCGGACGCAGACCGCCCGCAGCCGGGGGCGAACGGACCGGGCCGAGGACCCGCTGAGCGCGTCCGCGCCCCGGTTCCCGGTCGGGATCATCGCCTGGGTGGCGGCGCCCTGGGCCCTGTGGAGCCATTCGGCGCGGCTCGCCGTGCTGGCCGACGTCCTGCTGATCGGCCTGCCCACGGTGTTCGGCGTGCCGGCGGCCAAGAAGCAGCCCGGCCCGGTCCCGGCCACCGCCCGGCCGGCCATCGCACTCGAACGGCTCCAGCCCGTTGCCGCCCGCGCGGCCGCCTTCGCCGTCTGGCCGGCTGCTGCGGCGGCGGCCGCGGCCGCGGCGGTGGCCGCCCTGTCGGTGGCGGCCTGCGTACTCCAGGTCCGCTGCTGGCGCTGGATGCCCGCCCGGCCCCCGGCGTGACCGCCCGCACCGCACCTCGGTGAGGGCCGGGAAGATGGCCCAGGCCTGCCCGCGCCGCACCCCGGCGAGGGCCGGGAAGGTGGGTGGCCCGCGTCCGATCGGGGGGTCAGTCCGGCAGCCGGCGCAGCTCGTACGCGCACAGCTCGCCGCGGTCGGCGACCCGATGGAAGCCGATCCGGGTCAGGACCGCCTGGGACGCCGCGTTCGCGGGTTCCGTCGTGGCCTGCACGAGGTCGACCTCCGGCTGGCCGAGCGCCCACTGGCACAGCGCGCGCGCCGCGTCCGTCGCCCAGCCGGCGCCGCGGCCGGACGCGGACAGGTCGTAGCCGATCTCGACCGCCCCGCCGTCCGGCGGCCCGTGGAATCCGGCGCCGCCCAGCGCCACGCCGTCGACGGTGCGCTGGATGGCGAAGACGCCCCAGCCGGGCCGGTAGAGCCCGGCCACGGCTGCCGCGACCGTCATCGAGGCCGCACCGATCGTGCCCTCGCCCGGCACCCCGTCGATCCATGCCAACCCCGCGGGCTTGCCGTCGGCCAGTTGCGCGGCGTCCTTCGGCAGCTGCTCGCGCAGCGTCAGCCGGCCCTGGATCAGGACCAGCCGGCCGCCGTCGAGGGAAGCGTGCAGGGTCATCTGGCCTTTACCGCCTTGTCCTGGGTGTCACTGGGGTCGCGGGGTGGACGGGGTGCCGGGTGCGCGGCACGGGTTACAGCGCGGAGAGCTCCGCGACCAGGTCGTCGAGACCGAGCGAGCCCTGCGAAAGCGCCGCCATGTGCCACGCCTTCGCGTCGAAGGCGTCGCCGTGCGCGGACCGCGCGGCCTCCCGGCCGGCCAGCCAGGCGCGCTCGCCCAGCTTGTAGCCGATGGCCTGGGCCGGCATGCCCAGGTAGCGGACGATCTCGCTGTCGATGAACTCCGGCTGCCGCCCGCTGTGCTGCCCGAAGAACTCCCTGGCCAGCTCGGGCGTCCAGGCCTCGCCGGGGTGGAAGGGCGAGTCGGCCGGGATGTCGAAGCCGGCGTGCATGCCGATGTCGACGATGACCCGCACCGCGCGCATCATCTGCGCGTCCAGGTAGCCGAGCCGCCGCTCCGGGTCGGTGAGGAATCCCAGCTCGTCCATCAGCCGCTCGGCGTACAGTGCCCAGCCTTCGGCGTTGGCGCTGACCATGCCGACACTGGCCTGGTAGCGGGACAGGTCGCCCGCGACGTGCGTCCACTGGGCGAGCTGGAGGTGGTGGCCGGGCACGCCCTCGTGGTACCAGGTGGACACCAGGTCGAAGATCGGGAAGCGGGTGCGGCCCATGGTCGGCAGCCAGGTGCGTCCGGGCCGGGTGAAGTCCTCTGAGGGCGCGGTGTAGTAGGGCGCCGCCGCACCCCCGGGCGGCGCGATCCGCGCCTCGACCTCCTTGACCCGGTCGGCCAGGTCGAAGTGGGTGCCGTCCAGCGCGTCGATGGCCTCGTCCATCAGGGACTGGAGCCACGCGCGGACCTCGTCGACACCCTCGACGGCCTGCCCGTGCTCGTCCAGGTGCGCCAGCACCTCCCAGGGGTCCTTGCCGGGCAGGATCTTCGCCGCCTCGTTGACCATCTCGGCGTGCAGCCGGTGGTATTCGGACCAGCCGTACGCGTACGCCTCGTCCAGGTCGAGGTCGGTGCCGTTCCACATCCGCGACCAGGTCGCGTACCGCTCGCGGCCCACGGTGTCGGACGCGCCCGCGATCGCCGGGCCGTAGCTGTCGCGCAGCCAGTCGCGCAGCTCGACGAAGGCGGCGGTGGCCGTGGCGGCGGCCGCGTCCAGCTCCTCGCGCATCTCCTGCGGGCCGTCCGCGACGAGCCCGGCGAACCAGCTCTCGGATTCGCCGTTGCCGGTCCACTCACCGAACTGCTCGACCATCGTCTCGACCTGCCGCGGTCCGCCGGGCAGCTTGCGCTCCAGTCCCTCGGTGAGCGAGGCGCGGTAGCCGGCCAGCGCGGCCGGCACGGCGCGCAGCCGGGCGGCGATGTCGGCGAACTGCTCCGCGGTCTCGGTCGGCATCAGCGTGAACGCTTCGCGGATGTGGTGCGCGGGGGAGTTGAGGTTGCTCACCGCGCGCAGGTGCTCGTCCGCCGCGTGCACCGCGAGCTCGGCCGTGAGCCGTTCGCGCAGCAGCCGTCCGCAGCGGCGCTCGATGTCGCTGTCCGCCCCGGGCACGGCCTCGGCCTCGGTGAGCCTGTCCAGGGTGCGGCGGGCCAGCGCGGCCAGCGCGTCGGCTCCGGCCGGCGAGAAGTCGGGCAGCCGCCGGGCTGCGGCGGCGACGCCGAGATACGTGCCGAGCGCCGGGTCGAGTTCGATGAGGTCGTCGACGTACGCGTCGGCGACCTGGCGGGGGAGCGATGAACTGGTGAGATTGGACATGCCGCCATCCTCGTACGAGACCGGGTGCCGCGTCACCATCATTGTGACGTTCGGACCTGACACGGGTGTGTCGGACGGCGTCCGGTCGGTCGGGCGCCGCCGCGCTCAGGCGGGCGGCAGCAGCGGGCCGCAGTCCCACTGCTGGAAGATCAGCCGGGTCTCCACCCGGGCGACCTCGGGCCGCGCGGTGAATTCGTCGACGACCAGCCGCTGGAGATCGCCGGTCCCGGTCACGGCGACCTGCACCAGGAAGTCGTCGGGGCCGGTCAGATGGAAGAGCGCACGGGTCTCGGGCAGCCCGCGGATCCGTTCGACGAAGGGGTCGATGAGGTCCCTGCGGTGCGGGCGCACCTGCACCAGCAGCAGCGCCTCCAGGCCGCGGCCCAGCTTCGCCGGGTCGAGCCGCAGCTGCTGCCCCAGGACGACCCCGCTGCGGCGCAGCCTGGCCACCCGGTCGAGGCACGTCGAGGGCGCCACGCCGACCGCGGCCGCCAGGTCGCGGTAGGTGGTCCGGGCATCGTTCTGGAGCAGCCGGAGTATGTGGAGGTCCACCGGATCGAGTGCGACGGAATCGGACATCGGCCGAACGTAGCACGGGACGATGCCCCGACAGGCCGCCGGGCGTTCAGTCTCGGCGCATGGAGACCACACGGGATGTGACCCCGCCGGCTGCGAGGGCGCTGGCCACGGAAGCGGTGCACGCCGGCCGCGACGACCTCGCGGCGCTCGGGGTGCACGCGGCCCCGATCGACCTGTCCACCACCTACCCCTCCCACGACAGCCGGGGCGAGGCCGAGCGCATCGACGCGTTCGCCGCGACCGGGGCGCGCCTCGAAGGACCGCCGGTCTACGCCCGGCTGGACAACCCGACCACCGCCCGCTTCGAGACGGCACTCGCCCGCCTCGAAGGCACGCAGACCGCGGTCGCCTTCGCCAGCGGCATGGCCGCGCTCAGCGCCTGCCTGCTGGCCAGGTCGGCGGCCGGGCTGCGGCACGTCGTCGCGGTACGCCCGCTGTACGGGTCGAGCGACCACCTGCTCGGCAGCGGGCTGCTCGGCACCGAGGTGACGTGGACCGACCCGGCGGGCATCGCGGCGGCGATCCGGCCGGACACCGGCCTGGTGCTGGTCGAGACCCCGGCGAACCCCACCCTGGCCGAGGTCGACCTGCGGGCCGTGGCACGCGACTGCGGCCGCGTGCCGCTGCTGGTCGACAACACCTTCGCCACGCCTGTGCTCCAGCGGCCGGCGCAGTCCGGCGCGCGGATCGTGCTGCACAGCGCCACGAAGTACCTGGGCGGACACGGGGACGTGCTCGGCGGTGTCGTCGCCTGCGACGAGGAGTTCGCCGGGGTGCTGCGGCAGGTGCGCTTCGCCACCGGCGCGGTGCTGCACCCGCTGGCCGGCTACCTGCTGCTGCGCGGCCTCGCCACGCTGCCGGTGAGGGTGCGTGCCGCGTCCGCGACCGCCGCGCTGCTCGCCGCCCGGCTGGCCGAGGACCCCCGGGTGAGCGCGGTGTACTACCCGCGGATCGGCGGCGCGATGGTCTCCTTCGAGGTGTGCGGCGACCCGCACGCGGTGATCGCCGCGGTGCGCCTGATCACTCCTGCGGTCAGCCTGGGCAGCGTCGACACCCTCATCCAGCACCCGGCGTCGATCAGCCATCGCGTGGTCGCCGCTGACGACCGGGAGAGCGGCGGCGTCGGCGAGCGCCTGCTGCGGATGTCGGTCGGCCTCGAGGACCCCGACGACCTGTGGGCCGACCTCGACAAGGCCCTCGCGGCCGTCTGACCGGCAGGCGTCCCGGCCTGCGGCGCCGCAGCCGGTCGCGCACGTCCCCGTATCGCCGGAACTGCCGCCCTCCGCGGCGGAAGGGCAGGCCGCCGGTGTGCGGGGAACCGTGCGACCGGCCCCGCGCGGCAGCGGGTGCGGCGCGCGACCTGCCGGTCCGCGCGGGGGTTCAGCGCCGGGCCGCGGCCCAGGGGAGGGGCGCCGCCGAGGGCAGGGTCGCGGTGACGACGAGCGTGCCGTCCTCGACCTGGTAGTCCAGCGGGAGTCCCAGCTCCCGCATCGTCGCCACCATGCCGGTGTTGGTCGCGCGGGTCACGGCGTACACGCTCTCGCGGCCCGCCTCCGCCGCCAGTTCGACCAGCTTGCGCAGCAGCAGCGCGCCGACGCCGCGGCGCTGCCACCCGTCCTCGACCAGCAGCGCGACCTCGTTCTCGTCGCCGTCCCAGAGCAGGTGGCCGAGCGCCACCAGGCGGCCCGACGCGGTCTCGACGGCGAGCGACCGGCCGAAGCGCGGGCTGAGCAGGTGGCCGAGGTAGCCGTCGGCGTCCTCGACGGGGCCGTGGTAGCGCAGCGCCAGCGTCCCCGGCGAGCAGCGCTCGTGCATGGCCAGCGCCGCGGCACGGTCCTCGGGGCCCACCCGCCGCACGGTCAGCTCGTTGCCCTCGGGCAGCGTCACGACATGCCGGCTGTCGGGCATCCGCACCCCCAGCCTGGCGTCGAGCTCGACCAGCGCGCGGGCCCTGGCGAACTCGGTCGGGGTGAAGGGCAGATGGTCGCGCCGCACCGTGATCGTGCCGCCCGAGGGGTCCCGCAGCCGCATCACCGTGTCGAGCAGCGCGTCCTGCGGCGGCTCGCCGCCGCCGTCGGCGCCAGGAGTGGACCCGATGGTGCAGCGTCCGAACAACTGCCGCAGCGCCAGCGGCAGTTCGGCTGGGTCCAGGGCGGTACGGGTGGCCAGGGTGAGCATTCTGGTCGGGGTGTCGACCAGGTCGTGGGCGTCGGCCCGCTCCAGCCAGATGGCGGTGCCGCCCGCGTCGGCGACGGTCAGCACCAGAGCGGCGGCCGTCAGCCCCGCGGGCGCCCGCAGCAGGAATTCGTCGACGGTGCCCTCGGCCAGCGGGTGCGTCTGGAGCGTGACGATGTCCACCCGGCTGCCGGCCAGCGCCGTGCACACCGCTCCCAGGCTCCCCGGGGTGTCCCGGACGGTGGTGCGCAGCCGCCACAGCGCGGGCTCGGCGGCCTCCCGGGCGTCGGCGCCCCCGGAGTTCCCGGCAGGGACGGCCGCTGCCGCGGAGCGGCCGGAGCGGCGGGCCCACCACACGTGCGCGGCGGCCGCGGCGAGCAGCGCCGCGGCCGAGGTCATGAGCAGCAGTACGCCGTCCGGTCCGTGGTTGACCAGGTCGGCGATGAGGTCGGCGGTGGCCATCGCGGCGAAGAGCGCGGCCACTTCGGTGAGGTCGCGGCCCCAGTGTCGGCGCCGGGTTGCGGCCCGAACAGGAGGCACAGGAGTCGTATGAGGCATACGCCTACAATGGCGAACCCGTGTTGCGTGATCACGAACATGCCGTGACCAGACGGTAAAGGGCGGATCTTCTCGGTTAACTTACCTTTTCAACGTCTTTGCCGTCCGTTGCCGGTACGAAACCGACCGGACGGGACCCGCGGCCCCACCGCCGGCCGTCCGCACGGGCAGCCGCGCCATGGTCAACCACGGCCCCCACCCCCTACGATGGCCCGACCTCGCCCTCCGCGGACCTGAGCCGCCCTACCCGCGCCGCAACACCCCCACCGGCGCTGCGACGATGACTGCCGAACAGACACCGCACACTTTCCAGGTCGATCTCCGCGGCCTGGTGGACCTGCTGTCCCACCACCTCTACTCCAGCCCCAGGGTCTACCTGCGCGAACTGCTGCAGAACGGCGTCGACGCCGTCACCGCCCGCCGCGCCGAGGACCCGGCCGCACCTCCCGGGCAGGTCCTGCTGCACACCGGCGACGGCGGTCTGCGGGTGGAGGACTCCGGTATCGGCCTGACCGAGGCCGACGTGCACAACCTGCTCGCCACGATCGGCCGCAGCTCCAAGCGCGACGGCCTGGAGTCCGCGAGGGCCGACTTCCTCGGCCAGTTCGGCATCGGCCTGCTTGCCTGCTTCGTGGTCGCCGACTCCATCCGGGTGGTCAGCCGCTCCGCCCGCACCCCCGACGCGCCGCCGGTCGAGTGGACCGCGCGCGACGACGGCTCGTACACCGTACGCACCCTGCCCGACGATGCCCGGCCGGAGGCGGGCACCACCGTGCACCTCACCGCGCGGGCCGGATCCGGCGAGTGGTTCGACGCCGCACGCGTCACCGAACTGGCCAGGGACTTCGGCGCGTTGCTGCCCTACGACGTCCGGGTCGACGGCGTCGCCGTCGCCGAGCGCCCACCGGTGTGGGACCGCCACCACGCCGGCCCCGCCGCCCGCCGCACCGAGCTGGCCCGCCACTGCCAGCGGCAGTTCGGCTTCCTGCCACTGGACTGCATCGAACTCGACGTGCCGCTCGCGGGCCTGCGCGGCGTCGCGTACGTCCTCCCCTCCGCGGTCAGCCCCGCCCAGCGGGCCGGCCACCGGGTGCACCTCAAGGGCATGCTGCTCACCGACCAGGCCGCCGAACTCCTGCCGGAATGGGCCTTCTTCGTCCGCTGCGTCATCGACACCGACAGCCTGCGCCCCACCGCCTCCCGCGAACACCTCTACGCCGACGAGACGCTGGCCACCGTGCGCGACGCGCTCGGCGACCGGATCAAGGAGTGGATGACGGCACTCGCCGCCGGTGAGCCGGAACGGCTCGGCCACTTCCTGTCCGTGCACCACCTCGGCGTCAAGACGCTCGCCCGGCACGACCCCGACCTGCTCCGGGTGATGCTGCCCTGGCTCCCGTTCGAGACCACCGAAGGCCGGGTCCCGCTCGACGAGTTCGCAGGACGCCACCCGATCGTGCACTTCACGCGCACCGTCGAGGAATTCCGCCAGGTCGCCGGGATCGCCGCCGCACAGGGGATCGGCGTGGTCAACGGCGGCTACACCTACGACGCCGACCTGATCGAGATGCTGCCGCTGGTCAGGACCGGCACCCAGGTGGCCGAGCTGGACGCCGACACCGTCACCGCGCACCTCGACTCGGTCGACCCGGCCCAGGAACTCGCGCTGGCCGGCTTCCTCGCCGCCGCCCGCGCCGCTCTCGACCCGCTCGGCTGCGACGTCGTCCTGCGGTCCTTCCACCCGCTCACCGTGCCCGCGCTGCACCTCGACGACCGCGCGGCCCGGCACGAACGCGCCCGCGAGGAGGCCCAGGAGCAGGCCGACGACCTGTGGGCCGACATCCTCGGCTCGCTGCGCGGCGGCGCCCCCCGCGCCCGCCTCGTGCTCAACCACCTGAACCCGCTGGTCCGCAGGATCGGGGCGCTCGCCTCCGGCGAGCTGGCCGGCACCGCCGTCCAGGCGCTCTACGGCCAGGCACTGCTCATGTCGCAGCGCCCGCTGCGCCCGGCCGACACCGCCCTGCTGAACCGGGCCTTCCTCGACCTGCTGCAGTGGGCGACCGACCAATCCGCGGACCAGGACGGAAACCGCGACGGGAAACGGGAGGACGGCCGGTGACCACCGGGACCCCGCGCAGTGCCGACGCCATACGCCAGGCGCTCGGTGAGAACCGTGCCGAGCCCGAGGGCGCCGCCCGCAACGCCCGCGCGGAACGCCTCGCCGAGGAGGCCGAACTCACCGGCGACCGCCCGCTGCTGGTGGACGCGCTGTTCAACCTGCTGATCGCGTACAACTACAGCGCCGAGGCCGACAAGAAGTTCGTGCCCTTCGCCCGGGTGCTGAGGATGTGGGACGAGGACCCGGCGGACTTCGACGAGTTCGCCGCACACAGCCTGCACTGGTACTTCAAGTGGGTCTCCAGCGGCATGCTCGACCAGCCGCACATCCCGCTCGCCGCCATCGAGAAGTGGCAGGGCGAGATGGCGCACCGCTACCGCCTCGCCGGCTACTCGGAACGGGCCGTGCGGCAGGGCGAATTCCGCATCGCCCGGCACATCGGGGACCGGGAGCGGGCCGAAGGGGCCTACGCGGCCTGGCAGTCCGCCGACCGGGACCGGATGAGCGACTGCCACGCCTGCGAACTCCACCTCCAGGGCGCCTGGCAGGCACACCTCGGCCAGGACGAGGCGGCACTGGAGAGCTGGCAGCCGGTGCTCGGCGGCGAGTTGCACTGCGCCCACGAACCGCACGCGGTGCTCGCCGGCTCGCTGCTGCCGCTGCTGCGGCTCGGGCGCACCGACGAGGCCCGCGCGCACCACCTGCGCGGCTACCGCATGGTGCGCACCATGGAGAGCATGCGCGCCTCCGTGGCGCAGCACATCGAGTTCTGCGCGCTCAGCGGCAACGAGGCCCGCGGCCTGGAGATCCTCGCCCAGCACCCCGCGCACTTCACCACCACGGGCGACCCCGACAGCCTGATGGACCACCTGTCCGTCACCGCCCTGCTCACCGCCCGGCTGTGCGCGCTCGGCCACGCCGAGCAGCAGGTCCCGGGCCCCGAGGGCACCGCGTGGACCGCCTCCGCACTGCACGACCACGCGAAGAGCCGGGCGCTCGACCTCGCGGGGCAGTTCGACCGGCGCAACGGCACCGACGCCGTCTCCACTGCAGTCCGCGCCCGGATGTCCCGCGGCCCGCTGGTGGACCGCCTCCCGCTCGGCGTCCGCGCCCCCCGGCTGGCGGCGCCGCCGACCGCCGGCGATACCGCCGCCCCGGCCGCCGGGCAGGGCAGGCCCGTCGACGCGGAGCAGCCCGACATCGCCGCGCTGGTCGCGGAGGCGCGGCGGCTCACCGAGAACGGCCTGCCGCACGCCCGCGAGGCGTGGGCGGCGGTCGGGAGCGCCGCCCAGCGCACCGGTGCCCCGCTCGACGCCAGGACCCGCGCCGAGGTCGCCGACCACGCGGGGATGGCCGCGTTCGACGAACCCGACAGGGCCATCGAGCTGTTCGCCCTCGGGGCCGCGCTCTTCGAGGAAGCCGGCGACATCGCGGAGGCCTCCGCCTGCCGTGCCCGTGGCGCCTACGCGGACATGCTGGCCGGCCGGGTCGCGCGCGGCCTCACCGGTGTCGGGGAGCAGAGCGCCCTGCTGCGCACCCTCCAGGGCGAAGGACGGGCCACCGTACGCCAGTTGACCGGCGCGCTGCTGCTGCGCTGCCGCATCCTGGTGCAGTCGGTGGCGGACGCCGACGACCAGGACCTGGCACTGTCCCTGGCCGAGGAGCAGGCCGCGGAGGTCGTCGGGTGGTGCGAACGGCACCCGGACGAGACCGCGTCGGCCGCCAGGCTGGCCGACGCCACCGCCCTGCTCGGGCGGCTCGCGCTGGGACGCGGCGACCACGACGCGGCGATCGCCCTGCTCAGCCGGGCCGCCGACCTGCACCACGAGGCCGACCACTCCTGGTACGCCGCCGAGCCGGAGAGCGCGCTGGCCGAGCTGTCCCTGCGGCACGGCGACGACGCCGCGGCCGTCCGCCACGGGCTTGCCGCCCTCGACCACGGCGGTGACCTGCTGGAGCCCGCGCACCGCGCGCATCTGCACATGGTGGTCGCCCAGGCGCACGCCAACCTCGGCGAGGACGACGCGGCGGCCGACCACGCCCTCGACGCGAGCCAGTGGGCCGACGAGGCGGGCGACAGCGAAGGCGGCGGCGCGAATGCCCGGCTGATGCTCGGCGGTGCGCTGCGCCGCCTCGGCCGCACCGCGGAGAGCGGCGCGGTCCTGGAGTCGGTGCTGCCCGACCGGGAGCGCGGCCACGGTGAGGGCGCGGTCGTCCAGGCCAGGTGGTGGCTCGCCGAATGCCAACTCGACCTCGGCGAGGCCCGTGAGGCCGCCGAGCAGTTCCTGCTCGCGGCCAGGATCGCGGAGGGCTGGGAGGAGCCGCACGACCACGCCATGCTCGCCAACCTCGCCGCCGAGGCCCTCGGCCGCGCGCCGGGGCTGACCGACGAGGCGGTCAGCGCGTACGCCCGCGCCGAGGAGCTGTGGCGCGCGATCGGCGACCCGCGTGCCGCCGTCCGTACGCTGCGGGCCCGCGGCTGGCTGGAACTGCGCGAGGGGCGCGGCGGGGCGGCCGCGGCGCGCCCGCTGATGGACGCCGCGGTCGAGACCGCGGCCGGCGCGCTCGCGGCCGCGCCCGCCGGCAGTGACACGGCGGCCCGCCTGCGGTTCGACCTCTCCGACAGCTACCGGCAGACCGCGGAGCTCCTCGTCAGGGCCTGCGACGGGTCACCCGGCGAGGACCCGTCGGCCGCCCCCGCCTACGAGGAGGCGGTGGTGCTCGCCGACCTCGCCGCCGAGACCCTGGCCCCGCTGGGCGCCGCCGCCCGCGACGCGCGCACCGGCGCCAATCTGCTGGCAGGCTGGCTCGACCTGGACCTGTCCCGTGCCGCGTCGGCCGCCACCCGCGCCCGGGAGGTCGCGGCCGAATACGCCGACACCCAGGGTGCGGTCCCCGACCAGCGCCGCGAGGAGGCGGCCTCGCTGCTGGAATCCGCGGCCGGACCTCCTGGCGAGCCGGCGGGCTGAGCGCCGGCGCTACGCGCTCCCGCCCGGTTCGAGTGCGTGGATGTGGCCCGCCACGGGGAACTTCGGCGGGTGCGGGGCGAGCTCGCCGCGCAGCGGGAAGCCGCACTTCACCGCCACCCGGCAGGACGCCGTGTTGTCGACGTCGTGCAGGAGTTCCAGCCGGGTCAGCGACGGGCCCCGGTCCCCGCCCAGCGCCCAGCGGGCCACCGCGTCCACCGCGAGGGGCGCGATGCCCCGGCCGCGTACCTGCGCCGACGTCCAGTAGCCGATCTCCGCCGACGGCGCGCCAGCCGTCTTGCGCTTCACCGCCACGTGCCCGACCGGGAGCGCGGTGTCCTGCCCGACCACCGCGAAGCTGAACCGCATCCCCTCCGCCCAGGCCGCGGTCTGCTCGTCGATCCACCGCCTGGCCGCCTCGGTGCCGTCGAGCGACGTCATCAGCCACCGCTTCATGCCGGCGTCCCGGTGCGCGGCGGCCAGCGCCTCCGCGTCCTGCGCCCGCCACGGGCGCAGCAGCAACCCCGGCCTTCCCGCCTGCGCGGGCACGGTGAGCTCGACGGTCATCCCCAGGCCTCCCCTGTCTCCCCCGACAATCTACGTGCACGGTGCACCGGCCGGTCCACCAGGAGGCGTACCGCGCGGGCGATCGCCTCCGGGGCCAGGTGGGCGTAGCCGACCACCAGCCTGACCCGCCCGTCGCCGTCGCCCTCGCCGTCGCCGTCCGCGGGCCGCCCGGCGGCCGCGCGGTAGTCCGACAGCGGCCTGACGGCGACGCCCGCCCTGGCCGCCGCGGCGAGGAAGCGCGGCTCGGGCCCGTGGTGTGCGGGCAGCGTGACGATCGCGTGCAGCCCGGCCGCGATGCCGCTCACCTCGGCGCCGGGCGCGTACTCGGCCAGCGCGGCGACCAGAGCGTCCCTGCGGGCCCGGTAGAGCCGCTGGCAGCGTCGCAGCTGGCGGTCGTACCCGCCGGAGGTGAGGAAGTCGGCGAGCACGGCCTGCTCGGTGACCGGGTGGCCGAGGTCCATCGTCCGCTTGCGCTCCGCGACCTCCGCGACGAGGTCCCGTGGACCCACAAGCCAGCCCAGCCGCAGCCCGGGGGCGAGGGACTTGCTGGCCGAGCCGGTGTAGACGACATGCCCGGGGGCGAGCCCCTGGAGCGCGCCCACCGGCTGCCGGTCGTAGCGGAAGTCGCCGTCGTAGTCGTCCTCGACGACGACACCGCCGCACTCCCGCGCCCAGTCGGCGAGCGCGGCCCTGCGGGCGGCGGAGTAGGCGACGCCCGACGGGAACTGGTGGCACGGCGTGACCACCGCGGACCGTACGCCGCTGGCGGCCAGCGCCGCGACGGACAGGCCCTCCGCGTCCACCGGGACCGGCACCGCTGTCAGGCCGGTCGCGCCGAGCAGCACCGCGTGCTCGGGGCTGCCGGGGTCCTCGACGGCGGTCGCGCGCTGCCCGCGGGCGTGCAGCACCAGCCCGAGCAGGGTGTGCGCCTGGGCCACTCCCGAGGTGACCACCACCTGGTCGGCGTCGGCGGCCACCCCCCGCCGCCTGCCCAGCAGCGCCGCGAGTGCCGCCCGCAGCTCGGGCAGCCCGCGGGGATCGGGGTAGCCGAAGGCGCGGTGCGGAAGCGCGGTCATCACCCGGCGGTGGGCGGCGGACCACGCGGCGCGCGGGAAGAGCGCGAGGTCGGGGAGTCCCGGCCGCAGGTCGTCAGGGCCGCCGCGGTCGTCGGCGGCGAACACCGCGGCGGGCCGCGGCTCGGGCTCCTGCCCCGCCGCGGCCACCCAGGTGCCCGCGCCCTGCCGGCCGGCCAGATAGCCCTCGGCGGTGAGCTGCGCGTACGCGTCGGTGACCAGACCCCTGGACACCCCCAGGTCGGCGGCCAGTTCGCGGCTCGACGGCAGCTGCGTCCCGGGGCCGAGCCGCCCGGCGCGTACGGCCTCCCGCAGCGCGGCCTGCAAGGCCCTGCCCCGCCCGCGGCGGGAACCCGTTTCCTCCACCACCAGCACTTCCCACGCCGGTCCCCCCAGCTGCCCCCGCCTCGCGGCGTCCGCGGCACCGGCTGTCGCCCCGCCCGCGGGGGTGGTCTCGTCCGCTTCCATGGACCTGACCCTAGGGTCCGAAGTCCCGGTCACCGCACCGGCCTTCCGCGGGCGATTCGCGGGCCCGGCATCTCCCTGGCCGAAGGCGGAGAGGCCGGCTTCGCATACGATCTGCCGATGATCCGCCACCTGACCCGCGGTCGGTCGCTGCTCCTCCTCGGCATCTGCGCCGCCGCCGCGGTCTCGTTCTGCTGGTATGCCACACAGTCCGTGCGCCCGCCCTGCGGAGTCGTCGTCTTCAGCGGCCGCTACACCGGTCTCGGAGAGCTCAGCACCTCCCACGGCAGCGGGAAGGACGGAACGGGCGGGCAGCGGCCAGCAGGAGGCTCCCGGCAGCCCACTGCCGTACGCGGGTGCGACCCCGCGCACGCCCGCTGGCACGAATGGCTCGGCTGACCGCGCTGGCCGGCTCCGCGTGCCCGGGTCGCAATGAGGTGCACTGGTCCGCAAAACACGATGCCGATTGGACCTTAAACCGGACCAGTCGGCCTCCCTAGCGTTGCCGCATGACCTCCTCCCCTCGTGTCGGCATGCTCCTCGCGGCCCTCGCCTGCGTCCTGGTGGGCGCGTCCTTCACCGCGGGCGGCGCGCTCGTCGGCTACCCGCACGCCGGCGGCCAGGCCCTCCGCTACGGGGCCGCGTGCGCGCTGCTGGCGTGGCCGGCGGGGCGGGCCGGGGGAAGGGCGCGGCTCGCCGCGCTGGGGGCACGGCGCTGGGCGCTGGCGGCTGCGGTCGCCGGCGTCGGCATGGTCGGCTTCAACCTGTCGGTGCTGGCGGCCGAGCGCACGGCCCAGCCCGCCGTGCCCGGCGTGCTCGTCGGCTGCGCGCCGCTGGTGGTGGCGGTGCTCGTCCCGCTCGCCGCCGGGCGCAGGCCGACCCCGGCAGGGACCGCGGGGGCCCTGCTGGTGGCGGCCGGCGCCTTCGTGGTCCAGGGCTGGGGAGGTACGGACGGGCCGGGGCTGCTCTGGTCGGTGGCGGCGCTCGGCGGCGAGGTCGGATTCGCACTGCTCGCCGCGCCTTTGGTGGCCCCGCTGGGACCGCTGGCGCTGTCCGCGTGCGTGTGCGGGCTGGCCTCGGCCGAGGCCGCCGTGCTCGGACTGGCCCTGGACGGCCGTGCGGCGCTGCGCGTGCCGACCGGTGCGGAGGCGGCCGCGCTCGGCTGGCAGGCGGTCGTGGCCACCGTCATCGGCTTCGTGTGCTGGTACGCCGGCATGCAGCGGCTCGGCGCGGAGCGCGCCACGCTCTTCTCCGGCCTGATCCCGGTGTCGGCGGCGCTGACCGCCCCGCTGGTGGCGCTCGGCACCTTCGGCGTCGCCCAACTCACCGGCAGCGCACTGGTCGCGGCAGGGGTGGCGGCCGGTGCGGGCCGCCGTACCGGCCGGGAGCGGGGGCGGCTCCCGGGCGGGACGCGGCCGGCCGGGCGGGCGGCCCGGCCGCCCGCGGCCGCCGGCCGCAGGGGCTGAGCGGGCGGCCGCGGGGGGATGGGCAGCCGTGCCGAATCCCCCCGGGGGAATTGTCCGGCGGCGGGAACTCCGGCGGGATGGGGGGAGTTGTGTCAGTACGGGCCGGTGCGCGGCACCGGCCCGGCCAACTGCCCCGACCGGGCGCCCCCGTCCCGGTCGGGGCGCCGTCCCCTGTCCGCCCTCCTCGGGCGGCACGGGACGTACGGGCGAGCCGGCCGGGGACGCCTAAAGGCGGCGGGTGCGCCGCTACTTCACGCCCAGCAGCTGCTGGAGCGGGTCGATGGCGAAGTAGGCCAGGAAGCAGACGGACACGCCCCACACCAGCGGGTGGATCTCCCTGACCTTGCCGAGCGCAAGCTTGATGGCGACGAAGGACAGGAAGCCCGCCCCGATGCCGTTGGTGATGCTGTAGGTGAAGGGCATCGCGGCGATGGTGAGGAAGGCCGGGATCGCGACGTCGTACTGCGTCCAGTCGATGTTGCGCACCTGCGCCATCAGCAGGAAGCCGACCGCGACCAGCGCGGGAGCCGCCGCCTGCGAGGGCACGACCGCCGCGAGCGGCGACAGGAAGAGCGCCACCGCGAAGAGCGCCCCGGTCACCACGCTGGCGAGACCGGTGCGCGCCCCCTCGCCGACGCCCGCCGCCGACTCGACGTAGGCGGTGTTGGAGGACGCGGACGCCGCGCCGCCCGCGACGGCCGCGGCGCCGTCGATGAAGAGCACCCGGCCGATGTTCGGCACCCTGCCCTGCTCGTCCAGCAGCCCGGCCTCGCTGGAGATGCCGACGATCGTGCCCATGGCGTCGAAGAAGTCGGACAGCACCAGGGTGAAGACGAACAGCGACGCGGTCACCACGCCCGCCTCGGAGAAGCCGCCGAAGAGGCTGAAGTGGCCGATCAGCCCGAAGTCGGGGGATGCCACCACGTCGTGCGGCACCTTGGGGGCGGTCAGTCCCCATGCGCCGTCCGGCAGGTCGGCGACCTTGTTGACGATGATCGCCACGATGGTCATCACCACGATGCTGATCAGGATCGCGCCCTTGACCCTGCGGGCGACCAGTGCCACGGTCAGCAGCACGCCCAGGCAGAACACCAGCACGGGCCAGCCGGTGAGCGTGCCGGTGCCGCCGAGCTGCACCGGCACGGTGGTCTTGGCCGCGTCCGGGATGCGGCTGGCGAACCCGGCGTCGATGAAGCCGATGAAGGCGATGAACAGGCCGATGCCGACGCTGATGGCCTGCTTGATCGGCAGCGGGATGGCGTTCATGATCGCCTCGCGCAGGCCGGTGGCGACCAGGACGCAGATCAGCAGGCCTTCGAGCACCACCAGGCCCATCGCGTCCGGCCAGCTCATCTTGGGCGCGAGCTGGAAGGCGACCACGGCGTTCAGGCCGAGGCCGGCCGCCACCGCCAGCGGGAGATTGCCGCCGACGCCCATGATCGCGGTCATCACCGCGGCCACCAGCGCGGTCGCGGTGACCAGTTGGGTGGTCGACAGGTGGTGCCCGAACTTGTCCGTCGCCCCGGACAGGATGATCGGGTTGAGCACGAGGATGTACGCCATCGTGAAGAAGGTGGCGAGACCTCCGCGTATCTCCCGTCCGGGCGTCGAACCGCGCTCCGATATACGGAAGTAGCGGTCCAGCGCGTTGCCTCCGGGCGGGGGTGCGGACACCGGCTTCACGGTGTCCACGACGGGTCCTGGCATGGTGCTCCTCTGGATTTGCGAACCGGTGCCGGGGTGCTGCCGGGTACGTGTCCGGCAGGCGGGGCACACGGATTGTCCCCGCATGCGGGCCTGAACGGGTTTCCGCGGCGTTACCCGGTATCACCGTCGGGTTTCGGCCATGCTCAGGTCAACACCTGCGACACGACCGGCCGGTGGGGTTCGGCGGCGGCCGCCCCCTGCCCGGCGGCTGGACAGCGCCCCCGGCCTCCGGTGGGATGGGCGGGTGAGCGACGACAGCCGCACCCGGCCCCGGCCGGCCGCCACCGCGGCGGCCCCCGTCGGGACGGGCGCCGCCGAGGACTTCGAGCGGCACCGGCCGATACTGACCGGCGTCGCCTACCGCATGCTCGGCCGATTCGCCGACGCCGAGGACGTGGTCCAGGAGGCCTGGCTGCGCTGGGCCGACACCGACCGCACCCGGGTGCGCGAGCCCCGCGCCTTCCTGGTCCGCACCACCACCCGGCTGGCCATCGACCGGCTGCGGCACGTCCAGTCGCGGCGCGAGACGTACATCGGCGAGTGGCTGCCGGAACCGCTGACCACCGACACCGGCGCCGGGGCCGAGGAGCACGTCCTGCTGGCCGAAACCGTCTCCCTCGCGATGCTGGTCCTGCTCGAGTCCCTCTCACCGCTGGAACGCGCGGTCTTCGTGCTGCGCGAGGCCTTCGGCTACAGCCACGCCGAGATCGCCGCGGTCCTGGACCGCGCGGAGCCCGCGGTCCGGCAGCTCGCCGGGCGGGCCAGGCGCCATGTGGAGGCCCGCGAACAGCGCTTCGACGCCGACCGCGCGGTCGGCGCCGAAATCACCGAGCGCTTCCTGGCGGCCTGCACCGGTGGCGACCTCGACGCCCTGCTCGCGCTGCTGGCCCCCGACGTCCGGCTGATCGGCGACGGCGGGGGAGTGCAGAAGGCGCCGCGCCGCATCGTGTCGACCGCCTCCCACGTCGGCCGCTTCATGTACGCCATCTCCGACGACCTCCCACCAGCCGTGGGCATCGCCTTCCGCGAGGTCAACGGCGCGCCCGCGATCGTCATCACCTCGTACGGAAAGCCGCACACCGTGGTGTCCCTGGAGACCAGGGACGGCCTGGTCGTGCGCGTCTACCTGCTGGCCAACCCCGGGAAGCTCACCGGCATCAGATGACCGGCACCGACGCCCGCGTGACCGGCACCCGCTGACCGCGGGGCGCCCTGCCCCTACAGCCCGCCGGCGATCCGCAGCACCGCACCCGTGGTGTACGACGCCTCCGCCGACAGCAGCCAGGCCACCGCGCCCGCGATCTCCTCGGGCTGCCCCGGGCGCCGCATGGGCACCCGCTCGGGATTGCGCCACGGCCGCTGCGGGTCGCCCATCGACGCGTGGATGTCGGTGACCACCATCCCCGGCTGCACCGAGTTGACCCGCACCCCGTCGGGGCCCAGCTCCTTGGACAGCCCCACCGTCAGCGCGTCCACCGCCGACTTGCTCGCCGCGTAGTGCACGTACTCACCGGGGCTGCCCAAGGTGGCGCCGCCGGAGGAGATGTTCACGATCGCGCCGCCGTCGCCGCCGTAGCGGGTGGACATCTCCAGCGCCGCCCGCCGCGCGCACAGCAGGGCGCCCATCAGGTTGACGTCCACCACCCGGCGCATCACCTCGACCGGCGTCTCGGTGAAGCGCCCGAGCGGCCCGGTGATCCCGGCGTTGTTCACCAGCCCGGTGATGGGGCCCAGTTGCTCCTTGGCGGCGTCGAAGAAGGCGTCGACCTGGTCCGCCTCGCTGGTGTCGAGCTGGAAGAGCAGGCACTCGCCGCCCTGTTCGCCGATCCGCCGGGCCACGTCCTCGGCGGCGTCCTTCGCACGCTCGTAGCCGATGCCGACCCGGTGTCCCGCGCCGGCCAGCCGCAGGGCCACCGCCGCTCCGATGCCGCGACTGCCGCCGGTGACCAGTGTGACCTCGCCCATCTGCCATCCGCTCCTTCGTGCAGTGCCGCCCGACGCGACCGTCCGCGGCGGCTCCCCGATGATCACGAACGCTATCGCAGCGCACTGTCAACATCGCGTGAACGGTACACATACCCGCTTCCTGTGGGCCTGTGCCGGTTCGAGGATTGGTCTTGACCAAGTTCGCCGCCCGGCTCTATCGTCCCTAGTAGTGCAAGGACCTTTAATAAAGACTGGTTAGGAAACAAGGCTGAACAAGCCTTGAGCTGATTGTGAGGACAGGGTGGGGACCACGCAGCTCGAATCGGTGCCTGAGCCGAAGTACTGGCACCTCAAGACCGTGCTGAACGACGCCCTCGACTCGGAGTTCGAGGTCGGTGAGATCCTGCCGAACGAGCGGGACCTCGCCGCCCGCTTCGGCGTCGCGCGCGCGACGCTCCGTCAGGCACTGGAGCAGCTGGAACTCGAAGGAAGGCTCCAGCGCCGCCGCGGTGTCGGCACCACCGTGGCACCGCCGCGCATGGGCGTGTCCGTCGGTCCTTCGGCCAACGCGTGGCCCGGCGCGGGACCCGACTCCTGGGACACCGTCGGCTGCGTCGAGGCCGTCGCCCCCGCGGCGGTGGCCACCCTGCTCGGCACCGGCCCCGACCAGGCCGTGCACACCGTCCGCAGGGCCCGCGTCATGCGCGGCCAGCCGGTCGCGGCCGAACTGCTGTACGTACCGCCGGCGTCCGTACCCGGACTGCCGGGCGACCTGTCGCCTGCCGAGCACGCGCCCGCTGTGCTGCGCGAGCTGCACGCCCTGGAGCTGGCCGGCGAGGACCGGGCCGTCGAGCTGGGCTCGGCCCGCGCGGACGACGCCAAGCAGCTGGACCGGCTGCCGGGGGCGCCCGTCCTCGTCGTGACCTCGCGCTACTTCGCCGGCGGCCGGGTGGCCGCCGTGTCGGTCGCCACCTACCGCGCCGACACCTGCCGGCTGACCTTCGGCGACGCGGGCGCGTTCGAGGTCACCCACCACCAGCAGGACACCCGCCGGGCCTCCTGAGCCGGCACCCCCGCACCGCACCTGTGCGTGAGGCCCGCCCCTTCCCCGGGGCGGGCCTCACGCACAGGCACCTGCTGGCTCAGCGGCGCGCCATCGAGGTCTGCTCCACCGCGAAGAGCTGCTCCTCGACGTGGTCGAGCGCCAGCCGCAGCGCACCGGTGGCGATGGCCTCCTGGCCCAGCGCCGACAGCGTCACCTTCGGCGGGCGCAGGCAGTAGCGGGTCAGCTCGGCCCGCAGCGGCTCCAGGACACCGTCGAGGCCCGCCGCCCAGCCGCCGATCACCACCAGCTCCGGGTCGATCGCCAGCACCAGGGCCGCCACGTCGTGCACCAGCCGACGCAGGAAGCGCTCGACGGCATCCTTGGCCTGCACGTCGCCCTGCTTGGCCAGCGCGAAGACCCGCTCCACGGCGGGTTCGTCCAGCGGGTGCAGCGGCTCGCCCGTGGTCGACAGCAGGTACTCAGGGGTGACCTCGCGGCCCAGCAGGTGCAGGGCGCCGATCTCCCCCGCGGCGCCGCCGAAGCCGCGGTGCAGCCGCCCGCCGATCAGCGACCCGGCACCGGGGCTGAGCCCGGCCAGGACGAAGACCACGTCGTCGGTGCCGACCGCGACACCCTTCCAGTGCTCGGCCACCGCCGCGACATTGGCGTCGTTCTCCACCAGCACGGGGCAGCGGAAGGAACGCTGCAGCCGCTCGCCCAGCGGCAGGCCGGTCCAGCCCGGAAGCGCCGTGCTCAGCCGCACCTCGCCGTGCGCCTCCACGATGCCGGGACTGCCCACCCCGACCGCCCACAGCGTGCTGCGGGCCACCCCGGCCCTGCGCAGCAGCTCCGCGACCGTGCCGCGGACCCGTTCGAGCCGGTCGTCGGCGGACGCAGCCTCGTCGACGTCGCGCCCGTGCGAGCCCAGCAGCTGGCCGCTCAGGTCGGACAGCACCACCCGCACCTGGTGCGCGCCGATCTCGATGCCCAGCAGGTGCCCGGCCTCGGCGTGGAAGCGGAAGCGGCGGGCGGGCCTGCCCTGCTTGCGCGCGTCACCGGCCTCCGGGCCCACCTCCACGACCAGGTCGGACTCGGTCAGGCCCTCGATGACGCCCTCGACGGTGGGCCGGGACAGGCCGGTGCTGTGGACCAGCTCGGTGAGGGTGGGAGTCTGCGCCCCGCGCAGGGCATCGAGGACGACCGCGGAGTTGATCCGCCTGAGCAGGGACGGGTCCCCGCCGGTGAGTCGCCCCACGTATGTCCTCCCAGACTGTGCCTGTGTGTGGCGGATCGTACCCGGCCGGGAGCCGCGCGGCGAGTGCGGTCCCGTTACGTTTGTGAGCCGCCTGCCGCGCCTGAGCGGACCGGCCGCCGCGGGCGGTGCCGACGGACCGTCAGCCGCTCTGCCATGGCAGGCGGAACGCGGCGGACCGCAGCCTGCCGAACTCCTCGGCCAGCGCGGCGGGAGACCAGTGCGCGTTGAGGCCGCTGGGACTGGGCAGCACCCAGATCCTGGTCGGCCCGAGCGTACGCGGCTGCGGTCCGATCTGCGCGTGCCGGTCCGCGAAGGCGACCCGGTAGGCGGTCACACCGAGCACCGCGAGCCACGCCGGCCGGTGCCGGTCGACCTTCGCGGTGAGCAGCCGGCCGCCCTCGACCAGCTCCTGCGTGCTCAGCTCGTCCGCGCGGGCGGTGGCACGCGCGGCCACGTTGGTCACCCCGAGGCCGAGCCCCGGCAGCTGCCCCTGCTCGGCGGGCGCGAACCGCCTCGGGGTGAAACCCGAGGCGTGCAGCGCGGGCCAGAACCGGTTGCCGGGACGGGCGAAGTGGTGACCCGTGTACGCCGACATCAGCCCGGGGTTGATGCCGCAGAAGAGCACCCGCAAGCCGTCCGCCAGCAGGTCGTCCAGCGTACGTTCGCGGGCCGCCGCCGACTGCTCCGGGGTCAGAGGATCGCCCCGGGGCGGTACGCCGCCGCCTGCGGGTGCGCCTTGACGACGTCCTCGATCCGGCGGACCACCTCGGCGACCTGGCCGGCCGCGGCGCCGGTGAAGGACAGCCGGTCGGCCATCAGCGCGTCCAGCTGCGCACGGTCCAGCGGGATCCGCTCGTCGGCCGCGAGCCGGTCGAGCAGTTCGTTGCGCTCGGTGCCCTGCTCGCGCATCGCCAGCGCGGACGCCACCGCGTTCTCCTTGATCGCCTCGTGCGCGATCTCCCGGCCGACACCGGCGCGCACCGCGCCCATCAGCACCTTCGTCGTGGCCAGGAACGGCAGGTAGCGGTCCAGTTCACGGGCGACGACGGCGGGGAAGGCGCCGAACTCGTCGAGCACCGTCAGGAACGTCTCCAGCAGCCCGTCGAAGGCGAAGAACGCGTCGGGCAGCGCGACCCTGCGCACCACCGAGCACGACACGTCGCCCTCGTTCCACTGGTCGCCCGACAGCTCGCCGGTCATCGAGGCGTAGCCGCGCAGGATCACCATCAGCCCGTTGACCCGCTCGCAGGACCTGGTGTTCATCTTGTGCGGCATCGCCGACGAGCCGACCTGGCCCGGCTTGAAGCCCTCGGTGACCAGCTCGTGCCCCGCCATCAGCCGGATGGTCTTCGCCAGCGACGACGGCGCCGCCGCCAGCTGCACCAGCGCGGTCACCACGTCGTAGTCGAGCGAGCGCGGATAGACCTGGCCGACCGAGGTGAAGGCGCGCGAGAAGCCCAGGTGCGCGGCGATCCGCTGCTCCAGCTCCGCGAGCTTGGCGCTGTCGCCGCCGAGCAGGTCCAGCATGTCCTGCGCGGTGCCGACCGGGCCCTTGATGCCGCGCAGCGGATAGCGGCCCAGCAGGTCCTCGACCCGCTCGTAGGCCACGAGCAGCTCGTCGGCCGCCGTCGCGAACCGCTTGCCCAGCGTGGTGGCCTGCGCCGCCACGTTGTGCGAGCGCCCCGCCATCACCAGCTCCGCGTACTGCCCCGCCAGCTGCCCCAGACGGGCCAGCACCGCCACCGTGCGGTCCCGCACGTGGTCGAGCGACAGCCGGATCTGCAACTGCTCGACGTTCTCGGTCAGATCGCGGGACGTCATGCCCTTGTGGATCTGCTCGTGCCCGGCGAGTGCGTTGAACTCCTCGATCCGGGCCTTCACATCGTGCCGGGTGACCTTCTCGCGCTCCGCGATCGACCCCAGGTCGACCTGGTCGAGCACCCGCTCGTAGTCGGCGACGGCCTGCTCGGGCACCTCGATGCCCAGGTCCTTCTGCGCCCGCAGCACCGCCAGCCACAGCCGGCGCTCCAGCACGACCTTCTGCTCGGGGGACCACAGGGCGGCCAGCTCCGTGGAGGCATAGCGGCCGGCGAGGACGTTCGGGATACGCGGCTTGGCTGTCACGTGGCAAGAGCATACCGGCTGCCGATGGCATCAAGCCTCGTTCGGCCTGGTCACGCAGGCCCTGGTCAGGGCACCGCCGAAGCGGCCGCGGCCGGCCGGCGCCCCACCGCGCGCCCGGCGGCCAACGGTCTTACGTTGGCTGGGTGGGCCCCCGCGACACCGAGGAGTGGACATGGTTCGCGACAACAAGATGGGCAAGGCCAAGAAGAAGGCGAAGGACGCCATGGACGTCGGCTCCGAGAAGCGCAAGCGGGCCGAGGCAGGCAAGACCGAGGCCGCCAGGCAGGCGGCCAGGGAGCAGGCCGACGACGCGGGCAGGAACGGCCCCATGGAGTCGATCAGGCGCGACGACAGGAAGTGACCCGCGGCCGGGCGCTCACCCTCCGGGGTGGGCGCCCGCCGCCGTGCCTGGTCCGTGTCCTGTCAGCCGCCGACCTCGTGGCGCACCGACTCCGACTCCGGCTCCGACGCCGGCCGCGGCAGGTACGGCAGCAGCTCGGGCCGCTTGGCCGGGCGGCCGTCGCCCGAGGAGCGGCCGGTCAGCCGGCGGCCGATCCACGGCAGCAGGTGCCGGCGGGTGAAGCGCAGGTCGGCGCCGCGGCGGGCGGCCCAGCCGGGGCGCACCGCGGGCGGCAGCAGGAGCGTCCAGTCGGACTGCGCGGGCAGGCCGAGTGCCTGCCAGACGGCCTCCGCGACCCGCTCGTGGCCCTCTGCGGTCAGGTGCAGCCGGTCGTCGGCCCACATCCGCGGGTCGCCCAGCACCTCCGCGCCGTAGAGGTCCACCACGATCGCACCGTGCTCGGCGGCCAGCTCGTCGATGAAGGCGAACAGCTGCTCCATCCGCGGCAGGAACCGGGTGGCGACAGGTCCGCGGCGCGCCGGGCTGCGCATCAGCACCAGCTGCCCGCAGGACGGCGCGAGCCGCCGCACCGCGCTCTCCAGGTGCCCGCAGACGGCGTCCACATCGCAGCCGGGGCGCAGTACGTCGTTGAGCCCGCCGACCAGGGTCACCAGGTCCGCGTCCATCGCCGCGGCGGCGTCCACCTGGCTCTCGGCGATCTGCCGGATCAGCTTGCCGCGCACCGCCAGGTTCGCGTACCTGAAGCCGTCGCCGTCGGCCGCGTGCGGGAGGGCCGCCAGCCGGGCGGCGAGCAGATCGGCCCACCCGCGGTAGTCGCCGTCGGGCAGGAGGTCCGACATTCCCTCGGTGAAGGAGTCGCCGACGGCGACGAAACTGGTGTAGGTGAGGTCGTTCCGCATCGCCGGTGATCCTATCGGCAGCGCCGGGAGCACCGCGGCGAGGGCGGGACTACCCGACGAGCGACTGGGTGCCGAGCACGCCGAGCAGCGCCAGACGTTCGGCGTCCTCGGTGCCCGGCTCGGCCGTGTAGACCATGATCCGCAGATCGCAGCCCTCCACGCTGAGCAGGTCGCAGTCCAGCGTCAGCGTGCCCACCACGGGGTGGTCGACCGTCTTGCGGGACACGTCGTGCCGTTCCGCGGTGCCGGAGTCCCACAGCTCGGCGAAGCGCTCGCTGCCCGCGCGCAGTTCCGCGATCAGCCGCCGCAGCCGCAGATCGGCCGGATAGCGGTTCGCCGTCGCGCGCAGCCCGGCGACCTGTCCGGCCTCCAGCTTGCGCAGCGAGTCCGGGCTGTGGCGCACCTGGCTGCCCGAGCCGAGGAAGGTGCGCCAGACCGCGTTGCGGTCCTTGCCGTACCGCTCGCCCATCAGCGCCGTGTACATCGGGTTGGCGAGCAGCAGCGTCCAGGTCGCGTCGGACACCGCCACCGGCGTCCCGGTGAGCCGGTCCAGCAGCCGCTGCACGCTCGCCGGGATGTACGCGGGCACCGTGCCCTGCCCCGGTGGCACCAGTCCCGCGACATGGAAGAGGTGGTCGCGTTCCGCGGCCGACACCCGCAGCGCCCGCCCCAGGGCCTCGACGACCTGCTCCGACGGGTTGGCCGCCCTGCCCTGTTCGAGCCGGGTGACGTAGTCGACCGAGATCCCGGCGAGCAGCGCGAGCTCCTCGCGGCGCAGCCCGGCCGCGCGCCGCTGCCCGCCGGCGGGCAGCCCCGCCGTCTCCGGGGACACCCGGTCCCGCCAGCGCCGCAGCGTGTGCCCGAACTCCGTTGTCGCCATGACACCACTGTGCACCGCCCCGACCGGGGACGTCCTGGTACTGGTGGTCCCAGGAAGACGGGACATCTGGTGCGACCCGGTGGCTCCGCCGCACCGTGGCGGGCATGACAGCGATACTGATCACCGGAGCCAACAAGGGCCTCGGCTTCGAGACCGCCCGCCGCCTCGTCGCCGCTGGCCACACCGTCCACCTCGGCAGCCGCGACGCCGAACGCGGCCGCAGCGCGGCCGAGCGGCTGGGCGCCCGCGCGGTCCTGCTGGACGTCACCGACGACGCGTCGGTGGCGGCCGCGGTCAGGACCGTCGAGGCGGCCGGCGGCCTCGACGTCCTGGTCAACAACGCCGGCATCCAGTGCGAGATGGACGGCGACGGGGCCGTGGCCGGCGCCGCGGAGCTGACCGCGGACATGATGCGCACGACCTTCGAGACCAATGTCTTCGGCCTGGTGCGCGTGACCCGCGCCTTCCTGCCGCTGCTCCGGCGCTCGGCGGCCCCCGTCGTGGTCAACGTGAGCAGCGCCCTGGCCTCGCTGACCCGCCTCACCGATCCGGGCACCCACGCCTACGCCTACCCGGGCATGGCCTACCCGGCGTCCAAGACGGCGGTCAACATGCTCACCGTGCAGTACGCCAAGGCCTTTCCCGAGATGCGGATCAACGCGGTGGAACCCGGCTTCACCAGGACCGACCTGAACGCCAACACCGGCCAGCAGACCGTCGAGGAGGGGGCCGAGATCATCGTGCGGATGGCCCAGCTGGGCCCCGAGGGACCCACCGGGGGTTACTTCGACGCGCACGGCACGCTGCCCTGGTGATCCGCGGCGCCGGCCGGGACAGGACCTCGAGGACCCGGTCTAGAAGGGATCGGGGCCGACGAGCTCCTTGAGCACGTCCTCCATCGTCACCAGGCCGACGCCGCGCCCGTCCTCGTCCACCACCGCGGCCAGGTGCGCGCTCGCCGCCCGCATCGCGGTCAGGACGTCGTCGAGTGGGGCCGCTGCGCCGACCCGGGTGATCCGGCGCAGCGCGGAGCGGGGGAAGGCCGCCTCCCGGGGCTCGGCGTCCAGGGCGTCCTTCACATGGAGGTACCCCAGCACCCGCCCGTCCTCGTCGGCGACCGGGAAACGCGAGAAGCCGGAGCGCGCCGCCAGCGCCTCCAGGCCCTCGGGGGTGACGCCGAGAGGGGCGCGCACCACCCGGTCGGCCGGCCGGACGATCTCCCCGACCGGCCGCCGGCCCAGTTCGAGCGCGTCCCGCAGCCGCTCGGCCGACCGCTCGTCGAGCAGGCCCGCGGCGCCCGCGTCCCCCACCATCCTGGCCAGCTCGTCATCGGAGAAGACCGAGGCCACCTCGGAGCGCGGCTCCACCCGCAGCAGCCGCAGCAGCCCGTTCGCCACCGCGTTGATCCCGAAGATCACCGGACGCAGCGCCCGGGTGAACGCCACCAGCGGCGGCCCCAGCAGCAGCGCGGACCGCACCGGGTCGGCCAGCGCGATGTTCTTGGGCACCATCTCGCCGAAGAGCATGTGCAGATACGTGGCCAGCGCCAGTGACACCGCGAAGGCGATCGCGTGGATCGCGCCGTCCGGCACGCCCGCCCCGTGCAGCACCGGCTCCAGCAGATGCGCGATGGCCGGCTCCGCGACGATGCCGAGCACCAGGGTGCAGGCGGTGATGCCGAGCTGGGCCGCGGCCAGCAGCGGCGCCAGGTGCTCGAGACCCCACAGCACCCGGCCCTCCCGCCGGCCGCCCGCCTCGGCCCCCGACTCGACCTGCCCGCGCCGCACCGTGATCATCGCGAACTCGGCGCCGACGAAGAAGGCGTTCACCACCAGGGTGAGCAGGCCCACGAGCAACTCGACCACGGTCATGCGTACGGCCCCTGCCGTCCGGCCGGCGGTGACACCAGCCGCACCCGCGCCGCCCGGTGCCCGGACGCGTCGCCGACCTCGATCAGCCAGCCCGCGAGCCGTACCGAGTCGCCGCGCACCGGGATCCGCCCCAGCCGCTGCGCGATCAGCCCGGCCAGCGTCTCGTACGGCCCGTCGGGCACCCGCAGGCCGATCCGCCGCAGCTGGTCCTCGGTGCGTGTGGCGCCGTCCGCCTCGTAGATCCGCCGTCCGTCGGCTTCCTCGCGGACGAAGAGCAGGTCGGGCGGCTGCTCCGGGTCGTGCTCGTCGGTGACCTCGCCGACCACCTCCTCGATGATGTCCTCCAGCGTGGCCACCCCCGCCGTACCGCCGTACTCGTCGATGACCACCGCCATCGAGCGGGATTCCGACAGCCGGTCGAGCAGCCTGTCCACGGTCAGCGACTCGGGCACCAGCAGCGCGTCCCTGAGCAGCTCCGTCACCGGGGTCCTGGCCCGCCGCGCGGCCGGCACGGCGAGGACGTCCTTGATGTGCACGGTGCCGATCACCGAGTCGAGAGTGCCGTGGTAGACGGGGAAACGCGACAGGCCGGTGGCGCGGGTGGCGTTCGCGACGTCCGCCGCGGTCGCCAGCGCTTCCAGCGCGGTGACCTGGACCCTGGGCGTCATCACGTTCTCCGCGGTCAGATCGGCCAGGCCCAGCGTGCGGACGAACAGCTCCGCCGTGTCCGGCTCCAGCGCACCCGCCTGCGCCGAATGCCGGGCCAGCGCCTTGAGCTCCTGCGGCCCGCGAGCCGAGGCCAGTTCCTCGGCCGGCTCAAGGCCCATCCGCCGCAGCACCCGGTTGGCCGTGTTGTTCAGATGGTGGATCAGCGGCCCGAAGGCCGCGGTGAAGGTGCGCTGCGGCGCGGCGACGGCCTTCGCGACCGGCAGCGGCCGGGAGATCGCCCAGTTCTTCGGCACCAGCTCGCCGACCACCATCAGCACGACCGTGGACAGCCCGGTGCCCAGCACCAGTGCGAGCGGTGAAGCGGTGGATTCGGGCACACCGGCCGAGCGCAGCGGCCCGCGCAGCAGCTCCGCGATCGAACCGCGGGACAGCATGCCGATGATCAGCCCGGTCACCGTGATGCCGAGCTGGGCCCCCGACAGCTGCACCGTCAGCGAGCGCACGCCGGCCAGCGCCGCGGCGGCCCCGCGCTCACCGCGCTGCGCGGCCCGTTCCAGCACGCCGCGCTCGATGGTGGTCAGCGAGAACTCCGCCGCGACGAACACACCGCAGGCGAGACTGAGGAGCAGGGCCAGGAGCAGGAGCAGCGCTTCGGTCATCGGACACCTCGGTCCCATGATCGGTCAGCCGCCGCCCGGCCGCACCCAGTGCGCACCCGCCGCCGGCGCCCGCGCCGCGGACGGCGGCCCGCTCAGGCGCTGCGCAGCGGCTTCGTCCAGCGCCGCCACTGCGGCTCCGGCGCGTAACCCGCGGCCCGCCAGGCGTACTGGGCGCGCTCGTTGCGCTCCAGGACCATGGCGTCGCCGCGGCGTCCGCCCAGCGCGGTGAACCTCGCCTCGGCCGCGTCGAGCAGCACCCGCGCGACACCCTGGCGGCGGGCGTCCGGGTGGACGGCCAGCCGGTACAGATGGCACCGCCAGCCGTCGAAGCCGGCGATCACCGTGCCCACCAGGACGCCGTCCCGCTCGGCGAGCAGCAGGGCGCCGGGGTCGGTGTCGACCAGCCTGCGGAAGCCGGCCTCGTCGTCGCTGATGCTGGTGCCCTCGGCGGCCACCCGCCAGAAGGCCAGGACGGCGCCGCAGTCCGCGCGCCCCGCGGGTCTGACACAGGGAGTGATCATGTCCGCCATCCCACCACCGGCCCGCCGCCCGCCGCCCGCAATTCCGCGATACGGACGGCCGCGGGCAGCGCCCTTGCCGCTACTAGCGGATCAGCGCTAGCTTGGAGGCATGGCGAAGACCCAGTTGAACGTGCGGGTGGACGAGACCACCGCCGAGACCGCGCGGGAACGCGCCTCGCAGCGCGGCATCAGCGTGAACCGCTACATCGAGGAACTGGTCCAGCGGGACGAGGGCGAGAACGGCAGGGCCTTCGTCCAGGCGGCGGCCGACTTCATGAAGCAGTACGAGCAGGTCTTCGCGGAGGAGTTCGGCAGCCGGGACGACGCCCCGGGCGAGGGCCGGGGTGAAGGCCCCCGTTGAGCCTGCGCATCGATCTGGCCTGGCTGCTCATGGTCGCCGAGCACAACACCCCCGGCGACCCCCAGGTCACCGACTGGGGCGCGCTGGTGGCCGCGGTCGGAAGGCACGACGCCGAGATATTCGGGCTGCCCGTCTACCCCGACGACCACACCCGCGCCGCCGCGCTGCTCCAGCTGCTGCTGCACGTCCCCGCCCTGGAACGGTCCAACGCGCTGTTCGCCACCGCGGTCGCCTACGCCTACCTGGTCGCCGGCGGCCTGCACGTCACCACCACCCCCGAGCAGGTCCGCGACCTGGCCCGGCTGGTCAAGGACGGCTCCGCCGGCGTCCACCGCATCGCCGACGAGCTGCGGGCCTGGACCGTCACCGTCTGACGTGCCGGCCCGGCGGCCGGCCGCGGCCCGCCGACAGGACGACCCGCGCCCGCTAGCCGCCGAACGCCGGCGGTGCGTAGGCCTTCGCGAAGGCCTCCGCGTCCCACGTACCGCCGAGCTGCGGTGCCAGCCAGTCCGGCGCGGCGGCCCGGAAGGCGGCAGGCGACAGAGCCGCCACGGCCTGCGGCAGCGCGCCGAGCAGCGGCGCGCCCGCCACCTGGGGAAGGTCGGTGATGTTGCAGCACTCGGCCAGATCGGGGTCACCGCGCCAGCTGCCGAAGATCACCCCGGCGCAGCTGATCTTGCGGCTGCTCAGCGCCTCCGCGCTCAGCGCCGCCGCGTTGAGGGTGCCGAGTCCCGGCGGCGTCACCAGCAGCACCCTGGCGCGCAGCATCCGGGCCGCGTCGGCGAGCGTCGAGCCCTCCGCGTCGTAGCGCACCAGCAGTCCGCCCGCGCCCTCCACCAGCACCACGTCGTGGACCGCGGCGAGCTTCGCCGCGGCCTCGGCGATCTCGTCGGGACCGATGGTGGGCAGCCCCGACCGCGCGGCCGCGGTGGCGGGCGCCAGCGGCTCGGGATAGCGGGCGAGCTCCACCGCCGTCACCGCCCCGGCCAGCCGGGCCACCTCCGCGGCGTCACCCGGCTCGCCCTCCGCGACCCCGGTCTGCGCGGGTTTGAGCACGGCCACGCTCAGCCCCTGGGCCAGGGACGCGGCGGCCACCGCTGCGGTCGCCATCGTCTTGCCGACCTCGGTGCCCGTACCGGTGATGACCACGATGGCCATGGGTGTCGCTCCGTTCCTCGTCGTCGTGCCTGCCCGCCCCCGGTCGCCGTGAAGGGCGCCCAGGGGACCCTGCCCATCCGTGCCGTGCTCACGCAGCCAGCGCGGCATCCCTCACGCCCGCGCAGATGCGCGCCACGTCCTCGTCCCCCGTCACGTACGGCGGCATCGTGTAGACCAGGTCGCGGAAGGGCCGCAGCCACACCCCGGCCCGCACCGCGGCCCTGGTCGCCGCCGCCATGTCCACCGGGTGGTCGAGCTGGACCACCCCGATCGCGCCGAGCACCCGCACGTCGCGCACCCCCGGCAGCCCGGCCACCTCCGCCAGGCCCTCGCGCAGCCCGGCCTCGATCCGCTTGACCTGCTGCGCCCAGTCCTGTCCGAGCAGCACGTCGAGCGAGGCGTTGGCGACGGCCGCGGCCAGCGGGTTGCCCATGAAGGTCGGGCCGTGCGCGAGCACCGGCACCTCGCCCCGTGAGATGCCCTCCGCCACCCGGCTGGTGCACAGCGCCGCCGCCATCGTCAGGTAACCGCCGGTCAGCGCCTTGCCGACGCACATCACATCCGGGCTGATCCCGGCGTGGCCTGCCGCGAAGAGCTCACCGGTCCGCCCGAAGCCGGTGGCGATCTCGTCGAGGACCAGCAGCACGTCGTGCTCGTCGCACGCCTCCCGCAGCACCCGCAGGTAGCCGGGGGAGTGGAAGGCCATACCGCCCGCGCCCTGGACCACCGGCTCGACGACCACCGCGGCCAGCTCCGCGGCATGGCGCCCGATCAGCTCCCGCAGGTGCGCCGCGTACCGCGGGTCCGGCTCGGCGTCGAAGCCCGGCGGCGGCGCGTCGGCAAAGACCTGCTCGGGCAGGACACCCGACCACAGCCGGTGCATACCGCCGTCCGGGTCGCAGACCGACATCGGCTGCCAGGTGTCGCCGTGGTAGCCGCCGCGCCAGGTCAGCAGCCGCTGCTTGGCCGGGCGGCCGAGCGAACGCCAGTACTGGAGGCACATCTTCACCGCGACCTCGACCGACACCGAGCCGGAGTCGGCCAGGAAGACGTGCCGCAGCGGCTCAGGCGTGATCTCCACCAGCCGCGCGGCCAGGCGCACCGCGGGCTCGTGCGTGAGCCCGCCGAACATCACATGGCTCATCCGGCCCAGCTGGTCGCGCACCGCCGCGTCCAGCACCGGGTGCCGGTAGCCGTGGATCGCCGACCACCACGACGACATCCCGTCGACCAGCTCGTCCTGCCCCTCGGCCGGCGCGGCCAGCCGCAGCCGCACCCCCGACGCCGAGGCGACCACCAGCGGTTCCTGGCGTCCCGGCATCGGGCCGTAGGGATGCCACACGTGCTCCCGGTCCAGGTGCAGCAGCACCTCGGGCGGCAGCGGACCCGCCGCCGCGTACGGCTCAGGCATTGGGCGGCAGATCCGTCCCCGCGCCCCGGCGGCGTACGGCGACCAGATCCGTGCGCGCCGCCGGTACGGTCTCCACGGCGGCGCTGTCGTGGCAGCCGCCTTCGTGCCCCTCACCGCAACCGCCGCCCCCGCAGCCGCCGTCGGCCGGGCCGCACACCCCGGCCGCCCGGTGCTTGGGCAGCGTCACGGTGTCCGCGCCCTCCACCTCGAAGCCCGCGTCCGCGATCATGTCGAGGTCGGCCTGGCCTGCCTGGCCCTCGCTGGTCAGGTAGTCGCCCAGGAAGATGGAGTTGACCAGGTGCAGCGCCAGCGGCTGCATCGTCCGCAGGTGCACCTCGCGGCCGCCCGCGAGGCGTACCTCCACATCCGGGCAGACGAACCTGACCATCGCCAGGATCCGCAGGCAGCGCTGCGGGGTGAGATTCCACTCCTTCGCCAGCGGGGTGCCCTCGAAGGGGATCAGGAAGTTCACCGGGACGGAGTCGGGGTCGAGCTCGCGCAGCCCGAACACCACGTCCACCAGGTCCGCGTCGGTCTCGCCCATTCCCGCGATCAGCCCCGAGCACGCCGACAAGCCCGCGGCCTGCGCCTTCTGCACGGTGTCGACGCGGTCGGCGTAGGTGTGGGTGGTGGTGATGGACCCGTAGGTCCCCTCCGAGGTGTTGAGGTTGTGGTTGTACGCGTCGGCGCCCGCCTCCCGCAGCCGGTCGGCCTGGCCGCCGGACAGCAGGCCCAGGCAGGCGCACACCTCGACGCCCTCGTTCTGGTCCTTGATCGCCGCGATCGTCTGCGAGACCCGGTCCACGTCCCGGTCCGTCGGGCCGCGCCCGCTCGCCACCAGGCACACCCGCTTGGCGCCGCCCGCCACTCCCGCGCTCGCCGCGGCGGCCGCCTCGTCCGGCTTCAGCCAGGTGTACTTGAGGACATCGGCCTTCGAGCCGAGCCGCTGCGAGCAGTACGAGCAGTCCTCGGGGCACAGCCCGGACTTGAGGTTGACCAGGTAGTTCAGCTTCACTCTGCGGCCGAACCACTGGCGGCGCACCCGGCCCGCCGCGGCCACCACATCCAGCAGGTCGTCGTCGGAGGTCGCGAGGACGGCAAGCGCCTCGTCCCGGGTGGGCAGCTCGCGTCGCAGCCCCTTGTCCACCAGTGCGGTCAGCAGATCCATGAGGGGATCCTCGCCTACCGGACGGCCCGCGGCCAATGACGGACCGCACAACACCCGTGGCCCGCGGTGTGTGCATCACCACACCCTGTGCACGATTGCGGGCCAGTACGTTGCAGGTGGACGCGATCCGGCCGGCCGGCCGGGCCGCTCGACCGTCCGCCGATCCGAACCAGGGGACAGCAGTGAACAGCACACCGCCCGGCGCGCCGCACGGCCCCTTCGGCTGGATCGAGGAGCAGGCCGCCGTCCGCGCCGCCGCGGGCCTGCGCCGCGAACTGCGGCCGAGGGCCGCCGACTCGCCGCTGCTCGACCTCGCGGGCAACGACTACCTCGGCCTGAGCCGCCACCCCGAGGTCACCAGGGCAGGCGCCGACGCTTGCCTGCGCTGGGGCGCGGGCGCCACCGGCTCCCGGCTGGTCACCGGCAGCACCGCGCTGCACGCGGAACTCGAAGCGGAGATCGCCGACTTCACCGGCTTCGAAGCCGCCCTGGTGATGGCCTCCGGCTACGCCGCCAACCTGGCCGCGGTCACCGCGCTCACCGACGCCGGCACCCTGCTGGTCTCCGACGCCGCCAACCACGCCTCGCTGATCGACGGCTGCCGGCTGTCCAGGGCCCGCACCGAGGTCGTCCCGCACGCCGACAGCGACGCCGTGCGCAAAGCGCTCGCCGGGCACACCGGGCGGGCGATCGTCGTGACCGACTCGGTCTTCTCCGTGGACGGTGACGCGGCACCGCTGGCCGCACACGCGGCGGCCGCCCGCGAACACGGGGCCGCACTGCTGGTGGACGACGCCCACGGCCTCGGCGTCCTCGGTGACGGCGGCCGCGGCGCCGTCCACGCGGCCGGTCTCGCCGGGGCGCCCGACGTGGTCTGCACGGCGACCTTGTCGAAGGCGCTGGGCGCGCAGGGGGGTGTCGTGCTCGGCCCCGCCGCCGTCATCGACCACCTGGTCAACGCGGCCCGCACCTTCATCTTCGACACTGGCCTGGCCCCGGCCGCCGCGGGCGCGGCGCTCGGCGCGCTGCGGCTGCTGCGCCGCGAGCCCGACCGGGCGGTCCGCGCCCTCGCGGCGGCCCGCACCTTCCACCGGCTGCTCACCGGGGCCGGACTCGACGCCACGGCGCCGGACGCCTGCGTCGTGTCGGTCCGCGCGCCCTCGCCCGCCGCCGCCACCGCCTGGGCCGCCGCGTGCCGCGCCGCCGGCCTGTCCGTCGGCTGCTTCCGGCCGCCGTCCGTGCCCGACGGCGTCTCACGCCTCCGGCTCACGGCCGCGGCCGACCTGACCGACGCGCAGATCGCCGCGGCGGCGGCCGCCATCGTGGCGGCCGCGCCCCCGGGTGCCTGACAAGCCGCACGCCGGGGGAGGGGCCGGCTCCTGCCGGGGCCGCGAACGCGGACGGCGGCCGCGTACCCCTGGGGCCTACGCGGAACGCATCGTCTCGGACGCGACCGCCTCGACGAAGGCCGCCCACGCACCCGAAGGGAAGACGAGTGCGGGCCCCGCGACGTCCTTGGAGTCGCGGACCGCGACCCGTCCGGTCGGCAACGCCGCAGCCTCGACGCAGTTGTTCGCCGCCGTACTGTGACTGCTGCGCCGCCAGGCCGCGCCGACGAGCGCCGTACTGGCGGAAACGTGCCGGGACGGTGACGGGGACAGCGCGGTCATGGTGCCTCCTTCGTGGGCCGCGGCATCCGCGTGAACTCGGAACCGATTCGGGTGATCATCGCAGCCGATTCCGCACAGGGAAGCGCGCGATCACGCAATCGGGCGAACGCGGCGGCGTAAGCGGTGATGTCCTCTTTCCGATCGACACAGAGACTACTCGTCAGATGGTCGAGAACAACCACATCCAGATCAGCAATGCGCGGAAAGGAGAAGATGACGAAAGACCCTGTCACCCCTATGTGCCCGCCCGCGGCAAATGGCAGCACATGCAAGGACACCTGCGGCAGCTCCGCCGCCTCCGCGAGGCTCCGCAGCTGACCCGCCATCACCTCCGGGCCGCCGACCTCGCGGCGCAGCACCGCCTCGTCCAGCACCGCGGTCAGCTCCAGCGGGGGGTCCTGATGCAGCACCGCCTGCCGGGCGATCCGCACCTCCACCAGCGCGGTCACCTCGCGCGGCCCGAGCTGCGGCATGACGTCCCCGGTCAGCGCATGCGCGTAGGCGGGGGTCTGGAGCAGTCCGGGCACCACACTGGTCTCCATCGACCTGGCCCGGCTCGCCCCGGTCTCCAGGCTGATGAAGTCGCGGTACTCGACCGGCAGGACCTCGCGGAAGTCGTGCCACCAGCCGCGCTGGTGGCCGTAGCCGGCCAGCGTGCACAGCAGGTCGCGGACGTCCCGGTCGCGTACCGCGTAGATGTCCAGCAGCAGGTTCACGTCCTCCGCGCGCACGCTGCTGCGGCCGGTCTCGATCCTGCTGACCTTCGACTGGTGCCACCCCGCGAGGTCGGCCGCCTCGCCACTGGTGAGCCCTGCGAGGTCGCGCAGCCGTCGCAGCTCCGCGCCGAGTCTGCGCCGGCGTACGGCGGGCACTCTTTCCATCGTTTTCGCGCCTCCTCGGTATACGGCATGCCGCCCTGCACGCCGCCCTATTCACCCGATACGACAGTCTGCCGACCAAATGCGTTCTCACGTAGCAGAGTTCACCGTTTTGAGCGACAGATATATGCAGACACCTGTGGAACGTCCGCAAGGGCGGCACGATGAGTGTCATTCTGGCGCGAACCCGACGTATGCGAGGCGACCCGATTCCCGGGCGCCGTGCTTCGGCGCAGGTGCGCACCGGAGCCAGGTCACGGCGGGAAAGGGAAGCGTCGCCATGGCAGATCTTCAGGAAGCATCCGTCACCCTGTCGAGCGACCCGGCGTCGGTGACGACGGCCAGGCGCTACGTGTGCGGTGTGCTGGCCGATTGGGGGCTCCCCGCGGAGTCCCCCGCCGTCGACGCCGTACGCCTGATCGTGTCGGAGCTGGCCACCAACGCGGTGCTGCACACCTCGGGGCTGTCGCCGACCTTCACCGTCGATGTGCGTCTCGAGCGTTCCGAGCAGCTGAGCATCGGCGTCACCGACAGTCACCCGCGCTGGCCCCGGCAGTCGGCCGCGGCCCTGCAACAGGACAGCGGCCGAGGAATGGTGATCGTCCGCCACCTCGCCGCGGAGTCCGGCGGCAGTCTCCGAGTCACCCCGACCGACGACGGGGGCAAGACCGTGTGGATCACGCTCCCGTGGGCGGTGCCGGTCGCCTGAAGGGCAGGCCGGCGACCCGTACTCGGAAACAGGAAGTCTTCACAAAACCCTCACTATTCCAACGCCGCCCAGGTCGGCCGGTGTTCGGGCGGCCGGCCGCGGTGCGGCGGCTGTTCATGCCACTTCACCAACTGTTGACACATCCGTACTGGGGGCGGAACATTCCCAAGCGCTGGGAGAGCGCTCTCCCAGAACCCAGGATCGCCGGTGCCGCGCCTCTCCCGGCGAGTGTGGACTGTCATGCCCACAACATCCCCCCATCACTGCGCACAAGGAGGTTTCCATGGCACGGAGGCCGAGAAGGATTCCCGGGCTGCTCGTCGCCCTCGCGCTGGTCACAGCCGGCGGCGGCGCGCTGCTCACCGCGAACTCGGCTGCCGGCGAACCGGCCGCGTCGTCGGCGGGTTCGCCCGCCGCGGCCCACGGTGCGGCCGCCGGCGCGATGCCCGAGATGCCGGGCATGGCGGTGTCCGACCAGACGTCGGGCGACGACCCGGACGGCGACGGCTACATCATGGCCAACCCGCCGGTGACCGGCGTGACTCCGTCGACGTACGACCCGCCGCACGCGTACTTCCACGAGTTCCAGGCCAAGTGCGCGCCCGACCACACCGCACCCGACGACCCGATCGTCTACCCCGGGCAGCCGGGCAAGTCCCACGACCACACCTTCATGGGCAACACCAGCACGAACGGCAACTCCACGACGGCGTCGCTGGACGCGGCGGGCGGCACGGCGTGCCTGGCGCCCGGGGACAAGTCGGCGTACTGGATGCCGTCCCTCTTCAAGGGCACCCAGAAGATCCTGCCGGTCGGGCCGCAGACGATCTACTACAAGTCGTCGGTCAACGACTACACCTCGGTGCGGCCCTTCCCCAAGGGGCTGCGGTTCGTGGTGGGCAACCCGATGCAGTCCCAGGACGAGTTCAAGAACCTCAAGGGCACGGTCGAGGGCTGGGAGTGCGGGCAGAGCTACCACAACTGGAACTTCCCGGCGAGCTGCCCCAGCACCCAGGACGCCCAGCTGAACATCCGGCTGCAGGCGCCCAGTTGCTGGGACGGCATCCACCTCGACACCCCTGACCACAAGAGCCACATGGCCTATCCGGTGGCCTGGGGCGCGAACCAGAACGTGTGCCCCGCCGACCACCCCGTCGCGCTGCCGATGATCGAGTTCAAGATGGCCTGGCCCGTCAACGGCGACATGTCGCAGGTGCGCCTGGCCAGCGGCGCGGGCTACTCCTTCCACTACGACTTCTTCGCCGACTGGGACACCGCCACCCAGTCCGCCATGGTCGCCCACTGCATCAACGGCGGCCTGCAGTGCGACGCACACGGCTACGACCAGTCCCAGCCCGGCAAGGGCGCCGTCCTCGACAGCAACTACCGGCTCATCCACTGACCCGTCCGGACGCGCTCTCCCGGGCGGGTTTTCCCCACCCCTCCGGGAGAGCGCTCTCCAAAATCATCGGGCACCCGGCCCGACCCCGACGCGGCATGCATTCCGCGCCCATGGGCGGACGTGGCCCCCGCGAACGCCGGTCCGTGCCTCAGGGCTTCCGTGCGACGGCCGCCTCGACCATGGCCACCAGATCGGTCAGGTCCGCTTCGAACTCCGCCTCCCAGTCGACCGGCTGGTCCAGATGGCCGGCCAGCGCGCCATGCCCTGGCAGCGTGCCGGTCGGCAACTGCCCGCGCCGCCCCCGCGGATCGAGGCTGCCGGGTCCGAACCGGCCACCGGCCTCGGAGGCGATCCAGCCGAGGACGAACGTGCTCACCAGCCGCTCCAGCCGCGGGACTTCGGCCGGCGAAATCCCCGCGTCGAGCAGGACGGTGTAGAGCAGGTCGACGGTGCGCACGGCGTCCGGCGCGACGGCGGGCCGCGAGAACAGCAGACCGGCCGCCCACGGGTGCCCCAGCGAGAGGGTGCGGGCGGTGCGGGCGAACAGCCGCAGCCGCTCGCGCCACTCGCTCTCCTGCGAGGCCGCGCCCGGCGCCGCCTCGTACAGCCGCCCCAGCATCCGCCCCACCAGGGCGTCGAGCAGGCCGCCCTTGTCCTTGACGTGCGGGTAGAGGGCCATCGGCGTCAGGCCGACGGCCTGTGCGACCGCCCGCATCGACAGCCCCTCGAGGCCGCGCTCGTCGGCGATCGCCTCGGCGGCGTCCAGGATTTCTTCCCGTTTCCCACTCATGGCTCTACACTGTAGATCTATACACTGTAGATCACTTACGGGAGGCGATGTGCTCGCAGTGGAGGGACTGGTCAAGAGCTACGGGAGCCGGCGCGCGCTGGACGGCTTCTCGCTCACCGTGCGGCCCGGCGAGATCGCCGGGCTCATCGGGCACAACGGGGCGGGCAAGACCACGTTCGTGGAGGTGGTGACCGGTCTGGTCCGACCGGACACGGGCCGGGTGGCGGTCTGCGGTGTCGACGCGACGGCCGCGCCCCGGGCCGCCCGCGCCGTACTCGGCGTCGCCCCGCAGGACATCGCCCTCTACCCGAGGCTCACCGTCCGCGAGCAGCTGCGGCTGTTCGCCGGCCTGGCCGGACTGCGGCGCGCCGCCGCCGGCCGCGCCGCCGGGCGGATCGCCGAGGAACTGCTGCTCACCGACGTGCTCGACCGGCCCTGCGCGGCACTCTCCGGCGGCCAGCGGCGCAGGACCCAGGCAGCCGCCGCGATGGTCGGCGCTCCGCGGGTGCTGCTGCTCGACGAGCCGACGGCGGGGGCCGACCCGCAGACCCGGCAGGCGCTCCTCTCGGCCGTACGGTCCAGGGCCGCCGCCGGCGCCGCGGTCGTCTACACCACCCACTACCTGCCGGAATTGGTCGACCTGGACGCGACCCTCGCGGTCGCACGGGCCGGCCGGGTGGTCGCACGCGGCGAGCGCGCCGCCCTCACCGCCGGGCTCCCGGGCGAGATCCGGGTCACCCTCGATCCGGCGGCGCCTTCCCTACGCTCCGGCCTGCCCCAGGAGCTGCGCTCCAGGAGCCGCACCGATCCCGACGGGGTACTGCGGATCAGCAGCGCCGACCCGCCCGCCGACCTGGCCGCGCTGCTCGCCGCGGGCTGCGCACCGCTGACCGTCGACGTACGCAGCCCGGACCTGGACGACCTCTACCGGGCGCTCGCCGAGGAGGCTCCGTATGCGGCCTGACACCCGCGGCTTCCTGCTGCGCACCGGAGTGCTGGTCCGGCTCAACACGACCGTGCTGCTGCGTGAACCGGGCCCGCTGCTCGGCAGGATCGTCATGCCGGTGGTGGTGCTGCTCGCGCTGCGCCCGCTCTACGAGGCGGCGCAGGGGGCGGCGGACGGGACCGCGCAGGCGGTGATCGGGTCGCTGGTGACGTTCTCGCTGCTCGCGCTGTCGATCGTGGGCACCTCGATCCTGTCCGAGCGGACCTGGCGGACCTGGGACCGGCTGCGGACGACCCCCGCGGGGGCGGCCGAACTCCTGCTCGGCAAGGCGGTGCCGGTCTTCTGCGTGCTCGCCGCCCAGCAGGCGGTGGTGCTCGGCTTCGGCGTGGCCGTGCTGGGGATGCCGGTCGCAGCGCCGCTGCTGCTGCTGGCGGCGTGTGCCGCCTGGGGGCTCGCGCTGCTCGGCCTCGGCACCGCGCTCGGCGTACTCGCCCGCAGCCCCGGCCAGTTGGCGGCCCTGCACGACATCGGCGCGCTGGTGCTCACCACGTTGGGCGGCGCGCTGGTGCCGGTGGCCGAACTGCCGGGCTGGGCCCGTGCCATCGCGCCCGCCTCGCCGGGGTATTGGGCCGCGCACGCGCTGCGTGCCGCCGCTGCCGGCGACACCGCGGGTACCCTCGCCGCGGTCGCGGTGCTGCTCGGTGTGGCGTCGGCGGCAGGCGCGGTCGCCGCCCTGCGCATCACACGCGGGTGGGGCCGGGCCGCGACCGTGTGACCGGTCAGGGCCCGCCGCGGGCGTGCCGGGCGGGTGCCCACCGCGGTCCGGGGTGCGCCGGGCGCGCGTTGGGCGCCGTCGCGGGCGCGTTGCGCAGCATGCCCGACACGCCGGGCGGACGTCACACCCGGCCGTACCACACGCTCCTGGTCCAGATGTGTTCCAGCCGGACCCGCGCGCCGGTCTTGGGCGCGTGCCAGATCTCGCCACCGCCTGCGTAGATCCCGACGTGGTAGACGGACGACGCCGCGGAACCGGCGTGGAAGAACACCAGGTCGCCCGCGCGGCGCGCGGAGGCGGAGACGTGCCTGGTGCTGCGGTACTGCGCCGCCGCGGTGCGCGGCAGCTTCTTGCCCGCCTGCTTGAACGAGTACAGCGTCAGGCCCGAGCAGTCGAAGCGGCTGGGGCCGGTGGCGCCCCACTGGTAGGGCGAGCCCTGCTTGGAGGCCGCCACGCCGAGGGCCTTCACGGCCATCGTGGCGGCGCCCGCCTGCTGTGCCGCACCCGGCAGCAGCGCGGGTACGGCGACTGCCGCGGCCGTGAACAGGGACGCGGCCCCGATCCGTGACAGCCGTGCGGACAGGACGTGAGGCGCGGTCATGCGCAACCCTTCGTCGTCAGCCTGCGAAGGATGACCTGTCGGGTTCGGGCAGGCGAAGATGCCCGGCCGCATGCAGCGGCTTCACCCCAAGAGGTGGCCCGTACGTGCTCCGGGCCGGCCCCGTCGTGCCTGGGTCCTCCGCTCCCGCCGTTGCACTCGTGTCGACCTGGCATCCACACGCCGGCGGGACTCGGCGTCCGTGCGGACCGCCCCGCCACGGCGGCGGGGGCTTGTCGTCACTACGGATCGTGACGCACCCGGCACGTCGGCACCGGGCGGGAAACGCCCGATGTGATTCTCGTCACAGCGCCGCTGCCCGAGTGCCGACGCTGGGCCCTTCGGGTGGTCCGCGCTTTCGCCGGCCTGTGTGACCTGCGCGCTTGCCGAGCGTCGGCAGGCGGGCGCGCAACCGCGCCCCCGGTCCGCGCCGGGGTCGCCGATCCGCCAATGGGCTGAGCCGGTGTTCGGCCGAACCGGGGTCGGCCGTGCCGCTGAGTGACGATCACGGCCGACGATCCCTCAGTCCGCCCCCGCCCGCCCTGCTTGGGGCCGGCGGCCTGTCCGGCGCGCGACCGTCAGCCGGGCGGCGGCGTGCGCTGCTCGGGCGGCACCGCGGCGAGCGACGACCGGCGTTCGCCGTCCAGGACCCGCAGCGCCCGCCCCAGCGTGGCGTGATGCATCTCCGTCTCGCCGCGCAGGTGCATCACCGTCAGCGCCTCGCGCAGCGCCACCGCGCGACCCACCAGCGCCTGGGCCGCGCGCAGCGCCGAGTAGGTGTCCGCGGTGCGCGCGGGGTTGATCCTGCCGAGCAGGTCGACGACCTCGAGGTAGCAGTCGATCAGCTCGCCCTCGGAGCGGGTCAGCGCCGGCAGCGGCGGCAGTTCCGGCACCACGGGGCCTCACCGCAGGCCGTAGGAGGGACTGTTGGCCTTGCGGCTGGTGGTCAGCCGGTCCACCAGGCCGTAGGCGACGGCGGCTTCGGCGTCGAAGACCTTGTCCCGCTCGATGTCGGTGCGGATCCGCTCGATGTCCTGGCCGGTGTGCCGGGCCAGCAGCGTCTCCAACCGCTCGCGGGTGCGGAGCAGTTCCCTCGCCTGGATCTCCAGGTCCGACACGTCGCCCTGCACCACGTCGCCCAGCGACGGCTGGTGGACCAGGATCCGCGCCCCCGGGGTGATCATGCGCTTGCCCGGTGCGCCGGCCGTCAGCAGCACCGCGGCCGCCGAGGCCGCCTGCCCGATGCAGACCGTGGCCACGTCGCAGGTGACGAACTGCATCGTGTCGTAGATCGCGGTCATGGCGGAGAAGGAGCCGCCCGGCGAGTTGATGTAGAGGTGGATGTCCTGATCCGGGGAAGCGCTCTCCAGATGGATGAGCTGGGCCATCACGTCGTTCGCCGAGGTGTCGTCGATCTGGGTGCCCAGGAAGACGATCCGCTCCTGGAGCAGCTTGGAGTAGGGGTCCATGGTGCGGACGCCGGTGCTGCTGCGCTCGGTGAACTCCGGCAGCACGTAGCGGGCGGTGGGTCGGAACATGCGGGCACCCTCCTCAGGTCAAAATGTACAGGACGTACATCTCGTTATGATGGGGAGCATGACCTACGACGTCCCGGTGACACAAGCGCGTGCGCAGCTCGCCGACCTCATCAACCGCGTGGTCTACGGCGGTGAGCAGGTGGTGCTGACCCGGCACGGCAAGCCGCTGGTCGCCCTGGTCTCAGCCGCTGACCTGCAACGACTCCGTGATCTCGACGAGCAGCCGGAGGAGCAGGTGATCAGTACGGTGTCCACCGTGGGGCCCGGGGCGTCCGCCACGGGCGAACGCCGGAGGTTCGGCATCGCGGCCGAGCACCGCGGTCCCGGCACGGGGGACCGGCGCCCGTAACAGCCGTTAACGCGGGTGAAACGCCGCCGAACTAATCTCACGGGCCAGGCGAGAGACTGTGAGGTGCGGCTGTGCGGTTGACCCCCCATGAGCAGGAACGCCTGCTCATCCATGTCGCGGCCGACGTGGCCGAGCGGCGGCGTGCCCGCGGCCTGCGGCTGAACCACCCCGAGGCCGTCGCGCTGATCACCTCCCACATCCTGGAGGGCGCACGCGACGGGCGCAGCGTCGCCGAGCTCATGGAGTCCGGCCGCGGCGTCCTGACCCGCGACGACGTCATGGACGGCATCCCCGAGATGATCCACGACGTGCAGGTCGAGGCGACCTTCCCCGACGGCACCAAGCTCGTCACCGTCCATGAGCCGATCGTCTGAGGGGGCGGCGTGATTCCAGGAGAGATCATCCACGCCGGCGCGCCGGTCGTACTCAACCCCGGCCGCCCCGTCACCCGGATCGCGGTGCTCAACACCGCCGACCGCCCGGTGCAGGTCGGTTCGCACTACCACTTCGCCGAGGCCAATCCGGGCCTGAGCTTCGACCGCGCCGCCGCCCGCGGCCTGCGGCTGAACATCGCCGCGGGCACCGCGGTGCGCTTCGAGCCCGGCATCCCCGCCGAGGTCGAACTGGTGCCGATCGCCGGCGCCCGGGTGGTCGCGGGCCTGCGCGGCGAGACCGGAGGAGCCCTCGATGCCTGAACTCACCCGGCCCGTCTACGCCGACCTCTACGGCCCCACCACCGGCGACCGCATCCGGCTCGCCGACACCGACCTGCTGATCGAGGTCGAACGCGACCTCGCCGGCGGCCCGGGACTGGCCGGCGACGAAGCCGTCTTCGGCGGCGGCAAGGTCATCCGCGAGTCCATGGGGCAGGGCCGCGCCACCCGGGCCGAGGGCGCGCCCGACACGGTGATCACCGGTGCGGTCGTCCTCGACCACTGGGGCGTCGTCAAGGCCGACGTGGGCCTGCGTGACGGCCGCGTCACCGCGCTGGGCAAGGCAGGCAACCCCGAGACCATGGACGGCGTCCACCCCGACCTGGTCATCGGTCCGGAGACCGAGGTCATCGCGGGCAACGGCAGGATCCTCACCGCGGGCACCATCGACGCCCACGTGCACTTCATCTCGCCGACCCTGATCGACGAGGCGCTGGCCTCCGGTGTGACCACCGTCCTCGGCGGGGGCACAGGACCGGCCGAGGGCACCAAGGCCACCACCATCACCCCCGGCGGCTGGCACCTGGCGCGGATGTTCGCCGCACTCGAGGCGTATCCGGTCAACGTCGGGCTGCTCGGCAAGGGCAACACGGTCAACCCCGCCTCGCTGCACGCCCAGTTGCGGGCCGGAGCGCTCGGCTTCAAGATCCACGAGGACTGGGGCGCGACCCCCGCGGCGATCGACGCCTGCCTCGGGGTGTGCGAGCAGACCGGGGCGCAACTCGCCCTGCACACCGACACGCTGAACGAGGCCGGCTTCGTCGAGGACACCCTTGCCGCCATCGCGGGACGCGGCATCCACGCCTACCACACCGAGGGCGCGGGCGGCGGGCACGCGCCCGACATCATCAGCGTCGTCTCGCACCCCAACGTGCTGCCGTCGTCGACGAACCCGACCCGGCCGCACACCGTCAACACCGTCGAGGAGCACCTCGACATGCTGATGGTCTGCCACCATCTCAACCCCGCGGTGCCGGAGGACCTCGCCTTCGCCGAGTCCCGTATCCGCCCGTCCACCATCGCCGCCGAGGACGTGCTGCACGACCTCGGCGCGATCAGCATCATCAGCTCGGACTCGCAGGCCATGGGCCGGATCGGCGAGATCGCGCTGCGCACCTGGCAGACCGCCCACGTCATGAAGCGCCGCCGCGGCGCACTGCCCGGCGACACCGCCGCGGACAACCACCGGGCGCGCCGGTACATCGCGAAGTACACCATCAACCCCGCCGTCGCGCAGGGCCTGGACCACGAGATCGGCTCCGTCGAGCCGGGCAAGCTCGCCGACCTGGTGCTGTGGGACCCGGCCTTCTTCGGCGTCAAGCCGCAACTGGTGCTCAAGGGAGGGCAGATCGCCTACGCCCAGATGGGCGACGCCAACGCGTCCATCCCCACCCCGCAACCCGTGCTGCCCCGGCCGATGTTCGGCGGCGTCGGCGCCGCCCCCGCGGCCAACTCCGTCAACTTCGTCACCCGGGCGGCGCTCGACGACGGCCTGCCGGAACGCCTCGGCCTCGGCAAGCAGTTCACCGCCGCCCACGACACCCGGGCCGTCACCAAGGCCGACATGCGCGAGAACGCGGCACTGCCCGAGGTCAGGGTGGACCCCGACACGTTCACGGTGCGGATCGACGGCGAGGTCGTGGAGCCCGCCCCCGCCGCGGAACTGCCCATGGCCCAGCGATACTTCCTCTTCTGAGGCCCGGACGATGACCGACCTCACCGAAGCCGCCGGCCTCACCGATGCCGCTGACATCGCCCGCGAGTGCGCCACCGACACCTCCCTCGCCGCGCTGCTGCTGCTGTCCGACGGGCGCTTCCCGGCCGGCGGCCACGCGCACTCGGGGGGCGCAGAGGCGGCGGTCGCCGACGGGCGCGTCCACGACGCGGCCGACCTCGCGGACTTCTGCCGCGGGCGGCTGCACACCGCGGGACTGGTCGCCGCCGCACTGGCCGCGGCGGCGACCGCAGGACTTGACCCGCTCGCGCTCGACGATGCCGCGGATGCCCGCACACCCTCGCTCGCGCTGCGTACGGTCTCCCGGCGGCTCGGCCGCCAGCTCATGCGGGCGGCCCGCGCCACCTGGCCCTCGGCCGGCCTCGACGGGCTCGCCGCGGCCCGCCCACGCGGCGCCCACCAGCCCGTCGTCCTCGGCCTGGCCGCACAGGCGGCGGGCCTGCGCCCGCTGCACGCCGGCTACGCGGCCGCCTACGAGTCCGCCGCCGGCCCGGCAACCGCCGCGGTCCGGCTGCTCAGCCTCGACCCCTTCCACGCCGCCGCCGTGCTGGCGCGGCTCGCCCCGCAGATCGACGCCACCGCCCGCGCCGCCGCAGACGCGGCAGCCCGCGCGACAACCGAAGGCCTCACCGCCCTGCCCGCCGCCTGTGCACCGCTGCTCGACATCAGCGCGGAGCAGCACGCGGCCTGGCCGGTACGGCTGTTCGCCTCATGACCGACGGAGCCCAGCATGCACCGTGACCACCCCGAGGTCTTCCCCGAGCGCTACGCGCACTCCTCCTCCGACCTGCGCCCCGACGGCCGCCGCCGGGCGCTGCGGATCGGGCTCGGCGGCCCCGTCGGCTCCGGCAAGACCGCCACGGTCGCCGCGCTGTGCCGCGAACTGCGCGACCGGCTCGCCATCGGGGTCGTCACCAACGACATCTACACCCGCGAGGACGCCGAATTCCTGCTCCGCAGCGCGGTGCTGCCGCCCGAGCGGATCGTCGGCGTCGAGACCGGCGCCTGCCCGCACACCGCGATCCGCGACGACATCTCGGCGAACCTCGAAGCCGTCGAGGACCTGGAGGAGGCGGTGGGACCGCTCGACCTGGTGCTCGTGGAGTCCGGCGGCGACAACCTCACCGCGACCTTCTCCAAGGGCCTGGTCGACGCGCAGATCTTCGTGATCGACGTGGCCGGCGGTGACGACATCCCCCGCAAGGGCGGCCCCGGGGTGACCACCGCCGACCTGCTGGTCGTCAACAAGACCGACCTCGCGCCGCACGTCGGCGCCGACCTGGACCGGATGGCCCGCGACGCCGCCGCCCAGCGCGGGGCGCTCCCCGTGGTCTTCACCTCCGTCACGCGCGGCGACGGCATCGCGCCCGTCGCCGCGTGGGTCGGCGAACGGCTCGCGGCCTGGGCCGTATGACGGTCGCGTCCGTCGCCCGGATCAGGGCCGTGCCCAGCGGCGCGGGCGGCACCGCGCTGCCGCTGCTCGCGGGCGCGGGACCGCTCGCCCTGCGCAGGACCCGCGCGCCGCGGGACGGCTGGGCCCGCGTCACCGTCGTCGGCGCGATGAGCGCACCGCTCGGCGGCGACCGGCTCGGCATCGACGTCGAGGTGGCCGCCGGCGCGCGGCTCACCGTCGACTCCGCCGCCGCGACCGTCTCGCTGCCCGACCGCGAGGGGCGACCGGCCTTCCACGACGTGCGGCTGACCGTCGGCGAGGGTGCGGAACTGCACTGGCTGCCCGAGCCGGTGATCGCCGCCCGGGGCAGCGACCTGCGGATGACCACCCGGGTCACGCTCGCCGCGGGCGCCTGCCTGGTGCTGCGCGAGGAACTGGTCCTCGGCCGCCACGGTGAGGCGCCGGGGCACCTCACCACCCGGCTCACCGTCGACCACGGCGGCCGCACCCTGCTCGACCAGTCCCTGGCGTTCGGCCCGGGGGCGGCGCCTGGCTGGGACGGCCCGGCGGTACTCGGCGCCCACCGGACGATGAGTCAGCTCCTCGTGGTGCCGCCACCCGCCTCTGCCGCCGGCTTCCCGCTGCCGCCGCTCAGCTCCCTCACCCCGCTGGCGGGCCCCGGCCTCCTGCTGACGTCGGCGGCGCCCCGCACCGCTTTCGCCGAAGCCTCGGCCGCCCTGATGCCCGTGGCGCCGCCGGCCGGGTCAGCCCCGGATCTCGACCTGTGCGTACAGGTCGCCGCGGGCGCCATCGCCGTGGAGGTGGAGAACACCGAGGCCCGGCAGCCGCAGTGACTGGCCGTCGCGGATGCCCTTGCGGACACGGACGGTCTTCCTGCCGTCCAGCGTGTCCACCTGGGCGGTGCCGCCCGCCGCTGCCACGGCCGCCGGGATGGCCACGGTGCAGTACAGGTCGGCGTCCTCGCGCCGGAAAACCGGGTGCGGCAGCTCCACGACCTCGATGTACAGGTCGCCGGGATCGCCGCCGCCGGGCCCGGCCTCTCCTTCGCCGGCCAGCAGGATCCTGGTGCCGTGGGCGACTCCCGGCGGGAATCGGAGTGTGAGGGTACGGCGGGCCACGACGCGCCCGTCGCCCGCGCACTCGGGGCACGTGCGGCGGGGCACCGTGCCGAAGCCCTGGCACTTCGTGCAGGGGCGGGCCACCAAGGTGGTGCCGTTCGGGTTCCACGGGGTCTGTGTCGTCAGGCCGCGGCCCGAGCACTCGGAGCACATCCGGGGTCGCGCCCCGCCCGCCCCGCCCGTTCCCGAGCAGTCGCCGCACACCCTCGCGGTCTCGACCCGGATGTCCTTGGTGCAGCCGAACGAGGCCTCGGCCAGGTCGAGTTCGAAGTAGATCACGCAGTCCTCCCCCTGGCTCGTGCGTGGCAGGGGGTACCGGGCGGCCTCGCGCTCCGACAGGGGTTCCGGCTCAGGGGGCGGCTGCGGCGCGGGCGCCGCCGGTGGCGGCACGGGGTCCTGGCGAGCCGCAGCCGTGCGCGCGATCGTGACCTGGTACTCCAGGTCCGCCCACATCCGGGGCCGCTGTCGCGCACCGGCGCGGTGCAGCGACTCGTACACGTAGTCGTACAGCTCGGTGACGGTGATCCGGCCGTCCCGGTTCAGGTCGGCCGCGCCCGTGGCCAGGCCCTCGATCAGGGCACCGGTGAAGCGGGACGGCTGGGGCACCGAGGACTCGACCCGGCTGCCCTCCCAGGCGTACTCGGTGCGGCTGGTCGCGGTGAGAACCGCCCTTCCGTGGCCCGCCAGCTCGTCGCGCAGGTGGATCCGGTCGTCCCCCTTCGCCCCCGGGATGAAGGCCCCGCTGTAGCAGCAGTCGAGCAGGACGACGACGGTGCGGGCCCTGCACCGCTCCATCCTGTCGCGCAGGAAGGCGGCCGGGACCGCGGTGGAGGCGGGCAGGTCGCGGTCGGTGTCGCGGGCGGCGAAGTACAGGTGGCCGTCATCGTCCTTGATGCCGTGGCACGAGATGTGCAGCAGGAGCAGGTCGTCGCGGCTGCGGTCGAGGAAGAAGCGCTCAAGCGCGCGCATCACCTCATGCGCCGGCGCGTCCCTCAGCTGCTCGGTGCCGAAGCCGCCGATGTCCGGTCGCGCGAGTACTCCCGCGAGGCCCACGCAGTCCTGGCCTGGGGAGCGCAGGGCGGTCAGCGTCGGGTCGTCGTACTGTCCGGTCGCGATCAGCAGCGCGTCCCTGCGGCCCGGGCCGAAGGGGGAGTCGGTCATCCGGTCTACCCCTGGGCGGCGGGCGGTTCCCCGGAGGCCCCGGGCGCCTGCTCGGTCCCGGAAGGGCCTGCCGTGCCGGGCGTGCCGCGCAACTCGGCGAGGAAGGCCTCCACCAGGAGCTGCTGCTGTTCCGCCGACGCCTGGCCGAGTTCGATGCTGCGGCCGGCGATGTCGACCTTGACCGCGCGCACCGGGCGGTTCTGCATCCAGGTCTCCACCAGGAGCAGCGCGGACCGGAAGACCGCGGGCGCGAGGCTGACCGCGAGCGCCCCGACGGCGATGGCCTCGCCGGGCTTGGCACCTTCCGGCACCTCAGCGGCGGACCGGTCCAGGCGTACGCCGTCCACGTCCAGGTCGAGCAGCCGCCGCCTCAACTGCGCCGTGAGCGCGTCGAGTTCTTCCTGGTCCACATCCGCGTGACCGGACACGACCAACCTCATACCGCTGCCTGCGGCCATCCCCGTCCCCCTGTCGGTCAGCGGCTGCCAGTCTAGTGCTGCGACCGGGTGGGTTCAGCGGCTCCCGAAGTCCTGCACGGCATCTCGCGGCGTTGCCCGATCAACCGGGTGGGGCCGCTGGGAGGCAGAGCCGGCGCCTTGCGACGCACCGCACATGACGGCGCGGGCTTCCGGCGAACCCGCCCGGTCCTGCCGGTCGCAGCACCGGCTTCGCGCGCCGTCAGCCCGCTGCCAGAGCGGCGGCGTAGCGGGTGGCGGCGGGGCTCGCGGCGGCCCCGTGGACGACTTCCACGCGGTGGACCAGGTGCGGCTCGGTGAGGGGCACGGCCGCAGGGCCCGCGGCGGAGCGGGGGAGTACCGCGAGCCCGTGGCCCGCGCCCACCAGTTCGTGGAGCACGCGCGCGTCGCCGCCCGCGTAGCCGAGCCCTGCGGGGTAGGCACCGGGCGTGGCCGCGCGGAGGTCGGCGAGCGGCACGGCCGCACCCGGCGCGTCGAGCCAGAGCGCGTCGGTGAGGTCGTCGAGACGCAGTCCGGTGCGCCCGGCGAGCGGGTGGCCCGGCGGGAGCAGCACCGCGAGCGGCTCCTCGCCCACCACCGCCACCGCCAGCCCCTCCGCCTGCGGCAGCCGCAGCGGATCGGTCGGCGCCACCGCCCCGTCGACCAGCCCGAGGTCGACCTCTCCGGCGACCACCGCAGGGACCACGGCGGCCCGTTCGAGCCCGCGCACCCCCACCTGCGCGCGCGGCATCGCGCCGCGGAACTCCGCGAGCGCCCGCGCCGCCCGCGGCCCGAACGCGCAGCCGGCGGCGCCGACCACCAGGCTCACCACCGGGGTGCGCGCCACCCGTACGACATCGGCGCGGGCGGCCGCGAGGCGGGTGAGCAGGACGTCGGCATGGTCGAGCAGCCGGGCGCCCGCCTCGGTGGGGGCGACCGGGCGGCGCCCCAGCAGGGCGACGCCGAGGTCCGCCTCCAGCGCGGCGACCTGCTGCGAGACCGCCGACTGGGTGTAGCCGAGTTCATGGGCCGCGGCGGAGAAGGACCCCAGCCGGGCGACCGCGGTGAAGGTCCGCAGCAGATGGGGATCCATGGCCATCAGTATCGCTGATGCGGGGAGCAGAATGAATCGTTGGACGTGATGTGGCTGCCCGGCCCACGATGACCGTCATGACCTCCGATCCCCGCAACGCCGCCGCCCGGACCTCCGATCCCCGCAACGCCGCCGCCCGGACCTCCGATCCCCGCAACGCCGCCGCCCGCAAAACGACCGCCCGTATCGCCCTGGTCGGCGACCGCGCCCCGGCCGTCAGGTCCCACCAGCGCCTGCCCGGCCTGCTCGACGCGCTCAGGCGCCGGCACGGACTGCCCGTCGACGCCTACTGGATCCCCACCGAGGACGCCCTGGAACCAGGCGCCGTCCGCGGTTTCGACGCGGTGTGGCTGCTGCCCGGCAGCCCGTACCGCAGCGAGGCGGGCGCACTGGCCGCGGTGCGCACCGCCCGCGAGAACGGCATCCCCTTCCTCGGCACCTGCGGCGGCTTCCAGCACGCGCTGCTGGAATTCGCCCGCAACGTGTGCGGCCTGGCCACTGCCCGCCACGCGGAGAACGACCCGCGCGGCGAGGACGACGACGCTGCGGGCGACCTGCTGATCGGCCCGCTGGCCTGCTCCCTGGTCGGCCACGAGGGCCGGCTGGCCACCGTCCCCGGCAGCCTCGCCGAGCGGCTGCTCGGCAGCCGGGAGAGCGTCGAGCGCTTCCACTGCGCCTACGGCCCGGTCCCCGCGCTGCTGCCGCGACTCGTCGCCTCGGGGCTGCGGTTCACCGGGCACGACGGCGAGCAGGCTCCCAGGATCGCCGAGTTGCCCGGCCACCCCTTCTACCTCGCCACCCTCTTCCAGCCGGAGTTGGCGGGCGACGGCACGGATCCGCACCCGTTCATCACGGCTCTGGCCGAGGCGGCGGTCACCCATGCGGAGCAGGCCAACTCCGGGATGAAATCACGCTTTGATGAAAAATCACTCTCCTGGCCTGTTCACAGCGGCCACACAGGGGAAAGGATTCGCACCTCATCACTGTGACCACCATGGCCACAAGCCATGGAACAGAGGGGGAGGTTCGACGTGAGACGCACGATCGTGCTCGTCTCCACCGGCGCCCTGATCGCGGGAGCCATCGCCGCGGCGCCGGCCGCCACGGCAGGAGCCGCCAGGGGGCACCGCCCGCCGGCGGTGACCGTGCCGGAGGCCGTCGGCGAGACCATCGCCGCGGCCGACGCCCGGCGCACCGGCGTGAAATGGGCCGCGTGCCCCGAGGGCTGGGGCCTCGCGGCGCCGGTCCAGTGCGGCTGGGTGACCGTGCCCGTCGACTATCGCAAGCCGTTCGGTGCCACCATCAAGCTCGCCGTCGACCGGGCGGCCAGCACCGGCACCGCGCAGGAGCGGCAGGGCGCGCTGGTCTACAACCCGGGCGGCCCCGGCGGCTCCGGCCTGCGCTTCCCGGTGCGCAGCGCCACCGGCGCCCCGCTGTGGACCAAGACGGCCAAGGCGTACGACTTCATCGGCTTCGACCCCAGGGGCGTCGGCCACTCCGCGCCGATCTCCTGCGAGGACCCGACCGCCTACGTGAGCGCGCCCAAGGCCGACCCGGTGCCTGACAGCGACGCCGACAAGCAGGCGCAGCGCAAACTGGCCGCCGAATACGCCCGGGGCTGCCTGGAGCGCACCGGTGCGGCGATGCTCTCCCAGATGACCACCGCCAACACCGCCCGCGACCTCGATGTCATCCGGGCGGCACTGCGCGAGGACCGGCTGAACTACCTCGGGGTCTCCTACGGGACGTACCTCGGCTCGGTCTACGCCACGCTCTTCCCGACGCACGTGCGCCGGATGATCATCGACAGCGTGGTCGACCCCTCGCGCGACCAGGTCTGGTACCAGAACAACCTCGACCAGGACGTGGCGTTCGAGGCCCGGTGGGCGGACTGGGAGGCGTGGGTCGCGAAGTACGACTCCGTCTACCACCTCGGCAGCACGGTGGCACAGGTCCAGGCCAAGTGGGTGGCCCTGCGGGCCGCGGCCAAGAGCCACCCGATCGGCGGCGTCGTCGGCCCGGCCGAACTGCTCAACTTCTTCACCAGCGCCCCGTACTACGACTCCAGCTGGGCCACCGTGGCCGGCGTGTGGAGCCGGTACGCGGCCGGCGACACCCAGGCGATGCTCGACGCGGCGGCCCCCGACCTCTCGGACACCGCAGGCAACGCCACCGCGGAGAACGGCACCGCCGTCTACACCGCGGTGGAGTGCACCGACACCGCGTGGCCGACCAGCTGGCGCACGTGGGACCGGGACAACACCGCGCTCCACGCGAAGTACCCGCTGCTGACCTGGTCCAACGCCTGGATGAATCTGCCCTGCGCCACCTGGCCGGTACGTCAGCAGACCCCGGTCGACGTCCGCTCGCACCGCGGGCTGCCCGGCGTGCTGATCGTGCAGAGCACGAACGACGCGGCGACCCCGTACCCCGGCGCGCTGGAGACGCACCGCAGGCTGGCCGGATCGCGGCTGATCACCGAGCAGGGCGCGGGCTCGCACGGCGTCACCAACCTGGTGAACCCGTGCATCAACTCCCGTGTCGACGACTACCTGCTGCACGGCACGCTCGACCGGCACGACGTGGTGTGCGGGCCGCACGCCACCCCCGTGCCGTAGGGACGCGTCCGCGAGGCTCGCGAGGGGCCGCCGCCCGCACCGGAACCGGGGTGCGGGCGGCGGCCCCCGGCATGTCAGGCGCAGGAGAGCGCGCCGGGGAAGGCGGCGGTGAAGGCAGCGCGGGTGGGGGAGTCGGGGCGCCGGTCGAGGACGGCGAAGACCACCTCGTCCACGGCGTGCGCGAACCGGCCGCCCGGCAGCAGCGGCCCGGCGAAGGCCGCCGCCACCCTGGCCGGGTCGTTGCGGAAGACACCGCAGCCCCAGGCGCCGAGCACCAGCCGCCGGTAGCCCTGCGCGACCGCGACCTCCAGCACCCGCTCGGCTCGCGCGTCCAGCGCGGGCCCGATCCCGGCCGTACGCTCCGGCTGCGTCCGGGCGATCACCCCGGCGTTCGGCGCGGGGCAGGTGAGGAAGCCGGCCGTCCACGGCTCGTCCAGCAGGCCGCCGCGCGCGTCGCGGAAGACCGGTACCGCGGGGGAGTGGATCACCCGGTCCGAGTAGAAGGTGTCCCGGTCGGCCCGGTGGTGGGCGTAGTAGCCGGGTGCGCGCAGCAGGCAGGTGTACAGGGCCGAGGCCCGGCACAGCGCCTCCTCCTGCGCCTGCGCCCCGTTGAGGTAGCCGCCGCCGGGATTGCGCGCGGAGGCGAAGCTCAGGACGGCGACCGGCGCGCGGTCCGCCGCGGCGAGCCGTCCCGCGGCCGTGACGCTGTCCTCGGCGGTGACCGTGCAGCTCGCGCCGGCCCCTGGCGCCACCTCGCCGACCGGTACGGGCTCGGGGCCGAACAGCCGGGTGCCGTCCGCGGCAGCCGCGACGGCAGGCCCGAGGTCGACCCACTGCCCGCCGGGGGCCCGGTAGCCGCCCTCGCTGACGATCCGTTCGTTCTCCCGGGCGATGCCCCGCAGCCGTGCACTCATGCGGCGAGGCTACGCGGGCCGCGCGCCGCGGCGCGAGGCGTTTCCCGCCGCCGGACAGCGCCTTGCCTCGCCCGGCAGACGCGATATATCGTGAGCGCGTTCCGCTACCCCCAGGAGGTCGATCCGGTGTCAGAGCCGTCGCGGTGGGAAGACCCCGCCGGTGCCGCCGTACGAGCCTCGGACGACGAGCGCGACCATGTCGCCGCGCTGCTCGGCGACGCACTCGGCGCGGGCCGGCTCACCGTCGAGGAGCACTCGGAGCGGCTGGAGGCGGTCTACGCCGCCCGCACCCGGGGCGAGCTGGCACCGATCACCGCCGATCTGCCGGCCCCCGCACCGGGCGCCCGGCTCGCCACGCCCGCCGACCTCGACCCGGTACGCGCGCTGTTCAGCAAGGTCCGCCGCTCCGGGCAGTGGCCGGTGCCGCCGCACACCGTCGCCAGGGCCGGGTTCGGCGCGGTCGTCATCGACCTGCGGCAGGCCGTCTTCACCCGGCGCGAAGTGGTGATCGAGGCGGACTCCTTCTTCGGCAAGGTCGAGATCGTGGTGCCGGACGACGCCCGGGTCTACGACATGGGCACCGCGCTGTTCGGCAAGCGCTCGCAGATCGGCGGCCGCCAGGACAAGGACGCGGACGGCGGCGAGAGCGACGGGCCCGTCGTCCGGATCACCGGGCGCTCGGTCTTCGGCCACGTCCGGGTGATGCGGGACTTCAAGTACCCCTGGCGGGACGGCCGCTGACCGCCCGGCGGGCGCTCAGGACTTGCGCCGCAGCCGCGCGCCCACGCCTTTCTGCGCCTGCTCCGCCTTCACGTCGCCCGCGTAGCGGTCCACGTACTCCTGCCCCGACATCGCCAGCACCTCGTACATGATCTCGTCCGTGACCGCCCGCACCACCTCCCGCCGGTCCTCCATGCCGAAGAAGCGGCTGAAGTCCAGCGGGGCGCCGAAGCGGATGGTGACGCGGCCGATCCGCGGGATCTTCCGCCCGGGCGGCTGGAGTTCGAAGGTGCCCAGCATCGCGCAGGGCACCACCGGGGCGTGCGCCCGCAGCGCCATCACCGCCACTCCGGTCCTGCCGCGGTAGAGCCGTCCGTCGTGCGAGCGGGTGCCCTCGGGGTAGATGCCCAGCAGTTCGCCGCGGCCCAGCACGCCGAGGGCGGCGTCGATCGCCGACTGCGAGGCCTTGCCGCCCGAGCGGTCGACCGGGATCTGGCCCACCCCGCGGAAGAAGGCCGCGGTCAGCCGGCCCTTGAGCCCGGGGCCGGTGAAGTATTCCGCCTTGGCCAGGAAGGTGATCCGGCGCGGCAGGATCGCCGGCATGACGAAGTGGTCGGAGAAGGACAGGTGGTTGCCGGCGACGATGGCGGCGCCGGTCTCCGGGATGTTCTCCATGCCCTCGATCCTGGGCCGGAACAGCAGTCGCAGCAGAGGTCCGAGAATCACGTACTTGAGCACCCGGTAGAACACGGGCCGCCTCCCCCTCGACTGGACCCGGCACGCCCGGGCCGCACTGCGACGGTCCACCCGGCGCCCCGGCAGAGTAGTGCCCGGCCACCGGCCGGGACCAGCGCGACGCGGTCACAGCCGGTGGCCGGGCGCGAATGCGCCCCCGGTCAGTGCGCCGCGCGCCGCGGCATGAGGAAGGCGACGGCGCTCGCGACGGCGAGTGCGCCCGCCGCCATGAGCAGCGTCGACTCCAGCGCGCCGCCCATGCCATGCCCTGCCCTGGCGAAGAAGGCCGTGCCCAGCACCGCCACGCCCACCGAGCCGCTCAGCTGCTGGACCGCGTTGAGCACCCCGGACGCCGAGCCTGTCTCCTGGTCGGGGACGCCTGCCAGCGAGATGTCGAAGAACGGTGCCATGACCAGGCCGAGGCCGATCCCGCTGACCAGCAGCGGCGGTGCGAGCTGCCACCCGCCCGGGGTGCCCGCCAGGTGTGCCGTCAGCGCCACCGCGGCGATACCGGCCGCGCTGAGCAGCAGGCCTCCCTGGAGGGTCGTCCTGCCGTACTTCCGGCCGAGCCAGGCACCGGACAGCGTGGCGCCGACCGAGGAGCCGAGGGCCCAGGGGATCATCGCCAGCCCCGCGCTCCTGGCGCTGAAGCCGAGGCCGTACTGGAGGTAGAGGGGCACCACCAGCATGATGCCGGTCAGTGCGGCGAAGAAGACCAGGCCGACGGCCAGTGACCCGGTGAAGCCGGGCCGGCCGAAAAGGCCAGGCTCGACCAGTGGCGAACCGCCACGCCGCAGCACCGAGCGCTGGAGGCGGACGAAGACCGCGAGGACAGGCACCGAGGCGGCCATCATCAGGTACGACCACAGCGGCCAGCCCAGGTCGCGGCCCTGGACGAGCGGGTAGACAAGCAGCAGTACCGCGGCGCTGAGGATCGCGACCCCCGGCAGGTCCAGCCGCGGCCCGTGCGGTGCGCGGCTGTCCGGCAGCACCCGCAGTGCCAGCGCGAAGGCGGCAGCGGCGAGGGGCACGTTGATCAGGAAGACCGCACGCCACCCGGTGCCCAGCAGGTCGGCGTCGGTGAGGAATCCGCCGAGCACGGGACCGCCGACCGCGGCGAGGCCCATCACCGGGCCGAACACGCCGAAGGCCGCGCCGACCTGGGACGGGGGGAAGATCTCCCTGAGCAGGCCGAGGCCCTGCGGCACCATCATCGCGGCGAAGCCGCCCTGTGCGGCGCGCATCCCGATCAGCATCCCCGCCGATCCCGAGCAGGCGCACAGCAGCGAGCAGAGCGCGAAGCCCGCGACGCCGATCAGGAACATCCGGCGGCGCCCCACGATGTCGCCCAGCCGTGCGCCGGTGATCATCAGTACCGCGAAGGCGAGGGTGTACGCGGCGGCGATCCACTGGATCCGGGTGGAGCTGCCGCCGAGGTCGGCCTGGATGGAGGGGGAGGCGACGCCGACGATCGTCGCGTCGAGGAGGTCCATCACCTCCACCGCGAGGATCACGGCCAGCCCGAGCCAGTGCAGCCGGGTGGCCCGGCCCTCGGCTGCCGTGCCGCGGGCGGCCGGTTCGTCGAGTACGGGTGCGGTCATGGTGGCTCCTCCAAGCGGGACGAACGTCGTTCGTATTGGCGAACACTGTTCTACTGACGAACGGTGTTCGCGTCAAGTACGGTGTTCGTGTCAGCCCGCAGGAGGTACCCGTGTCCGACATGCCCGTCCCGCCGTGGGGGCGGCCCCGCAAATCCGCGCCGCGCCGGATCTTCAGCCAGGAAGCCGTCGTCGCGGCGGCGCTCCGGGTGATCGACACCGAGGGCGTGGCCGCGCTGAGCATGCGCCGGGTCGCACAGGAACTGGGCACCGGAGCGGCCTCGCTCTACGCCCATGTCGCCGGCCGCGAGGAGCTGATCGGCCTGGTCCTCGACCGCGTGCTGGCCGAGGTGACCTGTCCCGAGCCGGACCCCGAGCGCTGGCAGGAGCAGATCAAGGAGATGCTGCGGCAGTCACGCCGGGTGCTGGCCGCGCACGGGGACCTGGCCAGGCTGCTGCCCGAGGTGGGGGTGCCGACCGGGGAGAGCGCCACCGGCGCCGCGGAGGGGATGCTCGGAATCCTCGCCGCGGGCGGCCTGCCCCCGCAGGCGTGCGCCTACGCACTGGACGCCCTGACGCTCTACGTCACCGGCATCGTCGCCGAGGAGGCGATCCGCGCCCAGGAGAGCAAGGACCCCGAGCAGGCCGAGCAGACCTTCCTCGCCCGGGTCCACAGGTACTACGAGGCGCTGCCCCCCGAGCGCTTCCCGATGCTCACCGGCATGATGAAGGAGATGACCAGGGACGTCGGCGACGAGCGCTTCGAGTTCGGCCTCGACCTGATGGTCACCGGACTCGCCGCACACGTCCCCCCGCGCTGAACGCTCCGCCGCGGCTGACCGCTGGTGGCGTCCGCGCCCGAGCGGTGGTCAGCCGCGCCCGCGCGACTCCAGGGACGCCAGATAGGCGTTGTACGCGACGAGTTCGGCGTCGCCGTCCCGGTCGGCGGCCCGGTCCAGGCGGCGGGCCTGCCGCTGCTCCGAGGTGTACCACTGGAAAAGCAGCGCCACCAGCACGATCACCGACGGGATCTCGCTGAACGCCCAGGCGATCCCGCCCGCCGCGGTCTGGTCGCTCAGCGGGTCGATGCCCAGCGACGCCGCCGGGTGCTCGAAGGAGCTCACCAGCGGCTCGCTGGCCATCATCACCGCGATGCCGAAGAAGGCGTGGAAGGGCATCCCGGCGAAGAGCTCGAGCATCCGCAGCACGTAGCCGGGCCGGTGCGGCCCCGGGTCGACGCCCATGATCGGCCAGAAGAACAGCAGGCCCACCGCGAGGAAGTGCACCATCATCACGACGTGCCCGGTCTGGCTGCGCATCAGGAAGTCGAACAGCGGCGAGAAGTACAGCGCGTAGAGGCTGGCGATGAACAGCGGGATGGTGAACGCCGGATGCGTGATGATCCGCAGATACCTGCTGTGCAGCAGCTTCACCAGCAGCTCGCGCGGACCGGTGCTGCCCCGGCGGGCGGTCGGCAGCGCCCGCAGCGCAAGCGTCACCGGTGCGCCGAGCAGCAGCAGGATCGGCGAGAGCATGCTGAGGATCATGTGCTGCACCATGTGCACGCTGAACATGACCATGCCGTAGTCGTTCAGCCGGGTGCACATCGTCACGCCGATGGTCAGCACCCCGACGGTGAAGGCCGCCGTACGCGCCACCGGCCAGTGGTCACCGCGCCGCCGCAGCCGCAGCACCGCGAAGCCGTACAGCGCCAGCAGCAGTACGCAGCCGATCAGGAAGAAGGGGTCGCCGCTGCTGAAGGCCAGTCCCCGGCCGAGGGTGAACGGCGGCAGGTCCATGTGCATGCCGTGTCCACCGTGGTCCATCCGTCACTCCTCCGTCGCGCCGACCGGCAGCAGGCCGATTCGACCGTTGTGCCCGCTCCAGAGTAGATCCGCCCCCGTCCGGCGCTCCGGGCGGGGGCGGCCCCGCACATGCGGGGCGGTGCTGCCGAGGTCAGCGGCTCACAGGACGCACTCGGCCTCGGTGTAGCGGTCGGACGGGACGGTCTTGAGGTGCTGCACCGCGTCGGCCAGCGGCACCAGGGTGATGTCCGTGCCGCGCAGCGCGGTCATCATGCCGAACCGCCCGTGGTGCACGGCCTCCACCGCGTGCCAGCCGAAACGGGTGGCCAGCACCCGGTCGTACGCGGTGGGAGTGCCGCCGCGCTGCACGTGGCCGAGGATCACCGGGCGCGCCTCCTTGCCGAGGCGCTCCTCCAGCTCCACGGACAGCTGGTTGGCGACACCGCTGAAGCGCTCGTGGCCGTAGACGTCGGTGGCGCCCGAGGAGAACTCCATGGTGCCCTCACGCGGCTTGGCGCCCTCGGAGACCACCACTATGGCGAACTTCTTGCCCGCTTCGAAGCGCTTGCCGACCAGCGCGGCCAGCTCGGCGACGTCGAAGGGCCGTTCGGGGACGACGATGGCGTGCGCGCCCGCCGCCATGCCCGAGTGCAGGGCGATCCACCCGGTGTGCCGTCCCATGACCTCCACGATCAGCACCCGCTGGTGCGACTCCGCGGTGGTCTTGAGCCGGTCGAGCGCCTCGGTGGCCACCGTCACGGCGGTGTCGAAGCCGAAGGTGACGTCGGTCGAGGCGATGTCGTTGTCGATGGTCTTGGGCACGCCGACTATCGGCAGCCCGGCGTCGGACAGCAGCCGGGCCGCCTTGAGGGTGCCCTCACCGCCGATCGGGATGATCGCGTCGAGACCGAGGTCGGCCACGTGGCCCTTGGCCTGCTCCACCCCGCCGCGCAGATGCGCGGGCTGTACCCGGGAGGAGCCGAGGATGGTGCCGCCGCGGGCCAGGATGCCGCTCACCGCGTCCAGGTCGAGCTTGCGGTAGTCGCACTCCAGCAGGCCCTTCCACCCGTCGTGGAAGCCGATGACCTCGTCATTGTGGTCCACGACGGCGCGGTGCACCACGGACCGGATGACGGCGTTCAGCCCGGGGCAGTCGCCGCCGCTGGTCAGTACACCAATACGCATGCTCTCGATACTCCCGCAACTCGACCGGACGGCCGGACCCCGTCGTCCGGATGGATCACGGCAAGCTTACCGAGCCGCGGGCTCACGCCTCCACGCCGACCGTACTGCGGACACCTGACGATTACCCGAACTCCGGGCGACGGTTCCGCAGCGTGACGGCGCGCCGGTCAGGCGGGCTGCACCGCCGCGGCGATCCGCTCGGCCCGCAGCGCGTCGTACCACTGGTCGTCCACCGGCGGCAGCGCGTTCACATCGAGCGCCAGCTTGATCAGCAGGTCCGCGATGTGCGGATTGCGCGCCATCACCGGGCCGTGCATGTACGTGCCGAAGACGGTGTCGTTGAAGGCGCCCTCGGTGCCGTCACCGGTGCCGTTGCCCTTGCCGACCCGCAGCCGGGCCAGCGCCCTGGCGCTCGGCCCGAGGTGGGTGATGCCCTGGTGGTTCTCGAAACCGGTCAGCGGCGGCAGGCCGAGGTGCGGGTCGATGTCGGCCAGCACGTCGCCGACACAGCGCTCGCCCTCGCCCCTGGTGCTCACCACGTCCAGCAGGCCGAGGCCAGGCTCCGGGCGGCCCAGGTCGTTGATGAACTCGTGGCCGAGGATCTGGTAGCCGGCGCACACCGAGAAGACGATCGCGCCGTTGGCCACCGCCCGGTTCAGCCCGCCGTCGCGGCGCAGGCGCTCGGCGGCGAGGCGCTGCGGGCGGTCCTCGCCGCCGCCGATCAGGTAGATGTCACCCGAGGTCGGGATGGCGTGGTCGGAGCGGACGTCCACCCGGGTCACCGGTACCCGGCGCTGCGTCGCCCGGCGCTCGACCACCAGCGCGTTGCCCTGGTCGCCGTAGGTGCTCAGCAGGTCGGGGTAGACCCACACCAGGCGCAGGCTGGACTCACTCATACGTGCTTCTCCTTGTCGGGCGGCGGCGGCGGTTGGCGGCGGCGGGCGGTGCGTCGCCCGCGGTCGGCCGGGGTCAGTTGCCGACGCGGCGGCGCAGGTCCTGGAAGGCGGTGTAGTTGGCGATGGCCTCGATCCGGCCGGGGGGCGCGGCCCTCACCGCCTCGTCGAGGTCGGCGCAGACCCTGAACTGGAGCCCCGCGACCTCGAGGCGCACCGCGAGGTCGAGCTTGCGGTCGCCGATCACCATGATGGGGTGTCCTGCCAGCCGGGTGTAGTCCACGTCCCACAGCCAGGAGGTGTCGGTGCCGTCGGCGCCGCGGGCGTTCACCGACAGGACCACCGGGGTGGGCGGGCCGTCGATCAGCGAGAAGGTCTCCAGCCAGCCGGCCGGGTTCTTCGCCAGCAGCAGCCGCACGTCGCGCTGCTGGAAGGTCACCACGTCGTAGCGCCCGGCGACGGCCTGCACCTTGTACATCCGCTCGAGGGCGACCTTGGGGTCGATGCCGAAGGCGGCGGCGACGGCGGCCGACACGGCCGCGTTGGACTTGTTGGCGCGGCCCGGCAGCTGGAGGTGGATCGGCCAGGCGACGCCGTAGGGGTCGACGACGTGGTCGCCGGACAGCGCCCAGGTGGGGGTGGGGCGGCGGAAGCCGCACTCCCCGCAGAACCAGTCGTCGTCCGGGCGCTGGAGCACCCCGCCGCAGGACGGGCAGGACCAGGCGTCGTCCTTCCAGGACTGGCCGGCCGCGACCCACACCACGGTGGGGCTGGAGGAGGCCGCCCAGGTGATCAGCGGGTCGTCGGCGTTGGCGATGATGATCGCCTCGGAGCCGGCCAGGCCCTCGCGCCACTTCTCCGCGAGCATCCTGGTCTCCGCGGCGCGGTCGAGCTGGTCGCGCGACAGGTTCAGCAGGGCGATGGCCTTGGGGGCGACGTCCCTGGCGACGCCGGCCAGGTACTTCTCGTCCACCTCGATCACGCCGAAGCGCGCGTCGGAGCCGCCGGCCAGCGCGGAGGTGATGCCGGCCGGCATGTTGGCGCCCAGCGCGTTGGAGACCACGGGGCCGCCGGCCCGCAAGGCCTCCGCGAGCAGCCGGGTGGTGGTCGTCTTGCCGTTGGTGGCGGACACCAGCACCACATCGAGGTGCCGGGCGAGCCTGGCCAGCAGGTCGGGGTCGAAACGCAGTGCGACCTTGCCGCCGATCACCGATCCGCTGCCCTTGCCCGCCGCGCGGGACACCGCCGCTGCCGCCCTGCCCGCCGTCACGGCCAGCTTGGCCCGTGGCGACAGCGGCTCCGAGTTGCCTGCCATCGTCTGTTTTCCTCCTCGACTCCGGCCGCGATGCCGCCCGCGGTGGCCGGTATTCCGTCCCCCGGGCGGCCGCTGCGGCGGCCGGCAAGTTCCGGTCGAGGTCAGCCTATCGACTCCGGGCCGTGGAGCAGCACCGCGGCGCCGGGTGCGCGACCGCGGTCACAGGCCGGGGCTGCCCGCCCGGTCGCCAGTCTCGGCGAGCCGGCCCCAGAGCAGGTCGGCCAGGTGACGTACCAGCAGGTCCCGTGACAGCGGCCGTTCGCCGAGCCACCAGTCGCCCGCGGCGTACATCATCCCGACGATGCCGTGCCCCCAGACCCTGGCCACCTGGCGGGTGTCGGGCCCGAGGTCGAGCCGTTCCGCGATCACTTCGCCCAGGTCCTCGCCCATCCTGCGCAGCAGCGGTACGGAGTGCCGCCCGACGTCGAAGCCCTTCTCGTCGGAGGGGGTTTCGGCCGGGTGCATCAGGAAGCGGTAGACCTGGGGCCGTGCTTCGATGGCCGACAGGTAGGCGTGCAGCGTCGCCTCCACCCGGTCCCTGCGGTCGCCGGGGGAGTCGAGCGCGGTGCGCAGGGTGCCGAGCAGTGCGTCGGTGTGGCGCTTGGCCAGGGCCCGGTACAGGCCGCTCTTGTCGCCGAAGTGCCGGTAGAGGATCGGCTTGGTGATCCCCGCCTCTGCCGCGATGGCGTTCATCGACGCCTCCGGGCCGTCCCGCAGCACCACCCGCTCGGCCGCCTCCAGCAGTTCCGTGCGCCGCCGCTGCGTCGCCGTCCGCTGGTCCTCCCGCTGGCCGGTCTCCACCGCGCCTCCCCGCTGTTCGATTGCCGGTGGTCCGCGCAACGTAACACCCCGGGCGCGGACCGTCGTGCGGCGGTTGGCGAGTTGACATCGCTTACCCGACGGTAACAGACTGATGTTACCGCAAGTAACTAGCATGTGGAGGGGACAGATGGGCGACTTCACGCTCGATCTCAACGATGACCAGCGGTCGGTGCGCGACTGGATACACGGCTTTGCCGCCGACGTGATGCGCCCCGCCGCGGCCGAGTGGGACGAACGCGAGGAGACCCCCTGGCCCATCATCCAGGAGGCGGCCAAGATCGGCCTGTACTCGCTGGACTTCTACGCCCAGCAGTTCTTCGACCCCACCGGCCTCGGTATCCCGATGACGATGGAGGAGCTGTTCTGGGGCGACGCGGGCATCGCGCTGTCCATCGTCGGCACCGGCCTCGCCGCGGTCGGCGTCCTGGCCAACGGCACCGAGGAGCAGATCGGCACCTGGGTCCCGCAGATGTACGGCGACGCGGACGACGTCAAGGTCGCCGCCTTCTGCTCCTCCGAGCCCGACGCCGGCTCCGACGTGGGCGCCATGCGGACCCGCGCGGTCTTCGACGAGGCCACCGGGGAGTGGGTGCTCAACGGCACCAAGACCTGGGCCACCAACGGCGGCATCGCGAACGTCCATGTGGTGGTGGCGGTCGTCGATCCGGAACTCGGCACCAGGGGCCACGCGTCCTTCATCGTGCCGCCCGGCACGCCCGGCCTGTCCCAGGGCCAGAAGTTCAAGAAGCACGGCATCCGCGCCTCGCACACCGCGGAGGTGGTCCTCGAGGACGTCAGGATCCCCGGCGACTGCCTCCTCGGCGGCAAGGACAAGCTCGACGAGCGGCTGGCCAGGGCCCGCGAGCGGGCCGCGACCGGCGGCACCGGCGGCGGCAGGAACGCCGCGATGGCGACCTTCGAGGCCTCGCGCCCCGCGGTCGGCGCGATGGCGGTGGGCACCGCGCGGGCCGCGTACGAGTACGCCCTCGAATACGCCACCGGGCGCGAGCAGTTCGGCCGCCCGATCATCGACAACCAGGGCGTGGCCTTCCAGCTCGCCGACATGCGCACCCAGATCGACGCGGCCAGGCTGCTGGTCTGGCGCGCCTCGTGGATGGCGACCGCGGGCAAGCCCTTCACCTCGGCCGAGGGCTCGATGTCCAAGCTCTTCGCCAGCGAGACCGCCAAGAAGGTCACCGCCCAGGCGGTGCAGATCCTCGGCGGCAACGGCTTCACCCGGGAGTACCCGGTCGAGCGGATGCACAGGGACAGCGCGATCTACACCATCTTCGAGGGCACCAGCGAGATCCAGCGGCTGGTGATCGCCAGGACGCTGTCCGGCGTGCCCATCCGCTGAGCGCCTTCCCCCGCGGCCCGGAGCGGTCCGCCGGCCCCCTCGCCGGGGGCGGCGGTCCGCCGGGTCACTTGTCGTTGCCGTAGCCCCGCAGCAGGAACCACGCCATGAACGCGACACCGACCACCGCGACGACGATGACGGTGCGCATCACGGGTCCTGGACCCACCGAGTCGGACGTCGCCAGATTGGTCACGCCGTGGATCGCGCCGATGTGCATGGGAAGGCTCCTTCTGGTCCGGCCACCAGCGTAGACCCCCCTCGCCGTCCCCCCGGGGACGCCCCCGGGCCGACTATCGCGCCGCGGGTCGCCCCTGGCCGCCCGCGGGGTGCCGCTGCCCCGCCGACCTGGGGCGCAGCGCCTCGGCCAGCTCGTCGAGCGTGTCGACCAGCAGCTCCGCGCCCCGGCGCACCACCCGGTCCCCCGCCGGATCCGACGGCCAGCGGTCCAGCTCGGTGCGCAGCGCCCGCCAGTCCGGCGCCCGGCGCGCCTTGACCTCGCCTGCCGCCACCGCGGTGGCCTGCCGCAGCGCCCCCGCGAAACGCGCCGCCTGCGGCACCGGGGACGCGTCCTTCTGGGGCTGGTGCGCCTCCATCACCAGCCCCACCCGCCCCACGGCCGACAGCGCCGCGTCCGCGTCCCGCACCGCGCTGCGCGACATGCCGCGGTGCCGTACCGGTTCCGCGTCCGCCCTGGCCACCGCCTGGTCCCAGGCCGCGCCGGCCGCCCGCAGGTCGAGCAGCGCACGGCGCACCGCGCCCGGCCGCCGCCGCGACGGCTCCGCGTGCGCGTCCATCACCGCGGCCACGTAGCCCGCCGTCGCCTCGATCCACTCCGCGAGCCGGTCCCGCAGCCGCGGGGTCTCCCAGGCGGGGAAGACCGCGTAGGCCGCCATCGCCAGCACCCCGCCCAGCAGCGTCAGCAGCACCCGGTCGCGCACCGTCTGCTCCAGCTGCGTGCCGCCCATGCCGAGCAGGAAGACCACGTAGCCGCCCACGCAGGCCTGCGCGACCACGTAGCCGACGCGCAGCAGCAGGTACATCAGCCCGATGCTGACCACCGCCAGCGCGGCGAAGGCGTAGGTGCCGGGGTGTGCGGCCTGGGTGATCCCGGTGGCCAGCGCGACACCCACAAGGGACCCGGCGAAGCGGGCCACCCCGCGCTCGTAGGTCTGGGTGAAGTCGGGCCGCATCACCATCACCGCGGCCAGTGGCGCCCAGTAGCCGTGCCCGAGCGGCAGCACCGTGCCCAGCAGGTAGCCTGCCGCCGCCACCGCGGACAGCCGCATCGCGTGCCGCAGCACCGGCGAGTCCCAGCGCACCTGGCGGCGCACGGTGCGCACCGCGGTCGGCAGCAGCTCGCCGACCGAAGGGCGCAGCAGGTGCGCGGTCCCGGTCGCGTCCGAAGGCCCTGAACCCTCGGCCCGCTCCACCGCTGCGCTCAGCAGCGACACCAGCCGGGTGGCCGACCTGCGGGCGGCGCCTGTGAGGTCCGTGCCCGGCGCGTCGTCGCGCAGGAGCGCGTCGGCCCGCTCCGGCACCCGCACCGCGACGCCGTACCTGATCGCCCGGGCCACCGCATCCAGAACGGTCGCCGCCACCGCCAGCACCTCGCGCGCCCGGTCCCGCTCCGGCCCCTCGGCCGCCGCGCCCACCGTCGGATCGGCCAGCGACGCGAGCACGGGGCGGATCCGCTCGGCCAGCACCCGGTTGCCGTGCAGCTCCTCCGGCCGGCGCCTGGCCTGCCAGGCCGTCACCACCGCCGCGCTGCGCGCCGCCATCAGCGCCGCCGGGTCGAAGGGCGCCAGCGGGTCGTGCCGCAACCGGCGCGCGTAGTCCGCCTCGGCCGCGAAGGCGTCGGCCAGCGCGTCGCGCTGGGCCCCCCAGCGGCGGATCGGGAAGACCACGATCAGCGCCGCCTGCACCAGGGCGCCGAGCCCCACCAGGGCCGCGTGCTGGAGCGCGCTGAGCACCGAGGTCGGCAGGGTGACCGTCACCAGCATCACCGCGACGGTCAGCGCCGAGACCATGCCGGTGGTCGGCCCGAGCGCCCATGCCATGCCGGCCGCGAACGCCCACACCGCAAGCAGCAGCACGAACAGCGCCACGTGCGACGCGGCCAGGTACCCGAGGAAGGTGCTCAGCGCGAGCCCGGCGCCGGCGGCGAGCGCCAGCACCGGCCGGGGCCGCCAGCTGCGCTGGAAGGTGGCCACCCCCGCGGCGAACGCCCCGAAGGCCGACGACGCCGCGACCGGCGGCGACCACAGCCACAGCGCGAGACCGATGACGATCGCCACACCGCAGGCGGCCCGCAGCGCCACCAGCGGTTCGAGACGGGTCCGTTCGACCCGCAGGCCGGATCTGGCGGTCTCCCGCAGCGCACGCAACCACGTCATGCAGCAGAGCTTAGGCAGAAGGACCGCGGGCCGGGCACCTGCGAAATGCGCTCGGACCAGGCGATACGGGTCACCCGCGGGGCCGGGGTGACCAGGCGCACTCGCCCGTGCCACCCGCGCCCTCACACCACCGCGCCGGCGTCTGCTTCAATGGGGGGCATGGCCAGCATCACTGACACCGGGACAGGTCGCAGCGACCTCGAACCCTTCTGGCCGTCCCGGCAGGAGCAGCACTTCGACCGCTGGTGTTGCCGCGCGATCCCCGCGCGGACCCGCGTTCCTCGCTGACCTGCCCGAAGCCCGGCCCCTGTGGCCACGGGCGGCCCCACGGCAGCAAACGGTCCCGCGCACAACGGAGTCCCACGACCCTTCGCGCGAAAGAGCCGAACCCATGTCGAACATGCCTTCCGTCACGTCCCTGACCTCCCTGCCCGCCACCCACCGGCAGCGGCTGCGCGCGGTGCGCCCCGACGAGGTGCCGCCCGCCCCCGACTTCCTGCCGCCCGGCGCCACCTGGCTGCCCGCACCCGGGCACGTACTGCCCTCGGCCGCGGGCGGCGTCCCGATGGTCGGCTACCTGGTACTGGTGCCCGCGGAGGCGGGCGCCGCCGTGGTGCCGCCCGCTGCCGACCGCGGGCTGCGCATCGACGAGGACCGCCGCACGGCCGCGGTGGACGACCGCCAACTCGACCTGACCTACCTGGAGTTCGAACTCCTGGCGCATCTGGTGGCCCACCCGCACCGGGTGCACTCCCGCGACCAACTGGTCACCACGGTCTGGGGCTACGGCCACGTCGGGGACGGCCGGACCGTCGACGTCCACGTCGCCCGGCTGCGCCGCAAGCTCGGCGCGGACCACCGCGGCAGCATCGTGACCGTACGCCGGGTCGGCTACAAGTACGCCCCGGCGCAGGGCGACCGGGCGCAACCGGGAGCTACGGCACGACGGTGACGGGCCACTTGCCCGCCTTCACCAGCCGGACGGCCACCGAGCCCACCAGCCGGTGGCCGGCCCGCTCGGAGGCGCCGACCACGACCGCGTCCGCGGTCAGCTGGTCGGCGGCCGCGGCGAGGCCGCCGAAGGGGTCGCCGCGGAAGGTGTGGAATTCCCACCGCACCTGGAAGGTGCCGCGCAGCCGCTCCACCGACGCGCGGATCTCGGCCAGCAGCTGCGCGGCGATCCCGGTGTCCACCTCGGAGACCGGGACGCCGAGCGCGGCGCCGCCCGGCAGGTACGGCTGCACGTAGACCAGGGCGAGCAGCGCGTTCTGCCGGCGCGCGAGGCCCGCGGCATAGGCGGCGGCGCGCCACGCCGAGTCCGAGCCGTCGACACCGGCGACGATCACCTTCGGCCCGTCGGTGCCGCGTTCGAATCGCGGGGGGGATTTCTGCTCGTCCACCTGGTCAGGCTATCGGCCTGCGGCCTGCGGTTTCACCTCCCGTCACGCACCGTGCTCACCCCAATGGGTGTATTGCCACGACATGGGCACCTTTGCGGGGCACGCTTTCCAGGAGGAGTGAAACAGGCAGCGTCCTTCCGCCCGTCACACGCACCACGGTCAGGTGCGCGTCCGCGCGGTGGCTCGCGGCCCACGCCGCTACCGGGGAGGTTTGTGATGCCGAGTGTGTCCACGAGCGTTTTCGTGTCGAGGCCGGACACCGAGGTCTTCGACTTTCTCGCCGACGCCCGCAATCTCGCCCTGTGGAGTTCCGGGGTGACCTCCGTCGCCGCCGACGCGGTCCTTCCCGGTCGCGACGCCGCCTACGACTACCGCTACCCGGGAAGGCGCAGGCCGCACCGGCTGGTGTGCGCCGACTTCGAACCCTGCCGCCGCATAGTCTTCCGCGGGCAGCGGATGTGGAGCCCGCTGGGCACGCAGGTGCCCGTCTACGGCTTCGACCTGATCCCGCACGGCGACGGCACGATGGTCCGGCTCTCGGTCACCAGCTGCCTGAGCGCCGCGCTGCTGCTGCTCGCACCGGTCGTCGCGATGGCCTGGCGGCGCGACCTGCCCGCCGACGCCGGCAAGTTCTGCGACCTGCTCGGCGGCCCGGTCGCCGCTCCCGCCCCGCTGCACGGCCCGCCCGCTCCCGCCTCCGGTTCCGCCGGCGGCGACCCCGGCGCGCCGACCGCGCCCCCGCTGCGCACCTCAGCTGCGCCGGGTGGATTCGACTACGCTCATTGAGTGTTAAACTAACAACGTGACGCGGCGCCCCCGAGCCCGTCATGCGTGACCGCCCCGGCCAGGTCCCCCCGTCCCGGCCGGGGCTCCCGCGTGTCCGGGGGCCTTTCGCCGGCCAGGGCCGGCGGCTGCGCGGCGGCGCCGCCCGTGGCAGGCTTGCGGCGACCCACCGTCACCGTCCCCGCAAGGAGCCGACGTTGCGCAGGACCACCCCCGCCGCCATCGCCGTCAGTGCCGCGCTCGCGCTGGTCACCGCGGTCACCACCGCGGGCAGCGCGGCCGCCAGGACACCGTCGCTGCCCAGGCCGCTGCCGCTGCCGCTGACCATGGTGAACGACGGCGGCGGCACCCAGCTGCTGATCGCCACCGCGCCGACGGCGGGCGCCACCACCGGCACCCTCACCTGGTGGGAGCGCACCGACGGCGACTGGCGCACCGTCGGCACCGCGCCGGCCCGGTTCGGCAGCCACGGCCTGACGGAGGGCGCCACCCGCAAGCAGGACACCGGCACCACCCCGACCGGCCTGTACGGGCTCCCGTTCGCCTTCGGCAACAGCGCGGCGCCCGCCGGGAACACGCTGCCCTACCGCACCGTGACCGCGTCCTCCTGGTGGTGCGAGGACACCGCCTCCACCTCGTACAACCGCTGGGTCAGCCCGCTGCCCGCGGACTGCAGGGCAGGCGAGTCCGAGCACCTGGCCGACTACCCGACCCAGTACGCGCACGCGGTGCTCATCGACTTCAACTACAACGCCCCGGTCAAGGGCCGAGGCGCGGGGATCTTCCTGCACGTCAACGGCAGCGGGGCCACGGCCGGTTGCGTGTCGGTGCCGGCGGACGCGCTGGACCGGGTGATGGCCTGGCTGAAGCCCGCCGCCCACCCGCACATCGCCATCGGCACCACCGGAGGCGCACTGGACGTCACCCGCTACTGAGCCGCCCGCGGCCGGCGCCTTCCGCGTCGGCCGCGCCTTCCGCGTCGGCCGTGTCGCCGTCCCGCGGGCCGACCCCGGAGAGCTTGTCCGGGTTGGTGACCAGGTAGATGTCGGTGACCTTGTCGTTGCCCGCGTCCAGGTCCACGACCATGACCGCGGTGGGGGAGCCGTCGGCGAAGACCACGACCGACGGGTCGCCGTTGACGTGCCGGTAGCGGATGTCGAGCGGTGCCGGCAGCCTGCGGGCCGCGTAGCCGGTGATCATCCTGGCCACCTGCTCCTGGCCGGAGACCGGCCGCAGCGCCGCGTTCGCCTTGCCGCCGCCGTCGGTCCACAGCGTCACGTCGGGGGCGAGCAGGCTCATCAGCCCGGCAAGATCGCCGCCCAGCGCGGCGGCGATGAAGCGCTCGGTCACCTGCCGCTGCAGCCGCCGGTCGGCCTGGTGGCGAGGCCTGCGGGCCTGTACGTGCTCGCGCGCCCGGTGTGCGAGCTGCCTGACCGCCGCCGGGCTGCGCTCCAGGATCGCGGCGATCTCGGTGTGCGGGTAGCCGAACACCTCGTGCAGCACGAAAACCGCCCGCTCCAGCGGTGTCAGCGTCTCCAGCACCACCAGCATCGCCATCGACACGGACTCGTTGCGCAGCGCGGGCTCCGCGGCGTCGACCGTCTCCGCCGCCCGCGGCCACTCCGCGGCCGCGGCCTCAGGGGCCCCGGTGGCCAGCGGCTCGGGGAGCCAGGGGCCCACGTAGGTCTCGCGGCGGCGGTTGATGCGGGCCTGCCGCGCCAGCGCCTGGTTGACGGCGATCCTGATGAGGTACGCCCGCGGGTTGCCGATGTCCCCGGCCGCGGGGCGGCTGCTGCGGCGCGTCCACGCGAACCAGGTCTCCTGGAGGACGTCCTCGGTGTCCGAGACGCTGCCGAGCATGTTGTAGACCACCGAGAACAGCAGCTCCCGGTGGCTGACGAACACCTCGGTCGCGCGGTCGCCCGCGATCGGATGCAGGGTCGGAGTGTCGGACACGGTGGGCCTCCTGTGGTGCGTCTCCCCGTCGGCCCTATGAGGGCACACCCGCATCCCGGTGTGACACCGGGTGGCCGAAATGTGATGTGCGTCTCACCAGGTGCTGAGATTGACCCCATTCGGGGGGTTTGACCCAGCCGCTTCACTCGCTCTGCGCAGTGCCGACGTCACATCGGGGCCGTACGGACGCTCTTTGTGGTGTGGGGCGTGCACGACGGCCCGGCGGGCGCCCCGCAGCGGGTGGGGGAGGGGCACCGCCGGACCGGATCAGCGCCCGCCGCCGTCCCGGACGGGGCGGTCGGACCCATCGACGTGCCGAAGGAAGTAGTCCGCCGTGGCCGACACACTGCAGGACAGCGATTTCACCATCATGTACGCGACGCACCGCGCCTTCCGGCGCGACCTGCGGCGCCTGACCGCCGCGGTGCAGGCAGGACGCGCCGGAGCCCCGCAGATCCTGGCGGGCTGGGAGAACTTCAGCTTCCAGCTCGACCACCACCACTCAGTGGAGGACGCCGCCCTGTGGCCGCAGGTCGAGGCCAAGATCAAGGACCGGCCGGACGACCTGCGGCTGATGGAGGCGATGGAGGCCGAGCACGCGGAGCTCGGCCCGCGGATCGAGGCGGTGGACACCGCGCTCAAGTCCGGTGTGGACGACCTCGCGGGGCGGATCCAGGGCCTCTACGAGGTGATGGACCACCACTTCGCCCACGAGGAGGACAGCGCGCTGCCGCTGATCAAGAACGTGCTGACGAAGGGCGAGTGGCGCAAGTACGGCCTCGCCAACGCCAAGAAGCTCGGCGTCAAGGGCGTCTCGGTCTACCTCCCCTGGGTGGTCGACGGCCTCACGCCCGACGAGCAGCGCGAGTTCATCGGGATGTTCCCGCCGCCGGTGAAGGTCGCGAACAAGCTGCTGTGGCAGCGTTCGTACCAGAAGAAGGAACTCTGGAAGGTCTGAGGGACGCCGGCGGCGGCCGGCCCGACGCGAGGTGACGGCATGTGCTGGTCCGCCACGGCCGATCTCGCGGCAGGGTCCGTCATCTGCGCGCTCGGCGCGGCCTGCGTGGCCCGGACCCGGCGGGCCCGCGACCTGCCGCTGGCCGCGCTGCCGCTGCTGCTCGGGACGCACCAGCTGATCGAGGCCGTGGTGTGGCACGGCGGTGGCGGCACCGGCGCCGCCACCACGGCCTGGGCGGTGATCGCGCTGCCGCTGGTCGCGCTGTGGGTGCCGCTCGCCGTCCTGGCCGCCGCCCCCGCGGGCAGCCGCGGCAGGCTCGCCGCCCCGGCCGCGGCCGGGGTGCTGACGGCGGCCGTCCTGGCGGCGTCGCTGGCGGATCGCGCGCCGTCGGCGGACATCCGCGGCCACACCGTCGGCTACGCGGTGCACGTGCCGCACCCCTCGTGGCTGATCGCCACCTACCTTTTCGCCACCCTGGGGTCACTGCTGCTCGCGCCAGAGCCCGTCCTGCGCCTGCTCGGCGCCCTCACGGCTGCGGGAGCGGTGGTGTGCGCCGTGCTGTGGCGCCTCGAATTCGTCTCCACCTGGTGTGCGGTGGCCGCGGCCGCGAGCCTGGTCCTCCTCGCCCGCCCCGGGGTGCACCCGGCGTCCGGCGGACCCTGACGGCTGGGGCCGGGAGGTCTGCCGGATGTCCGGGGGAGTGCCGTGCACGGCTCCGCGAGCCGGTGGACGCTCCTGGCCACGGGGCCGGCCCCACGGCGGTCAGTAGCGCAGGACCGCCGCGACGTGGCCGACGTCGGCCAGCTCGCCGTCGGGGACGAAGCGGACCCGCGCCCCCGTGTCCAGCGCCTGCTCGGCGATCTCGTCGACGATGTCGTCGCGCGCGCCACGGTCGCCCGAGGCGGCGGGGACCAGATGGTCGCCGTCGTCGCGCACCGTCGCGCGGTAGCCGTCCTCGATCGCGACCAGCGCCACCCGCGCCTCCGCGACCGACTGCCACACCTCGTCCACCCCGCCCGCGAAGGCCTTGCGGCTGCGGGCCTGGTCCAGCTCCGACAGCACGCCTGCGACCTCCTCCTCGGCACGCCGCCCCGCGGCGTCGGCGAGCGCTTGGCGCAGCGCCTCTGCCGGGCCCTCGGCGAGCCCGCCCTGGACGACCTGCCCGGCGGCCTCCTTCACCAGCTTGCCCGCCTCGTCGAGCGCGGCCAGCGCCTCCGCCTCGCCGACGAGGTACATCGGCCGCGGGTCGGCGGCCACGGCCACCCCGGCGCTCTCGGTCACCTCGCGCAGGAACTGCCGGGTCCGCTCGTCGTTGAAGGTGCTCGGGGTGTCCCCGATGCGCTCCTCGCGTTCCGGATCGAAGTCCTCAGGCACCCGCCGGACCGGGAAGGTGCCCGTGACCTGCTCCGGCGCCCGCCACTTGGACCCGCTCCACAGCGTCGCCACGTCCGCGGACAGCGCCAGCACCCAGAACGGGTGGTTGGCGACATGGGCGGCCACGAGATTGCGGGTCAGGAACGTCTGCGCGAGCAGCACGCGCGCGGGCACGGTCCGCGCCAGCGTCCACACCTGGTGCTCGCCGGGCGCGGCGAAGATCGCGAGACCGTCCTCCGCGTGCACCAGGTCGACCTCGCCGAGCGCCTGGTCGAGCTGGCCGATCACGTCTATCCGGTCGGCCCGCGACACCTCGGGGTCGTTGTGCACCGCGTCCTTGGCCTCTTCCAGCAGGTTGCGCAGCCGCACCGCGTCCTGGGCGTTGGCCGGTTCGCGGCGATGGGTCGGCAGCAGGACCGAGACGGCCGGGTAGGGCCGCGGACGGCGCAGGTCGGCGAGGATGGCGGGGCTGATCGGCGCATGCATGGCTTGCCCTTTCGGCGGCGGCATCGTGTGCCGGTGACGTCCCCCGCGGCGTCCCTTTGTCTCTTCATGGATATATCAATGTGCCGTCGCCCGCAGCTTGTGCGGCGTCGCCGCGGCCCGCCCGGCGTCCTCACCCGTTCGGCCCACGGGGCGCCGCGATCCGCCCCGGTGGGGCGCGGCGCGAGGGGATGCCGCCCGGCGGGCGGAACTGGGGGGTCGGTGGTGGCCCGCTCGGCCGGTCTGCCGGTACGGCCGGTCCGCCCGCGCGGCGCCCAGGCCCGCTCACGCACCGTGACCGGCGCGAGCCGTCGAGGAAGCGGAATGTCCGCTGCCAGGGGCCGCTGCCGACAGCACGTGACCCATGTGCGAAGCTGCCGACCGCGACGAGGGGAGGCGGCGGTGGGCGAGCACGAGGCCACGGCCAGGGCGCGGGCAGGGGAGCGGGGGCGGAACGGGCCGCGGGCACCGGGGACCGCAGCGCGGCAGGCCGCGGGGGGACAGGGCAGTGCGAGGGCCGCGGGTACCGCGCTCGCCGTCGTGGCCGTCGCGGGCACCGCGCTCGGCGCGGTGCTGCTGCGCCCCGACCGGTCGCTGCTCGCCAAGAGCGGCGGCCCGCTGGACAACACCGCCACCGTCATCCTGATCTCCTTGGCATGCCTCGCCGTGGGACTGCTGCTCAGCAGCCGCTACCGCGCCCGCCTCGGCTACGACCAGAACCTGCCGCCCTTCGAGCAGCGGCTCGCCGACGCGGTCCGGGTCACCCTGATCGCCGCCGCGGTGCTGATACCGGTGCTGCTGCTCTCCATGCACCGCTTCCCGTCCCAGGGGCGCGCGGAACCCGCCCCCACGCCGAGGAGCGACATCCCGCCGCCGCCCGCCCACACCTTCATCCCGAAGCCCAAGCGGGACCGGTCCGGCCACGCCCTGTCGATCAGCCTGCCGCACATCCTGGTGGTGATCGGCATCGCCGTCCTGGTGGTCGTGCTGCTTCTCGCCGGATACCGGCTGTGGCGGCAACTGCACCGCACCGCGGTACGACCGGCCGAGGACGCCTACCACCCGGCCGAGCAGGAGGTGCTCGCCGACGCGGTCGACTCCGGGCGCCGCGCCCTGCTCGACGGCAACGACGCCCGTGCCGCCGTCATCGCCTGCTACGCCGCCATGGAGGCCTCGCTGGCCCGCTCCGGCGTCGCCCGCCGGGCCTCCGACAGCCCGCAGGACCTGCTGGAACGCGCCGCGGGCAGCGGCCTGCTGACCGGCTCGCACGGCACCGGCCTGACCGCGCTGTTCCGTGAGGCCCGCTACTCCACCCACCCCATGGACCGCACCCACCGCGACCGGGCCGCCGAAGCGCTCGACGCCATCGCCGCACAGCTCGCCGAGCGGGCGGAGGCGGACGCCGCGCAGCCAGGCGGCGGAGCACCGGGACCCCAACCGCACGCGGGAGCCCCCAGGTGAACGAACCCCCTGAGCCCGGCACACCCGGCTCCGTACGCCACTCGCTGCTCGTGCTGTACGCGGTCGGTGCCGCCGTGATCGTGCTGCCCGGCCTCGCCGAGGGCCTGCCGGGGGCCGCCACCGGCCTTGCGGTGTGCACCGTCGCGGGTCTCGGCATCGCGCGCTACACCACCGGGGCGGGCGCCCAGGACAGCGGCTTCCGCCGCTCGGTGCGGCTCCTCGGCAGCCGCGCGCCCGCGCTCGGCGAATGGCAGCGCATAGTCGACAAGTCGATCGGCGACCGCAGCGACGTGCACTTCATCGCGACGCTGCGCCCGCAGCTGCAGCGGCTGTTCGCCGCCCGGCTCGCCGAACGGCACGGCGTCGACCTCCACCGCAGCCCCGAGCGGGCCGAGGCGATGATCGGCGCGGAGCTGTGGCCGTGGATCGACCCGGCGCACCGGCCCGCGCAGCCGCCGGACGATCCCGAGCGGGTGCTGCGCGCACTGCTCGACCGGCTGGAGGCCCTGGGAGCACCCCTGGCCGAGGCCCGCGGCGGCGGCGACGGCGGGACCCCGCGACCGGCCACCACCCGTACCACCACCAGGCACAGTGAGGACGCGCAGTGACCAGCCAAGACCGCATATCCGACGACAACGCCCTGACGCCGCGGCAGGCCGGTGAAAGGGCCGCGGAAGTCCTGGCCGAGATCCGCACCGCCGTCGTCGGCAAGCCCCGGCCGCTGGAGATGGTCATGCTGGGCATCCTGGCCGGCGGGCACGTCCTGATCGAGGACCTGCCGGGCCTGGGGAAGACCCTGCTCGCCCGCTCCTTCGCCACCGCGCTCGGCCTGGACTTCCGGCGTATCCAGTTCACGCCCGACCTGCTGCCCTCCGACGTCACCGGCGCGCCCTTCTACGACCAGCGCACCGCCGACATGGTCTTCAGGCCCGGCCCGGTCTTCACCCACCTGCTGCTCGCCGACGAGATCAACCGCACCCCGCCCAAGACCCAGGCGTCGCTGCTGGAGGCGATGGCCGAGTCCCAGGTGTCCATCGACGGCAGCACCCGGCCGCTGCCCGACCCGTTCGTGGTCATCGCCACCGCGAACCCGATCGAGTACGAGGGCACCTACTCGCTGCCCGAGGCGCAGCTCGACCGCTTCCTGCTCCGGGTGCGGATGGGCTACCTCGCGGCGTCCGAGGAGACCGGGATGCTGCGCGCGCGGATCGCCCGCGCCGCCCCCGAGGCCGTGCTGCGCACCCTCAGCGGCCCCAAGGAGGTCCTGGCGATGCGCGCCGCGGTGGAAAGGGTCGAGGTCGAGGACGACCTGCTCGACTATGTCGTCGCGCTGGTCGGCGCCACCCGCAGCCACCAGCACATCCAGGTCGGCGCCTCGCCGCGCGGCGGCCTCGCCCTGGTCCAGCTCGCCCGCGCCCGGGCCGTACTCGACCTGCGCGACTACGCCACCCCCGAGGACGTCAAGGACGTCGCCGTCGCGGCGCTCGCCCACCGGGTCACCCTCAAACCCGAACTGTGGGTCCGGCAGATCGACGCCGACGACGTGGTCGCCGAGATCGTCCAGTCCGTCGCCGCACCGCAGACCCTGCCCCGCAGCCCTGTCGCGTCATGACGGAGCGACCCGCCGCCCTCGACCGGGCACTGGGCGGTGTGACGGCCGCACCCGCCGAGCCGCCGACGGCGCCGCCGCCCGGCTGGCGGGCCGGCGAGCGCACCCTTCGCCACGGCACGGTCGCCGCGGTCGCGGTGGCCGCCGCCCTGATCACCGGCCACGCCTGGCTGCTGGCCGCGGCCGCGGCCCCGCTGGCTCTGCTCGCGCTGGCCCTGCCGACCGGGAGCAGGCCGCAGCAGCTCACCACCGCGGTCGACGTCGAGCCGCGCCGCTGCTTCGAGGGCGAGCGGATCACCGCGACCATCACCCTGACCCACGACGGGGTGGCCGGCCGCCTGGACCCGGGCATCACCCTCGGCCCCGGCGTGCGGCTCGACGACATCGAGGTGGCCGCCGGACGCGCGCGGCTGACCTTCACCGCGGAGCGCTGGGGCCGCTGGACGGTCGGCACGGTCGACCTCGACGTCTACGACAGCGGCGGCGCCGCCCGGCGCACGGTGAGAGTCGACCTCGGCGAGGTCGCGGTCTTCCCGGTCCCCACCAGGACCGGGGTCACCCCGATCCCGGTACGGCTCCCGCAGCGGCTCGGCGAGCACGCCTCCGCCCAGCGCGGCGAGGGCGTCGAGGTCACCGGTGTCCACCCGTACGTACGCGGTGACCGGCAGCGGCGGATCCACTGGCCTGCGACCACCCGCCGCGGCGAGCTCCAACTCCAGCAGTTCGCCGCGGAAAGGGCCTCGGACACCGTCGTCCTGCTCGACGTGCTCGCCGATGTGCGCGACCCGGCCACCGGCGCGTCCTCGCTCGACGAGACCTTCCGCGCCGCCGCCGGACTCGTGCGCGCCTACCTGCGCACGCATGACCGCATCGGCGTGGTCTCGGTCGGCGGCACCACCCGCTGGCTCCAGCCCGGCAGCGGCCAGAGCTACTTCTACCGGATCGTGGAGAGCGTCCTCGACGTCCGCAAGGACCTCGGCTACCGCAGCACGGGCCTGCGCCGGCTGCCGCCGCCCGCCCTGCCGGAGAGCGCGCTCGTCTACGTCTTCACACCGCTCACCGACCAGCGCATCCTCGACGTGCTCGACCAGGTCAGGTCGCGGGCCAACCCGCTGGTCGTGGTGGAGATCGCGACCGGCGACCCGAAGGTCGAGGCCGGCGACCGCACCGCGGAGCTGGCGCTGCGGCTGTGGCGGGCCGACCGCGACGCGATGCGCTTCGCGCTGACGGAACGCGGTGTCGCCGTCGTCACCCACCAGCCGGGGGAGACCCTCGACCTCGCCCTCGCGCCGCTGCTGCGCACCCGGATCCACGGAGGACGCCGATGAGCCGCGCATCCGACGCCCACCGGCTGACCGCCAGGATCTTCGGGGTCTCGCTGGCCGTCGCCGCCTGCAACCCGCCGCGCATCCTCGGCGGTCCGCTCATCGGCTGGGTGCTCGTCCTGGCCGCCGCCGGCGCCGCGTGGTGGGCCGCGCCCATGGTCGACGCCCGGCCGGTGCTCACCTCGATGCGGTGGCACGCGGTGGCCGCGCACCGGCGCAACACGCTGCTGAGCGCGGGCGCGGTGGTCCTGGCCGCGCTGACCGCGCCCGCGGTCTGGGCGGCGGCCTGCGTGACCGGCCTGCTGGTCGCCTACCTGCTGGTCACCGACGGCTGGACGATGGGTGCCACCGCTCCCGCGGGCACCGACCGGGCCACCCCTGCGCTCGCCGCCACGGCGGCGTCCGCGGTGGTCTTCGCCGCGGCCGCCGCGCCTGTCGCGGACACCTCCTGGTCCCGCCTTCCCGCGGCCCTGGCCCTGGCCGCCACCGCCACCTGCGTGGCCCTCGCGCTGCGCCGGGCGCGCTGACCCACGGCTGCCGGGATGCGGACGCCGCGTCCCGCCGCGTCCCCGCGCCGGGCCGTACCGGCGGGGCGCGCGACGCCTGCGATGCTGGCGAGGGGTTCGCGTGGGGCGGGCGGGGTACGGGGCAACTCACCTGTATCGGTTAAGCAAATACGGCAGTTCCTTCCGAACGACCCGCTTCCCATCTGCACTTGCCATGCTTTACCGTTTAATGGTCCCGCCCCGCCCAGGGTCGGGAACCAGCCGACGCCGTAGGCAAGGGCAAGGAGTTGCGATGAAGGACGTCACGCCGGTGGTCGACGGCTGGACCCTCCGCCTGCCGGGCAAGAGCACGGGCGAGGGCGCGGACCCGGCGGCGGCCGTCGGCGACGTCGTGCCGGCCGTCGTCCCCGGCTGCGTGCACACCGACCTGCTGGCCGCCGGCCTGCTCGCCGACCCGTTCCTGGACCGGAACGAGACCGACGCCGCCTGGGTCGGCCGCGCCGACTGGACGTACCAGACCCGGCTGCCCCGACACTCCACCGCCCACGAGCGCAGCGACCTCGTCTTCGACGGGCTCGACACCGTCGCCGAGATCACCCTCGGCGGAAGGCTGCTCGGCGCGACCCGCAACATGCACAGGGCCCACCGCTTCGACGTCACCGCCGACCGGTCGGGCGCCGACGGCACACCGCTGACGGTTGCCTTCACCTCGGCCTACACCGAGGCCGAAAGGGTCAGGGCCCTGGTCGGCGGCCGCCCCAACTCCTATCCGGAGCCCTTCCAGTACATCCGCAAGATGGCCTGCTCGTTCGGCTGGGACTGGGGGCCGACCCTGGTCACCGCCGGGATCTGGAAGCAGGTGCGGCTCGAGCACTGGTCGACCGCCCGGCTGGCCAGGGTCACCCCGCTCGTCACCGTCACCGGTGACACCGGCCGCGTCGAGGCCCGGGTGGAGCTGGAGCGCACCGCGGCCGGTGCGGACCGGCCGCTGGCCGTACGGCTGCGGGTGGGGGAGACCGTCACCGAGACCGCGGTGCCGGCGGGCAGCGACCGGTTCACCGCCGTCGCCGAGATCGCAGGACCCCGGCTGTGGTGGCCGCACGGATACGGCGAGCAGCCGCTCTACGACTGCGAGATCACCCTCGTGGACCCCGGTACCGGCGGCCCCGCGGCCGACCTGGACCAGTGGCGGCGCCGCATCGGCTTTCGCACCGTCACCCTGGACACCTCCCCCGACGAGCACGGCAGCGCCTTCACCCTGGTCGTCAACGGCACCCCGCTCTTCGCCCGCGGCGTCAACTGGATACCCGACGACGTCCTGCCCACCAGGGTCGACGCCGCCCGCTACCGGCGCCGGCTGCGCCAGGCCGCCGACGCAGGGGTGGACCTGGTCCGGGTGTGGGGCGGCGGGATCTACGAGAGCGACGACTTCTACGACGCCTGCGACGAACTGGGCCTGCTGGTCTGGCAGGACTTCCTGTTCGCCTGCGCCGCCTACCCCGAGGAGCAGCCGCTGCGCTCCGAGGTGGAGGCCGAGGCGAGGGAGAACGTGAGCAGGCTCGCCCCGCACCCGAGCCTGGTCCTGTGGAACGGCAACAACGAGAACCTGTGGGGATTCCGCGACTGGGACTGGGAGGACGGCCTGGCAGGCGTCTCCTGGGGCGAGGGCTACTACCTGGGCCTGCTGGCCAGGATCGTCGCCGAGACCGACCCCACCCGCCCCTACTGGGCCGGCAGCCCCTGGTCGGGCTCCTGGGACCACCACCCCAACGACCCCGGGTACGGCACCGCCCACTCCTGGGAGGTGTGGAACCGCGTCGACTACACCGACTACCGCGACAGCGTCCCGCGCTTCGTGGCCGAGTTCGGCTGGCAGGCACCGCCGGCGTACGCCACCGCGCGCCGCGCGCTGTCCGACGACCCGTTGACACCGGACTCGCCCGGCATGCTGCACCACCAGAAGGCGGCGGACGGCAACGGCAAGCTCGACCGCGGCCTGGCCCGGCACTTCCCGGTCCCCGCCGACTTCGACACCTGGCACTACCTCACCCAGGTCAACCAGGCCAGGGCGATCGCCACCGGCGTCGAGCACTGGCGCTCGCACTGGCCGGTCTGCGCCGGCACCGTCGTCTGGCAGCTCAACGACTGCTGGCCGGTGACCTCCTGGGCCGCCATCGACGGCGACGAACGCCCCAAGCCGCTCTACCACGAACTCAAACGGCTCTACGCCGACCGGCTGGTCACCGTACAACCGCGCCCCGGCGGCCTCGTCGCGGCGCTGGTCAACCAGACCGCACAGGACTGGTCGGGCACGGCGGTCCTGTGCCGGGTCGCGGTGGACGGCGCCGTACTCGCCGAGGTGCGGCTGCCGTTCACCGCGGCGCCCAGGACCGTCGCGCAGATCGACCTGCCGGCGGACGTGCTGCCGGCGGCCGGCAGCGGCAAGGAACTGCTGACGGTGCGGGTCGGCGACCTGCGGGCGTTCTGGTTCCCGGTCCGGGACAAGGACTTCGGCTATCCGGAGCCCAGTTGGGACGTCGCCGTCGCGGTGCACCCCGACGGGACCGCCGAGGTCACCGTCACCGCACGCACCCTGCTGCGCGACCTGCTGCTGCAGGCCGACCGGCTGGGCCCCGGGGCGACCGCCGACCGCGGCCTGACCACCCTGCTGCCGGGTGAGAGCGTGACGATCACCGTGCGCGGCTGGGCCCGCCCGGCCCCGGACGCCGCCGCGGCCGCGCTCTACTGCGTGAACGCGGCCGTACGGCAGGAAGGGGCGGACGGCGGCCGCTGACCGGCCCCGCCCGCCCCGCCCGCGCCGGGGCGCTACTTCGTCGCCCCCCGGGTGAAGCCGTTGTAGATGAAGCGCTGGAGGAGGAGGAAGACCACCAGCGTGGGCACCATCACCAGGATCGCCCCCGCCGAGATGTCCTCCCAGTGGGCACCGAAGGGCCCCTTGAAGCGGAAGAGCGACGTCGAGATGGTGCCCAGGCTCTCCGAGGGCATGTAGAGGAAGGGGATGTAGAAGTCGTTGTAGACGGTGATGCCCTTGATGATCACCACGGTGGCGATGGCCGGTTTCAGCAGTGGCAGGATGATCCGCCAGTAGATCGTGAAGGTGTTCGCCCCGTCGATCCTGGCCGCCTCGTCCAGCGACACCGGGATGCCCCGGATGAACTGCAGGAAGATGTAGATCGAGACGATGTCGGTGCCCATGTAGAGCACGATCGGCGCCCAACGGCTGTCGAACATCCCGAAGTTGTTCACGATCTTGAAGGTCGCGACCTGGGTCGTCACGCTCGGCACCAGCGAGCCGATCAGGAACAGGGCGATCACCAGCCGGCGCATCCGGAAGTGGAAGCGGTCGATGGCGAACGCCGCCATCGACCCGATCAGCACCGTCCCCGCGATCGAGAAGACGAGGATGAACGCGGTGTTCCAGAACGCCCGCAGCATCTTCCCGGCTCTGAAGGCCGTGACGTAGTTGTGGTAGTTCAGCCAGTCGTGCGGCAGCGACAGCGCGCCGCTGCCCCGCGAGATCTCCTCGGACGTCTTCAGCGAGGTCAGGAACACCGCGAGCAGCGGGAGCAGCACCACCGCGCAGGCCAGCAGCAGGGAGGTGTAGACCAGCGTCCTGGTCAGCACCTTGCGAGTGCGCGCGGCGCGGTCCGCGGTGTGCTCCGGCGGAGCGGGGGCCTTGTCGCGCACGAGCAGCGAGGTCATACGAGATCGTTCCTCTCGTCGGGCACCACGACCCGCTGGAGCCAGGTCACCAGCAGGATGATCACGAGCAGGGCGACGGCCGCGGCGGAGGCGAGCCCCATCTTGTTGAACTCGAAGGCAAGCTTCACCGTCTGGATCACGAAGGTCTGGGTGCCGGCGGCGCCGTTGGTCATGATGAACGGGATCTCGAACGCCGAAAGCGAGCCGGAGATCGCCAGGATCACGCTCAGGCTCAGCACGGGTTTGATGCCCGGGGCGATGATGTGCCGGAACTGCTGCCACCGGTTGGCGCCGTCGAGTTCCGACGCCTCGTACAGCTCGCCGGGTATCGACTGGATCGCGCCGAGGAAGAGCACGAAGTTCAGGCCCATGAAGCGCCACACCGACACCCCGGACAGCGAGGTGTTGGCGATCCGCCCGCTGCCCAGCCAGAAGTGGTGCCCGTGCACCCCGAAGCCGCTCAGCACCGTGTCGAGGGTGCCGTGCGGCTGGAAGAAGTACAGGAAGACCAGGCCGATCGCGACCCCGTTGAGCAGGTAGGGGAAGAACAGGATCCCCTTGAAGAGGTTCCTGAAGCGCAGGTCGAAGCTCAGCACCGTCGCGAAGTACAGCGCCAGCACGATCTGCACCACCGACGCCACGAGGTAGTAGATGCTGACGAAGAAGACCTGGAAGAGCTCGGGTCTGGTGAACAGCTCCACGTAGTTCCTGGTCCCGACGTAATTGCGGTCAGGGCTGACCCCGTCCCAGTCGGTGAAGCTGTCCCTGATCATGTTCCCGACCGGAATGTAGGTGAACGTGATCAGCAGAGCGAGCGGCACCGCCAGGTAGAGCCACGGCGTCACGGTCCGCCAGACCCGAGCGCGGGTCACAGGCTTGCGGTCTTCTGTGCGGAGGACCACTTCTTGGCGAGGTCGGCGAAGATGCCCTGGAGATCACCGCCGGCCGCACCGCGGGCCACGTCGATCAGGTGCTGGCGGTAGTCCGGCTTGTTGGTCATGCCGATCTCCGACTGGTTGTCGATACCGGTGACCTTGGCGCTCTGCGCCTGCGACATCTGCACGAACTGCACGCCCGCGTCCTGGAACGGCTTGAGCGCCGACGGCAGCGCGCCGCCCCTGAGCGTCGGGACGGCCTGGTTGGTCTGCACGTAGCCGGACTTGTCGGTGAACCAGTCGATCCAGGCGCGGGCGGCGGCCTTGTGCTTGGAGTGGATGTTCACCGCCTCCTGGTAGTCGGGCGCGACCGGGGTGCAGGACTTGCCGTCCTTCTGCGAGGGGAAGGGCATGTAGCCGATCTCGGCCGGGTCCTTGCCGGCCTTCCTGGCCGCGTCCTGCATCTGCACGATCGCCCACGAGCCAAGCCACATGGTGCCGATCTTCCCGGTGGCCAGCAGGCTCTTGCTGTTCTCCCAGTTGGTGGTGGTCGGGTCCTCCTCGGAGAGCTTGTCGTGCACGATGGTGTAGAGCAGCGTGTCGCCGACGTTCAGATCGCTGCCGGCCTTCCACGGGTCGGGGTCGGTGGCCGGCTCGTCGGTCGCCTTGGCGTCGCAGGTCACCGCCCCCTGGACCTGCGTCCACGCGGTGAGCGGCCAGCCGTCCTTGTAGTTGGTGTAGTACGGCGTCGCGGACGTCTTGGACTTCACGGCCCGCAGGTCGGCGAGGAACTCGTCCGGCGTGGTGGGCCAGTCCGTGACACCGGCCTGCTGCCAGACGGCCTTGTTGTAGACGAAGCCGTCCGCGTTGGCGAAGTTCGCGATGCCGTAGACCTTGCCGCCGACGGTGGACTTCTCGGTGAAGGTGTACTTCTTGGCCAGCTCGTCCGCGCTGCCCAGCGAGGCGAAGAACTTCGGGTAGTCGTCGGTCTTGATGGCCGCGGGGATCATGAGCACGTCGCCGTAGTTCGACGTGTTCATCCGGATCTTGACTTCGCCCTCGTAGTCCGTGATGCCCTCGAAGGTGACGTGCACCTTCGGGTAGATCTTGTTGAACTCGGCCGCGTACTTCTTCATCGAGCCGTCCTGCACCAGGTCGGTGCGCTGGGTGAGGACCTTGACGTCGCCGGTGACCTTGCTCGGGTCGGTCGGTGAGGCGGCCGAGTCGCCGCCGGACGACGACGAGCCGCCGCCGCAGGCCGTCGCCAGCAGCGCCATGGTGGCGAGCAGCGAGCCGGCGAGTGCTGTGCGCTTCATGTGCACCATCTCCGTTTCCATGACGTCCGAGCGAGTCCAGGAGGGGACGACGCGCAGCGCGGTTACTTAAGCGATTCAGTAACGGAACGACCGCACTATTGCATTGGGTTGTTGGCCGGTAAAGGGACTGATTCAGCGCTGATGCTTAACCGTTACATACTGGTTCAGTGCGAGCCGGGGCGGCGCGGTGGGGTAGGTTGGGCGCCGACCGGCAGCACACCGCGACAAGCCGAGGAGGTGGGACCGATCACCGCCAGTTCGTACCGGCCGCTCCCACCGCACGGCCTCGCGAGGCCCGCGGCTTCCTGAGGGCTGTCCCGTGATCGGGTCAGGGGAGCGGCAACCGGCTCCCCGAGAGGTTCACATGTCGGACTCCGCCACACCACTGCCAGAAGCCATGACCGGGTCGATGCCCGGATCGATGTCCGAATCCGCTGTCGTCACCCGCCTCAGAGCCGCGGGGTGCGTCTTCGCCGAGGACGAGGCGCGGATCATCCTCGGCACCGCCACCACGCCCGAAGAGCTGGCCGCGATGGTCGCCCGGCGGGCCGGTGGGCTGCCGCTCGAACACGTCGTCGGCTGGGCCGAGTTCTGCGGCCTGCGGATCGCCGTGGACCCCGGGGTCTTCGTGCCCCGCAGGCGTACCGAGCTCCTGGTCCGCGAGGCCGTCGCGCTCGCCCGGCCGGCCGCCGCGGAACGCGAGGTCGTCGTGCTGGACCTGTGCTGCGGCTCCGGCGCGGTCGGCGCCGCGCTTGCCGCGGGCCTCGGGGGCGCCCGGCTGCACGCAGCCGACCTCGATCCGGCGGCCGTCGCCTGCGCCACCCGGAATCTGGCCCCGGCCGGCGGGCGGGTCCACCAGGGCGACCTCTTCGCGGCGCTGCCGCCCGAACTGCGCGGGACTGTCGATGTGCTGGCCGCCAACGTGCCCTATGTCCCCAGCGGCGCCGTCGGCCTGCTGCCGCCCGAGGCCAGGGACCACGAGGCGCTGATCGCCCTCGACGGGGGACACGACGGCCTCGATGTGATGCGCAGGGTCGCGGCGGCCGCCGCCGGCTGGCTCGCCCCGGGCGGTTCCCTCCTGGTGGAGTCCGGTGAACGGCAGGCGCGAGCCGCGGCCGCCGTCCTGTCCGGCGGCGGCCTGCGGCCCCGTGTCGCGACCGACGACGACCTCGGCGCCACGGTCGTCATCGGCACCCGGCAGCCCGGTTAGCGCGGCCCGCTCGCGGCCTGCGCCCGGCTCGCCGGCGCGGGCCGCGCCGCGGCCAGTTTCCCGCCGAGGAAGCGGGCCAGCCCGTCCAGGGCGGCGTCGGCCTCGTCGAGCCGCCCGTAGTGGTGCTGGAAGACGTGCGGGACGTGCGGCCGGATCTCGAGGGTGACGTCGACGTCGTCGGCGCCCGCGCGTCCTGCCAGCCGGACGGCGTCGTCGAGCAGTACCTCGTTCGAGCCGACCTGGATGAGCAGCGGGGGCAGCCCGGTCAGGTCCGCGAACACCGGGCTTGCCAGCGGCTGCGAGCGGTCCCGGTCGCCGAGGTAGTGGTCGGCGTACGCCCGCAGGTGGTCGCCGGTGAAGATCGGGTCCGCCTGCTCCTTGGTGCGGATGCTCTCGCCGCCGAGGGTCAGATCCGTCCACGGGGACAGGACGGCGACGGCGGCCGGCTGCGGCAGGCCGGCGTCCCTCGCGGCGAGCAGGACGGCGATCGCGAGGCCGCCGCCCGCGGAGTCGCCGGCCAGGACCAGCTCGCGCGGGTCGGTGCCGTCATCGAGCAGAGCGCGGTAGACGGCGAGCCCGTCGTCCACCGGCGCGGGGAACGGGTGCTCCGGCGCCAGGCGGTAGTCGGGCGACGTGGCCCGTACCCCGGTGCGCCGGGCCAGCTCGCCGACCAGGCCCGCGTGCGTGTCGGGGGAGCCGATGACGTAGCCCCCGCCGTGCAGGTAGAGGAGCCGGCCGCGGCCTGCGGCCCCTGCGGGCTCCAGCTCGAGGGCGGGGAGGCCGCCCACGACGGTCCTGCGGGTGGCGACGTCGTCGGGTGCGGGCCGGGTGAGGGCCGCGGCGAATGCGAGGCGTTCCGCCTCGGGGGCGGGGTGCGGATCGCTCGGGGCGCTGCGGAGCAGGGCGTCCAGGGTGTCACGCTGCTGCCGGGTCATGGGTGCCTCCAGTGGCATGATGGGGCGATGGATTCCTTGGAATCCATCTGTTCGTGCCAACCGGGTTCCTGGGAAGATGATTCCCAGGAATCAAAAGGAGTTCTGTGTGAGCCACGTCACCCGGGTCTTCACGGACCTCGTCCGCGTCGAGACCCGGCTCTACAACGCCGTGAACGCCCGGCTGCACTCTGAACTCGGGCTGAGCCTGGGGCAGTTCGAATTCATGGAGATCATCGACCGGGTGCCGGGATGCCGGGTGCTCGACATCGTCCGCGAGGTGGCGATCACCGTGGGAGCCGCCAGCAAGGCCGTCGACCGGCTGGAGGCGGCCGGCTGGTGCGTGCGCAGCGCGCACCCGCAGGACAGGCGTTCCTCGGTGCTGGGCCTCACCCCGGAGGGCGCCAGGCTCCTGGCGCTCTCCCGTCCCGAGGTGGAGCGGGAACTCGCCACCTTGACCGCCGCCGTCCCGGCCGCGGAATTCGACCGGGTGGCGGCGACGCTGGCGACCCTGCGCACGGCGCTGGAGCGCGGGCCGCAGCCCGCTCCCGGCGGCCTGCCGGGCTGACGGCGGAGGGCTCAGTCCTGCTGCTCGACCGGGCGCAGCCCCGCCGTCCACTTCTCCTCGATGTTGCCGAACTTCCAGACCGCCATCGCCACCGCCCAGGTGGCGAAGAACAGCCCGACGATGACGTATCCGACGATGTTGAGGTCCAGGCCGCCCACCCAGTCCCAGAACGCCCCGTGCAGCCCCGCCTTGTCGCTGACCAGGCCGAGCAGCTCCACGGTGCCGATGATCAGCGCGACCGCGACGGACAGGCCGGTGATGGTCAGGTTGTAGTAGACCTTGCGGACCGGCTTGGAGAACGCCCACTCGTAGGCGAAGTTCATGAACGAGCCGTCGATCGTGTCCAGCAGGCACATCCCCGCCGCGAACAGCACCGGCAGGCACAGGATCGCGTACCACGGCAGCCCGGAGGCGGCGCCTGACCCGGCGAGCACCAGCAGTGCGATCTCGGTGGCGGTGTCGAAGCCCAGCCCGAACAGCAGTCCCAGCGGGTACATCTGCCACGGCTTGGTGACCGACTTCATCACCCGGCCGAGCAGCCGGTTCATGAACCCTCGGTTGTTCAGGTGCTCTTCGAGCGCGGCCTCGTCGAAGTGGCCGCCGCGCATCTGCCGGAAGACCTTCCAGATCCCCGCCAGGATCAGCAGGTTGATGAAGGCGATGACGTAGAGGAAGGTGCCGGAGACGGTGGTGCCGACCCAGCCGGTGACATTGTGCAGCTGCGAGTCGTCGTTCTCGACCGGGTCGGCGAGCGACCTGACGCCGAGCGAGAGCAGCAGGGCCAGCGCGAAGACGATGCTGGAGTGGCCCAGCGAGAACCAGAAGCCGACCGACAGCGGCCGCTTGCCCTCGTGCATCAGCTTGCGGGTGGTGTTGTCGATGGCCGCGATGTGGTCGGCGTCGAAGGCGTGCCGCATGCCCAGCGTGTACGCGGTCACGCCGATGCCGATGCCGAAGGATTTGGTGCCCAGGCTGTAGTGCTCGGGCGCGACGATCGCCACCAGTGTGAACCACCCGATGACGTGCAGCGCCACGATGAACGCGGCCATCCCGCCCAGCCGGGACCACTCCGCCCGGGTCATCGATCCGCGTATGCGGCGCCAGCGGGACGCCGCTGGGACGGCGGCCTCGGTGGTGGTGGTCATCGTGGGTCCTCCGTGGAGCGGCTGGGGGAGCGGTTACCGCAACAGACTACTTGTTGCGAATCACTCGCAATAGCTTCCCCCTCCGCTTTCGTTCACACCCGCCGCCGCGACCGGAAGCCCTGCCCCGCAGGCGCGCCGCAGCCGCAACGGGTCCGGGCCCGGCTGCGATCGGGGCGGGAGAGCTTGATCACAAGCGCCGGGAAAGCGTGGCCGATGTCCCTTCGTCCTGATTGACGCATGACAGAACCGAGCCCTACGCTCGCCGTGTAGTGATGACGTGGGGAAGCTGGTGGGAATCCAGCACGGTCGCGCCACTGTGATCCCGCCGCCCGCACCGGGCGAGACGGGAAGTCAGACAGCCGCTCATCACGACGCCCATGGAACAGGGACGCACGATCCCCAAAGGAGGGCTCACCTTGAGCAGCATTTCCGCACCCCGCCCGGCAGCCACGCCGGTCGTCCTGCCGGTCTCGAAGGCCGTGCTGTGGCTGGTCGGCACCGCGATCCTCGCGCTCGCCGCCTACTACTTCATCGGTGTCGACCAGGGCGCCGTCTCGGTCTTCGGCAAGGACATGCACATCCACGAGTTCGTCCACGACGCCCGCCACTTCCTCGGTTTCCCCTGCCACTGACACCGCCGGAACCCGAGGTACGGACAACTCGACATGGAAAAGAAGCTCATACTGCGCGGCATCCTGGCCGGCGCAGCCGCCGGGCTGCTCGCCTTCCTCTTCGCCCGCGTCTTCGCCGAGCCGCAGATCGGCAGGGCGATCGACTACGAGAGCGGCCGGGACGCCGCACAGGCCGCACTCGACAAGGCGGCCGGCCTGCCGGCCGCCGCGGCCGACCCGGACCTGTTCAGCCGCACCGTCCAGGCCGACGTCGGGATAGGCGCCGGAATGATCGTGTTCGGCATGGCCATGGGGGCGCTGTTCGCCGTCGCCTACGCGGTCTGCCTCGGCCGCGTCGGCGGCCTGCGGGCCCGCAGCCTGGCGCTGCTGGTCGCGGGCGGCGGATTCCTCGGCATGTACCTGGTGCCGTTCCTGAAGTACCCGGCCAACCCGCCGGCCATCGGGCACGAGGACACCATCAGGGCCCGCAGCGGCCTCTACCTGCTGATGGTGGTCTGCTCGGTGGCCTTCCTGGCCGGCGCGGCCTGGCTGGGCAGACGGCTGCAAGCCAGGTTCGGCAACTGGAACGCCACCCTGCTGGCCGCCGGCGCCTTCGCCGTCGCGATCGGCGTCGTCATGCTGGTGCTGCCCCCGCTCGGCCATCTGGCCTACAACAAGGAGCACTTCGGAAACCACGCCACCGAGACCCCGCTGCCCCTCACCGACGGCAGCGGACGCATCGTCTACCCCGGCTTCCCGGCCGACGTGCTCTTCTCCTTCCGCTTCTACTCCGTCGCCGCGCAACTGCTGCTCTGGTCGGTGATCGGCCTGGTCTTCGCGCCACTGGCCGACCGGGTGCTCAGGCCCCGGCCCGACACGGCCACCGCACGAGGGGCGGCACCCCTACCGGCATGACCGGCCACCCGCACGGCACGGCGGCGCCGGGCGCGGTGATCGAGGAGATCGCCGCGCTCGGGCCGTTCTTCGCCGTCTCCACCCACCCGGCCGGCGCACCGCCTGCCGGCCCGTGGGCGTCCATGACCGGGCCGCTGCTCGCCGAGCGGGCCGCCGGCGTCAGGGCGTATCTGGCCGCGGCCGGCGGGCAGCCGCAGGACGCGGTCGAGCCGCGGGTCGCCGCCTCCGTCGCCCATCTCGGCCTGGCCGCCCGGCTGGTGTCGCCCGCGCTCGCCGCGGCCGTCCTGCACCGGCGGCCGCTCGGCTACGACCTCGGCGCGGTGCGCTGGCAGCCCGCGCTGGGCGGCCCGGTCCCGGTCTCGCTGCCGGACGACGCGCTGCGACCGGCGCTCCCGGCGCCCGACCGGCTCGCCGACGCCGTGGCCCGCCTGCTGCTCGACGGTCCGCTCGCGGAACTGGCCGATCACATGGGGGCGTTGGGAGTCTCCCGGCACATCCTGCTGGGCAACACCGCCTCCGCGGTCAACGGCGCCGCGACCGCGCTGGCCGCCGCACGTCCGGAACTGGCCGCCCGCGCCCACGCGTTCACCGCCCTGCTGCTGGACCGCCCGCCGCTGCGGGCACAGAGCGCCCGCACCCCGGCAGGCACCTTCCGCCGGCGCAGCTGCTGCCTGATCTACCGCGCCGCCCCCGACCGCGCGGGCGCCCTGTGCGGCGACTGCGTGCTGCACGGCACACCCGCCTGACCACCGCCCCGACCGGCCCCGGCGCCGCACGGACCCTGTGCCACACTCCGGTGCGTGAAGCACATCTACGTCATCGGCATCGGCGCGGGCGACCCCGAACAGCTCACCTTGCAGGCGGTGGGCGCGCTCGGGCGCGCCGAAGTGTTCTTCCTGCTGGACAAGGGGGAGGACAAGGCGGGCCTGGTGCGGTTGCGCGAGGAGATCCTGGAACGGCACGCCGCCCACCCGCACCGGGTGGTCGTCGCGCGCGACCCGGACCGCGACCGCAAGGCCCCCACCGGTGACTACGCACCCGCCGTCGACGACTGGCGGCGGCGCCGCGCCGACATCTACCGGCGGCTCATCGCCGAGGAGGTGCCCGACGGCGGGTGCGGGGCGTTCCTGGTCTGGGGCGACCCCGCGCTCTACGACAGCACCCTGGCGATCCTGGAGGACGTGCAGGCCCGCGGCGGCACGGATTTCGCATGGACGGTGGTGCCCGGCATCAGCGCCGTGGCGACACTGGCCGCCCGGCACCGCATTGGGCTCAACCAGGTCGGCCGCCCGGTCCAGATCACCACGGGACGGCGGCTCGCAGAAGGCGGACTGCCCGACGGCGTGGACGACGTCGTGGTGATGCTCGACGCCCGCCAGGCCTTCGGCGCGCTCGCAGGCCAGGGCCTGCACATCTACTGGGGCGCCTATCTCGGCACCCCCGAGGAGATCCTGCTCGCCGGCCCGCTGGACGAGGAACTGGCCGACCGGATACGTACCGTCAGAGCCGACGCGCGGGCCCGCAAGGGCTGGATCATGGACACCTACCTGCTGCGCAGGGCCGCCGGCTCCCGGCCCCCTCACGAGGCGGGACCCGACGCCGCCCCGCCTCCCGGGGCGCCCGCCGCCGGGGCCGCGCCCGCCGACGCGCCCTGATGCGCCGGGTGCTGATCCTCGGCGGCACCGCCGAGGCCCGCGAGCTCGGCGACCTGCTCGCCGGCACGGAGGGCCTGGAGGTGACGACCTCGCTCGCCGGCCGCACCCCGGCACCGCGGCTGCCCGCGGGCCAGGCGAGGGTCGGCGGATTCGGCGGCCCCGAAGGGCTCGCCGAGTGGCTGCGGGAGCGGCGCACCGGCGCGGTGGTCGACGCCACCCACCCGTTCGCCGAGGCGATCAGCCGCCACGCGGTGGACGCGGCCCGCGCCGCCGGGATACCGCTGCTGGCGCTGCGCCGGCCCGGCTGGAGCGCGGGGGAGGGGGACCGCTGGCACTGGGCGGACACCGTCGTGGAGGCCGCGGCACTGCTTCCCGCCCTGGGCCGGCGGCCCTTCCTGACCACCGGCCGCCGGGACCTGGCCGCCTTCGCGGACCTCCCGCTGCGCTTCCTGGCCCGCTCGGTCGCCCCGCCACCGCCACCGCTGCCCGCGCACTGCCGCGTCCTGCTCGACCGGGGGCCCTTCAGCCTCGACGCGGAGAGGGCCCTGCTGCGCGAGCACCGCATCGACGTCCTGGTCACCAAGGACAGCGGCGGCACCGCCACCGCCCCCAAACTCACCGCGGCGCGTGAGGCCGCCCTGCCGGTACTGATCGTCCGCCGCCCGCAGGCACCCCCCGGTGTACCCACCGTCACCACCCCGGCCGCCGCGGCGCACTGGCTGCGCACCCTCTGACCTCGGGCGGGTTCCGGAGGCGCCGCGAGGCTGCCGTTCGGAAGCCGGGCGGTCGCACGGGGCGCCGCCGCCCGCATCAACCGATCGGTTGACCCCCGGATCCACCGCGCCGCCTGTGCACCGCACCCCGGTGGTCGATCCGCCCGGAGGCCTCCGCGCGGGATTCTCGGTCCACGACGGCGAAGCGCCGCCCCAAGGCCACCGGGAAGGTCCACGGCAATGAAGGTCATCGAGGTCGAGCACCTGCACAAGCGCTACGGCGACGACATCGCGGTCCACGACGTGTCGTTCTCGGTCGGCGAAGGGGAGGTGTTCGGCATCCTCGGCCCGAACGGCGCGGGCAAGACCACGACGGTGGAGTGCCTGTCCGGGCTGCGGCCCGCAGACGGCGGCCGGGTGCGGGTCCTCGGCCTCGACCCGCGCAGCGAACGCGCCGCCGTACGCCGGCAGCTCGGCGTCCAGCTGCAGGAGAGCGGCCTGCCGGACCGGCTGCGGGTGCGCGAGGCCCTCGAACTCTTCGCGTCCTTCCACGCCGACCCCGCCGACATCCCGGAACTCCTCGACCGCCTCGGCCTGTCCGACAAGTCCGCCGCCCGGCACAAGAGCCTGTCGGGCGGCCAGAAGCAGCGTCTGGCGATCGCCCTGGCCGTGGTCGGCCGCCCCCGGGTGGTGGTGCTCGACGAGCTCACCACCGGCCTCGACCCGCACGCCCGCCGCGCCACCTGGGACCTGGTGGAGCAGATCCGCGACCAGGGGGCCACCGTCGTACTGGTCACCCACTTCATGGAGGAGGCCGAGCGGCTCTGCGACCGGGTCGCACTGATCGACGCCGGCCGGATCGTCGCCGTCGACACCCCCGCGGGCCTGGCCGGGCGGGCCGGGCAGGAGCAGCGGATGCGCTTCCGGCCGTCCGCGCCGCTGGACGAGGCCGAGCTGCGGGCCCTGCCCGAGGTCACCACCCTGGCCCGGCACGGCGGGCAGGTCGAGCTCACCGGTACCGGCGACCTCGTCGGCGCCGTCACCTCCCTGCTGGCCAGGCGCCGGATCATCGCCGCCGACCTGCGGGTCGACCAGGCCACCCTCGACGACGCCTTCGTCGCCCTGACCGGCGGGGCGCACCAGACCGGCCGCGCCGACGACGCCCGCTGACCCGCGCGCACTGCCGACACCCCGCCACCCCGACACCCGCAGAGGACATTCAGATGACCGCCTTCGCCGCGCCACCCGTCCGCATGACCGCCAAGGGCTTCCGCACCCTGACCGCCACCCAGGCCAGGCTGCTGATGCGCGAGCCGGCCGCTCTGGTGTGGCTCACCTTCCCGCTGCTGATGCTGATCGTCTTCGGCAACATCCCCGGCTTCCGCACCCCGAGCGATGACCTCGGCGGGCGGAGTGTCCTGGACGTGTACGTGCCCACCATCGCCGCCATGGTGCCGCTGTTCCTCGGCTGCACCGCCCTGCCCATGACCATGGCGGGCTTCCGCGAGAAGGGCTTCCTGCGCCGGTTGTCGGTCAGCCCGGTCCCGGCCGCGGGCCTGCTCGCCGCGCTGCTGGCCGTCATCGCCGCCCTGGCCGCGGTGGGCGTCGCCGCGGTCACCGCCGTCGGAAGCCTCGCCTTCCACGTCAAGGCGCCGGCGAACCCCGGCGCGGTCGCCGCCTCCTTCCTGCTCGGCAGCACCGCCGTGTTCGCCCTCGGCCTGGTGGTGGCCGCACTGGCCCGCACCTCGGGCGCCGCCAGCGGCATGGGCGTCCCGCTGATGGTGCTGAACTTCTTCTTCAGCGGCCTGTACGTGCCGCTGGCCGAGCTGCCCGACGTGCTCCGGCGGATCAGCGAGTACGTCCCCTTCGGCGCCGTGATGGCGGCCTGGGCCGGCCAGGGAGCCCTGTGGCACCACCTGGCGGTGCTCGCCGCGTACACCGTGCTCGGCGGGCTGCTGGCCGCACGGCTTTTCCGTTGGGAATGATGGGACGGGTGAAGGCAGCAAGCGGCGACACCTCCGACGTGCGGTTCCAGCAGCTCCAGCAGCACCTGCCCTACGGCGGCCTTGGGGTCTCCCTGGTGCTGGCGCTCGGCCTCGGCCCCCACACGGCGGCATTCGTGGCGGCCGCCTGCGGGCTGTCCGCGGCTGCCGCGCTGTGGCTGCGCTTCATGGACCTGCCCTACCCCGCGCCCGCCGGGCGGCGCGGCCGGGCGATCCTCTTCTTCGCCGGCCTCCAGGCGCTCATCGCCGCGCTGGTCGCCCTCAGCCCCTTCTTCGGCTTCTTCGGCTTCACCGGCTACCTCCAGGTGGCGCTGCTGCCCCGCGCCCTGCGGATGCCCGCCATCGCCGTCAACGCGGCACTGATGGCCACCACCCAGGTCGGCGGCTTCGGCAACCTGCACGGGGGCACCCTCGGCGTCTACGCGGGCCTGGTGGTCGTGAACATGGTCTTCGCCGGCGTCATCACCAACCAGGGCATCGAGGAGGACCAGCGCAGCAGACGGCGGGCCGAGATGATCGAGGAACTCGCCGAGGCCAACCGCAGGCTGCGCGAGACGATGGTGGAGAACGCGGGGCTGCACGCCCAGCTGGTCACCCAGGCCCGCGAGGCCGGGGTCCTGGACGAGCGGCAGCGGATGGCAGGCGAGATCCACGACACCATCGCCCAGGGCCTCACCGGCATCGTCACCCAGCTGGAGGCCGCGGAGCGCTTCGACGCCGACCCCGCCCGCCGCGCCAGGCACCGCGAGCTGGCCAGGACGCTGGCCAGGGAGAGCCTGGCCGAGGCCCGCCGCTCGGTGCGGGCGCTGCGCCCGGGCCCGCTGGACGAGGCCGCCCACCTGCCGGGCGCCCTGGAGGACCTGGCCTGGCGCTGGTCGCGGACCTCGGGCGTCGGTGTCAGGGTCGAGGTCACCGGCAGCCCCGTACCGCTGCCCCCACCGGTGGAGGTGGTGCTCTTCAGGACCGCGCAGGAGGGCCTGGCCAACATCGCCAAGCACGCAGCTGCCTCCCGCGCCGGCCTGACCCTCTCGTACACGCACCAGGTGGTGATGCTCGACGTGCTCGACGACGGGGCCGGCTTCGATTCCGCACCCGGTGGCGACAGCTACGGCCTCACCGCGATGCGGCAGCGGCTGCACCAGGTCGGCGGGACCCTGGAGATCGAGAGCGCCCCGGGTGAGGGCACCGCACTGAGCGCCCGCGTCCCCGCCGCGACCGCATCGCCGACCGTCCCGGCCCCCTCCCCGCTCTGCCCGTCCGCGCGGACCCCCGCCCCTGAAGGCGGCCGGGTCTCCGCCGCGGGGGACAATGGCGCGTGACCATTCGCCTGCTCATCGTCGATGACCACCCCGTCGTCCGCGACGGCCTGCGCGGCGTCTTCGACGGGGACCCGGACTTCACCGTCGCGGGCGAGGCCGCGGACGGTGCGGAGGCAGTCGACCGTGCCGTGGCGCTGGCGGTGGACGTCGTCCTGATGGACCTGCGGATGCCGCGGATGGGCGGTGTCGAGGCGATCCGGCTGCTGGCCGACCGCGCCCCCGCGATCCGCGTCCTGGTCCTCACCACCTACGACACCGACGCCGACGTGCTGCCGGCGATCGAGGCGGGCGCCACCGGCTACCTGCTCAAGGACGCCCCGCGCGAGGAACTGGTCCGCGCGGTCCACGCCGCCCACCGCGGCGAGGCCGTGCTCGCCCCGACGGTGGCCAGCAAGATCCTCGGCCGTGTCAGGACCCCGCAGGCCGCCCCCGCGACGCCCGAGACGACCCCCACCGACCGCGAACTCGAAGTCCTCCGCCTGGTCGCCGCGGGCACCACGAACAAGGAGGCCGCCCGCCGGCTCTTCATCAGCGAGGCCACGGTCAAGACCCACCTGCTGCACCTGTACGCCAAGCTCGGCGTGCGCGACCGCGCCGCCGCGGTCGCCGCCGCGTACAAGGCGGGCCTGCTCGACTGACAGGCGCGCCGGCCGCACCTGGTGGATGATGGAGGTTGACCGGCAACCGAGGCCGGGAGGCAGCCATGGACTATCCGGAAACGTACGAGCTGGTGTTCCACGCCGCCGCCGTCGAGGACGACGCGGTGCTGGTGCACCGCACCGACCGGTCCGGTGCCGGCGGTTATCCCATCTACCAGGACGACACCGGTATCGTCCGCGCCGAGATCAGCGCGGACGGCGAGGTCCGGATGGTCGCAAGCGGCGGCCACCAGACACCCGACGTCCCCCTGTCCGTCCACTCCGTGCCGCGCTGAGAGCGCGGGGGAGTGCCCCTCAGTAGCCTTCGCCGGGACCCGCCCCGTCGATCAGCACCGCACGGTCCCGCGCGGCGACCACGGCGGCCGACAGGTTCTCGATGTCGTAGGCGCCGTGGTGCCGCCTGCCGTTGATGAAGAAGGTCGGTGTGCCCGACACCCCGCTCAGGTCGGCCGACTCCACGTCGCGCTCGACCCGGGGCGCGCCCTTGCGCCCGCGCAGCGCCTCGCGGAAGGCGCCCACATCGAGCGACAGGTGCTCGGCATGCGCCAGCAGGTCCTTGACCTGCAGCCGGTCCTGGTGCTCGAAAAGCCGGTCCCGCATCTCCCAGAAGGCGCCCTGGAGCCCGGCGACCTCGGCGGCCTCGGCGGCGAGCTGCGCGTGCGGGTGCACATCGGTCAGCGGCAGATGGCGCCAGACGTAGCGGACGTCGCCGAAGTCGGCGAGCAGCTCGCGCACCACCTCCTCTGCCTGGCCGCAGTAGGGGCACTCGAAATCGCCGTACTCGACCACCGTCACCGGCGCGTCCAGCGGCCCCCGTACGTGGTCCCGCTCCGGGTCCACCGGCTCCGCGAGGTCGACGACGGCCTCCGCGGTGCCCAGCAGCGCCTTGGCCTTGCGCTCCTTCGGCATGCGGGCGATGACGAGCGCCACCGTCGAGGTGGCGAGCATCGCGAAGACCACCGCGCTGAGCACGCCGATCTTCGCCTCGTCCAGCTGCCGCCCGTCGAAGGCCAGCGTCGCGATCAGCAGCGACACGGTGAAGCCGATCCCCGCGATGGTCCCGCCGCCGGCCACCGCCCCCCAGCCCACCGGCGGCCGCATCCGGCCGCCGCTCAGCCGGGTCGCCAGCACCGACGCCCCGATCACGCCGATCGGCTTGCCGACGCCGTAGCCCAGCAGGATGCCCAGGGTGATCGGCGAGGTGAAGGCGTCGGACAGCAGCGACCCGTTGATCTCGATACCGGCGTTGGCCAGCGCGAAGAGCGGCACGATCGCGTAGCTGCTCCACGGGTGGTAGAGCCGCTGGAGGCGGTCGTTGGGCGAGAGCGCCGAGGCGATGCCCTGCCGGGCCTCCCGCTCCAGTTCCGGGGTCGGCTGCTCGCGGAAGGACCGGAAGAGCCCGCTGGCCCTTTCCAGCGCGTCCCGGGACGCCGGGTACGCGTACGACATCAGGCCCATGATCAGGCCCACCACCACCGGGTCCACCCCGGAGTTCACGAAGGCCACCCAGGCGACCACGCCGAGCAGCGCGTAGACCGGCCCGCGCCGGGTGCCGGTCCTGCGGACCAGCGCCGCCACCACCAGCACGCCCACCCCGATCAGCAGCGGCGTCCACGACAGGTGCTCGCTGTAGGCGACGGCGATCACCGCCAGCGCCAGGAAGTCGTCCACCACCGCCACGGTGAGGATGAAGGTGTGCAGCCGGCGCGGGAAGCGCGACCCCAGCAGCGCCAGCATGCCCAGGGCGAACGCGGTGTCGGTGGACATCGCTGCTCCCCAGCCGTGCCCGGAGGGCCGGCCCGAGTTCACCGCCAGGTAGATCACCACCGGCACCGCCATGCCGCTGAGCCCGGCCAGCAGCGGCAGCGGGATCCGCCGCCGGTCGCGCAGCTCCCCCATGTCGAACTCGCGGCGCGCCTCGAGCCCGACGACCAGGAAGAACAGCGTCATCAGCCCGCTGTTCACCCACTCGCGCAGGTCCATGTCGATTCCGTGCGCACCGAGCTCGACCGACAGCCGGGTGTCCCAGACCGTTGCGTAGCTGCCCGGTGCGATGTTCACCCATGCCAGGGCCGCCACCGTCGCGGCCAGCAGCACCGCGGCACTGCCGGTCTCGGTACGGATGTACGCCCACGGCGACGAGACCCCGGAACGGTCCCGTTCGGTCCGACCCGTCAAGGGCGTGCTGAAGCCCCGGAACATCCAGCCTCCCGCAGTTCGTGTGTGAGCCACACCCTGGCACGAGCCGGGCGCGCGGGGCGCACTGAACCGGTACGTGGACACGGCAGGTCGCGCCCGCGGGCCGGTACGCCCCGACGGCGCAACCGGCGGGCGGCCCGGGACATTCCGGCCGCCGCCGCGGGCCGCCGCCACCGCCCGGCCGACCTGCGGCGGCCCCGGGCGACTTCCGCTGAACATCAGCCGTACGCAGTACGTACCTGGTGGCGACGGCAGGCCTCCGCGGGCCGTCCCCGGGTGGGAGGATGGGCAGGGCCGGAGATTGGACGACGACGAGGGGGCGGCCGGTGGTGGCGCGGGACGATGCCGTGATCGGCTGCACGGGGGAACTGCTGATCGGCAGCCGCGGCGCGGCGGGGCCAGGCGAGGTCCTGGTGCGGATCAGGGGCGGCACCGAGGCCTTCCTCGCCTGGTCCGACGATCCGCTGCCCAAGGGCACCACGGTGCTCGTGGTGGATTCCCGCGGCATGCGCCAGGTCGATGTGATCGAGTGGGCCGACCCGCTGGACGCCCCGACCGGATGAGCCGCGCAGACGAAGGAGATGTCAAGGATGTTCGGTTATCGCGTACCCGCACCCGATGAGGCGATGCTGATCTCGGGCGGTCGCCGTGGACTGGGCGGTGCGCCCTTCCGTGTGGTCACAGGGCACGGCAAGTTCGTGCTGCCGGTCTTCCGCAAGACCCGGTTCCTGACCCTGGCGATGTGCGAGTCCGAGGTGGCCGAGACCTGCGTGACCCGGCAGGGCATCGCACTGACGGTGAAGGCCGTCATCGCCTTCAAGGTCGGCAACGACCACGAGAGCATCGTCAACGCGGGCCAGCGCTTCCTGTCCGACCAGGACCAGATGTCGATCCTCACCGGCCGGATCTTCGCCGGCCATCTGCGGTCCATCATCGGCTCCATGACCGTCGAGGAGATCGTCACCGAGCGGCAGAAGCTCGCCACCGAGGTACTGGAGACCTCGAAGACCGAGATGGCCAAGATCGGCCTGACCGTCGACTCCCTGCAGATCCAGTCCATCGACGACGGCGACACCGGTTACATCGACGCGATGTCCGCGCCGCACAAGGCCGCCATCCAGCGGCAGGCGCAGATCGCCCAGGCCCAGGCCACCCAGGCGTCGGTGGAGGCCCAGCAGGTCGCGGCCCGCAACCAGGCCGAGTACGCGCGGCAGACCGCGGTCGTCCAGGCCGAGTACTCCGCCCAGATCGACCGCGCCCAGGCCCAGGCGGCCCAGGCCGGCCCGCTCGCGCAGGCGCACGCCCAGCAGGAGGTGCTGGCCGCTCAGACCGAGCTCGCGCTGCGGGCCGCAGAGCTGCGCCAGCAGCAGCTGGTCGCCGAGGTCGTCAAGCCCGCCGAGGCGGAGGCCGAGCGGATCCGGGTGCTCGCCGTCGCCGACGCCGAGCGGATGCGGATCCAGGCCGCGGCGGCGGCCTCGCACGACCGGGTCGCCCTCGACCGGATGATCATCGATCAGCTTCCGCAGATCGTGAAGGAGGCCGCCAACGGCCTGTCCGGCGCGAACGTCAACGTCCTGAACGGCGCAGACGGCCTCAGCGAGATCGCCGCGGGCCTGGTCAGCCAGGGCCTGACCATCCTGGACTCGGTCCGCAAGAACCTGGGCCCCGACGGCAGTCCCACCGGTTCGCCGAGCGGCGCCGTCGAGGTGCACGGGCGCCGCAAGTCCGACGGCCAGGTCGACATCGACTGACCCGCCGCGCGACACACGCGGCAGGGCGCCGCCACGACCCGCGGGCCGCGGCGGCGCCCGCATGTCCGGCGAGCCGGCGGGCCTGCCTCGGCGCCTTTCCGGCGTCAGTGCCTGCCGGCCCGGTCGAGCGCCGCTTCCGCCTGCGCCGCGAGGCCGGCCACGAGGTCGGCAGCGGACGGCAGGTCGTGGATGAGGTCGACGGCCTCGCCCGCCCACACCGGCAGCGCCGGGATCCTTTCCCGCGCCACGTCCTGCCGGTATTCCTCCAGGGCCCCGGGGTCCGCGGCCAGCTCGGCCTCCCGGCCCCGCCAGCGGTCGAGGTAGGGGTGGCCCAGGGTGCGAGCGGTGTAGTCCGAGGGCCACCGTGAGCCTCGGGCGATGTCGAGCACCCTGCTGCGCTCGGTGTCCTCGGCGCGTCCCTCGACGATCGCCCTCGCGGTCGAGGGGTCCACCAGTGCCTCGGTCGTCGCCTGGAAGCGCGTGCCGACGAGCGCCCCCGCGGCGCCCAGGGCCAGGGCCGCAGCCACGCCGCGGCCGTCGGCGATCCCGCCGGCCGCCAGGACCGGCACCGGCCCCGCCACATCCACCACCGCGGGCACGAACGGCAGCGTGGAGCGCCCGTGCCGTGCCCCGTGGCCGCCGCTCTCGGTGCCCTGTGCCACGAGGACGTCGGCTCCCAGGTCGAGGGCCCGCCCGGCCTCCTCCAGGCCGGTCACCTGGAGGATCAGCAGGGCGCCGGCGGAGCGGACGCGCTCGGCGAAGGGGCTCGGGTCGCCGAAGGACAGCATCACCGCCGTGGGCCGGTACTCCAGCGCCTGCTCGATCACCCCGGCCTTCAGCTGCCAGGTCAGGAAGCCCATGCCCCAGGGCCTGCCGGAGCCCTCGGCGACGAGCGGCACCTCCCGGGCCAGCCACGTCGGGTCCCCGTCCCCTGCGCCCAGCATCCCGAGGCCGCCGCCGCGGGAGACGGCCGCGGCCAGCGCGCCCCCGGCCGAGCCGCCCATCGGTGCCAGCACGATCGGGTGCCGCGCGCCGGACAGCTCCGTGAACCGCGTCGACAGCGTCATGGCCGCCATCCTCCCCCGCACCGCGCCGCCGCGAAACGTCGCCCGCCGCGACCGGAAGGGAACGGTGGTGCGTGCGGTGGAATTCTCGCCGCTGCGGTTCCGGAGGTGAAGCCGTTGTGGCGCATCGTCTTCACTGAGTCGCGCCAGGCGCCGGTCACCTCCCTATTAAAACGTCACAGGTTAAATACCGATGGCTCGTCGAATGCCCTGTTTGTATCCGCCGCCGGAGGCTTCAAATCGCGGATCCGACCACATGAGAGCGTTGCGAAGCCTCCGCGAGAGGCCGTGCCGTGACTATTGACGCTCTCGCTTCCGAGGGGTTAGATCGGCGTCGTTCTCTTCGCTTGCGTTCAAGGAATGAATTCAATGAATGAGGGCGAGGCCGCGAAATCAGCTCGATACCGCGGCCCGTTCGGCAGGATCCTCACTCTCCAAAGGGGTTGGATATGTCGGTTTCCCGTAGATCCGTACTCAAGCTGACCGGTGGCGGCGCGGCCGCCGCGGGAGTCGCCGCCGTCACTCCGGCGACGGCTGCGAACGCCGCGGCTCCCACGGCGGGCGGTGCGGTGGTGTCCGGCCCGGTCGACTCGGGACCGGTCGCCCAGCCGGGCGCGTCGGCAGCGCTGAAGAAGGCCAGAGCCCTGGTCGCGCAGATGACGCTCGACGAGAAGATCGCGTACTGCCACGGCGTGCCCGCGGGCCAGGGGTACACCGGCATGATCCCGGCGAACACCCGGCTGGACATCCCGGCGCTGCGGCTCGGCGACGGCCCCAGCGGTGTGGGCAACGGCTCCGTCGGGGTCACCCAGTGGCCGGACTCGAAGGCCCTGGCGGCCTCCTGGGACGTCTCGCTTGCCGACGACTACGGCAAGGCCTACGGCAACGAGCACGCGGCCAAGGGGCACAACTTCGCGCTCGCCCCCTGCATCAACATCCTGCGCCTGCCGCACTGGGGGCGGTCCTTCGAGACGTACACCGAGGACCCCCACCTGAACGGGCAGCTGGCGGCGGCCGTCATCCAGGGCATCCAGTCGAACCACGTCATCGCCACCGTGAAGCACTTCGTCGCCAACAACCAGGAGACGCTGCGCAACTCGATCGACGCGATCATCTCCCGACGGGCCCTGGAGGAGCTGTACTTCCCCGGTTTCAAAGCCGCCGTGCAACAGGGCGGCACCGGGGCCGTGATGACCTCGTACAACAAGCTCAACGGCACCTGGACCTCGGAGAACCGTGCCATCGTGCAGGACACCCTGCGCGGCACCTGGGGCTTCGACGGCATCGTGATGTCGGACTGGGGCGGCACCCACAGCACGGTGCAGACCGCGAAGGCCGGCTCCGACATAGAGATGCCCGGCGGCACCTACCTCGGCGACGCGCTCAAGACCGCCGTGCAGAACGGCTCGGTGAGCACCGGCACCCTGGACGCGATGGTCACGCACGTGCTCACCGCGATGTTCCGGGTCGGGCTCTTCGACCACCGGCTGGTGGACCCCGCGACGGTGGTGTCGAAGGTGGTCAGCACACCCGAGCACCTCGCACTGGCACGGCGGATATCCGTCAGCGGCAGCGTGCTGCTGCAGAACCGCGGGAATCTCCTGCCGCTCGGCAGGCCCGCGTCGATCGCGGTGATCGGTGACGCCGCCGACGCCCACCCCCAGACCCACGGCGGCGGTTCCGGCAGCGTCAACGCGAACGGCACCGTCGTCTCGGCGCTGGCCGGCATCAAGGCCCGCGCCGGCAGCGCCACCGTCACGTACACGCCCGGCACCCTGGGTATCGCCGCGCCGCCCGTCGCCCCCGCCTCGGTCTTCGGCAGCGGGCTCACCGCCACCTACTACGGCACGACCGACTTCACCGGCACCCCGCTGGGCACCGAGACCGTACCGAACCTGGACCTGAGCGCCGCGCCGGCCGCGGTGGCGAACGCCGCGAACGGCTGGTCGGCCCGCTGGACCGGCACCTTCACCGCCGCCACCTCCGGCGGGTACCGCTTCTCGCTGAGCGCCGGCGGCACGGCCACCGTCACCATCGACGGCGCCGCCGTCCTCGCCTTCAGGCCCGGGGCGGAGAGCGTGCAGAACGGCCTGGTCACCCTGGCCGCCGGCCCGCACGACATCGTCGTCGACTACGTCTCCGCCGCGCCGGTCCCCGGCGGCCGCGCCCCCAGGACCAGCCTGCACCTGGGCCTCCAGGCGAACTACGACGCGCTGATCGCGGCCGCCGCGGACGCGGCGAAGAGCGCCGAGGTCGCGGTGGTCGTCGTCGCCGACGTCACCAGCGAGGGCATGGACCGCTCGACCCTGTCGCTGCCCGCCGACCAGGACCAGCTCATCTCGGCCGTCGCCAGGGCCAACCCCAGGACGGTCGTCGTCCTCAACACCTCGGGCGCGGTCCTCATGCCGTGGCTCCCGCAGGTGAAGTCGGTCATCGCCAACTGGTACTCCGGCCAGGAGCAGGGCAACGCGCTGGCCGCGATGCTCTTCGGCGACGCCGAGCCGGGCGGCCGGCTCACCGAGACCTTCCCCGCGGCCGACGAACAGGGCCCGGCGAAGACCACCGTGGAATTCCCCGGCGACGGGGTGCAGGTCTACTACGACGAGGACCTGGCCATCGGCTACCGGTGGTACGACAGCTCGGGGGAGAAGCCGCTCTTCCCCTTCGGCTTCGGACTGTCGTACACCAGCTTCGAGTTGACCGACCTGCGTACCGGCCGGGCCTCCGACGGCACCGTCAGTGCCACCGTCAGGATCCGCAACACCGGGTCGCGCAGCGGCTCGGAGGTGGTGCAGCTCTACGTGAAGTCCCCTGCCGCGGCCCTGGAACCCGCCAAGCAGCTCAAGGCCTTCGCCAAGGTCACCCTCGACCCCGGCAAGTCCACGACCGTCCGACTCGACCTGCCCGCCGACGCCTTCGCGACCTGGGTCAACGCGAGCACCGGATGGACCGTCCTGCCCGGCTCCTACGGCATCCTCGTCGGCACCTCCGCCGCCCGGTTGCCACTGCGGACCGAGGTGACCGTGAAGTAGCCCGATCCGCCGGACGGGGGCGACCGGCCACTGGTTGCCCCCGTCCCGCCCGGTGGCCGTCCTGCCCTGCGCCCGAACAGGGTCCGGGCACGCTCAGCCGAGCAGCCGTCCGATGTGGCTCTCGGCCGCCAGGACGGCCGAGCCCGCGGCCACCGCCGTGGTGGTCAGCACACCGGGTCTGACCTCGAGGCCGTGGTGGGTCATGGGCGACGTACGGTGCTCGATCGTCTCCCGCAGACCGGCCGCCACGGCTTCCGCCGCGGGCCCCAGGGCGCTGTCGACCACCAGCAGGTCGGGATTGAGCATGGTCACGAAGCCGACGAGCGGCCGCCCCATGGTGCGCCCCAGATCCGTCAGCCAGCGCCGCACCATCACATCGCCGCCTGCGGCCAGGGAGATGACCTCCTCCAGGGTCACCGTGCGGCCGACGGCGGTGGCGATGTCATCGACCAGGCTCGGGCCGTTGCGCCGGGCGGTGGTGAAGCAGCCGCGGTTGCCGCACAGGCACAGGTCGCCGTCCTCGCGGACGCTGATGTGGGCGAGTTCACCGGCGACGCCGCCTGCCCCGCGCAGCAGCCGGCCGCCGATGACGATGCCCGCGCCGAACCCGGGGACGACGCTGAGGTAGACCGCGGTGTGGGCGCCGCGGGCGGCGCCGTGGCCGGCCTCGCCGAGCGCGGCCAGATTGATGTCGTTCTCGATCAGCACCGGGGTGCCGAGCGCCCGGGTGAGGACGTCAGAGGGGTCGCTGAGCAGCCAGTCGGGGCGCGGGTACCGCCGCCGGGTGAACGGAGCCTCTCCCGGCGGGTACATGGGGATGGGCGGCGCTCCCGCACCCTGCCTGAAGGGCATCGCGACCGACAGGACAACGGCGTCTGGCGCCCTGTCCGAGAGGCAGCGCGCGGCCTCGGCCAGTTCCTGCACGGTGGCCTCGAACGGCTGGGTCAGGTCGAGGTGGATCTCCGCACTCTCCAGGACGCGGCCGTCGAGGCGTACCAGGGTGACCGACTGCCGGGTGCGGCCGAGTTGGACGGCGGCGACGGTCCTGCCGGCGAGGTCGATGCGTATCGTCGAGGCCGGCCGCCCCGCCCCGCGCGGGCCGCCCGCGACCGGCTCCGCGAACCCCTCCGCGAGGACCCCACGGGCGACGAGCGAGGCGACGGTGGCGGTGACGGTCGTCAGCGGCAGCCGTGTGAGGCCGGCCAGCTCCCGGCGGGTGGCGCCGTCACGGTCGCGGAGCACCGAGACGACATGCCGTTCAACGGGGCGCAGCGCAACGGGAGTCGGGGCGGGATCCATCCCCGGAAGACTAAGGCCTCGGGCGGATGCCGGCGGATCGGGCCGCGGTGTCCTGCGCCGCGGGGCCTTCCGGTGGATCGCGACGCCGCGGGCGGCAAGGCGCTCGTCACCCGCCCGGTCGGGCTCCTCCTCGCGGGTGCGCCGGCCGCGAGGCCGCCGCGGTGTCGCTCGTCTGCAGCAGGAGCAGCGCGATGTCATCGCTCTTCTCCTCCCGCGCCGTCCGCTGGGCTCTGGAGATGAGCCGGTCGCACAGTGCGCCCAGCGACTCCTCCGGCGCGTCGTCGATGGCGCCTGCCAGGTCGCCGATGGCATCGCCGAGGTCGATGCCGGGCCTTTCCACCAGCCCGTCGGTGTACAGGGCGAGGAGGCTGCCCGGCGGCAGGTCGACCTCCGTGGTGTGGAAGTCGATGTCGGGATCCACGCCCAGGAGCAGGCCGGGCGGCAGGTCGAGGACTTCGCTGCCGCCGCCCGGCCGGCGCAGGATCGGCGGCGGGTGGCCTGCGCTGGCGAGCAGGGCCCGCCTGCGCGGCAGGTCGATGCAGGCGTAGACGCAGCTGGCGAACAGGTCGGTGTCCAGGTCTGCGAGCAGGCGATTGGTACGGGAGAGGACCTCGGCGGCAGTGGCCCCGACCTGCGCGTGGCTGTGCACGGCGGTCCTGACCTGCCCCATCAGGGCGGCCGCGCGCACGCTGTGGCCCTGGACGTCACCGACGACCGCCGCGGCCCTCTCGTGGTCGAGGCGGATCAGGTCGTAGAAGTCGCCGCCGACGTCGAGACCGCTCGTGGCCGGGCGGTAGCGGGCGGCGGTGCTCAGGCCGGCCAGCCGCGGCAGCTCGTTCGGCAGCAGCCCCGCCTGGAGGCCGCGGGCCGCTCCCGCGTTGAGGTCGTACAGCCGTGCCCGCTCCAGTGCCTGCGCTATCAGCCCGGCCAGGGACACGAGTTCGGCGCGCTCGTCGGGGAGGAAGGGGCGGGGCCGCTCGTATCCCAGGACGAGGCAGCCGATCGTGCGGCCGCTGATCGTCAGCGGCAGATACACGTAGGCGGCCATGTCGCCGTACGGCTCGATGTCCGGATACGTCTCCACCAGGGTGACGCTGTGGGGGTGGAAGGAGGGCGTGCCGGTCTCCATGACCCGCACGCCCTCGGTCCTCGAGGTCATCGGGAGGCCGTCGAAGTACTCGCGCATACGGTCGGGGAAGCCGCGCGAGCTGAGGACGACCATGCGGCCCTCCTCCTCGCTGATCAAGGCGAAGCCCTGGGCGCCGAGGACGGGCATCGTCTGGTCGGACAGGGAGTCCGTGACCTCCTGGACGGTCTTGCTCTCGGCCAGCGCGGAAGCCATGTGCAGCAGATGGAAGAGGGTGCCGGCGCGGGCCGGGGCGTCCGCGGCCGTGAGGGTGGAGATCCTCTCCTCGGCGGGGAGTCCCGCGGGCTCCACGGTGGCGGTGATACCCCAGTCGTCCGTGTACAGGGTGAACGACAGGGCCGGCCCATCGGGGCAGCGGGCCCTGAAAGCGGTGGGGAGCCGGCTGAAGAGCGCCGCGAGATAGGCGTTCTCGAAGGAGGGGTCGTGCAGCCAGGGGACGGCCTCGAAGAGATTGCGGTGCAGCAGTTCGTCCGGGCGCCGGCCGAGGAGTTCGGACGCGTGGCTGCTGATGTACGTGAGGCGGCCCTCCAGGTCCATCTCGCACACGCCGCCGGGGAGGCGGTCGACGAGCCGGGCCAGGGGGTCCCCCTTCGCCTCGGGCGGCTCCAGCGACAGCGGCACCTCCCGTGGCATCACCGGCCTGCCCGCCTCGGCGGCACGGCGCAGCCCCTGGGCCGCGCGCCGGCAGGAGGCGTCCACCTCGCGCCGCTCTTCGGCGGAGAGCTCCGGGGGGTGGGTCTCGGGCCACAGCAGCAGCACGGCACCCCAGCACTCGTCTGCGTCGAGCAGCGGTGCCACGTACATGGCGACCGGATACGGAAACGACAGCGCGGTACGAGGAAAGCGGCTCGCCAGCTCCTGCTGGTCGCCGAGCCACACCGGCTGCCGGCCGCGTACGGCCTCGGCCACCGGGACGTACGCCGCACGCGGCACCCGGGACCAGGGCAGGGCGATCTCCTCCGGGACCCCCCGTACGACCGTCAGCCGGATGAGCTGCTCGGACGGGACGTCCAGATACCCCGCGACGATCTGCGCGCCGACCTTGCGGGCGACGCGCTCCACCTCCACGTCGAGGACGCTGGCCGTGTCCCCGTCCCGCCGGACCCCGTCCTGAGCTGACATGGACCCACTGCCTTCCGTCGCGGGAACCCCGCCGTACACCCCCACTCGGTCGGTTTGTACCGGTTAGCCCTACCCATGCCGGGTGATTGCATGCGGCACGACAGAGGTGCCAGACGAGGGGCAACCTTGCACCATGGGTTCGCCGGTCCGGAGCCCGCCGATGCCGCCGGCCGCCCTCACGGCCTCCTCCGCGCACCCCGCCGTGCCCTCCCGCGGCCTGTCCCGTGTTTCCCGACCGGGAGCCCGTCGCGCGGCTAGTCTGTGGTCGCGACCCGAGGGGGACGACAGTGGACAAGTGGCCAGAGGGCCCCGCGGCGGAACCGGAAGCGGCGCGGGCACGATACGACTCCGACTTGGCGGCGGCGCGCAAAGGCCTGCGGGAGGCAATGCGGGCCGACCTGCCGGCCGCGCACCTGGGCCTCGGCGTCGTGGTCGTCGCCGCCGCCATCCTGGGCGGCACCGCGGGTCCCGTCGCAGGGGCACTCCTCGCCGCGGCCTTCGCGGCACTTTTCGGCGTGGTGCGGGCGGTCATGGCCTTCCGCGGCATCCGCGGTGCGGATGCCTGGCGCCGCTCCTATGTGTTCACCTTCGGATGGGCGAACTGGTTCTAGGGCCGGGCGGGCACGGCCTACGCGGACCCCTCTGCCGACGGCGCGGGGGCGAACGGCTCGATCTCGTGCCAGGCCGGGGGGCCGCCGAGCTGCCAGTCGAGCGGCGACTGGGATCCGTCCAGTGAGGTCCGGGCCGCGTTGACGAAGCGCATCTGGCCCTCGACCAGGGCCGCGTGGATCGCCCGCAGGTCCTCGCGGGTCTTCGGCGACCGGTCGACCAGCTCCGCGAAATGACCCACCGCACCGGTCAACTCCGATGCGGCCGCCGCCACGTCCTGCGGGGCGACCAGGCTGATCATGGTCAACGCCGAGTGCCACGGCACCCAGTCCGCCGCGAGCGGGCGGTCCTCGACGAACGCGTCACGGATTTCCATCTCCAGCGTGGCGAAGGCTCCCAGGAAAGCGGCATACGCCGCCGTCCGGTTGTCCCTGATCCACTGCTCGCTCTGGCCGCGCCGCCCGATGACACCACCGGCGAAAACGCCGACGACCGTGGCCGCGACCCCGCCCGCGCTCGACACCACCAAGTCCCACGGGACGGCCAACGCAACCTCCTCCACGTGCGGGACAGCCCCAAGAGCTGTCCCGCAACCCCCGGCGGGCGTGCCCTTAGGATCGGGACGTGTTCGAGTATCACGGCTGGATCACCGTCAGGGAATCCGCGGTCGGCGAGGACGACGACGTCCGGCTGCGGCAGATCGTCGACGAGCTTCGCCTTCGCATCGCAGGGATGGCCGACCCTTACCTCCTGGACCTGCGATGGATGAACGGCGAGGCCTTCGTCCATCTCGGCGGCCACTCCAACCACCGCTCGTCACCGGGGATCGCCGGCCTGTTCGAGCACGTCGCGGCGGTCGCCCCCGCCTCCTACGGACTCCTGCACGTCCGCGACGACGAGGACCCGGGCCATGAGAACGAGGTACGCGTGACCCGACTCGCCAGGGGCGCGATCACCCACCACGTGGAGGCGCTGCTGTCCCCGTGCGTCCCGACGCTGGAAGGCCCCTTCACCGACTGAGGGCTGTCCCGTGAGGTCCGGACCGACGGGTTGGCCGGACGGGTGACCGCGATCGGCCGGGGACACGAAGCCGGTCAAGGAGCGGCCGGATGCGGCCGGATGCCGATGAGCCGGGCCTGAAGCTGTCCTGGCACTACCCTGCACGCGTGATCGAGACCTCGAACGCCGGTCTTGCCGACCTCCTCGACCGCCGCGCCGACGGGCACGAGCCCGCGCCGGAGGCGGTGCTCGCCGCGCTGTTCGAGGGCGGGGTGTCCGTTCCCGTCACCGGCACCGGAGCGGTGGTGTTCGTCCCCGACGACAAGCGGTCGCCGACGCTGCTCGGCTTCAGCGACCCGGCGCTCGGCGCGCGACTGCTCCCGGCCGCCGATGGGATGGTGCACTGCGACGCGGCGCGGCTGAGGGACATCCTGGAGAAGACCGGCGTCGCCGTGCTCGTGGTCCGCTCGGGGAACGGGCAGGCGACCTTTCCCGAGCAGGTGCTGCGGGACTGGGCATCCCACGGGCCCGGGGCGCAGATGACGCTCGAATGGTCCACGGACCCGGTGGCTGTCGCCCTGCGCGACGCGGTGGTCCGGCGGGTCCGCGAATTCCCCGCCGTCCGATCGGTCTGGGTGGCGTGGGTCCGCTGGCAGGTCGGCGGCGAGGAAGGCCTGATCCTCCATGTGGCCGTGGACGAGGAGCTGCCCTCGGCCTCCGCCGACCGCCTGATGCAGGTCCTGCTCGGCGAGGAGGTGAAGCTCGGCCCGAGCCATCCGAAGGTCGCGATGCTCGCCCTGAACACCACCACTCATGCCGACACCATCGCCCGACTGGACCGCCAGGGCCTGGACACGGTGCGCCAGGACGTGGAGTCGGGCCTGGTCAGCGTGGTCTCCCGCGAGTACGACGACCCGTCGGTGGCCGCCTTTGCGAACGGTGCCGCGCCCCAACCGCGGGCCAGGCGCCGCCTTTTCGGCCGCTCCTGACCCAATGGCCGCGGCGGGGGTCTCCGCGCAGGCTGGAACCCCTGCCTCCACATGATCAACCCACCGGCTCGACAACATCTCCACATGTCACCATGATCGCCATGACACTCCTCAGCAAGGGCGCCAACGCGCCTGTCCCCGACGCCGCGTTGCGGATCGCCGTCTGCCGTCGGCAGGTCACCGGGGCCCCGGCCGTGGACGCGTCGGCGCTGCTGCTCGACGCGGTCGGCAAGGTCCGCGGCGACGCCGACCTGGTGTTCTACAACCAGTCGGTGCACCCCTCCGGGGCGATACGGCACTCCGGCACCGCCGAGGGCGGCGGGGTACTCGCCGACTGGCTGGAAGTGGACCTGCCACGTGTCGAGCCCGGGATCCAGCGGGTGCTGATCGCGGCCTCCTGCGACGGCGGAGTGTTCGGGCACGTACCCGGGCTGTACGTGCAAGCGCTGACGGCGGACGGCACCGTCGTGGCGCACTACGCGGTGACCGACGCGTCGAGCGAGACCGCGTTCGTCCTCGGAGAGTTCTACCGGCGCAACGGGCAGTGGAAATTCCGGGCGATCGGGCAGGGGTACGCCTCCGGACTCGCGGGGCTGGCAACGGACTTCGGGATCACGGTGGAGGAACCGGCGGCAGCGGGTGCGCCGGTGGCCGCGCAGGACGCCGTCCCCTCCTCGCTCGGGGCCGAGTTCCAGCCCTACGTCCAGCGCGGTCGCGGCAACGGCGTGGTCTCCGCGGAGGTACCGCTCCCACCGGGGCCGGCGATCGTCGAGGCCTGGCACGAGGGCGACGGATACTTCTCCGCCCACACCCTCGACGGGCGCAACAAGGAGGACGGACTCCTCTTCAACACCACCAAGCGCGACTTCCGCGGCCGCGCCCTGGTCCGGGTCCCGGAAGGCCGCCCGCTGCGGCTGCGCATAGCGGGCGACAACGACTGGACGGTGCTGGTGCAGCCGCTGTCGGTGGCCCGCACGCTCGGCACCGCCCCGCTGCGCGGACACGGCCCCGAGGTCGTCGCGTACCTGGGCACCGCGGCCGACCTCGACGTGGAGTACGCGGGCGACGACGACGGCAGCGGCTACTTCGGGATGACCTCCCACGAAGCGGCGCTGCTCGACGACCCGAACGCCTACGACCTGCTGGTGAACGACACCGGCAGGCTCCGCCAGACCGCGCCGCTGCCCGACGGCCCGCTGCTGCTCGTGCTGGAGGCCGAGGGCGCCTGGCAGCTGTCCGCCCGGCCGCTGCCCGTGCACGACCAGGCTGCCGCGCAGGCCGCCGGGGTCTGGACGGGGCGCGGGGCGAAGACGGTCACCCTGGTCAATCCCTCCCCGGGACGCCCCGCGCTGCTGGAGTACGAGATCACCGGGGAGGACGGGATCTTCGGACACCGGGTGACGCTTGTCGACGAGTACGACGACGAGGAGCCGTACCTCGACGGCACTCATCACGGCGAACGCGGGCGTGCGCTGCTCTTCCGCCACGGCGAGGGCGAGGCGCGGCTGCGGCTGGAGAACGCGGGCGTATGGAAACTGCGGCTGCTGCCGATCGAGCAGGCGCCCGCGCTCACCGGCCCCGCGGAAGGCGCGGGCAGCACCGTCCTCCGGTACGACGGCCCGCCCGCGCTGCTCGGTCTGCAGCGCACCACGGACGACGACGGCAGTCTGCTCACCCGCGCGTTCCAGGCCGGCGGCCGGTCGGCCGTGTCCGCCGACACCACCGGTAAACGGCGCCCGGTGACCGGCCCGCTGTGGGTGTCAGGGGCGGGCTACTGCTACGTCCAGGTCTTCGCGACCGACAGCACCGGGTGGCGGATCGAGCCGGCCGACCTCGCCAGCGCGCCGGTGCTCGGGAAGCGTGCGGAGGGCCACGGATACGGAGTCGTCCGGAACACCGGGCCCGACACCGAGGTGATGGTCACGTACGCGCCGCGGGGCATGCTCGACCTGCCGGTGCTGTGGGAATTGGACGAACACCTCGAACCGGTGCGCCGGATCAGCACCTCCGCGGGCCTGCAGCGGCTTCCGAGCGGGATCTTCCAGTTCAGAGGACGCGGCCGGTGGACCCTCGAACCGAGGGGCTGATCCCGGGTGCCGGCTCCTTCCCCGAGCGGGGGTCGGGACGCGCGGGCCGGTTTCCTGGACGGTGGCTGTTCTCCGCCCGCCGCGTCGGAACCGGCCGTCCGGCGAGGCCGCGCTCACCTCGGAGCGGCCTCCGTGCCCGTGCCGGAACGACGGCCCCGGCAGCCGTCATCGCCTCGGCGGCGCCTCCCGGGTCACGTCCGCGGCGGCCTTGTCCTCGCGCAGGCCGAGGTAGCGGGGGTGGCGCAGCCGGCCGTCGCGTGTCCACTCCGTGAAGCCGACCTCCGCGACGAGTTCCGGCCTCACCCAGTGCGCGGACCGCTCCCTTACCGGGTCCTGGAAGGGCGAGCGGTCCACCTCCAGCGCGTCGAGGCGGCCGCGCAGGGTCCGCAGCGTGGCCGTGTCGTAGCCCGTGCCGACCTTGCCGGCGTAACGCAGCCGGCCGTCGAGGTTATAGCCGACCAGCAGGGCGCCGAAGCCGACCCGGCTCCCGGCCGGCTCGGTGAAGCCTCCGACGACCAGCTCCTGTCCTGCGCCGCACTTGAGCTTGAGCCAGTTCGCGGAGCGCCGGTGGGTGTACGGGGCCTCCGCCCGCTTGGCGATCAGCCCCTCCCAGCCCCAGCCGCACGCCTGGTCGAGCAGCTGCCGGCCGCCGTGGTTGCGATGGGGGGTGAAGCGCAGCGGGGCGTGGAAATCCAGAGCGTCCCGCAGCAGTGCCTTGCGCACCCGCTGCGGCAGCCCGGTGGTGTCCAGGCCGCCCAGCCTGAGCACGTCGAAGACGTAGTACGTCACGGTGACCTTGCTGGCCCGCACGGCGACAGGGGCGGTGAGGCCGCTGCGCTGCTGGAGCAGGGCGAAGTCGGTACGCCCGCGGTGCAGCGCGACGACCTCGCCGTCCACCACGAAATCCCGGCACGGTTGTGCGGCGAGCGCGTCGATCACCTCGGGGTAGGTGGCGTTCTGCCGCAGGCCGGTGCGGGACCACAGCTCCACCCGGTCGTCCTCGAGGGACGCCAGCAGCCGGATGCCGTCCAGCTTCCGCTCGAAGATCCAGTCGTCGCCGAAGTCCCTGCGGTCGCTGAGCTGCGCGAGCATGGGCTCGCCGGGATCGGGCCCCGCAGGACGCAGCAGGGCGCGTTGCCGCTCGGACAGCCGCTCCAGCAGGTCGGTCCTCATACGCGGCGCCCGCCGTGCGGCGCGGAGCGTTTCGGCTCCGCTTCAGGCGCCGGGTCCGATGTCGCCTCGGCCGCCGCCCTGACCTGGCCGAGGGTGTGGCCGCTGCGGGCGGACCTGGCACGCCGCGGATCCGGTGCGTCGGGGGCCGCGGTGTGCGCGCCGGCGTGTCGCACCAGCAGCCACGCCTCGCGGTCGCCCGTGTCGGAGCCGCGGAAGCGGGTGAGCGAGTACCCGCCGTGCAGCTTGTGCCCGTCGAGGCGGAAGGACACATGGCCCCTGCGGACCGCCTCGGCTACCGGGATCGGCCGGCCGCGGCGGTCGGCGGTGAGGTTCAGGTAGGTGCCCTCGTCCCAGACGATGACGGCCCCGGCGCCGTACTCACCCGCGGCGATCGTGCCCTCGAAGTCGCGGTAGTCCAGCGGGTGGTCCTCGGTCGGCATCGCCAGCCGCTTGGCGTGCGGATCGCCCGGCGGCCCCTTGGGCACCGCCCAGGACTTCAGCACCCCCTCGGCCTCCAGCCGGAAGTCGAAGTGCGTGGTCGTCGCGTCGTGGATCTGCACCACGAAAGAGGGCTGCCGATCGGCTTCCGCCCGCTCGGCGCGGCCCTCGGGCTCGCGCGTCTGCGAGAAGTCCCGCCGACGGTGGTATTCCGACAGGGTGTCCTTGGCGGCCAAAGGGACGACCTCCTCACGCTGGGGCCCTGCTCGTCCCCCCTCTGCCCTCCCGGCTACCCAGCAGGCCCGCGCGTATCCGCGACGGCGCCCGGTGCCGTGCCCGCCCAGGACTGCACGGGGACGCAAATGGGGCGGTCCCGGGAGACCGCCTCCGCCGGACAGGTCAAATCTTGGTATACCGGCCCATGCCGGGACGCCCGCAACCCGCTGATCCAGGGGCATATGAGGGCACGGGCGGGCAGCTTGCCGGAAATGGGGGACTTCAGCAGGAATGCCCGGTTCAGCACCGGGTAGTCGGCGGACATACCCGGTCCGAGCCATCGGTACGGCGAGTGAGCGCCCGTGACGGTCAGGCTTTCGGGGCAAGGAGGCGCGCAATGGTCCTCTCCCTGCACGAGCGACGAGTGATCGCGGACATGGAGCGGTCCCTGTCCGAGGAGGATCCCCGATTGTCCAAACGGCTGGCGAGCTTCGGCCGTACCTATCCGGAGCCGATGCAGCCTCCACCGCGTGCCGAGGGGCCGCCGCCCGAGTGGTCGGGCGGCAGGCGCGCCGGGCGGTTCACCGTCTGGTCGATAGCCCTGGCGCTGACGCTGCTCTGCGCGGCGCTCGCCCTCTCGGCGGCGGGGCTGCTGGCCGCCGCGACCGTGGCGGCGCTGGCGGGAGTGGGGTTCTGGGCGGTCTACCGCCGCCAGCGCCGCCGGCAGCGCGAAGGCATACCGCAGGGGCCCATACGCGGCGGCTGACACGCCGGACCGCTTCCGCATCGCAGCGACGAGCCGGCACGGGAGGGACGCGCGCGATGTCGGCGCGGGTCCACCCGGGCGCCGCGCAACCGCCGACCGGTTGGGGCCCGGCCCGCCGTAGTCACGCGCAGGCCCTGTAGGGGTGCGCACCTGCGGCAACCCGGTCCCAGCAGGCCCGAGGGCCGCGACGGCCGCGATCTGCCGGTCGGAGACGCCCGGGCGTCCGGCCGGAGAGTCGGAAAGGCAGCCCGCGTCCCGGACGCGAGCCGGAGCCTGCCACGAAGCACGGACCAGTTCGGCGGCGAGACGGGGGCCGGCGAGTCAGGAGCCCCGAGCGCTTCCTCAGGGCACCCGCAGGGCCAGCATGGCGATGTCGTCGTCGGCGTCCGCACCCATGCCGTGCAGGAGGTGCGCCACGACGGCTTCCACCGGCTCGGCCGCCAGCGAGGCCATCTCGCGCCGCAGCCGTGTCATCCCGCGGTCCAGGACCTCGCCGCGCCGCTCGACGAGACCGTCGGTGTACAGCAGCAGGGTGGAGCCGGGAGGCAGCGGGGTCTGGGCCTCGGGCCGGATGACGTCCGCACTGACACCGAGTGGCAGGCCGCCGGCAGCGTCGAGATAGTGGCTCTCGCCGTCTGCCGTCACCAGCAGCGGCGGCAGGTGGCCCGCCCGGGACCACTCCAGCGTCCAGGGGCCGCCCTGCACACCCTTGAGCAGGGCGTAGATGCAGGTGGCCGTGGATGCGGGGTGGAGGGTGTGGTTGGCGCGGTCGAGCCGGGCGAGGATCTTGCCCGCGGGCTCCTGCCGGTCGCAGGCGACCCCGCGCAGCATGTTGCGCAGCTGGCTCATCGTGACGGCGGCCTGAAGGTCGTGGCCCGTGACGTCGCCGATGATCAGCGCGATGTCGCCCTGGGGGAGGACGAAGCAGTCGTACCAGTCACCGCCCACCTCGGCGGTGGTCTGCGAGGGCTCGTAGCCCGCTGCGAGCCCGATCGGCCCGATGTCGGGCAGTGCGGGCAGGAGCGAGCGCTGCAGGCGTTCGGCGATGCGCTGGGTCTCCCGGTGCAGCCGGGAGTTGTCAAGGCTGAGGCCGAGGCGGTGGGCGAGGTCCTGCACCAAGGGCAGGTGGTCCGCGCTGAAGGGCGCTCGCCCGGCCGCCCGTCCGAGGCTCAGTGCCCCCAGCACCTCGCCACGGGACTCCAGGGGTGCCACCAGCAGCGTCTCGGTGTCGAACCGCGTGTACGGAGCCGGCTCGCCCGCGACGGGGGAGGGGAACTCCGGGTGCGGCAGCAGCAGCGGACCCTCGCCGCGCAGCGCCCGTGCCAGCGGCCCACGCCCGACGGGCCACGCCGACGGCAGCGCACCGGTCGTCCCGTCGTCCACGTTCAGGGCCGGGTCACGGTGCACCACGGCCACCTCGCGGATCCCGCGGTCCGCCACGGTGTGGACGGAGCACCAGTCGCCCAGCTGCGGTACGAGGGTGCGGCTGACCCGGCGCATCCCGGTGTTCGCGTCCAGGGTGCTGGCGAGCGCGGCCGTGGCTGCGGACAGCAGGGCCAGGCGGTCCAGCGCGTCCTGCAAGGCACGGCCCATGTCGTCGTCCATGTCCCGCCTCTGCTCTCGCCTGTCCGGCGGCGCTTTCGGGTGCTTGACCCCCGCAACGCACACCTACCCGTGGCAGAAGCGGTCGAAGCACCTGAAATACGGCGATCCGGCCACCCTCCGCGGGTGGTACCGCGGCCGACTCCAAGCCCGGTCTCCCTCGCGCCTTGCCGCTCGGGCCGGCCCTCCGGCCGGCCGGGCAGCAGGAACGGTTTGCCGCCCGGCTCAGTCCTGCCGCGGTGGCTCCGAAGGTTCCGGGCCCTCCTCGCGCCGTAGTCCGGTCGCGACGTTCCAGCCCCGGACCACCGGGTGCCCGAACAAGGCATACACGCTCGCAGGAACCGCCTCACCCTCCTGGGGTGCCGGCTCCGCCGCTTCATCGGGGCACGCATCCATGCCCGACCAACGAGCGACCCCGGGTACGGAAACGGGGATGGCGCCGCAGGTCCGCCTCAGACGCGGCGGTCCTCGACTCCGTAGCCCAGCCCCCGCATGACCGCCTGCACATTCGCGTACTCCCCATTGGAGGGCAGGGCCTGCACCAGGTCCACGACGGTGTCCGGCGCGCGGTGGCGCTGCAACGCCTCCAGCAGCCCCTCGCGGCGCGCGGGGAAGACATCGCGCTCCAGGTGGCGGGCGAGTTCGCTGCGGACCAAGACGTCCCGCGGTGTCATGCCGGGGGGCGTGCCACCCCCCTGGTCGGCGGGGAGCGCCTCCGCGAGGGGCTGGTCGGCGCCGGGCGACTCCGCGTCGTAGGACCCGTCCGGCATCAGACCGCGGTTTCCCTTGAGCTCCCCCTGCATCTCCCGCTTGAGCTCGTCGTCGCGGACGAAGCCCGTCTTGTTGGTGCCTTGATCCGCCATGCGCTCGGCCTTCCTGCTGCTCGGCTGCCCGTCGCGGACATCCATGGAAATGCGCGTACCCGCGCAATTCGGGTGAAAACCGATACGGTGTCCGCGCCCGCGCCGACCTGGGGGTCAAGCGCGGGCGGGGACACCGGGGGAGTGGCCGCGTCAGCGGGTGAGGAGGACGAAGGCGGCATCCGAGCTGACGACGACGGCGACGCATCCGACTACCGCCGCCACACAGTGCCGCTTGAGTTCCTCGTACCGCGCGCTGTATTCGCCGCGCAGTTCGACGGCCCGGTCGACGTTCCGCTGGAGCATGGCGCGCGAGGCGGCCACCCGGTCCGCCACGTAGACGCGCTCGACGTCCTCGCGCTGCGAGGTCGTCAGCCACGGCAGGTTCGCCGCGAAGGCGGTCGCCTGCCGCCGGGCCGCTTCGAGCTCGGCGTTCCACAGCAGGTACTCGGCCATCTGCTCAAGCCCGCGCTCGCGGTCGTCGTGTGCCCTCATCGGTCGTCCTCGGGTCGGCAGGACACCTACTTCTGCTTGTCGCCGGGAGCGATGGTGATCGACCTGTCCGGACGGTTCGTCGCGTCGTCGACGGCGGAGATCTCCGGGTGGTGCAGGTCGAAGGCCGGGGATTCGGAGCGGATCCGCGGCAGCGAGGCGAAGTTGTGCCGCGGCGGCGGGCACGAGGTGGCCCACTCCAGGGAGCGGCCGTAGCCCCACGGGTCGTCGACCTCGACCTTCTTGCCGTACTTCGCGGTCCTCCACACGTTGTAGAAGAACGGCAGCATCGACAGGCCGAGCAGGAACGAGCTGATCGTGGAGACCGTGTTCAGCGTGGTGAAGCCGTCGGCGGCCAGGTAGTCGGCGTACCGGCGGGGCATGCCCTCCGCGCCCAGCCAGTGCTGGACGAGGAAGGTGCCGTGGAAGCCGAGGAAGAGGGACCAGAAGGTGATCTTCCCGAGGCGTTCGTCGAGCATCTTGCCGGTCATCTTCGGCCACCAGAAGTGGAAGCCGGCGAACATCGCGAACACGACGGTGCCGAAGACCACGTAGTGGAAGTGGGCGACCACGAAGTAGGAGTCCGAGACGTGGAAGTCCAGCGGCGGCGCCGCCAGGATCACACCCGTGAGCCCGCCGAAAAGGAAGGTCACCAGGAATCCGATCGACCAGAGCATCGGGGTCTCGAAGCTCAGCGACCCCTTCCACATGGTGCCGATCCAGTTGAAGAACTTCACCCCTGTGGGCACCGCGATCAGGAAGGTCATGAACGAGAAGAACGGCAGCAGCACACCGCCGGTGACGTACATGTGGTGCGCCCACACCGTCACGGACAGGGCGGCGATGGAGATGGTCGCCGCCACCAGGCCGATGTACCCGAACACCGGTTTCCGGCTGAACACCGGCAGGATCTCCGTCACGATGCCGAAGAACGGCAGCGCGATGATGTACACCTCCGGATGGCCGAAGAACCAGAAGAGGTGCTGCCAGAGCAATGCGCCGCCATTGGCGGAATCGAAGATGTGCGCGCCGAATTTCCGGTCGGCCTCGAGCGCCAGAAGCGCGCCTGCCAGCACGGGGAACGCGAAGAGGACCAGGACGGACGTCAGCAGCACGTTCCACACGAAGATCGGCATGCGGAACATCGTCATACCCGGTGCACGCATGCAGATGATCGTGGTGGTGAAGTTGACCGCGCCGAGGATGGTGCCGAAGCCGGACAGCGCAAGCCCCATCACCCACATGTCGCCGCCCACGCTGGGCGAGTTCACCTCGCTGGACAGCGGCGAGTACGCGAACCAGCCGAAGTCGGCCGCACCCTGCGGGGTGACGAAGCCGCCGACCGCGATCAGCGAGCCGAACAGGTAGAACCAGTAGGCGAGCATGTTCAGCCGCGGGAAGGCCACGTCGGGGGCGCCGATCTGCAGCGGCATGATCCAGTTGGTGAAGCCGGCGAACAGCGGTGTCGCGAACATCAGCAGCATCGCCGTGCCGTGCATCGTGAACGCCTGGTTGTACTGCTCGTTCGACAGGAACTGGGTGCCGGGACGGGCGAGCTCGGCCCGCATCAGCAGCGCCATGATCCCGGCGATGATGAAGAAGGCGAACGACGTGGACAGGTACAGGGTGCCGATCGTCTTGTGATCGGTGCTGGCCGCCCAGTTCACGATGATGCTGCCCGGGCGCCTGCGTTTGGCCGGGATTTCGTCGGCGTAGGAGTCGTCGAGGTCGGCGGGCCCCGCCGTGTCGCTCGTCGTCACGTTCCGCTCCGCCCGGTCACAAAGGTTTTCAGCATGGGAGCAGACTCCCGGCACTCCGCCCCGCCCGCGCACCAGGCACGCCGCTGTTTCAGCCGATGGAGGGACGGAGAGTAACCAAAGCCCCCCGCGGCCGTACACTCTGCGTCGCCCCCACCCGCGAGCCGGAGCCGGCGGCGGGCCGCACGGCTGGATACTCGTGGGACGAGACGGCACCCGCCAGCGCGGCAGCGGACGTACGGAGAAGCACGATGACGGGGCGACAGCGGCCTCCGGACGACGGTGGGCGGGCCCGGCGGGCCGGTCGGCCGGCGGCCACGGAGCCTGACACCGGCGACGTGGTGGTCGACTGCGCCGTCTACGTGGGCGGTGTGCGCCGGGCCACGCTGTCCGCGCACGAAGCGCTGCGTGCCGCCCGCGCGCAGGAGGGCGGCTTCGTCTGGATCGGCCTGCACGAACCCGGCCCGCGGGACCTCGAGGACATCGCCGACACCTTCGGCCTGCACCCGCTGGCGGTCGAGGACGCCGTGCACGCCCACCAGCGCCCCAAGCTGGAGCAGTACGAGGACACGCTCTTCCTGGTCCTGAAGACGATCGTGTCCGTCGAGCACGAGGAGCTGACCGCCACCAGCGAGGTCGTCGACACCGGGGAGATCATGATCTTCCTCGGGGTGGACTTCATCGTCGTCGTCCGCCACGGCAGCGCCCCCGCCCTCGGCGGGGTGCGCCGCAGCCTCGAGGAGCGGCCCGACATGCTCGCCCAGGGTCCTGCAGCCGTCCTGCACGCCATCGCCGACCAGGTCGTCGACGACTACCTCGACGTCGCCGACGCCGTCGAACTCGACGTCGAGCAGCTGGAGTCCGACATGTTCGCCGCCCGCCGCACCGACGACGCCGAACGCATCTACCAGCTCAAACGCGAACTCCTCGAATTCAGGCGCGCCGTACTCCCGCTCACCCGGCCGCTCATGCGGCTCGCCGACGAGCCGCTGCCCGCCGTCCCCGAGCCAGTGGGCAAATACCTCCGGGACGTCGCCGACCACCTCACCCAGGTCCGCGAGCGCCTCACCGCGGCCGCCGAACTCACCGACGGCCTGCTCGCCGCCAACCTCGCCAGGGTCGGCGTGCAGCAGAACACCGACATGCGCCGTATCAGCGCCACCGCGGCCATCCTGGCCATCCCCACCCTGATCGCGGCCATCTACGGCATGAACTTCGACCACATGCCCGAACTCCACTGGATCTTCGGCTACCCCCTCATGCTCGCCGTGACCGCCGCCATCTCCTACACCGTCTACCGCGCCTTCCGCCGCAACGGCTGGCTCTGACCCGGGGTGCGGGAAGGCAGGGGCCGCCACTCGTGATCCACTACGTACTGCTCGTCGTCTGCGCGGTGGCGATCTACCTCTCCTGCGAGTGGTTCGTCAACGCCGTGGAATGGCTGGGCCTGCGGCTGAACGTCGGGAAGACGGCGGTGGGCACCATCCTGGCAGCCTTCGGAACCGCCCTGCCCGAGTCGGTGGTGACCCTGGTCGCGGTCACCACCGGCGCGGACGAGAACGCCAGGGACATCGGGATCGGCGCGGCCATGGGCGGCCCGCTGGCCCTCTCCACCATCGCCTACGGCGTGACCGGCATGACGCTGATGCTCAAGCGCCGCCGGGAGGGCAGCGCCGCACCGCAGCGGGCCGGTGCGGCGCGGGGGCGTCCCCGGGCGCGGGCGGTGGGTGACGAGAGGGACATGAAGCGGCTGGCCAAGGACCAGAAGTGGTTCCTGCCGATCTTCGCCGTGAAGGTGGCGCTCGGACTGGTCGCCTTCGCGTTCAAGCCGGCTCTCGGCGCGTTGTTCTTCGCCACCTACGCGGTGTACTTCTGGCGTGAGATCCGCAGCGGCGACGACGGGGGGCAAGGAGAGGACGACGAGCTGGAACCGCTGAGGTTCCAGCCGAAGGCCGCGTCCCCCTCGACACCCGCGGTCGTCGGCCAGACCCTGCTGACCCTGGCGGTGATCTTCTTCGCGTCGCAGCTGTTCGTGAGGCAGCTGGACGCCATCGGCCCGATGCTGGGCCTGTCCACCACAGTGACGGCGTTGCTGCTCTCCCCGGTCGCCACCGAACTGCCCGAGGTCATGAACGCGGTGATCTGGGTCCGGCAGGGCAAGACCAGGCTGGCGCTGGCGAACATCTCAGGCGCCATGATGATCCAGGCCACCGTCCCCAGCGGGCTCGGCCTGATCTTCACCACGTGGAAGTTCGACGCCGCCCTCATCTGGTCGGGCGCCATCACCATGGCGGCGATCGTCTACCTCCTGCTGACGATGCGCGCGCACCGGCTCACCCCCGGCAGGCTGGCGCTGGCCGGCGGCTTCTACCTGGTCTTCGCCCTCGGCCTGATCCCGATCCTGTCGTGAGGAAGCTCCGTCACACGGCCAGCAGGACCAGCGGTGCGCCGGTGGGTGAGGACGACCCGCCACGGGGCTCGACGGTGATGCCGACACCCTCGGCACCGGCCGGAGTACGGGTGAGCAGGGCGGATCCGGTACGGCGGCCGGGTTCCAGCAGGCCCGCCGGCACCATCGTGTCTCCCCGGCTGTACCAGACCTCGTAGACCCGGGAACCGGGAAGGGCCGGCAGGTCGTGGAAGATGACGGCCGCCTGGCCCAGGCTCCTGGACGACACCACGGTCGCGGTGCCGCCGTCCTTCAGCGCCCCGGTGCGAAGCGCCGCGTCGGGCGCGGAGGTCAGCGCGCTCAGTGCCGCCGCCTGCCGCTCGGCGCGCACGGTGCGCCCGTGCTGGACGTCCGCCTCGTGCCGGGCGTCGACCGCGATCCCGGCGGCGACCGCGGCGACCGCGAGACACGCGGCCACGGCCACCTGCGGCAGGCGCTGCCGCCAGCCCCGTCGGGCCACCGGACGCAACGGGATGACGGGGACGTCAGGGGGCAGCTGCCGGACCTCGGGCAGGGCCGCCATCACCCGGGTCCGCAGGCCGGCCGGCGGGACCTCGGCCACCGCCATCGCCAGGCGGGCCGCGGTCTCGGCGAGCTCGCGGACCTCCTGGGCGCACGCGTCGCAGTCCGCCATGTGCCGGCGGAAGGCGACCGCCTCCGGCCCCGTCAGCGCGCCGACGGCGAAGGCGCCGGTCAGCGTGTGCAGGTCGCTGGTCATGAGCTCACCCCCAGGCAGTCGCGGAGGCGGATCAGCCCGTCCCGCAGCCGTGTCTTGACCGTGCCCAGCGCCACGCCGAGCACTTCGGCGGTCTGCTGGTAGGTGTAGCCGCGGTAGTAGGCGAGCGTCACCGACTCGTGCTGCAACTCGGTCAGCCCCTGGAGGCAGCGCCGTACCTGCTCGCGCTCCAGCCGCCGCTCCACCTGCTCGGTGACCTCGTCGAAGGCCGGGCTGTGATCGCGCACCCCGGCCCTGAACTCCCGGTCGGCGGAAGCCTGGGCCGAGCGCACCCGGTCCACCGCGCGGCGATGGGCCAGCGTCATGATCCACGCCATGGCGCTGCCCTGCCGCGCGTCGAACCGGGCGGCACACCGCCACACCTCGACCAGCACCTCTTGGGCGACCTCCTCGGACTGCGCGGGATCCCGCACCACCCGCCGCGCCAGCCCCAGTACGGAGCCGGCGACGGCGGTGTAGAGGGTCGAGAAGGCCTCCTGGTCGCCCCGCGAGACCCGGTCGAGCAGGGCTTCGAGCCGCCCTGCCGAGGGTTCGGGGGGCGGCCCCTGTTTTACTGCGGCGTGCATGGGAACCTCCTGGCTGACACGGCGCCTGCCCGTCCTTCGGAGCCGTGCCGCACATGGATTGGTCGCCTGGTGAAATCTACTGCGGCGGCATCAGCACGCTGTCGATGATCTGCACGGTGGCGTTGGCGGTGCTCACGTTGCCGCAGACCACGTTGGCCGTGCCGTTCACCTTGTACGACTCGCCGGAGCCCGCGGTGGTCAACGTCCCCTTCTCCAGGGTCGTGTACGTGCCGTGGCCGAGCGCGTCAGGCGCCTTCACCGGCTGGCCGACCACGTGGTAGGTGAGGACCTTGGTGAGCATGGCCTTGTCGGCGAGCAGCTTGTCGAGCGTGGCCTTGGGGATCTTGGCGAAGGCGTCGTTGGTCGGCGCGAAGACGGTGATGTTCTGCGCGTTGTTCAGCGTATCGACCAGGCCGGCCTTCTGGACCGCCGCCACCAGGGTGCTCAGCGCGGGGTTGTTGGACGCGGCGGTGGCCACCGGGTCCTTGGACATGCCGTCGAAGCTGCCGGCGCCGTCGGCGGGGACTGCGGCGCAGCCGGGACCGAAGGGCTTGTCCATCGCGCCGGCCGCGGTGGTGGGCATGGAGCTGGCGGTCGGCGTGGCGGAGGCCGGGGCGCCCGGCGCCGAGGAGTCGGCGGAGGACTTCTTGTCACTCGAGCACGCGGTGATCGCGAGCGGCAGGACGGCTGCGGCGACGACGGCGGTAGCCAGACGGCGGGCACGGATGTTCATGGTCTGCACTCCTGTGGGTGATGTCGATCGAAGGTGTCGGGGAGAGAAGGGCGAAAGCAAAGGCGAAAGGCAACAGGGGGAAGGCGGGCCTCGGGTGACGGGTATGGCCCGGCGGGCTCAGGCCACGGTGACCACCACCGAGTGCCAGCCGGTCGCGCCGTCCGGGACGGTTCCGGTGCGCCGCTCGGTCTGGGTGCTGCCGTCGCGGTCGGTGGCGCGGACCTCGAGGGTGTGACCGCCGGGGGAGGCGTCCCACTCCCACAGCCACTGGCGCCAGGTGTCGGTGGTGTCCTCCGCGGCCAGCGTCGCGGTGTGCCAGCGACCGCCGTCCACCCGCACCTCGACCCGGTCGACACCGCGGTGCTGCGCCCAGGCCACGCCGGCCACCGGTACCCGGCCGGCCTTCGGCCTCGCGAACGGTTTGGGCGTGTCGATGCGCGACTCGGTCTTGATGGGCGCCTGCCGCGACCAGCCGCGCCGCACCCAGTAGGCGTCGTAGCTGTCGAAGGTGGTCAGCTCCAGCTCGTGCAGCCATTTGCAGGCGGACACGTAGCCGTACAGCCCCGGGATCACCACCCGCACAGGGAAGCCGTGGGCGAAGGGCAGCGGCTGCCCGTTCATGCCGAGGGCGAGCATCGCGTCGCGGCCGTCGAAGACGGTCTCCACGGGTGAACCGATGCTCATTCCGTCCACGGAACGTGCCACCAGCTGATCGGCGGGACCGCCCTTGGAGGGCGGTCGCACCCCGGCCTCGGCCAGCAGGGCGGCCAGCGGGACGCCGATCCACCGGGCGTTTCCGACGTACGGTCCGCCGACCTGGTTGGACACGCAGGTCAGCGTGATGTCCCGCTCGATCAGGCCGCGGCGCAGCAGGTCGTCGTAGCCGAACTCCACCTCGCGCGCCACGCCCAGGCCGTGCAGCCGCAGCCGCCAGGTGGTGGCGTCGATCTTCGGCACGACCAGCGCGGTGTCCACCCGGTAGAAGCTGTCGGCGGGTGTGGTGAAGGCGCTCAGGCCACCGACGCGCAGGGCCGCTCCGCGGGGCACCGCCGCCGCGGGGGAGGCGGGGCGCGGCAGCACGATCGTCTCGCGGGAGGCCGCGGCCGCCGCCCCGCGCCGCCCGTTGAGGGTCCGGCCCAGCACACCCGCGCCCGCGGAGGCCGCGGCTGCGGCCGTCGCGGCCAGCACGAAGCCGCGGCGGTCGAAGGCGGGGCGGTCGAAGGCGGGGCGAGGGCCCGGTCCCGCCAGGAGATCCGGGCCGGTCACCGTGCCACCGGGTGCCGGCAGCGGGTCCGGCTCCTCTGAGGGTGCGGCCGCCGGGGTCAGCCGTGCGGACAGCAGCCACAGCACCCCCGCCGCCACCAGTGCGCCCATCAGCGACGGCACCACGTCAGCGCGGTGGCGGTCCGGCCGGCTCCACGCCGCCAGCACCCCGATGAGGCCGAAGACGGCCGCCCCGGCGCACCCGGTCCGCCGGAACCGCTGGGCGATCACGCCGAGCAGGACGGCGAACAAGGCCAGGACCGCGACGATGCCGAGTTCGAGCACCGGCTTGTCGTTCGTCCCGAAGTGCCGCACCGCGTAGTCCTTCACCGGCGCGGGGGTGCGGTCGATGACGGCGCCGCCCACCGCGACGACCGGGCTGGACTGCGGCCGGACCGCCGCCGACACCAGCTCGGCTGCTCCCAGCGCCGCGGCGGCGGACACCAGCCCGGCCAGGCCGCCCAGCACCACCCGAAGCCACCGGGGACCGCGGCGCCAGGCCGTCAGGCCGGACGCCGGGCGGTCGCCCTGGCCGTCGTTGCGCGGTTCATCGTCCACACCCGGTCTTCGGCGCCGCTGCCGCCGCGGATTGGTCGTTCCCCGAACGAGGGACCCCTGCCGCGGCAGTTGACGCGCCCATCAACGGTCTTGCGGTGCCGCGGGCGGCGGCGGGCCGGGGGTCTGGGGCCGGGGTGTCTCCGGTCCGCGCCGTCCGTTGACGCGGAGTAGATACTGAGTGTAGATACTCAGGTATGACAGTTCCTCTGGCGCTCCTGGGGCTCCTCGAACGGGAGTCGAGCCACGGCTACGACCTCAAACGCGACTACGACACCTATTTCGGCCGGGGCAAGCCGCTGCCGGCCGGGCAGGTCTACTCGACCCTCAGCCGCCTCGCCCGCGACGGAAAGATCGAGGTCGGCGAGACGGAGCCCGGCTCAGGGCCGGACCGCAAGCGCTACGTCATCACCGAACTCGGGGTCACGCAGGTCGAGACGTGGCTGACCGAGCCGGTCGCGGGCGAACCGCACCTGCAGACCGTGCTGTTCACCAAGGTGGTGCTCGCGCTGCTGCTGGAGCGCGACCCCCGCCCCTACCTCGACATCCAGCGCGCCTCCCACATGGCGCGGATGCGCGAGCTGACCGAACTGCGCAGGACAGGCAGCACCATCGACGCGCTGCTCGCCGACCACGGCGTTTTCCACCTCGAGGCGGATCTGCGATGGATCGACCTGACCGTGGCGCGACTCGCCGCCCTGACCTCGGAGGTGCGCGCATGAGCCAGGAAGGGGACTTCCTCGTCGAAGCGCGGGACGTCGTCCTGTCCTTCGGGCAGACGCCCGCGCTGCGGGGCGCGGACATCTCCGCCGTCCGCGGCGAGATCCTCGCCGTCACCGGCCCGAGCGGCTCAGGCAAGTCGACGCTGCTGCACTGCCTGGCCGGGATCCTGGTACCCGACTCCGGCGAGATCCGGTTCGACGGCCGCCGCATCGACACCCGTTCTGAGGCCGAGCGCAGCGCGCTGCGCCGGGACCGCTTCGGCTTCGTCTTCCAGTTCGGCCAGCTCGTCCCCGAGCTGACCGCCGAGGAGAACGTCGCCCTTCCGCTGCTGCTCGCCAAGTCGCGCAGGGCCGGCGCGCTGGCCGAGGCCAGGTCGTGGTTCGGGCGGCTCGGGCTCGACGGCCTCGAAGGGCGCAGGTCCGGCGAGCTCTCCGGCGGGCAGGCCCAGCGTGTCGCCCTGGCCAGGGCCCTGGTCTCGCGGCCGGAGGTGCTGTTCGCCGACGAGCCGACCGGGTCGCTGGACTCCCTCACCGGCGAGCACGTGCTCGACCTGCTGGCCACCTCCGTGCGCGAGGAGGGCACCACCGTCGTCCTCGTCACGCACGAGCCGCGGGTGGCCGCCTACGCGCACCGCGAGGTCGTCGTCCGCGACGGCAAGGCGACTCCGCTGTATCTCGAACGGCCCGTCGCGTGATACGCCTCGGGCTGCGCCTGACCCTGAACGGCGGCAGGGAGGCTGCCTCCCGCCTCGCCGTCATCGCGGCCGCGGTCGCCCTCGGCGTCGGCCTGCTGCTCGCCATCCTGGCGGCCATCAACGCCACCGCCACCCAGAACAGCCGCAACGCCTGGCTCAACACCGGGACCGGCACGTCCACCGCGGCGGCCGCGAAGGCGGGCGACGCGGACCCGCTGTGGTGGCTGCTCAGGGCCGACCGCTTCGACGGCAGGACCATTGGGCGCGTCGACGTCGCCGCCACGGGCCCGAACTCCCCGGTCCCGCCGGGCATACCGCGGCTCCCCGGCCCCGGAGAGTTCTACGCCTCACCCGCCCTCGGCAAGCTCCTGCGCGCCACCCCGGCCGCCGAACTCGCCGACCGCTACCCGGGCCACCAGGTCGGCACGGTCGGCAAAGCGGCGCTCCCAGGCCCCGATTCGCTCGTCATCGTCATCGGCCACCGTCCCGAGGAACTCGCAGGGCAGCGCGACGCCGCCGAGGTCACCTCGATCACCACCGTCACCCCCAGCAGCTGCAACGGCACCAACTGCACGGTCAGGACGGGTATCGACAGCAGCGGAGTCAAACTCATCCTCTCCGTCGCGGGCACCGCCCTGATCTTCCCCGTGCTCGTCCTCATCGGTACAGCCACCCGGCTGGCGGCGGCCCGGCGCGAGCAGCGCTTCGCCGCGATGCGGCTGCTGGGGGCCACGCCGCGGCAGACCGCGATGATCGCGACGGTCGAATCGACCGTCGCGGCCGTCATCGGCGTGGCCGCGGGCTTCGGCCTGTTCTTCCTGCTCCGCACCCGGCTGGCAGCGGTCGACCTCAGCCGGACGCCCTACTTCGCGAGCGACATGCGCCTCACGCTCCGCGACACGCTCCTGGTCGCCATCGCCGTCCCCGTGGGCGCCGCGATCTCGGCCCGGGTCGCCCTGCGCCGGGTCCAGGTCTCCCCGCTCGGGGTCACCCGGCGGGTCACGCCGCGCCCGCCACGGGCCTACCGGGTGATCCCGCTGGCCACCGGCATCGCCGAACTCTCCCTCACGATCGGCCGGGTGCCCGAGGGCAGCAACGGCCAGATCCTGGTCTTCGTCCCGGGAATCCTGCTGGTGCTGATCGGACTGGTCATCGCCGGCCCCTGGCTGACGATGGCCGCGGCCCGGGTCATGGCCGGGCGCACCAGGCGGCCTGCCCTTCTCGTCGCCGCCCGGCGGCTCGCCGACGACCCGAAGGCGGGCTTCCGTGCGATCAGCGGACTCGTACTCGCCCTGTGCGTGACCAGCACGGCCGTCGGGATCATCGGCTCGCTGACCGCCGAGCGCGGCATTCCCATGGGCAGTTCCGCCATCGCCGGCGCGCTGGTCGGCGACTACGAGCGCTGGGCGGCCGATGCCTCGGGAGCCGGCGACGGCGTGCCCCCGCTGCCGCAGGACGCGCTCGGCGATCTGAGGTCCGTGCCCGGCGTCGGAGGCGTACTGACGATCCACACGAACCCCCTCGGCACCAGGGACCCGACCTGGCCGGAACGGGATTCCGCGCCACCGCCGCCCGCCGGCCTGGCCTCGTGCGCGGAGCTCGCGAAGATGCCGGCCTTCACCGCCTGCGCCTCCGGGGCACAAGCGGCCTCGGTCGCCAGGAACTTCGGCAGCTTCGGAACCTACGACTGGGAGGACTGGCCCGCCGCATGGCCTGCCGCCGCTGTCTCCGCGGAGCAGCTCGCCCGCCTTCCCGTCCTGGAGATCGTCGTGGCCACCGACGGCTCGACCTCGGCGATCGAACGCGCGCGCACCATCCTCGCGAGGACGTATCCGGGCCCTGACCTCCCGTATACCGTCCACGAGGACCACGCCGACCGCGGCTCGGAGCTCGCCGGCTACCGTCAACTGGCCTATGTCGTCGTGCTGGTGAGCTTCCCCATCGCAGGTTGCAGCCTCGCCGTGAGCGTGGCCGGCGGGCTGCGCGACCGCAAGCGCCCCTTCAGCCTGCTGCGCCTGACCGGCGTGCAGCTCCGGGTGCTGCGGCGCGTGCTGCTGCTGGAAAGCGCCGTCCCGCTCCTGGCGGTGGCGGTGGTGGCGGTCGGGACGGGCTTCCTGGCAGCCCAGCTCTTCGTGCGGGCGCAGTTCGCGTACTCGATCCGCCCGCCGGGGATCCAGTACTACGCCCTCGTGGCCACCGGGCTGGTGCTCTCGCTGGGGGTCATCGCGTCCACCATGCCGCTGCTGAGACGGATGACAGGCCCCGAGACGGCGCGCAACGAGTAGCCGCGGCGCGGCGGCGGGACTGCTCCCTGGCGTGCTCCGGAGCAGTCCCGCCGCCGACGCTCGCGGTGATGGGCCGGATGTATGTCGGAGGGTGGCCGCTGGCGCGGCGAGTGGCCGTGAGCAGCCCGTACGGCGAGAGTCGGCAATGGCAGGCCGGCACCCGCCGCCGCACCGACGCTGCGAGGTCACCGATGTCAGACATGCTCCGGGTACGGATCCGCCCGCTGCCGCCGGGACCCGGCACCGCGATTCCCTCCCGGCCGGCGGCCCTCGGCCGGCTCGCGGCGGTCTGCGCCGCCTTCGTCCTCGTCCAACTGGCCCTCGTCGTACCCGGATCCGGCCTGGGCTGGGACGAGACCGTCTACACCAGTCAGGTCGCAGCCCACGTCCCCGCCGCCTTCTTCAGCGCACCCAGGGCCCGTGGCGTCTCCCTGCTGGCCGCGCCCGTCGCGGCTCTGACCTCCTCGACCACGGGCCTGCGGGTCTATCTCGCCGTGCTGTCGGGCGCCGGGCTCTTCGTGGCGCTGCGGGTATGGCGGCAGCTGCTGTCCGGCCGCGTCCTCGCGCTCGCCGGCGGCCTGTTCGCCGGGCTGTGGATCACCCTGCTGTACGGGTCGCAGGTGATGCCCAACCTCTGGACCGCGTACGGGGCGCTGGCCGCCGTCGGCTGCCTGCTGCGCGCGGGGCGTGACGTCACGGATCGGGCCGCCCTCGTCGGGCTGGCGTGCGGGGTGGTCCTGGTCGGCCTGATGCGCCCGCCGGACGCGGTGTGGCTCGTGCTGCCGCTGGCCGGTGCCGCCCTGACGGTCCGCCGGTGGCGCAGGCCGGTACTGCTGGCCGTGCTGGCGGCCGCGCTGCTTGCGGGCTGCGCGGAATGGGTGATCGAGGCGTATGTGCGCTACGGCGGCCCGGTCGCCAGGCTCCACCGGGCCAGCGCGATCGAGGGCGGGCTCGGCCTGCACTTCGCGGTCGACGACCAGGTCCGGGCGCTGGACGGCCGCACGCTGTGCCGCCCCTGCGACGTCCCCTGGCGGCACCGGGCGGACGCGGTCTGGTGGTTCGCGCTGCCGCTGCTGGCGGCGGGTGGCGCCGCCGCCGCCCGGCAGGGCCGGCGGGCGACCGTCTGGCTGCCGCTGCTGACCGCCGGATCCCTCGCCGTGCCGTACCTGTTCACCGTGGGGTACGCCGCACCGCGATTCCTGCTGCCCAGCTACGCACTGCTGGCGATCCCGGTCGCTGAGTGCCTGCGGTGGATGGTCCGCGGCAGGGCCGGCCGGGTGCGGCCGGTACGGGGCGCCCTCGTCGCCCTCGCCCTGTGCGGCCACCTGGCGGTCCAGGGCGGAGTCCTGCTCGCCGCCGTCGACAACAACCGGCAGGCACGCCAGCGGTACGACGCCATGGCAGCCGGCCTTCGGGCGAACGGTGTCCGGCCGCCCTGCGTACTCTCCGGGGACTCGGCCATCCCGCTGGCCTTCTACGCCGGCTGCGCGTCACGCCAGACGGCGGGTGCGGACCTGAGCATCACGGCGGACGGGCTGCTGGCGGCCGCCCGCGAACGGCCCGTGGCGGTGATCGTCGCGCCCGGTGCCCAGCCGCCCGCCTTCGCACGGCACTGGCGCTCGGCCGCGCTCGCGGCGCCCGCCGGCTCCGCCGGATACCGTGCCTACTTCGCCGCCCGGTATCCGGCCGGAACCCAGGCGGCCGGCACCGCGACCGGGACCTCAGCGACCTCCCGGTCAAGATCCGACCGGTAGGCGCCGTGGTGGCCCACGCGATTCGTTGCTGGTAGGTTCCGAGCCCGGGGCCGGCGAGAGGCGGCTCCCCACAATTCACCACCGCTCATGACTCACGAGAATTCTGCCCGGTGAAGGAGTCGGTGCGGGGGCGTGCCCCCTCCCCGCGCCACCACTGGACGGTTCCAGGCGGCCACCACGGGTCGGTACACCAGGGCACCGGCGACCCCGGGCCGTCCCGCCGGGCAGCGAAATGGACTCGCCGTGCCCTCGGCGAACTACCGCTCCCTGCTGCGCGCCCCGGGCGCCGCGGCCTTCTTCCTGCCCGCGTCGCTCGGACGCGTCGGCGTCGCGATGACCAGCCTCAGCATCGTCTGGCTCGTACACGGCCACACCGGCAGCTTCGCCACGGCCGGTCTGGTCAGCGGCTCCTTCGCGGTGACCGACGCCCTCGTGGCGCCGCAACTGGCCCGCTTGGTCGACCGTTTCGGGCAGACCCGGGTCCTGCCGCCCGCGCTGCTCGCCCACGCCGCAGCGGTCGCCGTCCTCGTGGCCCTGGTCACCGTGGACGCCTCCGACGCCCTCCTGGCCCTCGGCGGCGCCTTGACCGGGGCCACCGTCCCGCAACTGGCCGCGATGTCCGCCGCCCGCTGGGCGGCACTCCTCCGCACCGGCCGGGCGGCCGAGCTGCCCACCGCCTTCGCACTGGAGTCCATCAGCAACGCGGTGGGCTACCTCGTGGGCCCGGTGCTGGTCAGCGTGCTCGCGGCGGCCGGGCGCCCCGCGGCGGGGACGGTGCTGGCGGCCGCCCTGTCGGTGGGCGGCGGCCTGGCCCTCGCCGCGCAGCGCGGCAGCGCGCCCCCGCCGGCGGCCGCCAGCGCCGTACCCGCAGGTGAGGACCGGTCGTTGCTGCGCGCGCCGGTCCTGGTGCTGATGGGCCTCAATCTCGGTATCGGGGTCTTCTTCGGTGCCATGCAGGTGTCGGTGACCGCCTTCGTGGTGGAGCACGGCGCGCCGGGAGCCGCAGCCCCGATCTTCGCGGTCTCCAGTTGCAGCGGTGTACTGGCCGGATGGCTGTACGGACTGCGCCGCCGACGGGTCGCGCTTCCGGTGCAGTTGCTGGTGGCGAGCAGCGTGCTGACGCTCGGCACCCTGCTGCTGCTCCCGGCCGGCTCCGCCTTCGGGCTGGGACTGGTCATGGTGCTCACCGGCGCCACGATCCAACCGCTCCTGGTGCTCTTCTCGGTGCTCACCGAGTCGACCGTCCACCCGGCCGTGCTGACGCAGGCGTTCTCCTGGCTCGGCTCCGCGAGCGCGGCGGGCACGGCCGCCGCCGCGGCGGCCGCCGGCTGGGCGATCGACGCGGTGGGGGCACGCGGCGGCTTCGCGCTCGCCGCGGTGGCCGCGGGCACGATGACACTCCAGAGCCTGGCGGGCCTGCGCCTGCTGCGCGCGCCGAAGCGGGGGCTGACGCCTGCCGATCCGGCGGCGGGATGAGGCCGAGGTCGGGGAACCCGCCCTGCCACAAGGCCGTTTGGGTGCTGCCCGGCCGTGCACCGGGCACACTGGTCGGCATGCCCGTCTCGCTGCACCACATCGTGATCGACGCCCACGACCTCCCCGCCCTGGCCCGGTTCTGGTCCGAGGTGCTGGGCTGGCGGATCCTGTCGGAGCGGGAGCGAGAGGTCGTGATCGGGCCGGACGAGACCGCACCCGTGGGTATCTGCTTCATGCCGATCACCGATCGCAAGGTCGTCAAGAATCGCCTGCACCTCGACCTGACGTCCGCCGCCGAGGACCGGGAGGCGGAGATCGAGCGCGTCCTCGCGCTCGGCGCCCGCCGGGTCGACGTCGGGCAGAGCGGCGACGAGTCGTGGACCGTGCTGGCCGATCCGGAGGGGAACGAATTCTGCGTCGTCCGCCCGAAGACGACCCTCATCGCATAGACCGCGCGGTTCACCGCGCTGGGGTACGGGGACCCTCGACCGCGCTGCCCGAGCCCCCGTTCCCGGCCCGACAGGTCCCAAGCGGCCGACAAGCACCGCATTCGGTAATATTCCGGACGAAAGGGTGCCGGCTCCGGAGCGATCCGACGCCGGGGGCGGATCTGGAAGACGAGCGGACCGAGGTTCAGGCAATGGCGGAAGAAAGCGTGCTGCACCCGAGCCTCATCGTGCCGGTCGGCCACGTCGAGCCCGTGCCGCGCCGGCTGCGCGGGATGGTCGGCGGCCATGTCGTCTTCGACACCCGGCGCGCGCTGTACGTGTGGGAGTGGCGGGCCTATCCCCAGTTCTGCATCCCGATCGAGGACCTGGTCGACGGCTCACTCGCCGACGAAGGGCACACGGAAAAGCGCGGCCCCGGACCCGCCCGGCGCCAGACCCTCCGGGTCGGATCCGAGGTACGGGAGGGTGCGGCCTGGGTCTGGGACACCGGCGCTCCGGAGCGGCTGTACGGCACTGTGCGCTTCGAATGGGAGGCGCTGGACTCCTGGTTCGAGGAGGACGAGCCGGTCTTCGTCCACCCCAGGAGCCCGTACTCCAGGGTGGACGCGCTGCCCTCGTCCAGCAGCGTGCGCGTGGAGCTGGACGGGGTCGTCCTGGCCGAGGCGCCGCACTGCGTCAAGCTTTTCGAGACCGGCCTGCCGACCCGCTACTACCTCGACCGCGCCCACATCGACTGGACCCGGCTGCGCCCCTCCGACACGGTGACCCAGTGCCCGTACAAGGGGACGACGAGCGGCTACTGGTCCTTCGCCGGCGACACCGCCGCCCCCGAGGGCATCGCCTGGGCGTACGACTTCCCGACGGTCCACGCCAGCCGCATCGCCGGGCTGGTCGCCTTCTACAACGAGCACGTCGACCTGACCGTCGACGGGACGCGGCTGCCCAGACCCGCCGCGCCGGCCAGGTAGTCCGGCCGGGCCCTTGCGGCGGAGGGGTCAGGCCGGGGCGTACCGCTGCAGGGTGATGCCGCTGCGGAAGGTCCTCGATGCCAGCAGCCGCAGCCGCGGGATCACGTGGCCTTCGGGGAACAGGCCCCGCCCGCCGCCCTGCACCGCGGGGTGGACGAAGAGGCGGTATTCGTCGACGAGGCCGGCGGCGATCACCGCGTGGGCCAGGCTGATACTGCCGGTGAGGACGATCTCCTTGCCGGCGTCCCGCGCCTTGAGCGCGGCCACCTCCTCGACCGGGTCGCCGGTGAGCACGGTGGAGTTCTCCCACCCCGGCTCGGTGAGGGTGCCGGAGACGACGTATTTGCGCACGCGGTTGAGGTAGTCCGTGATGCCGCTGGTGTCGGAGGTCTGCAGCGGCCAGTAGCCGCGGAAGTCCTCGAAGGTCCGGCGGCCGAGGAGCAGGGCGTCCGACTCGCCGTCCTGCCGCCTGATCTCCTCCACGACGTCGTCCCTGTCGGTGTCGCCCTGGTTCTGCGGGGAGAACCAGTCCGTGAGCATCTCGATCGAACCGTCGACGGTGACGTTCTGGGTGACCACGAGTTTGCGCATGCCTGCCTCCTGCGACCGCGACGACGGGGAAACCACCCCTCACGACTGCCCGGCAGGCGGAAAGTCATCGGTGCCGCGCGCGCCCCGGCGCCGCCGCGCGGGCGCCGGGGCGCGGGCGGACGTGATCAGGCGGCGAGTGCGGGGTGGAGCACCACCTTGGTGTAGCCCTCGATCCGCTTGTCGAACTTCTCGTACGCCACGGGCGCCTGCTCCAGCGGGATCTCGTGCGAGACGACGAAGCTCGGCTTGGCCCGTCCGGCGATGATCAGGTCGCGCAACTGGCGGTTGTACCGCTTGACGTTGCACTGCCCGGTCCCCATCCGCTGCCCCTTCTCGAACATCTTGCCGATGGAGACGAGGAGCTGGCCCTTCTTGGCGTGCTCGTCCGGGCCGCCCGGGTCGGAGGGCACGTAGAGGCCGGGGATGCCGAGCATGCCGGTCGGCCGGACCGTCTCGACCAGGGCGTTGAGCACGGTCGCCGGCTCCTCGTGGTCCTCGCGCCCCGCGTGGTGCGCCTGGGCCTGGTAACCGACCGCGTCGACGCCCTTGTCGGCGCCCTCGCCGCCGGTCTGCTCACGGATCTGGTCGGCGGGCTCCGCCTTGCTGAAGTCGATCGGCACGGCGCCGATCTCCTCGGCCTTGGCGAGCCGCTCAGGCACCCGGTCCACGACGAACACCTTCGCCGCACCGCGCAGCAGCGCGGAGTAGGCGGCCATCAGCCCGACCGGACCCGCGCCGTAGACCGCGACGCTCTCGCCCGGCGAGACCTGTGCCAGTTCGCACCCGTGGTAACCGGTCGGGAAGATGTCCGCGAGCAGCACGAAGTCCGTCTCGTGCTCGGTTCCCTCAGGGAGCTTCAGGCAGTTGAAGTCGGCGTACGGCACCCGGAGGCGTTCGGCCTGGCCACCGGGGTACGGGCCCATGGCGACATAGCCGTAGGCGCCGCCGGCGAAGCCGGGGTTCACCGTCAGGCAGAAGCCGGTGAAGCCGGCCAGGCAGTTCTTGCAGAAACCGCACGCCACGTTGAAGGGCATCACCACCCTGTCACCGGGTTCGAGCGACGCCACACCGTCGCCGACCTCCTCGATGATGCCGAGGTTCTCATGGCCGAACACGATGCCCGACTCGGCCGCGGTACGGCCCTCGTACATGTGCAGGTCGGAACCGCAGATCGCCGAGGACGTCACGCGTACGACGACGTCGTTCGGGTGCTCGATCCGGGGGTCGGCGACATCCCCGACCTTAACTTCGAAGGGCTTCTCGTAGACGATTGCCTTCATCTTCGCCACCTCCGTGGCACGGGATTGCTCCGGGTCAGTGGCGCCGACGGCACTCGGATCGTCCCGCGCCCACGGAGTCAGGCGCACACCCGCGGTGGTGGTGGCGCGGTGGCACACGGGACGAGCCTCGTCGTCTGGCCACCCCTCAAGCTTCCGCCCGTACGCCGGAGGATTCAACGCGGGGCACGCTGAGGGCCAGCACGGCCGCGTCGTCGTCCACCCCGGTGCCGAGGGTGTCGAGCAGGTCACGGATGGCGGCCACCGTCTCGTGTGCCGTGGTCGGCGCCAGGGCGCCGGCGAACCCCAGCAGTGCCTCGTCGCCGTAGCGGCCGTCGGCGTCGGCCGAGTGGGCCTCGGTGAGGCCGTCGGTGTGCAGCAGCATGGTGTCACCGGGATTCAGGCGCACCCGGACGGTGACGATGTCGGCGTGGGGCAGGACGCCGATGAGCTGGCCGCCGGGGGTCGGCAGCAGGCGGGCGCCGCCGCCGGCGTCCATGAGCAGGGCAGGCGGGTGGCCGCCGCTGGCCAGCGTCACGTCGAAGCCGCCCCCCTCGTCGGGGGTGAGCAGGCCGAAGATCACGGTGCAGAAGCGCGGGTCGCTGCCCCGGTACTCATGGCCGAGGACCGTGTTGAGGTTGGCCAGCACGGACCGGGGGTCGGGGTCGTAGACGGCGGCGGCACGCAGCGTGTAGCGGGCCAGCGAGGTGATGGCGGCCGCTGCCGCGCCCTTGCCGCACACGTCGCCCAGGAAGAACCCCCAGGCGCCCGAGGCCAGGGGGAACAGGTCGTAGAAGTCGCCGCCGACCTCGTCGGTCGACGCGACGTGGTAGTGCGCGGCGACGTCCAGACCCGGCACGTCCGTGAGGGCGGGCGGCAGCAGCGTCTCCTGGAGCGTGATGTTCAGGGCCCTGAGGCGCTCGCGCTCGTGTTCCGACTCGTGGCGGGCTCGCAGCAGCTCGGTCTCGTAGGCGCGGCGGTTGCGGGCGTCGAAGACGGTGGTGCGGATGAGCAGCGGCTCCCCGTCGGCGCCGGCCTTGACGGTGGACGTCACCAGCACCGGAAGCCGGTCGCCGGTCGCGGTCCTCAGCTCCAGGGCGATCTCGCGGATCTCGCCCTGCATGCGCAGCAGCGGCGCGAAGTGGGTCTCGTGGTAGAGGCGGCCTCCGACGGTCAGCAGCCCGGAGAAGGTCCTGCGGCCCACCAGGTCGGCGCGCGCGTAGCCGAGCCAGTCCAGCAGCGTCTCGTTGACCTTCACGATCCGGCCGTCGAGCAGTGTGGAAAGGAAGCCGCACGGCGCGTGCTCGTAGAGGTCCTCCGCGCTGTCCTCGAGCAGGGCGTGGAAGGCGGCATCGCCGCCACCGGGTGGACGGCCGCGGTCCTGGCCCTGTCCGCCGCGGCTCTCCCGCGTCATCCCGTCGCCTTGACGAAGCCGGTGATCGCGGCGGCCGTCTCCTCCGGTGCGGCGAGCTGCGGGCAGTGCCCGGTGGCGTCGAGCGTGACCAGCCTGCTGCCGGGGATCCGGGACTGCACGAAGGCTCCGACCTCCAGGGGCGCTATGGCGTCGATCGAGCACTGTGCGACCAGGGTCGGGACGGCGACCTTGGCGAGGTCCTCGCGGTTGTCGGACAGGAAGGTCACCCGGGCGAACGCCCGGGCGATCACCGGGTCGGTGCGGCAGAAGCTGTCGGTCAGCTCCTCTCCCAGCTCCGGGCGGTCCGGGTTGCCCATGATCACCGGTGCCATGGCGCCCGACCAGCCGAGGTAGTTCGCATCCAGCGACTCCAGCAGTTCGTCGATGTCCTCGGCGCTGAAACCTCCCCGGTAGCCGGTCTCCGGGTGGTCGACGAAGCACGGCGACGGGGCCAGCATGACCAGGCCGGAGAAGGCCTCCGGCTCCCGCGCGGCGGCCAGGGCGCCCATAGTCGCGCTCACCGAGTGCCCCACGAAGGTCACCGGGCCGAGTGCCACCTCGTGGCACACCTCAAGCACGTCGTCGACGTAGCCGTCCATCGTGGAGTAGCGCTCGCTGCTCCAGGCGGACAGGTCGGAGCGGCCCGCCCCCACGTGGTCGAAGAGCACCACGGTGAAGTCCCGTTCCAGGATCGGGACCACCAGCCGCCACATGTTCTGGTCGCACCCGAACCCGTGCGCCAGCATGACCACGGGGCCGCCGTCCCGGCCGGTCACCGTCACGTGATTCCTGCTGCGCACGTCCATGGGGCACATCCTCGCAGAATGATCGTCCGGCGCGGGGCGCCTCTGAGAGACAGATGAAGAGGTGGGCGCGCCCGGCGAAGAACGTCGCACGACCATGGGCCGCCGGTGCGGCCGTCCGTCCCGGCCAGCCGCCGGACACGGGGTGCGGGTGCGTTCCCGGTCCCGACGCCCGTGCCGCTTGCCGGGCCGGCGATGCCGGGCGAGTCCCCGCCGGTCACCGTTCCCGTCTGTACCCCCAGGGTAGCCCTCGCCTGCGATGTCGACGTCGGCTCCACCCGCCCCGGGGTCGCCGCCCCCGCAGGACCGGGCCCTGGCCCACCCCTCATCCGGGCGGTGATATATCGGCACAAAACAGTCGTAGGCTGGTGGGAACGCCGTACCGCTCCGCGATGGAGGCGGGCGTATGACCGACATTTACGGCTTCATGAAGTACCCGCGCCAGCCCGTTCCCCCGCGTCCGGTCGAGGAACGGCTGGAGGACTGGAACGAGGTGTACACGGGGCAGGCGCTGCTGCCGCTTGTCTCCGAGCAGGCCGCGCGCTGCATGGACTGCGGCATACCGTTCTGCCACAACGGCTGCCCGCTGGGGAACCTCATCCCGGAGTGGAACGTGTACGCCGCCCACGGTGACTGGCGGGCCGCCGCCGAGCGGCTGCACGCGACGAACAACTTCCCCGAGTTCACCGGGCGGCTGTGCCCGGCGCCCTGCGAGGACGCCTGCGTGCTGTCCATCAACTCCGAACCGGTGACCATCAAGAACGTCGAGCAGGCGATCGCCGACGAGCTGTGGGAGCGGGGGTACGCGGAACCGCAGCCTCCCGACCGGCTCAGCGAGAAGAGCGTCGGCGTCATCGGCTCCGGGCCCGCGGGTCTGGCCGCGGCGCAGCAACTCACCCGCAGCGGCCACACGGTCGCCGTGTACGAGCGCGCCGACCGCGTCGGAGGGCTGCTCCGCTACGGCATCCCCGCCTTCAAGATGGCCAAGTGGCAGCTGGACCGCCGGATCGAGCAGATGGAGGCGGAGGGCACCACTTTCCGCACCGGCGCTGACATCGGCGGCGATCTCGACGCCGCCGAGCTCGCGACGCGGCACGACGCGGTCGTCCTGGCGGTCGGCGCCGGTGAGCAGCGGGAACTGCCGGTCCCCGGCCGCGACCTGGCCGGCATCCACCAGGCGATGGACTACCTGATCCACGCCAACCGGGTCGTGGAAGGCGACTACCCCACGTCACCGGTCACCGCCAGGGGCAAGCACGTGGTGATCGTCGGGGGAGGGGACACAGGTTCCGACTGCCTGGGCACGGCGCTGCGCCAGGGCGCGGCCTCGGTGGTGCAGCTGGACATCAACCCGGAGCCGGCCGAGGTCCGCTCGGAGGCCGAGCCGTGGCCGACGTATCCCAAGGTCTACCGGATCTCGCACGCCCACGAGGAGGCCAGAGGCCGGGGCGGCACGGATCCGAGGGTCTTCTCCGCCGCCACGCTCCGCTTCGAGGGGAGCGGGTCGGGGTGGGTGCGCGCCCTGCACCTGATGGAGGTGGAAGCGGGGGAGAGGAGCCCCCGGCCGGGTACCGAGCGGGTGATCCCGGCGGAACTGGTGCTGATCGCCCTGGGGTTCTCCGGCCCGGAACGGGGCACCGGCCTGGTGGACCAGCTGGGCCTGACGCTGGACGCCCGCGGGAATTTCGCCCGCGACACGCGTTTCGCGGCGCTGACCCCCCATCGGAAGGTCCCTGACGGGACGGACAGAACGGACAGGACCGACCGGGGAGGCGGGATCTTCGTGGCCGGCGACGCCGGGCGCGGCCAGTCCCTCGTGGTGTGGGCCATCGCGGAGGGGCGCTCCGCGGCGGCGGCCGCCGACCGCTACCTGACGGGCTCCACGGCCCTCCACGCCCCCGTCACCCCGACCGACCGCCCCTTCACCGTCTGACCCCGCCCGTCCGGCCACCCGACGGCCGCACCGGCCGTCCCGAGGTCGCACCGGTGTTGTGCCCGGCGAAACCTTGGGGCCGGCACCAACGGTCGAGGCCGGGTGCCGCCGCAGCGATGAGTCTGCGTGCTTCCCGCGGTCTGCCTTCCGACCGAGACAGCACAATCCGCCGGGAGTACGACATGGGCCTCATCCACATCGAACTGTTCGCAACCCTCGACCTCGTCGGGCAGTCGCCCGGCGGCCCCGACGAGGACCCGGCGGGATTCCCGTTCGGCGGCTGGCAGGCGCCGTTGCTGACCGAGACCACAGGGGTGCAGATCAATGCCGCGTACGAGGGCACGGACGCCCTCCTGCTCGGCAGGCGGACCTACGACATCTTCGCCTCCTACTGGCCGCACCAGGAGGGCGGCCAGGACAGCGGGATCGCCACGCTCTTCAACGCCGTCCCGAAGTACGTCGCGTCCCGCGGCAGGCCCGACCTCTCGTGGGCCGGGTCCCGGCAGCTCGGCCCCGACCTGGCCGCCGCGGTGCGCGAGATCCGCGACCGGCACGAGCACGTGAAGGTCGTCGGCAGCCTGGACCTGGTGCAGACCCTCCTGCGCGAGCAGCTCTTCGACCGCCTCGACCTCTGGGTGCACCCGATCGTGCTCGGCGTCGGGAAGAAGGTCTTCGACGGCGGTGAGGTGCCCACGAACCTCACGCTCCTGGAGCCGCCCGCGGCCGGTGGGAACGGCACCGTCTACCTCAGGTACGCACTCGCCGACGGCACGCCGGGGACGGGGGACATGAGCGCGCCCGACCGCGGCCTCGGGCACGGCGGCTGAAGCGGCGCGGCGCCGCCGGGGACACCGACGGCGACCGGCAGGGGCGGACGCCCGGCGCCGTGCCCCGCGGCCGGAAGTGCCGGAAGCGCACCAAGTGGCGCTGGTGACGGTGGAGGCATGTGGGCCATCCAGGGCGTGTGGGGTTTCCGCCGGGGATCCCGGGTGAGGCGGGAGGCGAACAGGTGCCGAGGAGGAAGGAGTCGGTGATGCACAGGCCCGATGACGAGAGGCATGCTGCGGCGCGCCTGCCGAACGGCGACGTGGTGGCGATCCTGCTGCGACAGCACGCCCGGATCAGGGAGCTGTTCGCCGAGGTCGCTGCCGCCACCGGACAGGACAGGCAGCGGGCCTTCGACGAACTGCGCGGCCTGCTCGCGGTGCACGAGGCCGCCGAGGAACTGATCCTACGGCCGGTGGCCGAGAAGACCGCGGGCGAGGGCGAGGCCAGGGCGCGCAACGCCGAGGAGAAGGAGGCCAACCGCGTCCTGAAGACGCTGGAGGGCATGGACGTCTCGAGCCCCGGGTTCGACGAGGCGCTCGCGCGGTTCGAGCAGGCGGTCGGGGACCACGCCGACCACGAGGAGCGGGAGGAGTTCCCCGCGATCGTGGCGCAGTGCTCCGAGGAGCAGCGCCACAGCATGGGCAAGCGGCTGCGCCGGGCGGAGCACCTGGCGCCCACTCACGCGCACCCCACCGCGGCCGGCTCGCGTGCCGCGCTGGTGATGACGGGGCCGTTCACCGCCATGATGGACAGGGCGCGGGACGCGATCGGCCGCTGAACACCGCGGTCGGCGATCCTCCGGCGGCCCGCCCGTGCCTCGCGGTACGGGCGGGCCGCTCGGGTCCCGGACGCCCGTCGATCCCGTTCAGGCCCGCTGCCGCAGCCTGTCCAGCCGGCGGCGCGCGGGCCCGAGGGAGCGGCCCCGCGGGGCCCCGCGCCACGGGTTGCCGGCGAGGAGCCCGGCGGCGGTCGCCACGGTCCAGCGGCGCGCGGTCAGCCGGGGGTCGTCGATTGCGTCCCAGGAGACCGGCGCGGCGACCGGCGCGCCGGGAATCGGACGCACGCAGTAGGGCGCGACCACGGTCTGCGCGTAGGCGTTCCGCTGGATGTCCAGATAGAGCCGGTCGCCCCGCGCGGCCTTGCGGGCCTCGACGGTGAGGGTGTCGGGGTGGCGGGCGGCGAGCAGTTCCGCGACATCACGGGCGAACGCGCGTGTCTGGTCGAAGTCGGCGCCCGCACCGGCGTCGAGCGGGATCGCGACGTGCATACCGCGTGAGCCCGTGGTCATGAGCGTCGAGGGCAGCTCGATCTCCCGCAGCACCTCGCGCAGTCGTACCGCTGCCTGCCTGACCGCGCCGAAGTCGTCGCCCGGCGGATCGAGGTCGAACACCAGCCGGTCCGGGTGGTCCGGGTCGTCGGCCGTGGACAGGAAGCGGTGGAAGGTGGTGCAGTTCTGGCCGACCAGATAGGCGAGCGTCGCGGTGTCGTCGCAGACCGCGTACGTCACGCTGCCGCCCTGCTTGGGCAGCTCCACCCGCCGTATCCAGTCGGGGAAGGAGTCGGGCACGTCCTTCTGCATGAAACCCGGCGCGTCGATGCCGCCGGGGTGCCGCTCCAGCATCAGCGGCCGTCCGCGCAGGTGGGGGAGCATCCTGCGGGCGACGCCGCGGTAGTACGCCACGAGGCCGGCCTTCGTCAGGCCGTCCGCGGGAAACAGGACCTTGTCCGGGTGGGTGATGCGCACGCGGTGCCCGCCGGCCCGGACCGTCTTCGAGGACGCCGGCATGAGACCTCCCGACGGGTTGTGGGCGGCTCACCGCCCGGTGTCGCGCGATTCCCGACGGCTGCCCGCTCGCCACGGGATCATGCGCCGTCCCGTATCCGCCGTGCGGCGCTGCCACGGCGGGCGGGTACGCGCCTCAGGTCAGGCGCGGGCGTTCTCCCTGACCGCCTCGGGGGCCTTCTTGTCGAGGGCGACGCGGACCAGTGCCGCGGCCAGCACGGCCGGTTCCGCCCCGTCCGCAAGCCGCACGAGCGCGGCGGGAGCCGTCGGCAGGCCGAGGGCGTCGGCGCCCTGGCGGGCCTTGCCGTCGATGTAGGGGGCCGCCTCCGGCCATACGGCCTGGGCCTCGCGCAGGAAGATGTCGGCCCCGGCGGGCCCGATGCCGGGGAACTCCTGCAGCGACTGCCGGATCGCGTCGGTGTCCCCGCCGGCCTCGTCCCGCATCTTCCGCAGGTCGCCCCCGTAGCGTTCGGTGACCAGCTCCGCGCCCTCACCGAGCTGGGCCGCGGTGCGCTCGTCGTAGCGCCGGTAGCCGCCGCGGCCGAGCGCGTCGACCCGCTGCTGCCAGGTGGCCGCGGCCATCCGGCGCGGGTCGCGCATCCCGGCGCCCGCCAGCTCCCTGGCCGCACCGATCGCAGCCTCGGTCCTGATCCGGGCACTGAGCAGGTCGGCCAGTACGAGCAGCCGGTAGAGCGGCTGCGGGGCGTTCCTCAGGCGGATGCCGGCCTCTTGCGCGTACGTGCGGCCGTAGCCGTCGAGCAGCGCGTGCATCACGTCCCGCCGGGTGGTGGCAGCCATCCGGCATCACCTCCTGTGGGGTCCGTCGACCGGCGGCTACCCGCACCTTTTCCGCCCAATCGTCCCGAAGGCCACTGTGCGGGGACCACTTCGCGGAGGTCACTTCACGGGGACCGCTCACGGTCCCGCACCGCCACCGCCCACCGACGGCGTCAGGGCGAGGTGACCAGGGCCCTCTCGACCTCGCGCAGGAAGTCATCCAGGTCCGCGGGCGTGCGGGAGGTGACCAGCGTCCAGCCGCCGGTGTCGTCGCTGACCACCGAGCGGTCGACCCAGGTGCCGCCGGCGTTGCCGATGTCCGTGCGCAGCGACGGGTATGACGTCAGCGTCTTCCCCTGCACCGCCCCGGCCTCGACCAGCGTCCACGGTGCGTGGCAGATCGCGGCCACCGGACGGCCCGAGGAGACGAAGGTGCGGATCGTCTCGACCGCCTTCTCCTCGACCCGGAGGCTGTCGGCGTTCAGGGCGCCGCCCGGCACCAGCAGCAGGTCGTAGCCGGCCGGGTCGGCCTCCGCCAGCGTGAACGTCGGGGAGACCGTCCTGCCGGGCTCCTTGTCGCCGACCAGCGTCTTGACCGCCTCGTCGGAAACCGCCGCCACATCGACCTCGGCGCCGTTCTTCCGCAGGTGCTCGACGGGCACGACCAGTTCGTCCTGCTCCACCCCGTAGTTGCTCACCACCGTGAGTATCCTGCGCCCCTGGAGATCGTTCCTGCCCATGACCTGCTCCTTTCCAAGGTGCCGTCGCCCTTGCGGATGCCCGGAAGCGGTGCCGCCATGCGTGGCGGCCGCGGTCACGCCCGCTTGTCGTCGGCGTCGGCCGAGTGCGCGGAGTGATGGGTCTCGCTGGGGGAGGGCTCGTGCCACGAGTCGGCGCCCGCCTGCGGGCTCTGCGGCGGCACGGGCCTGCGCCTGGCACGGCGCGCACCCCACCAGAAGGCCGCGATGATCAGGGCCACCACGACCACTCCGATGAACGTCGCCCAGCCGGTGCCGACGGCACTTGCCAGGTACGTGGGGTGCGGGGCTGCTTCGAACATGGTCCACCTCCCGTTGAGGACTTCCGTGGAGGACGAGTGCGGTCAAGCACCGCCGCCGCCGATGATCGGCGGCGGCTGACCAGGCGCGTACCCGCAACACACGGTGCCTAACGGATCTCGGGCCGCGTTTCGCCTGCTGGGCCCCGGGAAGCCGATCGGAGAACCGAGGAGGATCCCGATGGAATTCCCAGAGGGCAAGCTGCCGGATCCCTCGACGCAGGAACTGCCGATACCCGGATACAAACATCTGCCGAAGCTTGGCATCGAGGGCCGGACCGAGGGCCTGGGCGCCGAGCAACTGGACCTGCTGCTCCGCTACGAGCGCGAACACCGCGACCGGACTCCGGTCATCCGGCTGTTCACCGCGCGGCTGCGCGGCCTGCGAGAGGACCGCCGCGACCCGCATCCGGACGGCGGTTACGGCACCCCCGTCTCCTAGCGACTCCCGCGGCGCAGCCGGGCGAGGGGGGTGCTGCGGCGGCGTCTTCCCGGCGCTCCGGCGCCGACGGCCCGAGGCGGCGGACCGGCCCGCTCACCCACCCACCGAGGAAGGACACACTCCGTGTCGATCAAGGTCTCCGACTTCATCCTGCAACGCCTGCGCGAATGGGGCGTCGAGCACGTCTTCGCCTACCCCGGCGACGGCATCAACGGCCTGCTCGCCGCGTGGGGACGGGCCGACGACACACCGCAGTTCGTCCAGTCCCGGCACGAGGAGATGTCGGCGTTCCAGGCCGTCGGATACGCGAAGTTCTCCGGCAAGGTCGGCGTGTGCGCGGCCACTTCGGGACCCGGTGCGATCCACCTGCTCAACGGGCTCTACGACGCCAAGCTCGACCACGTCCCCGTCGTCGCCATCGTCGGGCAGACCAACCGCAGTGCCATGGGCGGCTCCTACCAGCAGGAAGTGGACCTGCTCAGCCTCTACAAGGACGTCGCGGGCGACTACTGCGAGATGGTCACCGTCCCCGAGCAGCTGCCGAACGTCATCGACCGGGCGATCCGCACCGCCTACGCCAAGCGCACGGTGACCGCCGTCATCATCCCCGCCGATGTGCAGGAACTGGACTACACGCCGCCCGGCCACGCCTTCAAGATGGTGCCCTCCAGCCTCGGCGTCGCCGACTACGCCCCGCTCCCGTCCCCCGAGGCGGTCGCCCGCGCGGCAGCGGTGCTCGAGGCGGGGGAGAAGGTCGCGATCCTGGTCGGCCAGGGTGCCCGCGGCGCCCGCGAGGAGGTCGAGCAGATCGCCGACCTCCTCGGTGCCGGCGTGGCCAAGGCACTGCTCGGCAAGGACGTCCTGTCCGACGAACTGCCCTACGTCACCGGTTCCATCGGGCTGCTGGGCACGCGTCCCTCCTACGAGCTGATGCAGGACTGCGACACCCTGCTGGTGATCGGGTCCAGCTTCCCCTACACGCAGTTCCTGCCGAAGCTCGACCAGGCGCGCGCCGTCCAGATCGACATCGACCCCTTCATGGTGGGCCTGCGCTACCCCTTCGAGGTCAACCTGGTCGGGGACGCCCGGCAGACCCTCAGGGCGCTGATGCCCCGGCTGACGGCGAAGAAGCACGGCGCCTGGCGCGAGAAGATCGAGAAGGACACCGCCCGCTGGTGGGAGGTCATGCAGCGGCGTGCGGCCGTCGACGCCGACCCGATCAACCCGGAGTACGTCGTCCACGCGCTCGACGCGCTGCTGCCCGACAACGCGATCCTCGCGGCCGACTCCGGCTCCTCCGCCAACTGGTACGCCCGGCACCTGCGGCTGCGCGGCTCGATGCGCGGCTCGCTGTCCGGGACGCTGGCCAGCATGGGACCCGGCGTGCCGTACGCCATCGGCGCGAAGTTCGCCCACCCCGACCGCCCGGCGATCGCCCTGGTCGGCGACGGCGCCATGCAGATGAACGGCATGGCGGAGCTGGTCACCGCCGCGAAATACCGCCACCAGTGGGAGGACCCGCGGCTGATCGTCGCGGTGCTGAACAATCTGGACCTGAACCAGGTCACCTGGGAGATGCGCGCGATGACCGGCGCCCCGCAGTTCCTTCCCTCGCAGTCGCTCCCCGACGTGGCGTACGCCGACTTCGCACGCAGTGTCGGGCTCGACGGCGTGCGGGTGGAGAAGCCGGCGGACGTCGAGAGCGCGTGGCAGCGCGCGCTGGCCGCCGACCGGCCCTTCGTCATCGACTTCCGCACCGACCCGGCCGTCCCCCCGATCCCCCCGCACGCCGACCTGGACCAGATCGAGGCCGCCGCGTCCGCGATCGTCAAGGGCGACAGCGACCGCGCCGGCATGATCCGCCAGGGGTTCAAGGCCAAGGTCCAGGAGATGCTCCCCGGCCACCGTCACCGCGACGACCGCCCCGGCGCCGGGGACCCCGACGGCGGACGGTGACCGGGTGGGGGGGGGGGCCCCCGCCGCCCCCCCCCCCCCCGGCCCCCCGGCGGGGGGCCCCCCGCGGCCCCGCGGGGGGGTGACCGGGGGCTTGGGACTGGCCCCGGCGGCCCTGGA
>NZ_JBICTO010000005.1:214381-451774 GCF_043197715.1 Streptomyces sp. NPDC049040
CCGCCCCCCCCCCCCGGGCGGGGGGGCCCCCCCGCGGGGGCGGGGGGGGGGGGGGGGGCGCCCCCCCCCCCCCGCCCCCCCCCCCCGGTCACCGCGGTCGGCTGACCGTCAGCGGCCGAGCGCTTTGCTCAGCTCGGACTTGGTCATCGCCGAGCGGCCCTTGACGCCGCGCTGCCTGGCCTCGTTGTAGAGCTGCTCCTTGGTGGGGCCGCCGGAGCCGGAGTGCGAGCGCCGTCCGCCGCGTTCCGACGACGACATGTCCCGCAGGGAGCTGCGGCTCGCGGTCTTGGACTCTCCCGACCTGGCCCGCTCCTTGTTCACGGTGCGCGCGGCGATCTCCTTCGCCCGCTCCTCGGACTCGCCGCGGTTCTCGGCGCTGTCCTTGATGTGCTCGTACTGCCGTTCGCGCTTGGCGTTCGAACCTCGGGGCATGAAGCCCGCCTCCTTCGTCTCCTGATGTCCGCGGCCGTACGCCCGCGGCGCCGCCCGGTGGCGGCGTGACCTGGCACCGTGCCCGGCCGCCGGGCCCGACGTCCCCCGCTGCATTGCCGCGGGTGCGTCCCCGGCACCACCGGACCGGGTACCCCGCCGCGCGGCGCGGGCACACCCCGGCACGGGATTCCCTCCCGATGGGCCCGCGGCTGGGCCGCCGCGCCGACCCGGGCTGCGGAGTCCCGGTGGCGTACCCGGATCACGGCGGGCACTCCCACTCGTCGGAGTCGCCCGCGCCGCGCCGCAGCAGCCGGCCGTGGGCGGCTTCCGAGTGCGTGACGACGTGCACGTCGATGTCGTCCCCCGAGCCCTCGATGATGGTCTCGCCGGTGCCGCGGGAGAACACCCGCTTGACGCGGCTGCGGCGGGTGGCGCCGATGACGATCTGGCTGGCGTTGACCTCGCGGGCGAAGGACAGGACCGCCCCGGCGGTGTCGTTGCCCGCGACCGTGTGCCAGCTGCCGCCGAGCTCCTCCACCAGCGAGCGCTGGCGGGTCAGGTGCTGGGACGCGGCGGTGGTCAGCGCGTCGTCGGGCTCGACGTGGACGGCGAGGAATTCGCCGCCCGCGCCTCGGGAGGCGGTGCGCTTGGCACGCCGGACGAGGGTGTCGCCCTCAGGGCCGCCGGACAGGGCGACCAGCACGCGTTCGCGCGTCGACCACGGCTGCTGGATGCCGTGGTCGTGGCGGTAGCGGAGCAGGGCCTCCTCGACGCGGTCGGCCACCCACAGCAGGGCGATCTCCCGCAGCGCGGTCAGGTTCCCGGCGCGGAAGTAGTTGGCGAGCGCGAGTTCGACCTTCTCGGGGGGATAGATGTTGCCGTGGGCCATGCGGCGGCGCAGCGCCTCCGCAGACATGTCGACCACCTCGATCTGGTCGGCCCCGCGGACCACGTCGTCCGGCACGGTCTCGTGCTGCCTGACGCCGGTGATGTGCTCGACCACGTCGTTGAGCGACTCCAGGTGCTGGATGTTCACGGTGGAGACCACGTCGATCCCCGCGTCCAGTAGTTCCCGCACGTCCTCCCAGCGCTTGCGGTGCCGCGAGCCGGGGATGTTGGTGTGGGCGAGTTCGTCGACCAGCGCGAGCCGCGGATGGCGGGCGAGGACAGCGTCGAGGTCCATCTCGGTGAACGTGCAGTCACGGTAGGCCAGCGTCCTGCGCGGCACGCTCTCCAGGCCTTCGGCCATCCGCCTGGTCAGCGGCCTGCCGTAGTCCTCCATGAAGGCGATGACCACATCGGTGCCCCGGCCCGCCCGGCGGTGTCCCTCGCCGAGCATGTCGTAGGTCTTGCCCACCCCGGGGGCTGCCCCGAGATACACCCGCAGTCTCCCGCTCACCACGGCCTCCTTCCGGGCGGGCCGCCCGGCCGCCGCAGCGGCTCGGCACCGCGCGTGGCGCGCCGGGAACGCCTGTCACCGTCCCCTCTCCATGGTCGTCCATCGGCGGCCGTCCACCAGCGGTGGCAGCACCCAGGGACGGGCGCGGCGTCAAGGTGGCGTCAAGAGACCCGGCGGCGACGTCAGGAGTCCGCCAAAACCGCAGGGGAGCGGCCTTCCGGCAGGGTTTGCTGGCGGACGCCGGCCCGTACCGGCACCGCACCCGGCCTGCGCCTCCCGAGGGTTCCCCGCATCGGCTCCGCCCGCGTCCGCACGCGGCACGGCGTGGAGCGCCGGCGGCAGCCGGGCGGCGCGACCGGTCCAGCACCTGCCCGAGGAGGGCCCCGGTGAACGACGCCGTCTTCCCCACCCCCGCAGGACCGCCACCGGGCGAGCGGCCCGGCAGGCTCAAGGTCTTCCTCGGCGCCGCCCCGGGCGTGGGCAAGACCTACCGGATGCTGGACGAGGGACGGCGCCGCGCCGAACGCGGCACCGACGTCGTCGTCGGCTTCGTCGAGTGCCACAAGCGGCCCCGCACCGAGCGGATGCTCGACGGTCTCGAGGTCCTGCCCAGGGCCGAGCGCGACTACCGGGGCACGGTCTTCACCGAGATGGACCTCGAAGCGATCCTGGAACGCGCCCCGCAGCTCGCCCTCGTCGACGAGCTCCCGCACACCAACGTCCCCGGCAGCCGGCACGCCAAGCGCTGGCAGGACATCGACGAGCTGCTGGCCGCCGGCATCGACGTCGTCACCACTGTCAACATCCAGCACCTCGAATCGCTCAACGACGTCGTCCGGAAGATCACCGGAGTGCCGCAGCGCGAGACCGTACCCGACGAGGTCGTCCGCCGCGCCCACCAGATCGAACTGGTCGACATGCCCGCCGAGGCCCTTCGCCGCCGGATGGCGCACGGCAACGTCTACGCCCCGGAGAAGGTCGACGCGGCCCTGTCGAACTACTTCCGGGTCGGCAACCTCACCGCCCTGCGCGAGCTCGCCCTGCTGTGGCTCGCGGGACGGGTCGACGAGGGGCTGCGCAAATACCGCCACGAGCACGGCATAGGGCGGGTGTGGGAGACCCGGGAGCGGGTCGTGGTCGCGCTGACCGGCGGCCCCGAGGGCGAGACGCTGATCCGCCGGGCCGCCCGTATCGCCGACCGGTCCGCCGGCGGCGACGTCCTGGCCGTCCACATCGCCCGCAGCGACGGGCTCGCCGACATCTCACCGGCCGCGCTGGCCCGGCAGCGTGCGCTGGTGGAGTCGCTTGACGGCACCTTCCACACGGTGGTCGGCGACCACGTCCCCACCGCGCTGCTGGACTTCGCCCGCGCCGAGAGCGCCACCCAGCTGGTCATCGGCACCAGCCGCCGCGGCAGGCTCTCGCACTTCCTGACCGGCCGGGGAGTGGGTGAGACGACGGTGGAACTCTCGGGCGACATCGACGTCCACATGGTCACCCACGAGAGGGCCCGGCGAGGACGCCTGCTGCGGGTCCCCCGCAGCGGGCTGTCCCGGGCGCGCCGCGTCGCCGGCCCGGTGGCGGGCCTGGTGGTCCCCGCGCTGCTGACCCTGCTGCTGACCGGCACGGGCAGCAGCCTCAACCTGACCAGCGACGCACTGCTCTTCCTGCTCGCGGTCGTCGGCGTCGCCTGCATCGGCGGGGTCCTGTCCGCGCTGCTCGCCGCCGTCACCGCGTCCCTGCTGCTCAACTACTGCTTCATCCCGCCGATCCACAAGTTCACCGTCGGCGAGGCCAACAATGCCCTGGCACTGGCGGTCTTCGCCGTGGTCGCGGTGACGGTGGCGACCGTCGTGGGCCACTCGCTGCGGCTGTCCCGGCGCGCGGCCGGCGCGACAGCCGAGGCCGAGGCCCTGTCCTCGATGGCGGGCAGCATCCTGCGCGGCGACCGGGGCGTCGACGCGCTGCTGCGCCGTACCAGGGAGGCGTTCGGCATGGACACCGCCGAGTTGGTGCACCGCGCGACCCTCGACACGGAGGGCGCAGGCTCCGTGCCGGGCGCCGGCGGACCCGGCACCGGACCCCGCGGCGAGGGCACCGATGTCGTCGTGCCCGTCGGGCCCGACGACCGCCTCGTCCTGCGCGGCCGCGCCCTGGCCGCGTCGGAACACCGGGTGCTCGTCGCCTTCGCCGGGCACGTGGCCGCCGCGCTTGAACGCGCCCGGCTGGCCGAAGCCGCCGCCGAGGTCGAGCCGGTGAAGGCCGCGGACCGGATGCGGACCGCCCTGCTGGCCGCGGTCAGCCACGACCTGCGCACCCCCATCGCCACCGGCTGGGCCGCCGTCAGCAGCCTCCGCAGCCGGGACGTGACCTTCAGCGACGAGGACCGCGACGAGCTGCTGGCCACCGCGGAGGAGTCGATGGCCAGGCTCAACCGCCTCGTCGACAACCTCCTCGACATGAGCCGGCTACAGGCCGGCGCGCTCACCCTGCGCCTCCAGCCCACCGCCCTCGCGGAGATCCTGCCGCTCGCACTCGACAGCCTTCCCGACACCGCGCCGCCCGTCCTCACCCGAGGCATCACCGAGGCCGACGACGTCCTGGCCGACCCGCCGCTGCTGGAAAGGGTGATCGCCAACCTCGTCGCGAACGCCGCGCGGCACACACCGCCCGGCAGGAAGGTCCTGGTCACCGCGAGTGCCCTCGCCGGCAGGGTCGAGCTGCGGGTCGTCGACCAGGGCCCCGGGCTGCCCGCCGAGGACCGCGACCGCGTCTTCGAGCCCTTCCAGCGGCTGGGGGACACCGACAACACCACGGGCCTCGGCCTCGGACTCGCGCTCTCCCGCGGTCTGACCGACGCGATGGGCGGGACCCTCACCCCCGAGGACACGCCCGGCGGCGGCCTGACCATGGTCGTCGCGCTGCCCGCGGCGGCGCCCGCTCCGATCGAGGAGGCGCAGGCCCGGCCGGCTGCCACCGCGTGCAGCGGCCCGGCGGTCACAGGCCCCTGAGCAGGGCGTCCAGCGGGGCGGGTACGCGATCGGGGTCGAGGGCTTCGACCAGGACACGGCCGTAGTGGATCTTGCGGCCCTTCTTCGTACCGAGGAAGCGCCGCAACCGCGGCTCCGCGGTGCGGTCCCGCTGCGCGGGCTGGCCCACGAAGGTCGTGAGCGCGCGCAGGTCGCCCTCCGCCCGGATGAGCTCCTCCACCCGGGGCGCGCCGAGCGCGCGGATGAGCTCGTCCTCCAGGTCCGCCGCGCAGACGAAGAACTCCTGCCCCGCCGCACCGGCCCGCTCGAACCCGCGGGCGTAGTAGCCGCGTTCCGCCTCGTCGCACAGCCCCGTCAGGCGCAGGCCGAGCCCGGAAGGACCGAGGAGCCCGGCGAAGCGCCCGACGCTCATCGCACCGCCCATCGGCAGGACGCAGACCCCTTCTGCCGCGAGGTTCCGGCCGCGGCGTGCGGCCAGCGCGTCCACCGCCGCCGCGTCGCTGCGCCCTTCGAGCAGGACCGCCGTCCTGACGCCCCCCTGCCCCGCCAGCTCGTATGCGGTCTCGCCCGTGCCACCGGCCGCCCACGCGGTGACCGCGTCCCGGAACATCCCCATGTCAGCCATGAGCCGAGTCTGGAGCCCCTTGCGTCAGGCGCGGTAGGGATTTTCCGCCGGCGGACCCCGTCCGGGGGGGCGGGGCGGGTCGTCGGGCCCGGCGGATCGGCGGTCAGGGCCGGATCAGGACCTTCAGGGCCTCGCGGTCGTTCATCGCCCGGTAGCCCTCGGCGATGTCCTCGAGGCCGATCGTGCGGTCGAAGACGCGGCCGGGCCTGATCGAGCCGTCGAGGATGTGCGGCATCAGCTCCTCGATGGAGGCCCGGGCGGGGGCCACACCGCCGGTGAGGGTGATGTTGCGCTTGAAGTCACCGAAGCCGAAGGGGACGTCGGTGGACTGGGGTGCGCCGACCCGGCTGATCGTCCCGCCGTCCCGGACCGCGCCGAAGGCCTGCACGATCGCATCCTTCAGGCCGACGCATTCGAGGACCTTGCGGGCGCCCTCTCCGCCGGTCAGGTCCCGCACCCGGGCGACGCCCTCCTGGCCGCGCTCGGCCACCACCTCGGTCGCGCCGAAGTCGCGGCCCAGGTCGGTGCGCACCTTGTGGCGGCCCATGAGGATGATCTGCTCGGCGCCCCGCATCTTCGCGGCGATCACCGAAGCGAGGCCCACGGCGCCGTCGCCGATGACGGCGACCGTGTCACCGCGCGCGACGCCGGCGGTGCGGGCCGCGTGGTGACCGGTGCACAGGACGTCGGAGAGGGTCAGCAGGTCGGGCAGCAGTTCGGAGTCCTCGCCGACCGGGAGCCGGACCAGGGTGCCGTCTGCGTACGGGATGCGTGCCGCCTGGCCCTGCCCGCCGTCGACGCCGTTCACTCCCCACTGCCCGCCGTGCAGGCAGGAGCTCTGCAGCCCCTCGCGGCAGTAGGCGCAGGTGTTGTCGGCGTAGAGGAACGGGGCCACCGCCAGGTCGCCCGGCTTCAGGCCGTGCACCCCGGAGCCGACCTGCTCGACGACACCGATGAACTCGTGCCCCATGTGGCGGGGGTTGTCGGTGGGCGGCAGCGACTTGTAGGGCCACAGGTCGCTGCCGCAGACGCAGGACAGCACGATCCGTACGACGGCGTCGGTGGGATTGCGGATCTGCGGACGTGCGACGTCCTCGACGCGTACGTCGCCGGCCGCGTACATCAGGGTGGCTCGCATGGGCGGGCGCCTCCTCCGGGCTGCGGGGGGAGATCTGTCGGAAGGTCCGGCCGGGTTCACCGCCCGGACCGGCTTCAGCTCGGGTCGAGCCGGAGAGTGGAGGTCCTGGCCTCGTCGGTCAGCAGGTTGGGCACGATGCTCGCGTAGCGGCCGTACTTGTCGTTGTACGCGGCGTCCACATCGGCGTACTCGCGCTGGTCCGCCTGCCGGAAGCTCACCTTCCTGCGCACCCCGCCGGCGTCGACCCGGCCCTGGTGGTGCGACGTCGTGCCGCGGTACCAGGGGCCCTTGGTGCCCTTGACGGAGCGGACGTAGAGGTGGTCGGAGACGCGGACCACCCAGATGGTCACCGGGTCGCGCAGGCTGCCGTCGGCCCGCTCTGACTGCAGGCTCAGCTCCTCGGCCGCGCCGATCTTCTCCAGATCCGTACTGCTCCAGTCGGTCATGGTCGTTCCTTCCGGGACGGTGGGAGGTGGTCGCGGGGCGCCGGGCGGTACCGGCCTCGCGGGGCCGTCCGCCGCCCTCCACTTCCACCGTCACCCGTACCCCGCAAGCCGGCCAGCGGGGGGCCGGGCCCGGACATCGCCGCGCCCGGCCTGCCGGCCGCGTCCGCGGCGCCCAGGGGGCGGGGCCGCGCGCCGGCGGTCAGGCGCCGGCCGGTGCCGCGACGGGGGCCGCGCGGCCGGCGGCCTTCAGCCGCGGGCAGGTGGAGCAGGTCTCCTCCGGGCGGACCGTGTAATGCATGCAGCAGCCGATCCGGGTGCGGGTCAGCCGGTCGGGGCCCGGGTGGTCGTCGGGCAGCCGGCGGAAGCGCGCGCCGCCGGGGAAGGGCGGGGTGGGCTCGGGAAGCAGCCGGTCGGCCAGCTCGGCGCCGTGTTCCTCCTCGCCCAGCGCCCGGCCCAGACACCACAGCCCGGAGACGAGGTCGTCGCCCACCATGCCCCACAGGGCTCGGGTGCCGCGCCGCAGCTGCGGCCGCAGTGCCGCCAACAGCGGGCGTACGTGGTCGGCGACCGCCCTGCGCAGCTCGGCGCGCAGGGCCTCCTCGGAGTCCAGCACGCGGATCCCGGGGTCGCCGGCCGCGGCGTCGCCCTCCAGGCAGGCGAACGGGCCGGGAGTGACCCGTACCGCCCCGCCGGGTCCGACCAGGACGTCGGCGGGGCGCAGCAGCGGCACCCGCCGTTCCAGGTACCAGGGGCCGCTGATCAGCAGTCCTGCGGACCAGAGGTAGCCGTGCAGCGCCCGGGAGGCCACCACGTCGGCACGGGCTTCCACGGCGTACCGGCCGCGGATCCCGGCGGCCTGTGCCGCCAGCCACGACTGCCGGGCACCGTCGTCGTGGGCCAGCCGGGCGCCGTCCACCCAGCCGGGATCGGTCGCGCGGGCCGGCGCGTCGACGTCCAGGCCCAGGGCTGGGCAGAGCGCGGCCAGCCGCCGGTAGGCCGGGACCAGGCTCACGCAGGCTCCCCACGTCGGCGCCGAATGAAGTAAGGCTGACCTAACCATGATCTTCTACCACCGGGCAACTCGGCGCGCCGGGAGGCGAATTGACAACATTAGGTATGCCTAACCTAGGCTCGTCGCGCTGTGGACCACCCGCCCCTGGAACAGGGCGGTTCGGCCCGTCTCCCCCGCGCGGAAGCTGACCTCCTGTGCAGATGTACCTGCTGGCCCTGAACCCGACGGACTCGGTCACCGAGGGGTTCCTGCCGGCCGCGCGGCGTCTCGGCCTGGCCGTCACCGTGCTCACCGACCAGCCCGCGGCGCACCGCGCGGCCGCGGGGGACGCCTACGACGGCGTGGAGGTGATCGAGTGCCCGGTCCGCGACTTCCGCGCCGTGGTGGCCATGATCTCGGCCCACCGGCGGCCCGACGCCGTCTTCAGCAACAGCGACCACCTCCAGGTGCACACGGCGCTGGCGGCCGCCTACTTCGGCCTGCCCGCCAAGGACTGGCGGGCGGCGCTGCGGACGAAGGACAAAGCCGAGATGCGCCGCGGCCTCGCCGCGGCGGGCCTGTCCGCAGGCGCCGCCGTGCACGCCGTGGAACTGCCCGCGGGAGCGGATCCGGCGACCGTCCTGGACCGGCAGGACATCCGCTACCCGTGCGTCGTCAAACCCCGGGAGGGCGTGGCGAGCGAGGACGTCGTCCTGGTACGGGACCGCTCGGACCTGCTGGCCCGCTGCGCGGAGATCCGGGCCCGCCGTCCCGGGGACGCCCTGGTCGTCGAGGAATTCCTGCCGGGCGCACTGCACACCCTGGAGACCCTCGGCGACGGCACGGACCGCAGGGTGCTCGGCGGCTTCCGCACCCGGCTGTCGCCGCCGCCGTACTTCATCGAGGAGCGGCTGACGTGGGAGCCGGAACAGCCCGAGCCCGTCGTGGCCCAGGTGCTGGCGCAGCTCGACGCACTGGGCGTGGGGTTCGGAGCCTGCCACACCGAATTCGTCGTCGACCGCGGCGTGGCCCGGCTCGTCGAGGTCAACTACCGGGCCATCGGCGACCAGTGCGACCTGCTGCTCGCCGACCTGCTCCGGGTGCCGTTCTTCGATCTCGTCCTGCGCGTCCATCTGGGTGAACCGCTGCCGCCCGGACCGTGGCCCGCACCGGGCCGCGCCGCCTGCCTCGCCTACCCCTGCGCCGACCGCGCCGGCACGCTCACCGCCGCACCCGGTGCCGAGGACGTCGACGTCGAAGGGGTGCGGCTGGCCTACCGGCCGCTGCGCGCCGTCGGCAGCCGCAGGCCGCTGCACCACACCAACCGCGACCTGCTGGGCGTGGTGCGGGCCATCGGCCCCGACCAGGAGACCGTGGACCGCAGGGTGGACGCCTTCCTCGACGCGCGGACCTGGGAGATCACCCCGTGACCCGGGCACCGGACGCCGCCGGCACCACCCGGCCCGGCACGCAGGACCGCAGCCCCGTGCCGCCCGCGGCCGGCGGCACCGTCGAGGACGCGCTGCTGCTGCGGGTGCTGAGCACCCTGCTCCGCGAGGACGTCTGCGGGCTGCGCACCCGCGGCACCCTCGAGGACCGGGAGGACGGGCGCTGGCTGCGGCTGAGCGGCCCGCAGGAGCGGGACCTGCTGCTGCCGGTCAGGGACGACGGCTTCCAGTGCGAGTACGCGGCCCGGCTGCCGCTGCTGCGCACCGAACCCGCAGCCCCCCGCACGCCCGCGCCCGGAACCCCCGACCCCCGGCCGCCCGCGCCCCGAACGGCCTCCGGCGGCCGGGAGCTGACCACAGGCGAGGACGTACTCGCCGCGCTGGCCCGGTGCGCGGCGCCCGAGGACGCGCCCGGATTCGACGCGTTCGCCGCCGAGTACCGCGACGCACTGGTCTCGCTGCGGCTCCAGGAGGCGACCCGCGACGAGACGGCGGCACGGCTCACCGCCCGCCACGGACCCGACCCCGCGAGGTGGCGTGGCCACACCGCGTCCCTCGCCTTCGACACCCTCGCCGCCCGCCGCGGACATCCGCTCCATCCCACCTCCGCCGCCCGCCCCGGCCTGACCGCCGACCAGCTCCTGCGGCACGCTCCCGAATTCGCGCCGTCCTTCGCGCTGCGCTGGCTCGCCGTGCCGCGAACCTCGCTGACCTTCGGCGGACCGGCGGCCGACCCGCTCACCGCGTTCTGGCCGGCCCCGTCCGATCTGGGCCTCGCCTGGCTCGACCGCAGCCATGTCGCCCTGCCCGTGCACCCGCTGACCGCCGCGGGCCCGCTGGACCGCGCACTGCGATCCACCGGCCTGGCCGACCGGGCGGTGCTCGCGGAACGCCCCTTCCTGACCGCGGAACCCACCCTGTCGACCCGTACGGTGGCCCTGCCCGAACACCCCGGTGTGCACCTGAAACTGCCGCTGGCGACCGCCACGCTCGGCCTGCTCAACCGCCGCACCATCAAGCCCGGCACCCTGATGGACGGGGCCGCCGCCCAGCAGCTGCTGGCGGCGGTGACCGCACGCGAGCCGCACTTCGCGGGCCGGGTCCTGCACAGCGACGAGACCCGCTGGGCCCACGCCGGCCATGAGCTGATCGCGGTGCTGGTACGCCGGCAGCCCGCAGGGCTCGACGACTGCCTCCAGCTGCCGCTCGCGGCGCTGCCCGCCGCCGCCCCCGACGGCCGGCTGGTCGCCGACCACCTCGCCGACCGCTACACCGGCGGTGACCCGGTGGCGCTGTTCGACGCCGTCCTCACCCTGCTCCTGGACTGGCAGACCACCCTGTTCGGCTACGGCATCGCTCTGGAGTCCCACCAGCAGAACATCTCGCTGCTGCTGGACGACTCCGGCGGCGCCACCCGGCTGCGCCTGCTGTTCAAGGACGACGACGGGCTGCGGATCAACCGCCACCGGCTGGCCGCCACCCTGGGACGGGACACCCCGGGGCCCGGCGCCCCCGAAGTCCCCGGGCCCGCGGACTTCGACGACCACCGGATAACCGTGGACGACGACGGGCCGCTCCTCGCGCTCTTCACCACCATCACCGTCCACCTGTGCGCCGGCTCCCTGGCCCTCGCGCTCTCAGGTCCCGGCCGGGCCCCCCTGCCCGAGCTGCTGCGGCTGGTCCGCGACCGCCTCGCCGAGGCGGCGGCCCGCCTCGGCGACCGACCCGGCAGCCCGGGGCGGGCGCTGCGCACCGCGGTACTCGAAGCCGACCGGCTGCCCGTCAAGGCGATGGTGACCGCGGGCACCCTGCTGAGCAAGCAGCGCTCGGGCGCCTCCGACATCAACAAGCACTACACCACCGGCCCCAACTACCTTCCGCGCGAGCACTGATGCCCTGGTCTTCCGCCCCACCGCCCACCGCCGCCCGCGAACTGCCCCCACCCGACGACGCGGTGGCCCACACCCTGCTCAACTGCCTGCTCCGCGAGGTCAGCGCGCCCGAGCAGGCGGCCACCGTCTCCGGCGGCCGCCTGCTGCTGCGGCTGCCGCACCACGGGACGCGGCTGCGGGTGGCGATCCGCCGCACCTCCCTGCTGGGCGCCCACCGCTTCACCGGCCCGGTCTGCCAGTACGCGGCCGGCGACTGGTCGCCCATCGGCTGGCGGCAGCTCGCCGAGCACATCCGTGCGGAGCTGGCGGCCCGCACCGGGCTGGCCAACGACGAGTTCGTGGCCCAGGTCGCCGCCAGCCACCAGGGCGTCACCGCGGGGCTCGCCCAGCCCCGCCCGCACCCCGGCGGCGACCCGCACGCCCGCTACCTGGCCTCGGAGCAGTCCCTGGTCTTCGGCCACCGCTTCCACCCCGCGCCCAAGGCCCGCGACGCCGGCCCCGCCGCATGGCGCGCCTACGCGCCCGAGGCCGCCGCCGTCTTCCCGGTGCGCCTGCTCGCCGTCAGGGACGCCCTGGTCGTCCAGGAACAGGCCGAGCCGGGGGCGGCCGCTCCGCTGGACGGCCTCGCGCAGGCACCCGCAGGACACCGGCTCCTGCCCGTGCACCCCTGGCAGTGGGACCTGCTGCGGCACCGCCCGGCGCTGGCGGCCGCCCTCGGCCGCGGCGACGTTCGCGACCTCGGCCCCGGCGGCACCCCCTTCGCGGCCACCGCCTCCGTGCGCACCCTCTACGACGGCGGGACGTTCCTGAAGTTCAGCCTGAACGTGCGGATCACGAACTGCCTGCGCAAGAACGCCCGCTACGAACTGTCGGGCGCGGTGGCGCTGACCCGGCTGCTCGGCCCGATGGCCGCCGACCTGGCCGCGCGCTTCCCCGGCAGCGCGGTCCTGCGGGAGCCGGCGTACCGCAGCATGGCGCTGCCAGGTCCCGGGGGCGGGACGGACCTCGACCTGCTGGAGGGCTTCGGGGTGATCGTCAGGGAGGGCCTGGGCGGCCGGACCGCGCCGGGCGCCACCGCACTGCTGGCGGCCGCCGTCGCCGACGAGTACCCCACAGGGCCCGCGCACATCTCCCGCCTGCTGCCAGGCGCCGGACCCGCGGCGGTCCTGCGCTGGTGGCAGGCCTATCTCGCGCTGCTCGTGCCGCCCGTCCTGGCCGCCTACCTCGACCACGGGGTGGTGCTCGAACCCCACCTGCAGAACGTCCTGGTGTGCGTCGGCGACGACGGGCACCCGCTGCAGGTCCTCTTCAGGGACCTGGAGGGCACCAAACTGCTTCCCGGCCACCACGGATCCGCCCTGGCCGGCCTGCCGGAAGACGTCGCAGGCCCCCTCACCTACGACGCCGAGCAGGGCTGGACGCGGCTCGCCTACTGCCTGTTCGTCAACAACATCGGCGACATGCTCGCCGCGCTCGCCGACCTGTGCCCCGGAAGCGAGCCGGCCCTCTGGAACGTCGTGCGGCGCACCCTGACCGCCTACGGCGCCCGGCACGGCCGGCACCCCAGGATCGACGCGCTGCTGGCGGGCGAGCCGCTGCCGGCCAAGGCGAACCTCCTCACCCGCTGGGAGCGCGCGTCCGACCGGGAGGCGGCCTACGTCAGGCTGCCGTCGCCGCTGGCCGCCCGGCACACCGCGGGGGACCGGTCGGAACCGGCGGCGCAGGACCCTGCCGCGGCCTGCCAGGACGCCCGCGACCTGCCCCACGGGGCGGCGCGGTGAACCGCCCCGAGGGACGCGTGCGCGACCTCGCGCTGTCGCTGCCCGCCGGCGCCCTGCCGGCCTACATCTACGACCTCGCGGCGCTCGCCACCCACGCGGCCGCCGTCCGCGCCGCCCTGCCCCCGCTGGTGGAGCTGTACTACGCGGCCAAGGCCAACCCCGAGCCGCGGATCCTGGCCGCCCTCGCCCCGCACACCGACGGTTTCGAGGTTTCCTCAGGCGGTGAACTCGCCCACGTGGCCGCGGCGGTGCCCGGGCACCCCCTGGCGTTCGGCGGGCCGGGCAAGACCCCCGCGGAGATGGCCGCCGCCCTGGACCGCGGGGTGGGGCGCTTCCACGTCGAGAGCACGCACGAGCTGCGCACCCTCGCCCATCTGGCGGCCGCCCGGCGGGACCGGCAGGGACCTGTCCTGGTGCTGCTGCGCTTCAACCTCACCGTCCCCAGCGGACTCCTCGCGGGCGGGGCACTGGCCATGGGCGGCCGGCCCTCGCCCTTCGGACTCGACCCGGCCGAGGCCGACACCGCGGTACGGATGCTTGCCGACGGGTCGTGCCCGCACCTGGAGCTCGCCGGTGTGCACGCGCACCTCGCCAGCGGCCTGGCCGCGCCCGAACTGGCAGCCGTCGCCGCGGCGGTGGCCGGCTGGGCCGCCGCCCTGGCGGACCGGCACGGCCTGACCTTTCGCGAACTCAACGTCGGCGGCGGCATGCACGTCGACTACGCCGATCCCGCCGCCAGATTCGACTGGGCCGGCTACGGCGCCGCCCTGGCCCGCGTGGCCCGTGCCCACCCGGGACTGCGGCTGCGCATCGAGCCGGGGCGCGCGCTGACCGCGTACTGCGGCTGGTACGCCACCGAGGTCCTCGACGTGAAGCGCAGCCACGGCGAGGACTTCGCCGTCGTCCGCGGCGGCACCCATCACCTGCGCACCCCCGCGGCCCGCGGGCACGACCAGCCCTGCGCGGTGCTGCCCGTCGCCGGCTGGCCCTTCCCCTGGCCGCGGCCCGAGGGCGGCTCGGGGCCCGTGACCTTCGCCGGGCAGCTGTGCACGCCCAAGGACGTCCTGGCCCGCGCGGTCCCGGCCGCCGGGATCCGGGCGGGGGACCGTGTCGTCTTCGCCCTGGCCGGCGCCTATGCCTGGAACATCTCCCACCACGACTTCCTGATGCATCCGCACCCGGGCGTGCACTTCGTGGGCGGCCAGGACACCCCCGGGCCAGGCGCTGCCGCCCCGGAGTCCTGACCTGCGGCTCCCGCCCCGCGAAGTGGCGCGCCCGCAGGACCGGCCGCACAGTGGAACGAGAGGGCCGAACTCCCTGTTCGTGCCGGACGTCCGCCCGCCGGGCGCCTGTGCGAGGCCCGCGACGATACCGCCGTGCGGCCACAACGGCCCGGCCGGTACGACGATCCACCCTTCCCAGCTAAGGGGTATTCCCATGGCGAACACCGAGAACGCGTCCAGGTCCGTGTCGAGCCGCCGCAACGACGTCGGCGGCAAGACCACCATCGCCGACTCCGTGGTGGCGGTCATCGCCGGCGTCGCCGTCCGCGAGGTCGACGGGGTGCACACCATGGGCGGCGGCGCGTCCCGAGCGATGGGTGCCGTACGCGACACGGTGTCGCGCTCGACGGACTTCACCCGCGGCGTGAAGGTCGAGGTCGGCGAGAAGCAGGCCGCCGTCGACCTGGACGTCGTGGTCCTCTACGGCACCGAGATCGCCGACGCCGCCACCCAGATCCGCTCGCACGTCGCGAACGCGGTGGAGCGCATGACCGGCCTCGAGGTCGTGGAGATCAACGTCAACGTCCGCGACGTCTACATCCCCGGCGAGGAGAACGACGACGAGGACGAGTCCCGGGTCCGCTGACCCCCGCTCTCACCGAGCCGCGCGAACACCGGGCGCGCCGGCGGCAGCACACCGCCGGACGGTGCGCACTGCGCCCCGATACGGGCCGCGACACCGGGAACGAACGGTTCGAGCAGCACCGCGAGCCGCCCGCACGCGTCCAGCAGCGTGGTCAGCACGCCGTCCAGGCGCGCGCCTGCCGCCGCGTCACCGCCGCGCTCGGCTGCCGCCAGATCCCACGGCCGGGTGGCCTCGATACATCGGTTCGCCTCCTCCGCCACCGTCCACAGCGCGGCCGCGGCCCGCCGGAAGTCGTACCCCGCAAGCGCCGCCGCGACCCGCTGCGGTGCCTCCAGGCCCGCCCGCACCAGCGCGCGGGTCCCCTCGGGCGCCTGGCAGGCCTCTCCCGGGCGGCCGCCGCGGTAGCGGTGCACCATCGTCACCACCCGGTGCACCAGGTTCCCCAGGCCGCCCGCCAGGTCGGCGTCGGCCCGCGCGACCAGCCGGTCCGCGGTGAAGTCGGCGTCACCGACCCGCGGCACCTCGCGCAGCAGCCACCAACGCACGGCGTCCGTACCGAAATCGGCCACCAGGGCCGCCGGATCGACGCCGGTCCCCGCCGACTTGCTGATCTTTCGCCCGCCGACCGTCAGATAGTCGTGCACCAGGACGTCGGTCGGCAGCGGGAGCCCGGCGGACAGCAGCATCGCCGGCCAGTACACCGCGTGGAAGCGCAGCACGCCCTTGCCCGCCAGATGCACCCGCCGTCCGCCGCCCGACCACCACCGCTCGTACGCCGCGTCCCCTGTGCCGTAACCGAGGCCGGTGACGTAGTTGCCCAGCGCGTCCCACCACACGTAGACGACCTGCCCGTCGTCGTCCGGCACCGGGATGCCCCAGCCGTGCGCCCGGCTCCGGGAGCGCGACACCGAGAAGTCGTGCAGCCCGCCGTCGATGAGCGCCAGCACCTCGTTGCGGCGCACGGCGGGCTCGATCCGCAGCCGGCCCGAGGCGATCGCGGCACGCAGCGGGTCGGCGTGGCGCGACAGCCGGAAGAACCAGTTCTCCTCCGCCACGAGCACGGGTTCCGTGCCGTGCTCGGGGCAGCGCCGCCCGGCCAGCTCGTCCGGGGTGAAGAACTGCTCGCAGCCCACGCAGTACAGCCCCTCGTAGTGCCTGCGGTAGAGATCACCCGCCGCCGCGCACCGCCGCCACAGCCGCTCCACACCGACCCGGTGGCGCGGGTCGCTGCTGGTGCGGACGAAGTCGTCGAAGGACAGGGCCAGCGGCTCGCGCAGCGCGGCGAAGGCCTCGGCATTGCGGTCGACCAGATCCCGCACCGGGACGCCCTGCGCCTGCGCGGCCAGCACGTTCTTGAGCGAGTTGTCGTCCGTGCCGCTGACGAAGCGCACCTCGTCGCCTGCCTGCCGCCGATGCCGTGCCAGCACGTCGGCCTGTACGAGCTCCAGCGCGAAGCCCAGGTGCGGCCGGGCGTTGACGTAGGGAATCGTCGTCGTGACGTAGAAGCGCTGCTTTTCCATCGGAACCTCCTCCTTCGGTGAGGCGGGGCTCCGGAGGCGCGGCCGGGACGGCTCGTCCCGGTCGCGCGCACGAAAAAGAGGCCCCGTCCCAGGGGCCTCGGACACGTCACACGCCGTCCGCGTCAGCAGCCCCGTCCGGGGGCCGTCATTCGCGACTGGTGTGTGATCATGCCGCCACCGTAGCAGCGCCCGCCCCATGGGACACCCGGATTTCGCGCCGCCCCGCCCCGTCGCCGCCCCGCCGTGCCGCCAGCCGGGCCGCCGGCCGGTCGGCACACGGGAGCGCCGCGCACAGCCCTCGGCGAATCCCTTGACTCTCACCCTGCCCGAGACCGCACGCTGATCCCCGTGGAGACCAAGGACCTGCTGCCGATCGGGCAGTTCGCGCAGGCCACCGGCCTGTCGGTGACGACCCTGCGGCACTACGACACGGCCGGCGTGCTGCCCCCGGCCGCCACCGACCCGGCCACCGGCTACCGCTACTACGCGCGCGCCCAGGTCGGCCGGGCCCAGCTGGTGCGCGCCCTGCGCCAACTCGACGTCCCCGTCGAGCGGATCCGCGTCCTGCTGGACCGCCATGCCGAGGGCGCCGACATAGTCCCCGAGCTCGACACCCGGGTCCGCGCCGCGGCGCAGCGGGTCCGCGGCCAGCACGTCGTCCTGCGCGGCCTGATCGCCGCCCTGACCGAAGGAGAAGGAATGAGCCCCGACATCAACCTTGGCCGGCGCGGCGCGATCCACGCCCTGGCCTGCCGTGCGTCCGTCGACGCGGCAGGCCTCGACGCCTTCGCCCGGTCCGCCTACCGGACGCTCTACACCGAAGCCGGCAAGGGCCCGCTCTTCCTGCCCGTACCCGCGTTCATCCGCTACCACGGCCCGATGACCGACGACTCGACGACCGAGGTGGAGGCCTGCCTGCCCTACGAGCCGGAGGCCACCGTGCCGGGAGAGCCGGCGGCAGGCGTCCACCTCGTGCACCAGCAGGAGACCCCCTTCGCGAGCACCGTGGTCGAGGGCGAGGACGCCGCGTGGCCCCGCATCCAGTCGGCCTACGACGCCGTCGCGGCCTGGATCTCCGCCCATGGCTTCGTCTTCGACGGCCCCGCCCAGGAGATCCACCACCGCTGGGGCGGGGCACCGGGACACCCCCGCAACCGGATCGAGGTCGGCTGGGCCGTCCGCGACACGACGGCCTGACCGCACCGCGGCACGGGGGCCGGCGGCCCGATGGCGGGCCGCCGGCCCACCCGGACGGCCCGTTCGGACCGCCCCGGATGGCGGAGAGCGCCGACAGGAGGTGCCATGTGACAGAGCGCGCGCTCAGCGGAGCGCGCCGCAACCCGCACGGTGTGTGCTCACCCGTGGCACGTCGGCAAAGGGAGCCGCGCCATGTCGTCCCCATCCCACCCCGCAAGCGACGAGGAACCCGCCACCTCCGGGCGCGGAGACCCCATACGCACCCTGCTGTGGACCGCCGCGACGGCCAGGCCGCTGGCCGAGGTCGCCGCCCTCGTCGGTCTGATCAGACGCACCCCGCGGCTGCGCGGCCGCCGCCCCGCTGCCACGGCCTCCCCGCCGGGCGCCGCGCGCCGGTTCGCCGCGCCGCCCGCAGCGCTTCGGGGCACCGCTGGGACGGGCAAGGCCCCGCACGCCGCGGCGGCCGGTCGCCCCACCGCGGCGCCCGCGACCCCGTCCGCCATCCTCGGCCCGCCGCCCGGGGGAGCGGCCGGGTCGGCGCCGCCCGCCGCCCCGGCCCACGGGCCCGCCCCGGCCTTTGCCGCCCAGCCGCACGCGCCGGCTGCCGTACCGCTCGCCGACCCCGCCGCGGGCCCCAGGGACGCGCCCGCTGGGAACGGCGGCGAACAGCGGCGGCGCGCCGGGTCCGCGCTGCGGTGGGTCACCGCCGGGCTGCTGCCGGTGCTCGGCCTGATCCAGCTGCCTGCCGACCCCGCGGGACTGCCGGCCGTCGGCTACACCGACGACCTGTCTCCGGCGCTCGCAGTCGTCTGCGTCGCGCTCTCCGTGCTCCTCGCCCTGCGCGACGCCGTATGGGTGTGGGCACTGGTCGCGGTGGCGGCCGTCGCCGCGCTGCTGCTGCACGCACTGACCGCGCTGCTCGGCACCGCCGACCTCCTGCGGCACAGCGTCGGCAGCGCGCTTGCGGGTTCCGGCGCCGCGCAGGCGGCCTGCGCCGCCTTGGCGGTGCTTGCAGCCGCCCTGGCCGCCGCCGCCCTGCTGGGCCGCCCGCGGCCGGTGGCCACCCCCGACGAGGCCTGACCCCTCCACGCGCGCCCCGGGCCCGGCCGCACCTCGCGGCCGGGCCCGGGGCGCGGCGGCGCCCTCGCGGAATGATCAACGGGCGTGAAAACAAAGGGCGTTGGGAGGGGTGAGGCGCCGGGCCTTCCGGGCCGCGGCCTATGATGGCGGCCAGGAAAGCGGTGATCACCCGGGGTCCGGCCCGGGGCCTGAGTGGCGGCGGGGTAGTGGACATGACGGACGAGACGACGCTCGACGACACGGAATCCGTACCCGGGCCGCAGGCCGGCATCCGTACGGACATACCGCACAGCGCGCGGATGTACGACTACTACCTCGGCGGTCGGACGAACTACCGTCCGGACCGCGAGGCGGCCGACGAGGTCGCGACCATCTTCCCCGGCATCTTCCGAGCAGCCCTGGAGAACCGGGACTTCATGCACCGCGCCACCCGCGTGCTGGCCCGCTCGTACGGCATCAGGCAGTGGCTGGACGTCGGCAGCGGCATCCCGACCCGACCCAACCTCCACGAGGTGGCGCAGAGCGTCACCGAGGACGCCCGGGTGGTCTACGTCGACCACGACCCGATCGTGCTGAACTACGCCCGTGCGCTGCTGCGCAGCACCCCGGCCGGCCGCACCGCCTATGTACAGGCCGACGCCACCGACCCCGACTCGATCCTGTCCGATGAGACGCTGGCGGCCACCCTCGACCTGTCCCGGCCGGTCGCCCTGAGCCTCAACGCGCTGATGCACTTCATCCCCGACGACCGCGACCCCTACGGCATCGTCTCCCGGCTGATGGCGGCGCTGCCCTCGGGTTCCGCGCTGGCGCTCAGCCACTGCACGCCCGACTTCGCCCCCGAGGTGTGGGCGGAGATCGAGGGCGTCTACCGCAGGTCGGGGACGCCGGCCCAGGTCCGCACCCGGGAGGAGGTCGAACGCTTCTTCGACGGCCTCGAACTGATCGACCCCGGAGTCGCCCTCGGACACCGGTGGCGCCCGGAGGAGACGACGCGCACCGACGTCCCGAGCGTGTCGGACGAGGACGTGAGCCTGTGGGCGGGCGTCGGGATCAAGCCCTAGCTGTTCTGTCCTGGGAGCGTGCCAGCCGGCCGGTGCGCGCTGCGGCCGGGCGGTCGGCGCCCCGGTGGCAGGGCCGCGGCGACGGCGGCGCGCACCGGGGCGAGGTCGACGTCCGCGGCGATCGACGCCTTCTGCGGCCGCTCGGTGATCAGTTGCCCGGTGCCGAACAGCGCCCGCAGGAAGCGCGGGTGGATGGTGTGCCCGACGAGTTCGTGCGCGATACGCGTGCAGTCCGCGGGCGGCAGCGCGTAGTGCTCGCCGATGTGGTCGGCCAGGCGCTGGTGCGCCGAGTGGAAGATCGCGTCGTAGTACCGGGCCGTCGCCTCGGGCAGACGCTCGGCCTCGGCGATTCCCAGCCGGCACATGCGCACGGTCGGCTCCCACAGCAGCATCTGCAGGAACCGGCCGCAGTAGAGCACGACGGCTTCCGCGCTGTCCTCCGCGTACTCGCCGGGTGTCCTGAGCCGGTCGAGGTACAGCTCGCGCACCAGGTCGACGACGGCCAGGAAGAGCTTGTCCTTGCTTTCGAAGTGCGCGTAGAGCGTCCGCTTCGACGTCGACGCGCGCGCGGCGAGCGTGTCCATCGAGGCGCGCTCGAAGCCCGTTTCCAGGAAGACGTCCTTGGCCGTCCGCAGGATGTGGTCCCGCAGTTCATCGCCGCGCCTTGCCATGGGTCCTCCCTGTGCAGCAAAGTAAACGGTACGGTAGAGTTTACTTTCGTCGAGCCGGCTAGGAGAGACGCATGATCGTCGTCACCACACCCACCGGAAGTATCGGCCACCAGGTCCTCGCGCACCTCATCGAGGGCGGCGCACCGGTCCGGGTGATCGCCCGCGACCCCTCCAAGCTGTCCGCGGACATCCGCGAACGGGTCGACATCGTCAAGGGGTCGACACAGGACACCGCCGCGGTCGCCGAGGCCTGTGCAGGCGCCGACAGCGTGCTCTGGGTGCTGCCGCCCGACCCGCGCGCCGAGAGCGTCCACGGCCACGTCATCGGCTTCACCCGGCCGCTGTGCGACGCGATCGCCTCCGAGGGCGTCCGACGGGTGGTCGGCGTGTCGAGCCTCGGCAGGGGCAGGGCCAGGAACGCCGGGCAGATCTCCGCGGTCCTCGCGATGGACCACCTCATCGAGAGCACCGGGGTGCACTACCGCTCGCTCGGTATGCCCGGCTTCATGGAGAACATGCTCCGGCAGGTGGGACCCCTCAGGGACCAGGGCGTGTTCTTCGGCCTGCTGCCCGGCGACCGCAGGACCCCGGCCTGCGCCACCCGCGACATCGCCGCCACCGCCGCGGCACTGCTGCTCGACGACACCTGGACCGGTCAGCAGGACATACCGCTTCCCGGCCCGGAAGACCTCTCGCCCGACGACATGGCCGGGATCATGTCGGAGGTGCTCGGCCGCCCGATCACCTACCGCCGGGTCGACCCCGAGACCCAGCGGGCCGCCCTGATCGGCCACGGCGTGAGCCCGGCGTGGGCGCAGGGCCTGCTGGACATGGCGGCCGCCGCGGAAGCCGGCGTCTACGACACCGTGCCGCGCCCCTCGTCGGCCGCCTCCCCGACGACCTTCCGGCAGTGGTGCCAGGACGTGCTGCGGCCCGCCTTCGCGGCCTGACCCCACCCGCGCCGCCGCACACCCGGCGGCGGTGCCCGGCGCGGAACGCGACCCGCGCCGGGCACCCCGGGAAAAACCGGTCGAAGGCGCGCACCGCACCGGGTAGCTTCGCCGTCATGGACGCCCTCACCGACGCCGAACTGCGCGCCTCCTTCGTGAACTGCTCCAAAGGAGAGGCCAAGCGGATCAGCCTGCCCCGAGACCTGTCGGAACTGCCCTGGGCGGACCTGGACTTCGTGGGCTGGCGGGACCCGGGGGCGCCGGACCGGGCGTATCTGGTGAGCCCGGTGGACGGTGCTGAGCCGGTGGGCCTGGCGCTGCGCGTCGCCCCGGGCGCCCGGCGGAATCTGCTCCGCAGCAGCCTGTGCGGGCTGTGCCTCACCGGGCACGGCGGTGGCGGCGTCGACCTGCTCGCCGCCCCGCTCGCCGGACCGGCGGGCCGGCAGGGCAACACGGTGGCCCTCTACATGTGCGCGGACCTCGCGTGCTCGCTCTACATCCGCGGCAAGAAGACCTCGCCGCTCGTCCGCCGCATGGAGGAGACGCTCACCCTGGAGGAGCAGATCGCCCGTACCCGGCGCAATCTGGACGCCTTCCTCGGCAAGGTCACCAGGACTGCCGCCTGACTCACGCCCGCGCGGACCGCCGCCCGAGGGGAACACGTGATCGGATACTCTCCCGGCGGGGAGATCCGGCAGTGCGTCAGCACGGGAAGCAGGCAGGTCGTGGGGGCAGGCAGACGTGTGGTCGCCGGCGCCGTGTGCGCGCTGGCCGCGGCGGTGCTGAGCGGGTGCGGACCGGGCGACGCGGGACGGGTGGCCGTCGGCAGGACCTCGGCGTCGTCCCCCGCGGCGGATCCCACGCGTACCGCCGCCACCCCGGCACCGAAGCCGAAGCCGAAGCCGACGCCGACCGAGGACGAGCTGGCCGGTGAGCTGTCGTTCACCTACCACGGCACACGGCCGGAGAAGGAGACCATCAACCAGACCGTCGACATCAAGAACGACGACGAGAGGTCCCTGGTCCCGACGCTGGTCTACACGGCCCTGGACTCCCATCGGCGGGTGCTGCCCCATGTGAAGGTCCGCACCGTCTACGGCAGCGACCGCGGCACCCTCGCCGTGCCCTACGGATACGGCCTCGACATCCTGCGCTTCTCCGGGCAGGGCGAGCACGACGTCGCCGACGTGCGGGTGACCGTGCGCGGCGTGCGGCTCGCCCCGCACCGCGCCGGCACCCAGGAGATCACCGTCCAGCCGATCAGCGCCAGCGGGGCGAAGGTCGACAAGTTCAGCCGTTTCACCGCACTCCGGCTGACCAACCACGACGCCTTCGACGTGTACGTCCGGATCGCCTACCTCGTGTACGACCAGCCGTCCAAGGGCCATTCCCAGCAAGCCGTCGCGGTGACCCCGATCGGCGGTCTGGTCCGGGTGCCGGCCGACGGCCTGGCCCTGGTGAAGGTCACCGGTGCGGCGGCCGCCGCCGTGGCCCGCTATTCACACGGCCCGGCGGTCAGCGTCAAACCGTACCCGTCCCTCTGAACCCGCCGCGCCCACCTACCGGTTGCCCGGCGGCTCGCGGCTCTCCCGCTGCCAGTGGAAGAGGTTCGACCGGGTGATCCGGGTGTGGGGGTGGTCGGGGCCCAGCACGCGTTCCCGGTCGGCCAGCAGTTCCGCGTAGGCGGTCGCCGCGCCGGTCGCGTCTCCGGCCCGTCCCCGCCAGTGGGCGAGGTTGTTGCGGGTGGTGAGGGTGTCGGGGTGGTCGGGGCCCAGCACGCGCTGCCGGTCGGCCAGCAGTTCGGCGTAGGCGCTGATGACGCGGGCCATGTCCCCGGTCTCCCCGTACCAGTGGGCGAGGCCGGCGCGGGTGGTGAGGGTGTCGGGGTGGTCGGGGCCCAGCACGCGTTGCCGGTCGGCCAGCAGTTCCGTGTAGGCGGTGACGGCGCCGGTGGCATCTCCGGCCCGTCCCCGCCAGTAGGCGAGGCCGGCGCGGGTGCTGAGGGTGTCGGGGTGGTCGGGGCCCAGCACGCGCTGCTGGTCGGCCAGCAGTTCGGCGTAGGCGGTGACGGCGCCGGTGGCGTCTCCTTGCTCCCCCTTCCGGTGGGCGATGTTGCCCCGGGTGGTGAGGGTGTTGGGGTGGTCGGGGCCCAGGACCCGTACGTAGTCGGCGAGAAGACCGGAGAAGGCCGCTTCGAAGTCCTCGCGGGCCGATGTCCTGGCCTGCCAGAAGACCACCTGGTGGCGGGCCATGAGGGTGTCCGGGTGGTCGGCGCCCAGGACGCGCGTGCGGTCCTCCAGCAGTGCGGTGAACGCCTCCACGGCGTCGGCGGCGTTCCCCGTCTCGCTCTGGGTGTAGGCGAGGTTGCTGCGGGTGGTGAGGGTGTCGCGGTGGTCGGGGCCCAGGACGCGCCTGCGGTCGTCCAGCAGCGCGGCGAAGGCCTTCACGGCCCCGATGACGTCCCCTGCCTCCGCCTGCCAGAAGGCGAGCTCGCTGCGGGCGTCGAGGGTGTCGGGGTGGTCGGGGCCCAGGACGCGCCTGCGGTCGTCCAGCAGCGCGGCGAAGGCGTCCCTGGCACCGGCGGCGTCCCCGGCCTGTCCCTGGCACAGGGCGAGTTCGTGCGTGGCGGCCATGGTGTCGGGGTCGTCAGGGCCGAGGAACCGCCTGGTCGCCTCGGCGACGCCTTCGAAGTGCCGGAAGGCGGCGTTGACCTGGCCGCACTGGCTGAGGCTGCGTCCGTGCCGGAAGAGCAGGGGGTGGGCGCGGGGCTCGACGAGGGCGGAGCGGGCGTGAGTGACGAGCGTCGCGGCGTTGAAGCGGAGGCTCTGGGTGAGGTCGGTGTCCCTTTCGATGTCGGGCCAGGCGGTCAGCAGGGCGTCGGCGGCGGCGCGGGCGCTGTCTTCCCGCTGGGCGGCCGTGAGGGTGTCGCGAGTGGTGCGCTGCACGAGCGCGTGGACCCGGACGGCGCGATGCGTGTCGGCGGGAGTGTGGTCGATGAGGCTGAGGCGGTGCAGCACCCGCAGGGCCAGACCCGCCTGCGCGGCCGTGACCGGCGGCCCCGCGCCGTCCGGGCGCCCGCCCGCCGGGTCGGGGGTGCGGTGCCCGGTGAGATGGGAGAGCGCGGGCGCCGAGGTCAGCACGGTCTCGGGAATACCGTTGGGGTCGAGGAAAGCCGCGAGATGGAGCAGCGGGCGGGCCAGCCCCGACGGGCGCATGGCGTCGGCACGTTCGAGGGACAGGTGCCATGCGGCGGCCGCGGGGCGGGTCTGGCCGTCGGGCAGCGCGTCGGGCGCCGCGTCGACGAGCGTCGCGGTGCGGTCGGCGAGCAGCCGGCGGTAATCCGCGCTGGTCATGGCCGTGTCGCTCATATAGGCGGCGGCCTGGGACAGCGCCAGCGGAAGGTGCCCGAGCTGCTCGGCCAGCGCGGCCAGATCCTCCCGGGTCTCGGTCCTGCCGTGCTCGGCCAAGGCGGTGGCGAGGTACGCGATCGCATCCGCGGGGGTGAACAGGCCGACGTCGATGCGGCGCCGCCCGCCGACGGTCATGGCGGCGTCGCGGCGGCGGGTGGTGACCAGTACCCGGCCGGTGGGGCCGGCCGGCGGCCACAGCCCGGCCATGTCGGCGGGGTCCGCCAAGTCGTCAAGCACGATCAGCCACCGGCAGCTGGGCTGCGCCGCCTTGGGCTCGAGCCATGCCAGGAAGGCGGCCGCGGCCGCGTCCGGGTCGCCGGCATCGGTGCCCAGCAGGTCGGTGCCTGCCCTGGCCAGGCCCGCGATGACGGCCGCGCGGCTGCTCGCCGTGATCCACACCAGCAGGTCGAGTTCGCCGTCGGTCCAGGCGGTGCGGGCGTGGTCGGCGGCCAGTTGGGTCTTGCCGACCCCGCCCATGCCCACCAGCACCCGGTCGCTGCCCGAGGGCTGGGCGGGGGCCGCGCCGCCGGTGTCGGTGAGGTCCCGGCCCAGCCTGGCGCGTTCGCTGCGGTCCTGGAAGGAACCGGCCCGCGGTGGGATGACCCCGACCTGGTGCGGCAGCCGTGCGAGCGCCCGCACCGCACCGTAGAGGTGGGTGTGCTGGTTGACCTGGCCGATGTCCCGTGCCGCGGCCACCCCGCCGGAGGTGGCCGCGGCCATGGTGCGGGTGCCGGCGTCCGGCGGGCCGGCGGACGCCGGCGGGCTGTCGGATGTGGTGCCGGGAGCGCTCAGCCCTGTCGCGTGCCCGGCGGCGGAGGGTTTCCCAATGTCACGTTGCCCATGCGCAGCGCCGCGGCGGAGCCGTGGTCGGCCTTCAGCTCGACATTTCCGCCGACGGCGATGCCGTCACCGGTGGCGGTGACCGTCCCCGCGCCCCCCTCCGCCTCGCGCAGGTCGGCGACGGCCTGCTCCAGCGCGGAGCGCAGCTCCGGATCGGCGTCCAGGGCGTCGTCGAGAGCGTCGGTCAACCGGCGGCGGGTGCGCTCGCTGATCGCCTCCTCGCCGCCTGGAGCCTGCCGGTCGGCCTGCTCCAGGGCAGGGTCATCGCCCAGCGCGCGGGACACGAGATCGTGGACCCTGCCCATGCCGGCCTCCACCGCCCGGTCCACCTCGGCATCCGCCGCGCCGGCCGCCCCGCGGGCTTTGCGCACCAGGTACGCGCACACGTACCCCACGACAATCTCCGCACCGAACACCTGGGTCTTCCCCCTTGCACGTACCTGACCGTGTGTGAGCCGACGGTAACGCACCCCGCCGCCGTCCGGCAGGGCAATCGGCTGCTCCCGTACGAGGCGGGGGCGGGCGAGCGGGCCGAGGGGCTCCCGCGCCGGAGCCCGCGGGGGAGTGCGTCCCCTCGCGGGACCCCTGGGCCGCGGGGTGCCGGCCCGCTAACGTTCTGGAACCAGGAGAAGTCGGGGCCGTTGTCCGGATCGCCGCGCAGACCGGAGGACAGGCCCTCGGCCGGGCCTTGGCCTGCCTGCCGGCCGGGGTGCGCAGAAGGGGACCGTCGTGCTCGATGACAAGGACGTTCTGGAGGCCGTACAGCGCCGTCTCGGTGCCGGCAGCCCCGTGGCGGTGACCCTGCCGGGCGCCGCCGAGGTCACCTGGCACCCCCTTCTCGAAGGTGCGATCGAGCGCTGCATCGAGTCCCGCAGGCAGGACGGGCAGCGGCACGACGGCCGGATCGATCTGTCGGACCGGCCGGTGTACGACTCGCTGGCCGGCATATCCCTCGACCCGCCCGCCTACCCCTACACCCCGATGACGCGGAAGCTGGTGCGACGGGGCTCGGTCGAGGAGAAGCTGTGCGACTGCGGCAACGGGCAGGTCGCCTGCCAACGCTGCCGCGGCCAGGGCGACCTGCCCTGCGAGGCATCCGTCCCCTGTGCGGCCTGCCACGGCATCGATCCGTGCACCCGCTGCCACGGCACCGGGCGCAGGAAGGGCCAGGACCGGGCCGGTGCCGTCACGCCGCCCGCGGACCTGGTCGGCTGCAAGAGGTGCGGTGCGGCCGAGACCGCGTGCCCCGGGTGCCGCGGGCAGGGACGCGTGCCCTGCCCCGTCTGCGAGGGCAAGGGCAAGCGCGACTGCCCCGACTGCCGGACGGCGGGCACCGTGCCCCACAAGAGCTGCGGCGGCACCGGCGGGACGGTGACCTGGACGGAAGCCGTCATCACCCGCACGCCGAAGAAGGTCGCGATACGGCTGTCCGAGACCCGGCCTGCCCGTCCGGCAAGGCTGCTCGCCCGCCACACGGGAGACTGGAGCACGACCACGCTGGCGCCAGGCGACCCCCTGCCGCCGCACCTCGCCAAGGAGTTCACGACCCTTCAGTCGGACCTGGCGGCGGAGCCCGACGAGATCGCACGACGCGCCACCCTGCGGTATCTGCCGCTGGCCCGGGTGCGGGTGCACCAGTTGGCGGACCGGGTCTACTACGTCTTCCCGCGCAACGACACCCTCCGGGTACGGGCCCTGCCCTCCCGGCACCGTACGTGGCAGATCGCCGCCGCGGCTCTGGCGGCCCTCGCACTCCTCGTCCTGCTCGCCAACCTCCTCTGAACGACAGGGATGCCTGCCTCCGGCCTGGCGACGACCCGCCCGCGCGGGCCCCCGGGGGCTCGGCCGCGGCCCCCGCCCGGCCGGCTCACGGCGCCGCGTCCCCGGTCAGGTGGGCGGTGGTGGCCCAGGCGGTGAGCCGCAGCCGGCGGCCGTCGCCCTCCCACGCGCAGACCGAGGCGTTGGGAACCGGCGTGACGCCGTCAGGCGCGGGGGCGCCGATGCCGTCGATCACGTGGCGCAGGGCGACCATGACGCCGTCGTGGGCGACCAGCAGCACCCGCCGGCCGGGCAGTGTGCGGTCGAGCCGGGTGAGGAGGTCCCCGACCCGCAGGGCGACATCGGCCAGGGACTCGCCCCCGGGCGGCCGGTAGGCCCAGTCACCCAGCCGGGCACGCCGCTCGGCCTCCTCCGGCGCCCGCTCCTGGAGGGCGGCGGGCGGGTGCAGTTCGAAGACGCCCATCTCGCGGTCGCGCAGCCGCTCGTCGACGAGCATCCGCGGCACGGGGCAGCCGCCGTCCGACGCCGTCCGCGCCATGGCGGCCCAGGTCTCGCGGGCCCGCCGGTAGGGCGAGCAGACCACCAGGTCCGGGCGCAGGGCCTGCCCGAGACCGGCGAACCAGCGCCCAAGCGCGGCGGACTGCACCGCCCCGAGGTCGGAGAGTGCGACATCCGCGTCGGCCCCGGCCACCGGCAGCCCGGTATCCCCGGTGCGGGCCGCCTCCGCGAAGGCGACGTTCGCGGCACTCTGCCCATGCCGCACCGCGACAAGACCTGCCAAGGCGAGCGGTTCCGCCAGCCCGGCCGGATCCGGCGGTTCCTGTCTGTGCATCAGCGACGCCCCTCTCCACCGGTCACGAGCGTAATGGGCGCGGTCCGTATGCTCCCGGCATGAAGCTCTTCGGAAAGCGGGGTCGCGACGACGCCGGACGGGCGACCGGATCACCTCTGGCCCAGGCCACAGCCCTCTATCTTGCGGGGCGTTATGCCGCAGCCGAGGCCGAGGCCCGCGCCGTCGCCAGGTCCCGGCCGCATGACGACCAGTACGGGCCGCTGGCACTGAGCCTGGCGGCGATGGCGACGGGCGCGCAGGGCTGCCACGCCGAGGCCGTCGCGCAATACGACGCCGTGCTGCCGGACTTCGGCAGGATCTTCGGCGCGGAGCACCCGCAGACCTTGAAGCTGCGCTCCGACCGGGCCCAGCAGCTGACCTCGCTTGCCCGGCACGCCGAGTCCGAGGCGGAGTGCGCGGCCGTCGCACGGACGGCGGACCGCGGCACCGGGCCGGAGATGGAGCTCATAGCCGGGGCGGCCCGCAACGGCCTGGTCTTCGCCTTGAACGCCCAAGGACGCCACCAGGAGGCGGAAGCGGTCGCCGCGGAGGCGCTCGCCGCCCACCGGGGACAGGGCCGGTTGGCCGTGGTCCTGCGGCTGGGCCTGGCCCGCAGCCTCAACGGCCAGGGCCGCCACGAGGAGGCCGTCGCCGAGGCGGAGCGCATCGACGCGCTGCGCCGGAGCCTGCCCGAGGAGGACTGCCGCGTGGAGACCGGCGCCGTCGAACTGGTCATGGCCAACGCCTACCTGGCGCTGGGCCGCCAGAGCGAGGCCCGCTCCCTGGCCGCCGCGGCCCACACCGCATGCCGTGCCGCCTTCGGTGCCGACCATCGGCGCACCGTCGAGGCCGGGGAACTGCTCGACCGCATCGACGGTGCCTGACGGCGGGGGCCCGTCCATCGAGATACGGGCAGGGCGGCGGGCACGGGAGTTCGCTCATCTGAGTGCCGGGCGTCAGGGGCGGCGGCTTCGGGATCGGCGAGGCTGCCCGACATGAGGGTGCGGACGTGCTCGGTGATGTGCTCGGCGGGCCCCACCAGGCCTCCGCGTTCCGGGACACCGGTTGTGGCCGTACGTGCCCGGCGCGGCGCCCAGGGCCGCGGGCGCCGGCCGGGGGAGGGGCGCGTGCGGCCGCGAACGCCTTACCGGCGTGCGGACTCGGACTCGGACGCGACGAGTCCGGCCGCGAGCGCGGGGTCGCCGTCCGCGCGGCCGAGCAGCGCCTCGACGTCGTAGACCGCGGGACCGCGCTCCGTGTCGAGCCCGAGGGTCAGCCCGCAGTCGAAGCGCTCCATGTACAGGCAGGCGTCCAGGTCGGGCCGCAACTGATGCAGGGCGCACACCAGTTCCCAGGCCGACGTGTCCAGCAGGGCGCGCTGCCGCGGGTCGCATGCCCGTACGGCCGCCTCCGCCTCGGCGACGCCGGGACCGTACTCCAGCAAGGCGGGAAGCAGTTCGGGCACCCCCATGATCTGCGCCGCGCGGAAGGTCAGGACGTGCGCGCCGTCGGGATCGTCGAGCAGGTCCGCGAGCAGCGGGACGACGCGCAGGACATGCCGCCGGGCGAGCCCGTGGATGCCCTCCTCGCGGGCGTCCGCGTGCTCGTCGGCCGTCCGCTCCCACAGTGCGGTCCGTATCGCGCGGCTGTCGGCCTCGGACTGGAAGCCCAGCGTGAAGGTCGCCCAACTGCGCACTTCGGGATCCTCGTCGCGGGTCAGTGTGATCAGGGCGCGGATGTCGGGCCCGTCCGGCTGCCCGCTGGTGATGCCCGCGAAGGCGCCTGCCACCTGCTGCCTGACCTCGGCGTCGGGATGCCGGGAGAGGGTGGCGAGCACGGGGACGGCGCGCCGGTCGTACGTCATCTCGACGGCACGGGCCAGGGACGACAGAACGCGTGGCTCGCTCTCCAGCCCGGCGAGCGCGACCAGCGCGGCCGCCGCCTCGGCGCGGACCGCCTCGTCGCGGTTGCTGGCGTGGCCCAGCAGGTCGCAGCCCACCTCGCGTTCGAGCGCATCCTGCGACGCGATCAGGCCGAGGCCGAGCGGCAGTGCCCCCGGACTGCCGGCCGCCTGCCACAGCAGCGTCCCGTAGTCGTCCCACTCATCGGTCTCCCGGGCGGCGCGCGCCGCCGCCACGGCCTGTCCGACCACTTCCACCGCCCTGCCGGTATCCATCCGCGCAGTCTGGCGCACGAAGGGCGCAGGCACCATCCTCCGCTCCCCGCCGCGCGGTTGCGCGCGACGGCCGGGTGTCCCGCCCCGCAGGCCGTGCGATGCGGCGGCTCGGCGAGGTCACAGCGCCTGGCTGCACACGGTCTACCGGTCGTTCGCCCGACCACGCCCCATGGGCGAGGTGTGCGGCCTCATCGGACAGCGCGGACTGTGCCGCCCGGCGCCCAGGGCCGGTGAGGTTCCGCCCTCACCCGTGGAGCCGGCCGGCGAACGCGGCGTAGGCCGTCTCGTCGAAGAGCACGAACCGCACCTCGGCCACCGCGGTGTCCGCGTCCCGCACGGTCTCCAGGGCGATGCGCGCACCGTCGTCCAGCGGCCAGCCGTAGACGCCGGTGGACACGGCGGGGAAGGCGACCGTGGCGGCGCCCAGCTCGTCGGCGACCCGCAGCGATTCCCGGTAGCAGGACGCGAGTCGGGCCGAGCGGTCCTCCTCCACCGACCACACGGGGCCCACCGTGTGGATCACCCAGCGTGCGTCCAGGCGCCCCGCCGTGGTGGCGACGGCCTGTCCCACGGCGAGCCCCTTGCCGTAGTGCGAGGCCCGCAGGGCCCGGCAGGCGTCGAGGATCTCCGGTCCGCCGTGGCGGTGGATGGCACCGTCGACACCGCCCCCGCCGAGCAGCGAGGAGTTCGCGGCGTTGACGATGGCGTCGACGCTTTGCCGGGTGATGTCGCCCTGGACGAGTGAGACGGCTGTCATGGCTTCATGCTGCCCTACCGGGACCGATCGTGCCGCGATGGTGCAGGCCGGGTCGGCGGGCCCGCCCCTTCCCGGGGGCCGCGCGACCCGCACGCACGCTCGGGCCGCGGCGGCGCGGCACGTATGATCACCGCCACGAGCCGCGCCGTGACCGAGGTGCGGGCAGTACCCCGGACGGATGAGCCAGGGGTACGGGTGGCGACAAGGGGCGTGCACGGTGACCGGCGACGATCGCACAGGACCGCCCAACTCCGGCAGCGAACGCGAGATGCTCAGGGCCTTCCTGGACTACCACCGGGCGACCCTGGCCATGAAGTGTGAAGGACTCGCCGACGAGGAGCTGCGCCGGCAGTCCATGCCGCCGTCGACGCTCTCGCTGCTCGGCCTGGTGCGGCACATGGCGGAGGTGGAACGCGCCTGGTTCCGCCGGGTGTTCGAGGACAACGACGCGCCCCTGGTCTGGTCGAGAAGGATCGACTTCCAGGCGGCCTACGACGCGAGCTCGTCGACACGGCAGGAGGCGTTCGGGGCCTGGGAGGCCGAGGTGGCCAACTCGCGCAGGATCGAGCGTGCGGCGGAGTCCCTGGACGAGACCGGATACCAGCCGAGATGGGAGGAGCAGGTGTCGCTGCGGATGGTGATGCTGCACGTGCTCCTGGAGTACGGCCGCCACAACGGGCATGCCGACTTCCTGCGCGAGGGCGTCGACGGGACCGTCGGCGCCTGAGCGCTCAGGGTCGGCCGCGGGCGCCGGGAGTGGCAGGGAAGCCGGCGTACGGGGACCGAGGGGGCGGGGAATCGTGCGGCCGGGCGCCGGGTTGACGGGTCCGTACCCGTCGACCCCGAGGAGCAGACATGTCCGACCAGCCCGCCGTCCGTGAACTCCGCCTGGTGGTCACGGCAGACGACTACGACGCGGCGCTGCACTTCTACCGCGACGTGCTCGGCCTGACCGAGCGCGGCGCGTTCTCCTCGCCCGACGGGCGGGTCACCATCCTCGACGCCGGCAGGGCGACCCTGGAGCTGGCCGACCCCGGGCACGCGGCCTTCGTGGACGACGTCGAGGTCGGGCGGCGCGTGGCCGGCCACATCCGGGTGGCCTTCCGGGTCGACGACTCCGCAGCCGCCACGTCGGAGCTGGCTGCCGCTGGAGCCGAAGTGATGGCCGAGCCGACACGCACCCCGTGGAATTCGCTGAACTCCCGGTTGGAGGGCCCCGGCGACCTCCAGCTGACCCTGTTCACCGAACTCGACGGGTAGGGCCGCGTCGGCGGTCGCGGTGGCCTGACCGGGGGGAAGCGGGTGGCGGCCGGCGGCGGCCGCGGACCGGCCCGGACGTCAGGAAGCGCCCTCGTGCGACTGCGCGGCCAGCGCGATGCGGCGCAGCATGTCCGACAGGGCGCGGCGCTCGTCGTCGGACAGGACGCCGAGGAGGCGGTACTCCTCGTGCCCGACGACATCCATCGCGCCAAGCCATATCGCCCGCCCGGAATCGGTCAGCTCGACGTCGACCCGGCGCCGGTCCTTCGTCGACGGTGTACGGCGCACGAAGCCGCGGCGCTCCAGCGCGTCGAGGCGACCGGTGACCGAGGCGGGGGCGAGGTCGAGGTCGGCGGCGAGCTCGGAGGGGGTCGCCCGGCCCGCGCGGGCGGCGAGCTTGTGCAGGGTGTCGAACTCGTGACGCTCCAAGGCGTGGTTGACCAGCGACCGTTCGCGGACTTTGCCCAGATGCGAGGTGATCTTCTGCATCCGGGTCACGGCGCCCTCGATGTCGGGATTCATGTCCGGAAGCACCGTCATCCACCGGTCGATGTGCTCGTCGGTCCTGTCGCGTCCCCGGGGTTCCTTCTTCTCCACGGTGCCCAGCCTACGTCCCGGCCCTTCGGCAGCTGAAGGTTCGGCGCCAGATAGTTCGTTGACGAAAGTTCGGTACCGAAATAGATTGCGCGGCATGGCATACCCACCGCTGCGCGAACGCTCCTTCCGGCTGCTCTTTCTCGGGCAGTCGCTGTCCCTCGTCGGCGACGCCGTCGTGCCCGCCGCGCTGGCCCTCGCCGTGCTGCGGGCCACCGGTTCCACATCCGCGCTCGCTCTCGTCCTCGGCTGCGTGATGGTGCCGAGACTCCTGCTGCTGCCCCTCGGCGGCGTGGTCGCGGACCGGTTCAACGCTCGGACGGTCGCGCTCACCACCGATCTCGTACGCTGCGCCGCACAACTCTGCGTCGGCGTCCAACTGCTCGGCGGGTCACCGCGGCTGTGGCAGATCGCGGTCGCGGAGGCCATCGGCGGCGCCGGCTCCGCGTTCGCCATGCCGAGCCTGCCGCGGCTGATCACCGGTTCCGTGCCGGACTCGCAGCGGCAGGCCGCCAACTCCGCGCTCGGCGTCGTCAAGAGCGCCACCGGCCTGGGCGGCCCCGCCCTGGCCGGTGCGCTGATCCTCACCGTGGGACCCGGTTGGGCCTTCGTGCTGGACGCCGTCTCCTTCGCGGCCAGCGCGGCACTCACCGCGGCGATGCGCGTCGTCCACGTCCCCGTACCCCGCGGCTCCCTGCGTGTCGACCTGGTGGAGGGCTGGCAGGAGGTCCGCAACCGCGACTGGTACTGGACCAGCCTGCTGGCCCACGCCACCTGGAACGGCGCGGCCGCGGTACTGATGACGCTCGGCCCGGCCCTCGCCGTACAGCGGCTGGGCGGCGAACACACCTGGGTGGCGATCCTCCAGGCCGGAGCCGTCGGCCTGCTGCTCGGCTCCCTGCTCGCCGGACGCGCCCGCCTCACCCACCCCGTACTCGTGGCCAACCTCGGCCTGGCGACGTACGCGCTGCCCCTTGCCCTGTTCGCGGCCGGCGCGCCGGCCGCCGCCGTCATCACCGCCTACGGCGTGGCCCTGGCGGGCCTGGGGTTCCTCAACCCGGTCTGGGAGACCACCGTCCAAGCCGTCATCCCGCCCGATGTACTGGCCCGTGTCACCTCGTACGACTGGCTGCTGTCCCTGGCGGCCATGCCCCTCGGCTACGTGGTCGCCCCGCTCGCGGCGAGCGCGTGGGGCCCGCAGGCCCCGCTCTGGGCCGCGTCGATCGCGGTGGGACTGGCCTGCGCGGGGACCGCCGCCGCACCCGGCGTGCGCCGCTTCACCGTCGCGGCCGCCGCGCCGGCGCGCGAAACGGAGGGTCAGGGCGCGGCCGGAAGCATGGCAGGGACGACCCGCACATAGGCCACCATGCCGAGGACCTCGACCAGCGTCTGGGTGACCACGACCACCGCGGCGACGGCGAGGTCGTCGGGCAGTGCCAGCGCCAAGGGCAGGACGACGAGCGAATTCCGGGTGGCGCCGGTGAAGACGATCGCCCGGGAAGCGGGCACGTCCAGGCGGAAAAGCCGGGCCACCGCCCGGCCCGCGAAGGACATGACGACCAGGAAGGCCACGTAGACCGGGACGACGGCGCCCACGTCCGCGAAGTGGCCGCCGACCTCGGGCACCTGCGAGGCGACAACGGTCAGCAGGGTCGCGGCCATCAGCGGGACCATGGCGCCGGTCACCGTGTCGGAGACCCTCCGGCCGGCGTCGCGGTGCCCGGCCCATGCCTGGAGCGCCCACGCCAGGGCGAGCGGGACGACGATCAGGAAGAGGAACGCCCGCAGGAACGGCCCGGCGTGGACGACGTCGGACAGCCCGGAACCCAGGAACGCGTAGAGGAACAGCGGCAGCAGGAGCATCTGCACGACCAGCAGGACCGGGGTGACCGCCAGCAGGCGGTGGGCCGCGGCGCCCGCAAGGCCGCTGAAGACGATCACGTAGTCGACGCACGGGCACAGCAGGACCAGCAGCACTCCCAGGCGCACGGCCTGGTCGTCCGGCAGGAAACCGAACACGGCCGCGACCACGGGCGGGACCACGAGGAAGTTCACGGTGAGCGCCGCGGCGAGGAAGCGGCCGCCGCGTGCCGCGCGCAGCAGATCCGCCGCGGGCACCTGGAGGAAGGTGACGAACAGCAGCGCCGCGAGCACGGGGTTGATGGCGTGTCCAAGACCGGGACCGGCGGCGGGGGCGGCCCACCCGAGCAGTGCGCCGACGGCCATCGCGGCGAGATAGACCGCCACCTGGTGGCGTTCCATCCGCTCGGCCAGGCCCTGCGGCACCTGCTGCGACACCCGGTACGCTCCTCGACCTCGAACGGACCGCCCTGCCCGCGGCCCGCCTGACCCGGCCATCCTCACAGGCCGGCCCGGGTCCGGCGGCACCGACCCGGCCGCGCGGGGACCGACCGGGCCGGGCCGCCCGCTCAGGGACTGCCCGGCGAGCGGTGGCGCCGGTAGTGGCGGGCCGCACGGGCGCGGTTGCTGCAGGAGGGCTTGCAGAACTCCTGCCGGGCGTGGCCCTTGAGGAAGTAGCGAACGCACCGAGGGGCGGTGCAGGCGCGCAGCTGCCCGTAGTGCGGCCCGGCCAGGAAGTCGATGGCGGCGCAGGCGAGAGCCGCGCCGAGCGCCGCGATCGTGTCGGGGGATGCGCCGGGCGCGACCGTCCGCAGTGACGGAGGAGCGTCGGCAGGCCACGCCAGTTGCGGACTCGCCGGCACCCGCAGGGCGGCGGTGTTGATCCGCTCCAGTGCGGCATCGGCGGAGATCAGCCGATGGGCGTCTGCGCTGCTCGGCGGGGCGGGGCTGACGGCTCGCGCGAACAGCGCGCGTACCGCCTCGCGCAGGGACACCACCGCCGCGAGGGCCTGCTCGTCCGCGGTGAAGCTCCCCGCGTCCAGCGCTCCTTCGAGCAGACCGGCGCGGCTTCGCACCCACGCCGTCAGGTCGGTGGGATCGGTCAGGTCGTCCGCGACGCCGCCGTCTCCGTCATGGCGGATGGTGCCCGCCAGTTCGAGCGCGAGATACCGCTCCGTCGCCGTCACGCCGTCCATGGGCTCCGTCCGATCGGCTGCCGTGCCGCGAACCCCCTTGATCGGGGGCCGAGGCATACCCTACCGTCTCTAACGCATCGACGAGCTTTCACCGTTAGACAATCCTCTTCGCGTCAGAGAAAAAAAGGTGACCCGTGATCCTCCTGGCACACATCAGCGATCTCCACCTCGACGGCACCGTCAGGGCGGCAGAAAGGGCCACCCGCGTCATGGACCACCTGCGAGCGCTGCCGAGGCCCCCGGACGCGCTCCTGGTCACCGGCGACATCGCCGACCACGGAGAACCCGCGGAGTACGAGCAGGCGGCGGAGATCCTCACCGCGCCCTTCCCCGTGCTCACCTGCCCCGGCAACCACGACGTGCGCGCGGCCTACCGGAAGGCCCTGCTGGGGCAGCCAGCCGGCGACGCGCCGGTCAACAGCGTCCACCACGTGGCCGGCGCGGCGATCCTCATGGCCGACTCGACCATCCCCGGCCGCCACGACGGGCTGCTCGCCCCCGAGACGCTCGCCTGGATCTCCGCCGAGCTGGACGCCCTCGACGGATCCACCCCCGCGGTCCTCGCCTTCCACCACCCGCCGGTCATCCTGCACCACCCGTTGCCGGACTCGATCAGGCTCGGGCGGCCCGACGAACTGGCCGAGCTGCTGGACTCGCACCCGCAGGTCCTCGCCGTGGTCACCGGGCACGCCCACACGGCCGCCGCCGCCGAGTTCGCCGGGCGCCCCCTGCTGATGGCCCCCGCCACGATCTGGACGCTGGGCCTCCCCTGGCAGGGGGACCAGGTCGCCGACCTGGACGCGCCGCCCGGACTCGCCTTCCACGTCATCGAGGGCCGGCGGGTCGTCACCCACTTCCGCGTGGTGGCCTGAAGCGGCCACGGACCGGACGCAGCCGTGAGCCTCTACGCCGTGGCCGGATTCCTCGCCGCGGTCCTGCCGCTGGTCGCCACCCCCGGGGCCAGCCTGACCCTGCTGGTCCAGCGCGTCACGACCCGCGGCCGCCGCGAGGGCCTGCCGGTCGTCCTCGGGACGGCGAGCGGACTCTACGTCCACGCGGCGCTGGCGGCGCTCGGCCTGTCCGCGCTGGTCATGCGGTCCAGCCAGGCGTTCGCCGCCGTCCGGCTGGCAGGGGCCGCCTACCTTTTGGTCCTCGGCATCTCGGCCTGGCGCGGCGCGGGATCCGGGCCCGGCGGTCGCACGGCCCCCGGCCGGGCGGCGCGGGCCCGGCGGTCGACCTACGCGCAGGCCCTGCTCGGCAACGTCCTGAACCCCAAGGCGGCATCCATCTACCTCACCCTTGCCCCGCAGTTCATCGATCCCGGCCGGCCCGCGGTCCGCCAGATCGTGATCCTCGCGACCGCCCACGCCGCTGTGATCACCCTCTGGCTCGCGACCTGGACGTTCATCCTCGGCCGGGCGACCCGGGCCGCCGCGTCCCGGCGCTTCAAGGCGGTCGTCGGCAGGATCAGCGCCGCCGTCCTGGTCGCGCTGGCCCTGCGCACCGCGGCGGCCTGAGCCGCGGTCACAGCGAGATGTCGCCGCGCGCCGCCCGGGTGTACCGCCGCAGCACGTGCACCACCCGGACCGCGGCGAGCACACCGGCCACCGTGGCGCCGGTGGCGGGCAGCGACCTGTCGAGCACCGCGGGCAGGTCCCACACCAGCACCGGGCCGGCGATCACCCCGAACACCACGGCGAACAGGAAGCAGCCGCTCAGCAACGCATAACCGATCTCGACCGTGGCCTCGTCCCGCTCGGCCTGGGTCCGTGTTCCCCGACGCATGGGGCCAAGGATCGCACGGGACGCGGTCCCGCGGCCGGTCCTTCGCCACGGGTACCCGCCCGGCAACCGGGGCGGCGTCACCTTTCCTCGCCGGCGGGCCCGCGCCGTCCCTTGTGCCCGGTGCGGCTTGGCGGGCGGGCCGGGGTCAGGTCCAGGGGGTGGCGGACCGCTGGCTCCAATAGGCGTCGGGGTCGGTGGCCAGTGCTGCGTAGCGCTCAGGGTCCGGCGGCGGCGCGGCTGCCGCGGCGAGGTTCGCGTGCAGCTGCTCCGTGGTGACGGCGCCGGACAGGACGACGTCGGCCCACGGCTGCGCGAGTGCCGCGGCGAGGGCGGCCTGGTCCGGGCGGTCGCCGAGAGCGCCGCCTGTGGTGCCGGGCAGGGCGAGGCGCCCGTTGGCCAGTGCCTCCTTGACGATGACGGTCCACCCCGCTGCCTTGGCTTCCTCCAGGGCGGGGCCGACCGAGGGCTCCAGTACGTTCCAGGTGGCCTGCACGGCGTGGAAGACGGGCTGCCCCTCGATGCGCAGTGCCAGGGCGGTCCTGAGCGTGCCGGCCTGCCCGGGCCCGCTCAGGCTCAGGCCCACGGGAACACCGAGCCGGGCGAGTGCCTGCAGGACCGCCGGGTCGCCGAGGATGCCCGACTCCTGGGTCGCGGAGTGGACCTGGTAGAGGTCGAGCCAGGGCCCGAGGAAGGCCCGCGTCTCCGGCCACTGCCGGGCCAGGGCGGCGGCGGAGTGGTCCTTCACCTCCTGGACCCGCGCCTCGGGCTGCCAGCCCGCGGTGTAGGTGTAGCCCCATTTCGAGGAGACGGTGACATCCGCCGGCCTGATGTGTCGTTCGATCAGCCACTGGGAGAGGAACTGCTCGGCCAGGCCGTAGGAGCGGGCGGCGTCGAACCAGCGCACCCCGCCGGCCCAGGCGGCGTCGCAGACCTCGTGGCAGCGCCGGCGCAGGGCGGCCACGGAGCGGTCGGCGCCGAAGGCGTCCCCGTGACCGACCGTCAGGTACTCCGGGCGGCCCAAAGCCGCCAGGCCCAGTCCCAGTACGGCCACCGCGTGCCCCGTTCCGCTCGTCGTCCCGTTCCGGCCGCCGCGCACCGCCGCCGGCCTGCCCGCATTGTCGCCGACCGGGCGGGAGGGGGCGGCGCCGCCTCGCGGGAGCGTCCCCGCGGATCAGCTCAACGGCCGCGACCCGCCCGGCAGGCCACACGAGCCCCGGGGGCGGGCCTGGCGGGCGGTGGCAGGTGGGCCGTCCAGCACGGTCCCACCCGCCGGGCGGGAGGGCTCACCGCGGACCGGGGGCGGCTGATGGTTTGACCCGGGATTGTGTGGAACGATTGTGCGAGTGCGTTGTCGAGTTCCTGGAGCGTTCATGGATGCCTCACCCGTTCCATCCTCGGACGGATCCTCCCGTCTGACCGTGGCCACCGAGTTCGGTGAGCCGAGCGTGGTCACCGTCGCGGGGGAGTCGGACCTCGACAACATCGAGCCGTTCGCCGCGGCGCTGGACGCGGCCCTGGCCCACCACCCTCATCTCGTCCTGGACCTGAGCGGTGTCACCTTCGCCGACTCGACCTTCCTCAGCGCCCTGTTCAACGCCCGCAACAAGGCGGTGGACAACGCCGGGAGCGTCCGCCTGCTGGCCGTCAGCAGCACCGTCCAGCGGCTGCTCGACCTCACCGGCGCCGACGTGCTCTTCCCCGCGGTCACCACCGAGCAGCTCAAGCAGTCCTGAGCCAGGTCCCAGCTGCCGGGTCCTTCGAGCACCCGCCCCGGCGCGGACCGCCGCGCGGGGACGCCGGTGCCCGTCAGGTCGGCCCACACCTGCTTGCCGTGCCTGGTTGGCACCGCGCCCCAGTCGCTGGCGAGCGCGGCCACGATGCTCAGCCCCCGCACACCGGCACCCGTCCCCGCGGACCGCGGCGCCAGCGCTGACGGGCCGGTGTCGTCGCTCACCACGATCCGGACCCCGCGGGCTCCGAAGACCATCGACACGCCCACCACGCCTCCGGCGTACCGCACCGCGTTCGTCACCAACTCCGAGACCACCAGTGCCACCTGGCCCGCGTCGGGGTGCCCGCGGGTCGGCCACGCGAAGCCGTCCACCTGGCCGCGGGCCCAACTCCTGGCCAGCGCGACCTGCCCCGGATCCGGGCCCACCGCCAGGAAACGCCTAACCATCACCCATCACCGCACGCACCCACTCCCGCCCTACCCGTCCGCGGCCGGACCGCGGCCATCGGTGACCGCCTGCCCAGCGATTTCCACCGCACCGGCGGTTCGGCGTACGGCATCGGCGGTTCCGCGCCCGCGGGATCCGTACCGCGGCGGCGCCGACAGCGGGAGGGGGCCCTCCTGCGTCGGCAGGCCGGTACCGGGTAGGCGTGCACGCGGAAGGCCACCCGGGTCGACCGCCCACCGCAGCAGAGGGGAAGCCTCGTGGAACTGGCATACGGGCGGGGTGCGGCGATCCCGGACGGCACGGCCGCAGTCGTGGTCGTCCTGCTGATCTTCCGCCTCGTCGTCGGCATCGTCGGCTGGGGCCTGCTGAAGCCGTACGGAAGGGGGCGGTGAGATGGCCACCGTCCTGGGAGTGCTGCTGATCGCCGTCGGACTGGTCGTCGCCGGGGCGGGCCGGCTGGCCGCCCGTGCCTACGGCAGGGACTCCACCGGCAGGCGGATCGGGATCTGGCTGCTGTTCTTCGCCGCGGGGCTGGGGGCGTGCGCGGCGGGCTTCGAGATCGTCTGACGGCTTCCGCCGTGAGGAGCGGCCCCCGCCGGACACGGGGAGGCCGGACACCGGGACCGGAAGGGACCGCGCCGCGCCGGGGCTGGGCCCGCGGGCGTGCCGGCCGCGCTCAGCGAATCCGGCGCCGCCGCCACAGCACCCACGTCCCGACCGCGGCCCACCCCGCCGCGACCGCGACCGCGCCCCACACGCCCGCCGTACTCCACGGCACCCCGCGCCCCCGCGCCCGCTGCGGGTGGTGGGCCACCACGACCACCAGCAGCCACCCCGCGACCGTGAACCACACACCCCACGCCCAACGCCTCATCCCCGCCGCCTACCCGCCGAGGCCGAAGTGATGGGCCGTGCTCAGCCGCGTCCCCGGCGCTCGCGGGTCCGTGCGTCAACTCCCGGGCGTCGGGACCGACTCACGACGTCGTGGAGACGTCCCCGACGGTCAGTTGCAACGGCAGCGCACCGCTGGAGATCGCGGCCGCGAGGTCCTGGGCGGCATCCTGCGTGAAAGCGCCGCTGATCCGCGCCTTGCCGCCGGTGATGGCCGACACGACGGAAGGCGCCGAGAGCACCTCTCCGTCGACGACGATGGCGAACTGGTTCGCGGGCGGGGTCAGCTGCGCCAGGGTGCCGGTGACCTTGGTGAACTTGCTGCTGCCCGCAGGGCCGAAGGAGAGGTCGACCACCCATCCGCTGCCACTGACGCGGTCGAAGGCCGCGGTCGCGCTCCGCACGTCCGTGCCGCCGATCGCGGTCGGCCCGAGCAGGTACTTCTGCCCCGACTGGCGGTCGCAGCCCACCGCCGGACTTCCCGGCCGCGGGGGTGCCGGTGTCGCGGCGTGGTCGCAGGCCAGGGAGCCGTAGGCCTTCTGCAGCCCGTTCCGCCCGGCGGCGGCCGGGTCGAGCACCGGCCGGAACTCCAGCACCCCGGGGGCCGTCATCTTCCGCAGCCGGTCGGCGCTGCCGGCGGGCGACACGATGGTGATCACCCTGCCGTCGACCCGTACCTGCGTGTCCCGGATCCCGAGGGCGGTGGCGCGTTTGCGCAGCCGGTCGGCGGTGAGGCGCATCTCCTGGTCGGTCGGCACTCCGGAGCCCTTGCGGCTCGCCGTGTACGCCGAGGTGGTGCGCACCGGCGGGGTGGTCACCTGTGGGGTCCTCACCGGCGAGGACTTCACCGGTGGCGCCTGCTTCGGACTGCCGTCAGAGCCCGAGCAGCCGGCGAGCAAGGAACCGAGGGCGAGCAGCGCGGCGACCGACGTGGCGGCACGTGCCTTGCGGTGAGGAGACATGGACCCAGTGTGACCCGTCCCTCCCCCCCGGGGTGCGGACCCGCGGGGAATCCGCCGAGCGGGCGCCTGACACCGCCTGGCCGCCTCGCCGGGGAACCCCGCCTGGCGCGGAATCTCAGGGCGCCGAAGCCCGCGACATCCTGCGTCCGCCCTCAACCCGCCTTCTCCAGGCGGTGGTTCACGACCTCACCACCCAGGGCGTCCGCGACGGACACCACCTTCAGGCCTGCCTGCGCCGCGAGCCCCTCGAAATCCGCGTGGCCGTACCAGTGCAGGACCCAGGTGCGGTCCTCCACCGTGCTCCGCCCGCCGTGACGCCGTTCGTAGCGCAGCACCGCGCTCTGCGTCCGCGCTGCCGGGTCGCGCTCCTCGGACAACATCGACACACGCAGCTCGGCACCGTCGTCGTCGGTGGCGGTACGCACCCGGCCGATCTGCTCCGCGGGTGTGGGTGTGGGGACGAACAGCGGGACCAGCGCGGCGCCGCCCGGGGCGAGATGGCGCCGGATTCCCCGCAGGGCCGCAAGTGCGGTCGCGTCGTCGGGAAGCAGGTTGAACGTCGGCCCTGCGAGGAAGACCGCACGATAGCGGCGCGGCAGGTCGAGCGCCTCCATCCGCTGATGGTGGACGACGACGTCGAGACCCTGCTCCCGCGCCTGCTGCCGGCACCGCTCCAGCATGTCCGCTGAGGAGTCGACGCCCTCGACGTCCAGCCCGCGCCGCCGCAGTTCGAGCAGCGGTTCTCCGTCCCCGCACCCGAGTTCGAGCGCCGGTGAACCGACCTCCTCGACGAAGGCGGCGTAGGGCTCCGGATCCGGGGTGACGGCCTTCAGTGGCGCGTACATCCGCGCGACGATGCCGGTGTAGAAATCGGCTGGCTCCATGCGCGCACCCTAACCACCGCCGCGCGAAGGCAGCGAGGCCTTTTCCGCCCGCCCGGCACGCGTGACCGCACGGCGGGTCCTGCGGGGGGCGAGGGGGGCGTGTGCTGTCGGTTTCGGACCTGGCCGGGTGCCTGAAACCGTGCTGTGGCCGCGGTGAAAGCAGCCGCGCGCAGTCTTCGGTCATCAGGCAGCGCGCCGCGAGCCCCCACCCCGGGGGAGCGCGGCAGACCCGAAGGAGCACCCGCCATGTCCACCCTCCCCCTCGCCCTGACCGACCAGGAAAAGCTCACCCTGCGCACCGCCGCCTACGGCGCGGTCTCCCTCATGGCCGCGGCCGACGCGACCGGCTCACCCCACAAGTCCGCCACCCAGGGCTCCATCGCCCTGGCCTCCGCGACCGGCCCCATCGGACACGTCCTCGCCGAGAAGTCCAAGATCGGCGACCTCGGCGGCAAGTCCACCGCCGAACTCGCCGACCGCGTACTGCCCGCCCTCACCGCCACCATGACCCTGCTCACCAAGCACGACCCCACCGAAGCCGGCAACTTCCGCACCACCGTCCTCATCGCCATCGACACCGCCGCCCGCACCCACAAAGGCGAACCCACCCCCACCATGGCCGAGATGGCCCGCAAGATCACCCAAGCCCTCGACGCCGCATGACACCGACAGGCACGGCCCACCCCGACCCACCAGCCTTCCGCACACGCAGCGTCGCGCCGGAGGCCCGGACTTGTCGCCGCCCCTCGGGGTCCGGGGGGCGGCGACAGGCCCTCACGGGTCCAGCCGACGGCGGATGAGTGACGGTTCGTCGGCAAGGTCGCCGTGATTCCTCCGGGGAGCGGTTTCCCTTCTGGTGCAGACTCACTAGTCTGGGGTGGTGCCCATTGCCCAGGGTAGGGGTCGCCGCATGAGACAAAGCGCCGCGTGATCACTCCGGTGTTCCACGTCAGCACACACCTCGACCCCGATGCGCCCTGCCTCCGGCTCGTCGGCGAACTGGACCTGGACGGCACCGCGGAGCTGCACTCCGCCCTCGCGGACTGCTTCGCCCGTAGGTCTGCCCGTGTCGTGCTCGACATCCGGGGGCTGGCCTTCTGCGACTGCTCGGGGCTCAACGTGCTGCTGGAGGCCAAGGCCACGGCGGACAGGATCGGTACGGAGCTGCGCTTGGCGGGCGCCCGCCCGCAAGTCGCCAGGCTGCTCGCCCTCACGGGCGCAGTGGAGGTGTTCGCCGACAGCGTGCCGCGTCTGCCACCGAGGATCTCCTGATGCCCTCCACACCGCAGAGCGCGCCGGCTGACGTGCCGCGCGCCCCCGGTGCGCGCATCACCATCCTGCTCGTCGAGGATCACGACATGGTGGCCGAGGCGATCCGGCTCGCCCTGGACCGCACGGGCGACCTCGAAGTGGTCGGCCGGTGCCTGTCGTTGGCGGACGCGCTGACCGGGGCCGCCCGACTGCGTCCCGCCGTGGTGGTGCTGGACCGGCGGCTGCCCGACGGTGACGGCATCGCCGGCATCCGCGCGCTCAAGGCAGCCGCGCCCGGCGCCCGGGTGCTGGTGCTGACCGGCGAGGCGACCCCCGCGGTGGCCGCCCGCGTCGCCGAGGCCGGTGGCTCGGGACTCATCCTCAAGGCCGGCAACCTGGGCGAACTGCAGGACGGCATACGCCTGGTCGCCGCGGGCGAAGTGGCCTTCAGCAAGGGCCTGCTCAGCGGAGCCCTGGACCGGCTGACCGGACGGACCACCGACCTGGGCGCCACCCTCACACCGCGCGAGCGGGAGACCCTCGACCTGCTCGGCGAGGGCCTTGGCACCGCCGAGATCGGCCTGCAGCTCGGCGTCGCCCTCAACACCGCGAGGAATCACGTCCAGCGGGTCCTGGCGAAGCTCGGCGCCCGCTCCCAGCTGGAGGCGGTCGCCGTGGCCCGCCGCGAGGGCCTGCTGCGATGACCGGGAGCAGCCCCGCGGAGCCCGCAGGCACCGCCGCCCAGCACGAGATGGCGTTCACCCTGCTGGTCACCAGCGTCCTCGACTACGGCATCTTCATGCTCGACCCCGAGGGCTACGTGTCCACCTGGAATGCCGGTGCCGAGCGGATCAAGGGCTACAGCGCGAAGGACATCATCGGCCGGCACTTCTCGGTCTTCTACCCGCCGGAGGACATCGCCGCCCGCAAACCGTACCTGGAGCTGGAGTCGGCCGTCGCCGACGGCCGGCTCGAGGACGAGGGCTGGCGTATCCGCAAGGACGGCACGCGCTTTTGGGCCAACGTGGTGATCACCCCCCTCTTCGACAGGACCGGCGAGCTGCGCGGCTTCGGCAAGGTGACCCGGGACATGACCGAGCGCCGCGCCGCCGAGCAGGCACTCACCGAACGCCGCCGCCTGTTCGCCCACCTGGTGCAGGCACAGGAGCTGGAACGCCGCCGTATCGCCTGGGACGTGCACGACGACTCCATCCAGGCCATGGTCGCCGTCGGAATGCGGCTGCAGCTCCTGGCCGACCAGGCCGGTGAGCCCTACGCGAGCGAGCTCGCCCGGCTCGACGTGTCGGTACGCGAGGCGGTGGGCCGCCTGCGCAACCTCTCCTTCCGGCTCCAGCCGCCCGGCATCGACCGGCACGGTCTGGTCGAGTCGCTCTCCCAGCACCTCGCCGACGTGGTGGGGGGCTGGGGGCTCGAACCCTCCCTCGAACACACCCTGGTGAGGGAACCCGCCCCCGAGACCGCGATCACCATCTTCCGCATCGTGCAGGAGGCGCTGCTCAACGTGCGCAAGCACGCCAGGGCGCGCAGCGTGCACGTCAGCATCACCACCGAGAACGAGGGACTGCTGATCCGGGTGGCCGACGACGGCACCGGCCACCCGGCGCCCCCGCACGGGCTGCGCGAGCACTTCGGGCTGATGGAGATGCGCGAGCGGGCCGAGACGGCCGGCGGATGGTGGAATCTGCGCAGCGAGCCAGGCAGCGGCAGCACCGTGGAGTTCTGGGTGCCCGACCTGCCGACCGCGGCGCTGGACGAACCGCTGCCCGGCGGCCCGCTCGGGAGCCTCGCCCCCCGAAGCGCCGTCCGGCGCGTGCCGTGACGCCCGCCGCCGCGCCCGGAGCCTCGTTGCGGGTGCTGGTCTGCGACGACAACGACACGTTGCGCGCGGCGCTGGCCGAGGTCGTCAGGGCCCAGCCCGACCTCGACCTGGCCGGCAGCGCGGCGGACGCCGACGAGGCGATCCGGCTCGCCGTCGCCTGCCGCCCGCACGTCGTGGTGCTGGACGTGCGCTTCCCCGGTGGCGGCCCGCACACCGCCCAGCAGATCATCCGTGCCGTCCCCGGCGTGCGCGTCCTGGTGTTCTCCGCATACGGCGACCAGGGAACGCGCGCCGAGATGGCCGCGGCCGGCGTCAGCGGATACCTCGTCAAGGGCATCGCCAACGTCAGGCTCCTGGCCGAGATCAGGGCGCAGGGCGCCGAAGCCCTCGCGTCCGCGGCCTTCGCCGTCGAAGGCGGAAGCGTCGGATAGGCCCTGCGGCCTCCACGGCCGACGCGGAAGATCGGACCCGGCCGCGGTCGCACCGACGCCTCGGGACGCGTGCCGTACCGGCGGTTCCCCGGCAGTCGGGCAGTCGACCCGCAGGCGGTCCCGTGCCCCCGTACATCGCGACGAGGCGCTCCGCGCCCGGCACGCCACCGCTCAACGCCCGCCCCGCGGGGCCGAGTCGGGCCGGAGGACGACGAACCGCCGGTCGTCCGCCGTCCAGGAGGAGAGCGGGGTCCAGCCTGCCGCGCAGGCGTGGCGGGTGAGGGAGGCCGGCCCCACCCGGGACCAGGGGAAGGCGGCGCCGTGGGCACCGCTGCCGTCGTGCAGCCGGACGTGGCTTCGCTCGTCGAGGTCGTCGGACACCCCGCGAGGTGCTGCTTCGACGACCGCCAGACCGTCCTGGCGTACCAGTTTCCGCACCCGGGTGAGCAGGGCGGTGGGGTCGCCGCCGATGCCGATGTTGCCGTCGATCAGCAGCGCGGTCCGCCAGCGGCCCTCTCGGGGCAGGGGGTCGAAGACGGAGCGCAGCAGCGCGGTGCCGCCGGCGGCGCGGGCGCGGCCCACCGCGGTCGGGCTGATGTCGATGCCGAGTGCCTCGCGGCCCTCGCGGGCGAGCGCGGTGACGATGCGCCCGGGCCCGCAGCCGATGTCCAGGGTGGCCCCCCGGCAGGCGGCGATGACGGTGCGGTCGGCGGCGTCGGGGGCGGCGCACCAGCGCTCGACGTCGAGCGGGAGGAGCCAGCCGTCGGCGCGGTGCAGGAAGAGCGGGCCGCGACCGGTGCGCAGCGCGGTGGCGTACGGGTCGGCTGACGACCAGGCACGCGCCTCGGGGAGCGCGAGGCGGGCACTCACCGGGCGCCCGCAGGCGTGAGCCGGGCCAGGGCGGCGGCGAAGCGGGTGCCAGGCGCCTCCGCGGCGACGAGCCGGGCGTCGGCGGCGGTGTCGACGTCCCGCAGCGTCGGCAGGTCACGGACCGTTAGGCCGGCCGCGACGAGCCGGTCGCGCTGGGCCCTGCCGGTGGATGCCGTCGACATGGGTACACCGCGCAGCAGTGCGGGGTCGGGCGAGGCCATGCCGATCGCCCAGAATCCGCCGTCGACGGCCGGTCCGAACCAGGCGTCGGCGCCGTCCGGGCCGGGCGCGACGGCCTCCCCGAGCAGCTCAGGGGTGACCTGCGGGGTGTCCATGCCGATGAGCAGGGCCGGTCCCGTGCACGCGGCGAAGGCCGCGGCCAGCCGTTCGTCGAGCCCCCCAGCCACCTGCGGTACGACCTCCAAGCCCGGCGGCAGCCAGTCTCCCGGGCTGCCGTCCAGCACCAGCCACCGCCTGTCCGCCGGAGTCGCCAGGACCGCGGCGAGCGAATCCGCGAGCGCGGCCGCGGCGAGCGCGGCGGCCTCCCGAGGGGCATAGGGGGGTGTGAGGCGGGTCTTGACCCGCCCGGGAACGGGTTCCTTCGCGATCACCATCAGCGTGGTCATCGCGCACCCGCCGGATGCGGGACCGGGCGCGGGGGAGCGGCGAGCACGGCCCGCATGTCGCGTACGGCGTGCCAGGTCCCGCGCCAGGTGCCGGTGACCTTCGAAGTCCCGGTACGGGGCCGGTAGGGCACGTCCCGCTCGCTGATGCGCCACCCGGCGTCCGCGCCCCGCACCACCATCTCCAGGGGGTATCCGCTGCGCCGGTCGGTGAGGCCGAGCCCCAGCAGCGCCTCCCTGCGGGCCGCACGCATGGGCCCGAGGTCACGCAGCCGCACGCCGGTGCGGTGCCGGAGCATCCGTACGAGGGCGGCGTTCCCGGCGCGGGCGTGCGGCGGGAACGCGCCCCGGGCGGCGGCCCGTCGTCGGCCGAGCACCATGTCGGCGCCGCCGTCGGCCAGTTGCTTGACGAAAGTGGGGAGCAGGGCGGGGTCCAGTGAGGCGTCGCAGTCGCAGAAGCAGACGAAGTCCGCGGTGGCGGCGAGCAGCCCGGCGTGGCACGCGGCCCCGAAGCCCCGCCGTGGCTCGTGCACGACCGTCGCGCCGAGGCCTGCCGCGACGGCCGCGGATCCGTCGCCCGAGCCGTTGTCCACGACGACGGCCCGCCACCCCTCGGGGATCCGGCTCAGGACCCAGGGCAGTGCCTCGGCCTCGTCCAGGCAGGGCAGTACGACGTCGGCGGTGAGCGGGATCATGATCGGTTCCTGTCGGAGTCGGAGGGCAGGGTGCGGAAGTCGGGGGTCGGGGGCGCGGATCGGAGGCCGGGAGGGCCGCCGCGTCGGCGGTCAGGAGGTCGCGGCGGCCGTGCCGACGGCCCGCTGCGGGGCGCGGGCGAACTCGGCGACCCCGTCGGCGAAGGCGACACGGGGGCGCCATCCGAGTTCGGCGCGCAACCGCTGCGAGGAGGCGGTGATGTGGCGGACGTCGCCGAGGCGGTATTCGCCGGTGACCCGGGGCGCAGGACCGCCGCAGGCCCCGGCAAGCGCGTCGGCCATCTCCCCGACGGTGTGCGGGGTGCCGCTGCCCGCGTTGTAGGCGCGGTAGGTGCCGGGGCCCGTGCTGGAAACCGTCCGCAGCGCAAGGACGTTCGCGGCCGCGACATCCCGTACGTGGATGAAGTCCCTGCGCTGGCCCCCGTCCTCGAAGACCCGGGGCGCCTCGCCGCGGGCCAGCGACGAGCGGAAGAAGGAGGCGACGCCGGCGTACGGGGTGTCGCGCGGCATGCCGGGACCGTAGACGTTGTGGTAGCGCAGGCAGATGGCCCGGCCGCCGGTGGCCCGGGCCCAGGAGGACGCCAGGTGTTCCTGGGCGAGCTTGGTGGCGGCATAGACGTTGCGCGGGTCGGCGGGGGTGTCCTCGTCGACCAGGCCCGGCGCCAGCGGCGCACCGCACCGGGGGCAGGGGGGCTCGAAGCGCCCGGCGTCCAGGTCGGTGCGGGCCCGGGGCCCCGGTGCCACCCGGCCGTGCCGCACGCAGTCGTACCGGCCCTCACCGTAGACGACCATCGACCCGGCGAGCACCAGGTCGCGCACCCCGGCGTCGGCCATCGCGGCCAGCAGCACCGCGGTGCCCAGGTCGTTGCAGCCGACATAGTCGGAGGCGTCGGCGAAGCCCTTTCCGAGTCCCACCATGGCCGCCTGGTGGCAGACGCCGTCGATGCCCCGCAGGGCCGCAGCGACGGCCTCGCGGTCGCGGACGTCCCGGGGGAACCATCCCGCCGCGCCGGCCGGCCGGGGCGGCGGGACGAGGTGGGCGGTGGGCAGGAGTGCGTCGAGGACGACGGGTTCATGTCCGCCGGAGACCAGGGCGGCGACGATGTGCGAGCCGATGAATCCGGCCCCGCCTGTGACGAGTACGCGCATGCGGCGACACTAGGGTTCCCGCCGTGTCCGAGGGGGGTTGGCGTCCCGGCCGCCACGGGTTCGTAAGGAATTCACTCATGTGGGGACCTTGCGGCCCGCCATCTGCGCGGCGCGAGGAGCAGGGCGGAGCCGGTGGGGAGGGCAACGCTGATCGCCGGCCACCTGCCGAGCGGGACACCGGGAGGTCGGGGCGGCACGCGGCGTACGACAGCAGGCCGGTGACGGGAACCAGCGGTGCCGGCGAGCGGGACAGGACCGAGGACCGAGTCGGCCGCGGGCCGCGCCAGGGTCATGCCGGGTGGCGCGAGGGGCCTTCATGCCTGCCGGCCCCATGGCCTGTGCCCGCCGTCCTGCGGCAGCGGAAATGATGACGGAATTCTGACGTCGGGCCGCGACACCGGGGCCGGTCGCCGGGAGGTCCCTAAGGTGCGGCAGGTGACTCTTCGGCCGATTCCCCTGCACGCCGCGCCGAGCGAGGCAGCCGCCGACGCATCGGGCGCCCCCCGTGCCAGGCGGTGGGACCTCGCCGCCGGCGGCGCGGCACTCCTGTTCTTCCTGGCGATGGCCGCCATCGGCGGCTACCTCCAGCGCGACAGCTACCTGCTCCGCTCGCCCTTCCCCCCGCTGGAGGCCTGGTGGATGCCCCATGCGGGACCCGGCACGCCCTTCGCCGTGGCTGTGGCCGTGCTGGTCGTCGCCCACGGCCCCACGCTGGCCCGCCGCCTGTCGTGGCGGGCCCTGCCGGTGTCGGCGTGGGCGGCCGCGATGGCCTGGACCTGGGCGCTGGCGCTGATCGACGGCTGGCAGCGCGGTGTCGCGGGCCGGCTCACCGCCAGCGGCGAGTACCTGGTGGGCGTACGGCGCTTCGACCACCTCGGGCCCGCCCTGCGGGGGTTCACCGGCCACATCCTGCTGCACTCACCGGACAACTGGCCCACGCACATCGCGGGCCACCCCGCGGGGGCCATTCTGACCTTCGTCGGCCTCGACCGGATCGGGCTCGGCGGTGGTGCGGCCGCCGGGATCTTCTGCATCACCACCGGCGCTTCGCTGGTACCCGCAGTGCTGCTCACCCTGCGGATCGTCGCCGACGAGGAGCGGGCACGGGCCGCGGCCCCCTTCGTCGTCCTGGCCCCCGGCGCCGTCTGGGTCGGCGTCTCCGCCGACGGCTACTTCGCCGCGGTCGCCGCGTGGGCGCTCGCACTGCTCGCGGTGGCGGCCACCCGCACCTCCGCCTGGCGCACGGCCGCCGCGGGGCTGGGCAGCGGGCTGCTGTTCGGCGCGGCGGTCTACCTCTCCTACGGGCTGGTCCTGCTCGTGATACCCGCGGCCGCGATCCTGCTGTGCACGCGCAGCCCCCGCCCGCTGCCCTACCTGGTGCTCGGAGCCGTCGCGGTCGGCGCCGCGTTCACCGCCGCCGGCTTCGACTGGTGGGAGGCCTACGGTCTGCTGCGGACGCGCTACCACCAGGGGTACGGGGGCATCCGTCCGTACAGCTACTGGTTCTTCGGGGATCTCGCCACCGTGGTCGCGTCGGCCGGGGTCGCCTCGGTGGCGGGGCTGCGCCGGGTCCTTGCCGCCGCTCCCGCGGTCCTGCGGAAGGGATGGCGGCACGATCCGCGCGCGGTGGCCGCAGTGCTGCTGCCGTGCGGCTTCCTGGCGGCCGTCCTGGCCGCCGACCTGTCCGGGCTGAGCAAGGCCGAGACCGAACGCATCTGGCTGCCCTTCGCCCTGTGGCTCACCGCGGCGGCCGCCTTCCTGCCACGCAGGGACCACCGTGCCTGGCTTGCCGCACAGGCGCTGGCGGCCCTGCTCGTCAACCACCTCCTGCTGACCGTCTGGTGACGCGGTGCCCGGTCAGCCGGCCGCGCCCGGCCCCGGCAGCAGGTCGACGTCGTCGGCGTGCGCCGGCTCGCCGCAGTGCGTGCAGCGCAGGTCGATGCCGCTGATCTCGCCGCAGGCGTGGTGGCGGTAGAGCACGGGCGGGCCGGCCTCGCCGGCGAGCCACTTGTCACCCCAACCGGTCATGACCATCAGCAGGTCGACCAGTTCCGTGCCCTTCCGGGTCAGGACGTACTCGTGGCGCGGCCGCCGGTCGTAGGGGCGGCGTTCGAGCACGCCCTGCTCGACGAGGTGGTTCAGCCGTTCGGTCAGGACCTTGCGCGAGATCCCGAGATCCGCCTGGAGCTGCTCGAACCGGCTGAGCCCGGCCCAGACGTCGCGCAGGACCAGTGGCGACCAGGGTTCCCCGATGACGTCGAGCGTGCGCGCTATCGAGCAGGCCATCGCGCTGAAGTCGGTGCGTTGCATGGAACCACTGTAGCAATTGGAGTTCCCTCAGGGAACTTCAACTGCTAGGGTCACGGAGTCTCTTGAGGGAACTCCAAGGAGGGTCACAGCAATGAGCAAGGTCTTCACCGCCCTCGCGGTGTCGGTAGACGGCTACATCACCGGCCGCGAGCCCGGTGCCGGGCGCGGACTCGGCGACGGGACGATGCTCTTCGACTGGTACTTCGACGGCGACACGACCAGCCGGGTCTTCGACGGCTTCAGACTGAGCGAGCCCAGCGCCCGCGTCTTCGACGACCTCGCCGCCCGCCTGGGCGCCGTGGTGGCAGGCCGCAACACCTATGAGGACTCCGACCGGTTCGGCGGCGGCAGCCCCCACCCGACGGCGCCGCTGTTCGTCCTGAGCCACCGTCCGGCGCCGGGGATGGGCGACCGGCAGACCCTCGTCACCACCGGCGTCAAGGATGCGGTCGCCGCGGCCCGCGAGGCGGCCGGCGGCAAGGACGTCGGCCTCATGGGAGGCGGGGTGGTGACCGAGGCGTTGAAGGCGGGCCTCGTCGACGAAGTCGTCCTCCACCAGGTGCCGGTGCTGCTGGGCGGCGGCCGGCCCTTCTTCCGGGAACTGCCCGGGCACGTGCGCCTGCGCCTGGTCGAGGCTCTTCCGGCGCCCGGTGTCACCCACCTCCACTACGAGGTCCTGCGATGACCCCCGACGTCGTCGACGCCGACGCGCTCCCCGAAGACCACCGACCCGCACCCACCGCGAACCCGCCCCAGGAGATGGCCATGATGCTCGACCCCGATGTGCGCCGCGTGCTCGACGGCACCCCGATCGCCCACCTCGCGAGCATCCTGCCCGACGGCGGGCCCCACTGCGTCCCCGTCTGGGTCGGCACGCACGGCGACCACATCGTGATCCTCACCGGCCCGGACAGTCGCAAGGCACGCAACCTGCGCCGCGACCCGCGGATCGCACTGTCGGTGGCGCCGCAGGACGACCCGTTCCAGCCGGTCGCCGTCCGCGGCCGCGTCGTCGAGTGGCTCGAGGGCGACCAGGCGTGGACGATCATCGACCGGCTGGCCGCCAAGTACATCGGCCGCCCGTACTCGCGGGCCGAACAGCGCGTCGTCGCGGTCGTCGAGCCCGAGCGGCAGACGGTGGGCATGGCATGAACCGCGCGCGGCCGCCCGCCGCGTCAGGTCGCGGCGGTGTCGGTCGCGGGGTGGTGGTCCGCCACGAGTTCGGTGAGCCCTGACACCCGCAGGACCGGGTCCAGCAGGGGAGGGGCGATGAGCCGGATGCGGTCGGCGTGGGTGAAGAGCACCGCCAGGCCCGCGCTGTCGAGGTAGTCGACGCCGGTGAGGTCCACGACCACCTGTCCCGGGGTGTCGGCGAGCGCGTCGGCGAGGGCGGGGGAGTTGGTCATGTCGATCTCGCCCGCGGCGGTCAGCAGGTGGGTCCCGTCGGGCCGTCGGGTGGAAGTGAGGGCGAGCGGAGTGGTCATGGGGCGATCCTCGTCTGCATGTCGACGGTGGTGCCGGCCGGGCCGGGAGTGACGGTGACCTGCTGCATCATGGCCCGCATGAGGAAGATGCCCCGGCCGCGGTGGGTGTTGGCCTCGGGGTGGGGGGTCTTCCAGCGGCCGGTGTCGGAGACGGTCAGCCGCAGCCGGTCGACGGACGCCTCGGCACGCAGGCGGATGGTGCCGCCCGGGGCGTTGCGGTGACCGTGCTCCACGGCGTTGGCGCAGGCCTCGCCGGCGGCGACCAGGACGTCCTGGGCGGTACGCGGCGGCAGTTCGCAGCGCTCCAGCCACCTGCGCAGTGCCGTGCGGACGGGCGCGAGCTGGGACGACTCCGCGGCGAAGCTCATCTCCAGCGGCGCGGGGTGGCGGTAGAGGAGCAGCGCGACGTCGTCGTCGTAGCCGTCCGGTGGCGCCAGCCGGGTCATGACGTCGGTGGCGAGGTCGTCGACGGGGGTGTCGCGGCCGCCCTGGACGACCTCGCCCGCCTGGCCGATGCCGAGATCCAGCGTGCGGCCGCGGCGTTCGACGAGGCCGTCGGTGTAGAGCAGGAGGGTTGCCCTCGCGGGCACGGTGCATTCGCCCTGGGGCCTGGTCCACCCGGGGCGCACGGCCAGCGGCAGGGACCTCCCGTCCTCGAGGAGGCGGACGGTGCCGTCCGGGGGGCTGAGGATGCCCGGCGGGTGCCCGGCGCTCGAGTAGGTCAGCCGGCCGCTCTGCGGGTCGAGGACGGCGCAGAAGACTGTCGTGCACAGAGCGCCAGGAATGCCCGCGGCGAACCGGTCGAGTGCCATCAGGGTGCGGGCGGGGTCGGCGTCCTGCAGCAGCAGGGCGCGGCAGGCACTGCGCAGCTGCCCCATGACGGTGGCGGCTTCGAGACCGCGGCCGACGCAGTCGCCGACGACGATGCCGATGCGCCCGTCGGGCAGCGCGATGGTGTCGTACCAGTCGCCGCCGACCTCCAGCGGCCGGGTCGCGGGCTCGTAGCGGACGGCGAAGCCCTCGGGCAGGTGGGAGGGGCCGAGGATGGCGCGCTGGAGCGCGATGGCGGTTTCGCGCTGCTGGTCGATCTGGTGGACGCGGGCCAGCCCCTGGGCGAGGTGTCCGGCCAGCAGGGAAAGCAGCAGCTGGTCCTCGCTGGTGAACGGGCGGCGGGCGCCCAGGTCGATCCACAGGGCGAGCGCCCCCTGGGGGTGCTCCAGGAGGATGCCCGCGCCGGTGTCGTCGGCGGTGGGGGTCAGCGTGGGCCGCCCGCGCAGGCTGCTCAGGGCCTGCCGCCCCTCGTCGGACAGGTCCGCCCACGTTGCTCCGGTGTCGGTGGAGGTGAGCACCGGGTCGGCGCGGCCCGGGGTGAAGACGGCCGCTGCCACGCCGCCGGCGCGCCAGATGTCCTTCAGCTCGCCCAGCGCACCGGTCAACGCGTCGGTGAGGTCGGTGGCCCGCGCCAGGTGGGTGCTGAGCGAGGCCAGGGCGGTCTCGCGCTGGAGGGCGTAGTGCTCGGTGGTGACGTCGCGGAAGGTCCCGACGATCACCCGGCGGCCGCTGTCGGGGTCGCGGGTGTGGTTGAAGGTCGCGGTCACCCACAAGCGGTGCCCGTCCCGGTGGGAGACCGGGATGGTGTAGCTGCCCCGGTCGTTGCCCAGCAGGGTGCCGAAGGCGTCGGCGACCTGCCGATGGGCCTCGGGGTCGGCGGCGGCGTCGGGCCACCAGGGATGGACGGGACTGTAGGGCAGGTCCTCGGGCCCGTAGCCGAGGATGCCGGTGAAGGCCGCGTTGATCTCGATGATCGCCCCGTCCTCGTCGCAGACGAAGAAGGCCTCCTGCAACGAGTCCACCAGGGCGGTGCGCCAGCGAACATGGTGGTTGCGCAGGCGCGCCAGTTCGAGGCCGGCCCGCACCCGTGCCAGGAGATCGGCGGCGGCGAAGGGCTTGACCAGGTAGCCGTCCGCACCGGCTTCCAGGCCTTCGATGGAGGCCTCCTGCCCGGCCCGTGCGGACAGCAGCAGAACCGGCAGAGCGGTGGTGCGCGGCTCGGAGCGCAGTGCGGCGACCAGGGCCAGGCCGTCCAGACGGGGCATCATCACGTCGCTGACGACCAGGTCGGGCACGTCCCGCCGGATGGCGTCCAAGGCCTTCTCGCCGTCGGTGACGGCCTCGACCCGGTAACCGGCGCCGCGCAGGATCCGGGCCAGGTACTCGCGCATGTCGGCGTTGTCGTCCGCGATCAGCACGCGTGCCGCGCCTGCCGCCCCCGCGGTGTGCGCCGTGCCGTCGGGGAGGGCGGCGGGCACGCCGGCGGGGGACGTCGCGCCCGCGTCCTCCGGCAGCCACCGCAGCGCCTCCTCCACGTAGGGAGCGGCGGTGGCGGCGGCCAGGCCCACGCCGTCGGCGGACGCGACGGCGTCGGCGGGCAGGTGGGCGGTGCCGTAGGGCAGGCGGATGATGAAGCGGGTGCCCGCGCCCACGGCGGACTCGGCGGTGATGGTCCCGCCGTGCAGGCCCACGAGTTCCCTGACCAGTGCCAGGCCGATGCCGCTGCCCTCGTTGGAGCGGGAACGGGCTCCGACGATGCGGTGGAACCGCTCGAAAAGCCGCGGTATCTCCTCCGCGGCGACGCCTACGCCGGTGTCGGCAACGGTCACCACGGCCTGTCCGTCCTCGTCGCCGACCGTGACGCTGATCGAGCCGTCGAAGGTGAACTTCAGCGCGTTGCTGAGCAGGTTCAGGACCACCTTCTCCCACATGCCGCGGTCGAGGTGGACGGGCTGGTCCAGCGGGCGGCACTCCACGTCGAACGACAGGCCTGCCCGGTCGACGGCCGAGCGGAAGACGCTGGCGAGTTCGGCGGTCGCCGCCGCCAGGTCGACAGGCTCGTACCTCGCCTGCATCCGGCCGGCCTCGATACGGGAGAACTCCAGGAGGGTGTTGACCAGCTTGCCGAGCCGGAGCCCGTTGCGGTGGATGACGTCGAGTTCCTCGCGTATCTCGTCGTCCGCGTCGGCGAAGCGCGCCCGCAATTCCTGCAGCGGCCCGGTGATCAGGGTCAGCGGAGTGCGGAACTCGTGGCTGATGTTGGAGAAGAAGAGGGTCTTCGCGCGGTCCAGCTCGGCGAGCTCCTCGGCCCGGCGCTGCTGGGCCTGGTAACTGCGGGCGCCGGCGATGCCGGAGGCGACGTGCCCGGCGGCCAGGTCGATGAACCCGCGGTAGCCCTCGTCCAGGGCGCGGTAGCGGTTCAGGCCCGCCACCACGAAACCGAACGGCACGCCGCCCTGCTGGAGCGGCACGGCCAGCGTCCGCGTGGGGGGTTCCGGCCAGCCGCCGGAGGGGACACCGGCGGCGCCGGCCAGCTCGACCAGGACCGATTCGCCGCGGGCCAGGGCCGCGACCGGCCACAGGTGGTCCTCCCCGCCCGCAGCCAGCACGTGCGGCGCGATCGGGTGTCCGCCCGGCAGGCCGGTCGCCCCGGCCAGCCGGGCGCTCCCGTCCTCCTCGAAGAGGTAGGTGAGCGTGAAGGGCAGGTCCTTGGGGTTGCCGCCCAACTGGCGGTCGGCGAAGGCCAGCACCTCCTGCTCCGTGCGCGCCACGCTGGGGTCGGAGCCCAGATCGCGCAGGGTGGCCATCCGGCGCTCGCCGATGACGCGGTCGGTCTCCTCGCTGACCACGCACAGCATGCCGACCACACGGCCGTCGTCGTCGCGCAGCGGGCTGTAGGAGAAGGTGTGGTAGGACTCCTCGGTGTATCCGGAGCGTTCCAGGAAGAGCAGCAGCGCCTCGTCCCACGTCGCCTGCCCTGTGGCCAGCACCCGGTCGATGCGCGGACCGATGTCGTCCCAGATCTCCGCCCACACCTCTCCCGCCGGACGGCCCAGCGCCCAGGGGTACTTGCGGCCGAGCGTGTCGCGCCGGTAGGCGTCGTTGCAGAAGAACGTCAGCTCCTCGCCCCACGCCATCCACATCGAGAACCTCGACGACATGAGGATGCTCACGGCCGTCCGCAGGCTCTGCGGCCAGCCGGCGGGCGGACCGAGCGGCGTACGGCCCCAGTCCACCGCGGCCAGGTCGGCGGCGACGGCGTCGTCCGTGGCCAGGACGTCGACGACGGCCGCGACCGGCGTCTCGTCCCCGGGATCGTCGGTACAGGCCACGCGAAGTCCTCATCTCAACGGCCGTCATGACCGGCAGCCATCATCGCGCCGACAGCAGGTGCCGGCCCCTGCCGCGTATGCGGGTACCCCGTAGGTTACCCACTCCGAGGATCCCGGTGGCGGCGCCGGATCCGCACCGCCCGTCCCGTCCGGGGCCGCCCCCGGACGCTCAGCCGGACGGCACCGGGCGCGGGCCGCGCAGCGCGCGGGCCCCCTGCCGCCAGGACCCCAGCAGCACCTCGCCGAGGCGGTCCTCCAGCAGGTCGGTCGCCTCGATGCCGAACGCGACGTCCGCGGCCAGATGCGGTTCGGCGGCCAGCAAAGGGGCGATCACCTCGTGCCGTACGACCTGCTCGTGTACGGCGTCGGCCTCGACATGCTCGTCGTAGAACCGTTGCGCCGCGGGCCCCGCGCCGATCCGCCGCATCGCCTCGGCCAGGCGCCGCGAGCCGGGCGAGGAGGTCACCTCGACGGTGGCGAAGTGGCCGACCAGCGCGCCTCGCAGGGCCCGGTGCAGGCCGAAGAGGGACATCACATTGACCGTGGCGAGCATTTCCGCCGGTGCGTCGTCGACGTAGTGCCCGTAGGCGGTGTCGAGCCCCAGGTCCAGCATCAGCTCGGCGAACAGCCGGGCGTGGATGCCCTCGGCCCTGCCGGCGCCGAACTCGTCGAACTCCACCGCGACCATGGCGGCCTTCGCCCGGCCGTGCAGGCGCGGGATGACCCAGGCGTGCGGGTCCGCCTCCTTGAGGTGGTAGAGGGAGCGCAGCGCCGCGTACTCGCGCATCTGCGCCAGGCTGCCGTGGTCGCGCAGGTGGTGGCTGACGCCGCCGGCGTCGGCCGGCTCGACCAGCAGCCGGTCCATCGCCTCGTGCGGATCGGTGGTGCCGGGGACCGCCGCCCGCAGGGCGGTCAGGAAGCGCTCCTCGATGACACGTCGTACGGCCAGCAGGCCCGGGTCCCACTCCCGCTCGTCATCGACGTCCCGGAAGCCCTGGTAGTGGAGCTCGTAGAGGACGTAGAGGGACAGCTGCGCGTCGTCGCCCCACGGATCGGGGTACTGGGCCGGGTCCGGCAGCGGGGCCCGCCGATCCCGCAGCGAGGCGGCCAGGGCCGCGGAGAGCCCGCCCCTGGGCGCGGGCAGCTCGGGAGCCGTGGCACGCGGCTCGCGGAAACCGGTCACGGGGTCCCCTCCTCCCCGCGGATGTCCCGCGGAGGCGCCGCCGCGGGACGGTTCCGGTCGGGGCGCTCGCGGCGGCGGTGGCTGGTGTCGCACCACGGCTGGCGGCGGCTGCGCCGGCAGGTGCAGATCGCCACCATGAAGCGGTCGGAAGTGACCTCCCGCCCGTCCTCGCAGGTCACCGTGACCGGCCCTTCCACCAGGAGCGGCCCAGGGCGCTCCACCACCACTTTGCGGGTCTCACGGTCGCGCGGCACGGATCACCACCAGCTCCTCGCCTGCCTGGCCCGATCCGACCAGGCCGCGCCCCCGCAGCCAGGGCAGGCGGGAGCGCAGTACGGGTCCGAAGGGCACCACCGCGCGCTCGGTGACCTCGGCGGTCATCCCCGCCCGGCCCAGCTGGCGCAGCGTGGCGTCGGCGCCGCACATCCCGGAGTGGACCATCAGCAGCACACCGCCGGGGCGCAGTGCCCCCGGGGCCAGCGCGCAGATGCGGTCGACGACGGCACGCCCGTCGTGCCCGGCGTCCCAGGCGCGCGCCGCGGTGTGCGAGCCCGGAACGCCGCCGGGCGCCGGGACGTAGGGCGGGTTCGTGATCAGCACGTCGTAGGTGCGGTCGAGCGCCGTCAGGTCGGCGAGCCGTACCGCGACCTTCTGGCCGGCCAGGGCCGCGTTCACCCGGGCGCACACCACCGCGCGGCGGGCGGAGTCGATGGCCGTCACCCGGGCGCCGCTGCGGGCGGCGCAGACCGCGAGGATGCCGCTGCCGGTGCCCATGTCCAGCACATCGGTGCCCGGCGTGAGGCGTTCCCTGGTGATGGCACGGATGAGCATCCGGGTGTCGTCCTGCGGCGGGTAGACGCCCGGCAGTCTCAGCACCCCCTCGCGTGCCCTGATACACCGCATCGCCATGGCGTCTCACCTCGTCACCGTGTGTCGTGGACCTGGCCCTCAAGCGTGGTCCGTGTACTGGCGGGGCTCCTCGGGGGTGCCGTCAGGCTTGCGCATCGTCGTGCGACGGCCTTTTCCCTGGTCGTCGCGCACCGTGCGCCTTTCCCGCTCCCGCGCTCCGAAACAAACCGCCCGCGGATCAGGCTCGGGTCCGGGGGCCGCGGGCGACCCGCCGCGCGGTGCCGGACCCCGTGCCGCGGCCCGGCGGGGAGCGGGGCGCGAAAGGTCAGGACAGGGCGTCCAGAGGGTTCGCGGCGATTCTGGTGGCGAGGCCGGACCGTACCGCGGCTGCCGCCGAGCTCTCGGGTTTGCGCTCGGCCTGGGCACGGAAGCACGCGAGGAAGTCCTCTGCGAGATCGAGCCGCGGGTGGCGTTCCAGCACCTCGGCCCGGAAATCCGCGTCCCAGTCGTCCAGGTCCCTGCCGACGATCTCCGCCGCCGTCGACCGGGCCAGCAGATGCCCCTCGGGATCCATGGCGACGTCCACCTGCGGCCACATGTGCCGGACGATCACCTCCGACAGCCGTTCGCGGCGTTCCGGCGGCCACCCCGCGCCCGCCGCGAACACCCGCGCCACATGGCCGCCGGCCTCCTCGAACGCGACCGTGTGGCTGTCGAACACCGGAACCAGGCCGATGTCATGGAGGAGCGCGGCCACGTAGAGCAGCTCCGGGTCGAAGGCGATGCCGCGGGCCGTCCCGTCGGCGGCCGCCCACAGATAGGCGCGCACGGAATGGTTGAGGAGCGCGGGCGAGTGGTATTCGGATGCTGTTTCCAGGGCGGCGGCCGCTGCCGCGGTGCCGGGCAGCACCAGGTCGTCAAGGTTCATGAGGCCATGATGACCTTCACCCCGCCCTCCGGGTCGCTGGCCAGGCCCCGGCCGACCGGCACCGCCTGCCCGCTCCGGGGCGATCCCGGTGCCGGCGATGGCCGGAGCCCGCGGACCGCTCCAGGGCCGCCCATGCCGGGGCGGTGCCTCCTGGACACGGCCGTAGGGGTGTACTGCCGGTCCACCCCTTGGTGGTGACTCGTACCAGGCGCGAAGAGCGGGTTACCTGGACGCCTGGGGCCTGTACTCCGCCGTCCGTGCACACGGCCGGCGGGGAAGCCCTCGCCCGGACCTCCGCTCGGCAGAGGCCTCGGCCCTGGCTCTGGGCCCTGGCCCTGGCCCGTGCACCCGGTCTCCTCATCCCGGGACGGAGCCCGGGCGTCCCGCCGCCTCCCCGTACCCGCCCACTGCGGAAGGACCCCTCGTGACCACCTACGCTCTCATCGGTGCCGGCCCCGGCCTGGGGCTGGCCTGCGCCCGCCGCTTCGGCACCGCGGGACACGACGCCGCACTGCTGTCCCGCACCGCCGACCACCTCGACGACCTCGTCGCCCGACTCGACCTCGACGGCGTCCGCGCCCGCGGATACACCGCCGACGTCCTCGACCCCGCATCCCTGACGGCGGCTCTGGGCAAGGCCGCCGACGACCTCGGACCGGTGGAGATCCTGCAGTTCAGCCCGCTGCCCCGCGCCGACTTCATGAAACCGGTCCTGGACACCGCCCCCTCCGACCTGGACGATCCCCTGGCCTTCTCGATCAAGGCGCCGATCACCTGCGTGAACACGGTCCTGCCCGGCATGCGTGCGCTGGGCCGCGGCACGCTGCTCTTCGTCAACGGCGGCAGCGCGGTGCGCCCGCACCCCGAACGGGCCGGCACCTCCATCGCGTTCGCCGGCGAGAGCGCCTACGCGCACATGCTGCACGCGGCCCTCGCCGCGGAGAACATCCACGCGGCCCAGCTGATCATCCCGGGGGCGATCCGCCCGGATGCCGAGCACTCCAGCCCCGATGCGCTCGCCGAGCGCCTGTACGCCATCCACACCGGACGCGACGGCTTCCGGCACTACGCGGAGCCGCTGCCCGACTGACCTGCGTTACCCGCGCCCCCCGATGCCGCCACCAGCCGGCACCCGGACCCGCTCCGGCCCCCCGGCAGCGGGTCCGGCGCCTCCGGCAGTTGCGGCCGGCGGCGCACCCGCCGCTCGACCAGCCCGGTCGCCGACCGGCGCGGCGAGGGGCTGGGCCTTCGTCACGGGGGAATCCGTGTGGAAGGCCCAGCCCCTCGCCGCGTGCCACCGTCGGCGCCTTTCCGGCCCGGTGCTCCGGCGGGCGACGTCCTCTCCTACTCCTCGCCGGCGGGCGGCCGCTCCGCCCTGTCCCTCTCGTCGGTGCGGTCGGCCTCGTCCGGGGAGCCGCTGGTCCATGCGACGGGCGGCGTCGGGGCCGTGATCGTCTGCGGCTGGTCGGAGCCGGGCCGGGTGCTCGGCTGCGACCCGGGCGCGTGGGACGTCGTCGATTCGTCATCTGATCTCGTCATGTGGATACGTGTATCCAGCCTCGTTCGTTCAAACGCCCCACAACGCCCCGTTCCGCCAGGAGCCGTGCAGCGTACGGGCGGATCGCCCCGCCCACGGGCGGCCCCGCGGCACGAGCGCCCCGGCGTGGCCGCATCAGGGCGGGGCAGGCGGACCGGGAGGGAGGTGACGCCGTGGAGACGTCGGGTGTGACGGAGCTGGCCCGCGGGAACTCGCTGCCGGACAGTCCTTCGGCCTGGGCCTGGGCGGCGACGGCCCTGGCCTGCTATCTGGTGGTGCGGTTCTCGCTCGTGTACGCGGCCAACCGCCGTGCCGGGGTCCTGCGCCCCGCCCGCCGGGTGTGGGAGGACATGCGTGACCGGCCGTCCCGCGAGCGGCGGCAGTGGAGCACTTTCCACTATCTGGCGGGGCGGTGCGTACTCCTGGCGGGGATGCTGCTGCTTCTGCCGGCCGCGCTCATCCCGGAGCGGTCATGGCGAATCGCGATCCTGGCTGTCGGTGCACCCCTGGTGGTGGCCGCGGTCGCCTACGCGGACCACCGCACCAGCTACCGCCGGAAGGTGCCCATCTCCCGTCAGCCCAGGACCGGGTTGCCCCGTGCCCACTGAGCGGCCCGGACCCTTTCCTCCTCGATGTCGCGGTGCGGGAGGCGCAGGCCGAACGCGATCTCCAGGGCGTGGAAGTAGAGTTCGAAGCCGTCGGTCAGTTCCGGGTGGTCCAGCTCGGCGCGGCGCAGGGCCTGGTTGAGGAAGTCGAGCTGCCCTCCGCGGCGGTAGGGGGCGCGCCCCCGCTCGTACCGCATCAGCTCCAGCACACCCCAGCCGTCATCGACACGGCGGCCGTCGCGCGTGTAGCCGAAGGTGTGGATGCCCTTCGCGGCGCAGGCGCTCAGCCGTACGGCCTCGGTGACTCCGAGCCGGGAGAGCGCCTCGTCGGGCCGGACGCCGGGTGGTGTCTCGTGGTACATCAGGAACACCCAGTCGCCGGCCTGTCCGAAGCAGAAGCTCTCCCACTGGACGTCCCAGGCGTCGCGGCCGCCGTGGTCCATCTCACGCAGGTCGGACAGGCTCGTCCCCGCGGCGACCTGCCCGGGATCGGCGCCGTGGAGCAGTGCGACGCGTTCGGCGCTGACACCCTCGCCGCGGAAGAACTCGAGGTTGGTGTAGGGGTCCTGCTCACGCCAGGCGCCGGCGATCCACGCGAGGTTCTCCAGCGGGTCGCGTCCGCACGGCGGCGCCGCCTTCGCTCCCTTCGGGCCGCCGCCGCGGAATCTGCTTCCCCACGCGGGGCTGATCCGGTCCAGCATCTCGGCCTGGGCGGCGACGAGGTCGGTGGCCGGGCCGTGGCCGGCGGACCGGGCCGCGACCTGCCCGGCGAGATCACGGACCGCTTCCTCCGCGGCGAAGTACAGCACCTCATCGAGGTCCTGGGTGGCGAAGACCTCCCGGTGGGGGCCTCGGCGGCCGTGCACGGTGCCGTCCTCGTCGAGGACAAGGACCATGCCGCGCGGGTCCCATGCGAGTTGCGCGTACTGATCGCCTGACGTGCGGATGGGCGGGAGCATGGCATCGTCGATCAGGCCCGAGCCCGCGACCGCCTCGCGCCAGGCCCGTTCGAGGAGAGGCTTCGTCGTCGGCATGGGCGGCAGTATGCCGCCCGGCACTGACACGACCGATGCGGGCGGCTCCGCTCCGGGCGCGGTGCACCCCGCTGTCCCGTGGTCCGCGGCTCTCAGGCCGGCGTGCCGGCCGCCGGTGCGGGGGCCCCGGCTCGGGCCAGCAGGGCAGGGGTGTCGGGGGCGGCCCTGAGAGCCATGAGCAGGACCTCCCACAGCTCCCGCAGCCGCTCCTCGATGCGTGCCCGCCCGTCCAGGGCGTCGGACACGGTGTGCAGGCCGAAGAACGCGTAGACCACCGCGAGAGCCGCGGTCTCCGGCACCACGCCGGCGGCCAGCTCGTCCTCGGCCTCGGCGTCCCGCAGCAGCTGGGTCACCGTCTCGATCCACGCGGTGAAGGGGCCCGGCACCGGCGCCGCGATGGCCTTGCGCTCCATCCACAGGCGCGACCCGGCCCTGACCACCACGTCGTCCCGGAAGGCGCGTGCCACCGTGAAGCTCAGCGAGACCAGTTTCTCCAGTGCCGGAGCCTGCGAGGCGCGTACCCGGGCGATCAGCGCGGGCCAGGTGGCGAGGGTCGCCTCGACCACCGCGAGGGCCAGCTTCTCCTTGTTGGTGAAATGGAAGTAGATGGCCCCGCTGGTGCGCCCCGACCGTGCGCTGATGTCGCTGATACTGGTTCCGGCGTATCCGCGTTCCTCGAAAAGCTGCGCCGCGGCCTCCACCAGAAACCTGCGCGTCGCCTCGGCTCGTTCCTGCACATCCACTCCACATATCGTCTCGCCGCCCGTCCGCGACCCCAGGACCGCGGGGCCGGGCCGAAAGGCCTCCTGCCATCAATGGGCAGCAATGTAGTGCCTGTGCGACTTCTCTCCGTTACGGACCGGAAGCAATGCGGATGCGTATTGACCGAACGCGCGTTTCTCTTGTTGTATGAGAAATCCGCTCAGCCAGTCGCGAGCGCAGGACCTGAGCTGGTCCTGTACGGTGCCGCGCGAGCTGGTGCACCGCACCTCGGTGGCCGAGGTGCTTCTGACCGACGTCAGAGCCGACAGGTCGGGCGGCTTCCACGCGGCGGCCTGCTGGCCGCGCTCGCACGCCACGTTCCCCGCCGACGGCAGCGACCGGCACAGCCCGCTGCTCGTCGTGGAGACCCTCCGCCAGCTCGGCATATACCTGCCGCTGCGGTGGTACGGGGTTCCCGCGACCGCCCGGATGCTCATCGACGACCTGTACTTCTCGCTGTACCCCGAACGTGAACCGCGGGCCGGACTGGGGTGCACCGAGATCACCTGCGCGGTCGAGGTGACGAACCCGCGGCGCAGGTCCGACGGCGGCCTCGCCGCCGTGCGCCTGGCCGTCGCCTTCCGGGCCGGCGGCCGGCTCTTCGCCCGCGCGGGCGGCGGCGCGCGGTTCCTGTCGCAGGAGCGGTACGCGGTCGTACGCGGCGACCGCCTGGGCGTCAGTCAGCCCCCTCCCGCCGGACCCAACGGCCGGCCCGACCCGGAGCTGCTCGGGGTCGCCAGGACCGCCGATGTCGTCGTCGCCCGCCGCGCCGGCGTGCTGGCCGTCGAGCCTGCCGATCCGGGCCACCCCTTCTACTTCGATCACGCAGGCGACCATGTCCCGGGCATGGTGCTGCTGGAGGCGGCGCGCCAGGGCGCCGCCGAGGCCAGTGGCGGATCCCTGCTCCGGCCCGCCAGCGGACGCATGGCCGCGGTCCGCTTCACCGAGTACGAGCCGCCGGCCCTGGTGGACACCGCCGTGCACCACCGCACCTGCGTCTTCCGCATCCGGCAGGGCGGCGGGACGACCACCTACGGGGTACTCGGTTACGAGCGACACGTCATGTGACACAGCGCGGTTCCTTGACTACGCAGTGTCGGAGCATAACGTAATGAACGTTATGTTCTCGGCGGTGCCGACGGCCGCCGAGGCCCGTCCGCCACGCGCTGTGCCGACGTATCGCGGCATCGCAGCGGTGTGCGGACCACCTCGTCGCCGGAACGGACGGGCGATCTTCCTCTGCTTGCTCCGGCATTCCCGAAGGGAATTCCCGCAGTGACCCAATCCCCCCTTTCTGTCACTCCGACTTCCCAGGTCCCCCCGCTTTCCCGGGACACACCGCCGTCGCCGATTCCGAGCGGGTGGCCGATTTCCCCGCCGCCCTCGGATGCGCCCCCTTTCACGCCGGCACCTTCGCGCGGGTCCGCGCCTCTGCTGTCCTGGACACCGGCGGCGATCGTCTTCGACTGCGACGGGACGCTCATGGACACCGAGCGGCACTGGCAGGACGCCCGCGACCTGACCCTGCGCAGCCACGGTCTGCGCGCGGCGCCGGGTTTCGCCGACCGGGCCAAGGGCCTGCACTACGCCGAGTGCGGGCGGCTCATGGCCGAGGAGGCCGGCCGGCCCGAGCTGGCAGGCCGGCTGACGGACGCGCTCCTCACGGGCTTTCGCACGCTGGTCGCCGCCCAGCCCACCACGATGCCGGGTGCGCCCGAACTGGTCGCCCACGCGGCGAAGTTCGCGCCGCTCGCGGTCGCCAGCAACTGCCCGGCCGACGTGGTCGAGGCCTGCCTTGCCGGCGCAGGACTGCTGTCGTACTTCGACCATCTCGTCGTCCCGGGCGGCACGGTACGCCCCAAGCCCGCACCCGACGTCTACCTCACCGCGGCCCGGCTGTGCGGCGTGGATCCGGCGCGGAGCCTCGCGGTGGAGGACACGGCGTGTGGGGTCGAGGCGGCGCTGCGCGCCGGGCTCCGGGTGATGGGCGTCGGCCCCTGGCCGGGGGAGGAGGTCGCCGCACGAGTCGACCTGTGGGTCGACCGGCTGGACGACCCGGACGTCTTCGCGTGGGCGTGCCGCCGCGTGGCGCAGGCGCTGGAAGGTTGACCGGCCGCTGCCCGCCAGGGAAGTCCCGCACCCCGGCCGGACGCGCTGCCTGTCGACCCGGAAGTCGACCGTCATCGGCTTGCCGGCCAGGACCTCGGCGGAGTCCGGCGCCGCCGCCATGACCGTGAGGCGAACGGATAAGCCGACAAGGGAAGTTGCATGTTCCACATTCCCCGGACCGTGCGCCTGCCGAGGGGCTCCTTCGGCGCCGCGCTCGCCACCCCCGCCGTGCTCGGCGCAGCCGCTCTGACCCCGGCGGCGGCGACAGCCGCGACACCGGGCGCCCGGGTGCCGGTCGGCACGGGCGCGACGGCCGCCGAATACCGCTGGGCACCGCCTTCACCATCGGCGACGCCTGACGGCACAGGCCCCCTGCGGTCCCCCCACCGTCGCCGGGAACGGCCGGTGGCGCCTGGACGGTCCCGGCCACCCGGATCCACGGGTGCCGGGACCGCGGTGCCCGCGCACGTACACCACATACACCGCCGTGTGTCCGGAGAAGCCGACCGGGACAGCCGTCAGGACAGGTAGTAGGCGACGATGGGGCCGCGTGCCTCGTCGAACAGGGCCGGGCCGTCCTGCGGCACCGTCGGCCAGGCGCCCGACGCCGGGTTGAGCTCGACGAGTTGGTCCGTGGACAGGGCGTACACGACACGGCCGAGCCCTGAGCGGACGATGCCGCCCGCGCACATGCCGCAGGGCTGGCAGCTGGTGTACATGGTGGTGCGCGCCGCGGTGGAGTCGTCCAGTTCGCGGGCGGCCCAGCGGGCGAGCTTCAGTTCCGGGTGGGCGCTGATGTCGTTGTCGCGTCGTACGGTGTTGTGCGCTTCGGCGAGGATCGCGCCGTCCTGCCCCGCCAGCAGGGAGCCGTAGGGCGCGTCGCCCAGGTCGACGGCGCGGGCCGCGAGCGCGATGGCGCGCCGCAGGAGTTCCTCGTCGGCAGTGCTGATCACGATGATGCCTTCCGATGTGCGGCGACCGCGGCGAGCGCCTGCCAGGCCGGTTCGGGCCTGCGGGTCTCCTCGGGGTCTCCGTGGTACGGGTCGAGCAGGACGGTGCCGGCGCCGAGCCGCCGCAACTGGTCGAGATCGTCGAGGACCTGCTCGATGGTGCCGTGCCCCGCGAGCCGTTCGGGATCGTCGACCGGGGCGTCGGTCACCCGCAGGGAGATGCGCGGCGCGAACGCCTGCGGCGGATGGCCTGCCAGGGCCGAGCGCAGCCACGGAAGGGTGATCCGCAGGGGGTGCCAGGCGTCGCCGTATCCGATGGCGCGACGGATCGCCGCGTCGCTGTTCCCCCCGACCCAGAGGGGAACGGATGTGCCGCCGGACTCCGTGCGCAAGGCCTCCCGAAGGGCGGCCAGATGCTCGTCGGTCAGCCTGCCGCGCGCGGTGAAGGGCACGCCGAGGGCCTCGAACTCCTGGCGCGCCCAGCCGACGCCGACCCCGAGCACGAGCCGTCCGCCGCTGAGCTGCTGGAGGTTGGTCGCCATGCGCGCGACCAGCAGCGGGTGCCGGTAGGGGAGTACGAGCACGGTCGTGCCCAGCCGCACCGTGCCGGTGATGCCGGCCAGCCACGACAGCGTGGTGAACGGCTCGTAGAACGGCTCCGGGTACTTCTCCGCCACATCAGGGGTGACGGCCACGTGGTCCGACAGCATCAGGAGCTCGAAGCCGAGCCCCTCCACGGTGCGAGCCCACTCCCGCAGCATGCCGGGGTCGGTTCCCGGCCCGAAATTGGGCACGTTGACGCCTAGTTCCATGGACCGATGGTATGGCGCGGGCCGGTCGCCGCGGAAGCAACTTCTCGCGGCATACGGGGGTGGCTGCCGTTGATCTGACGGTACGATCGCCGGATGACCGCGAATCTTGACGCCGTCGACTGGGCCATCATCGACCAGTTCCAGCGGGACGCGCGCATCTCCGTCAGCGAGTTGGGGCGGCGCGTGAGCCTGAGCGCGTCGGCGGCCGCGGAGCGCGTGCGGCGGCTCGAGGCGACCGGCGTCATCGTCGGCTACCACGCCGAGGTCGACCTTGCGAAGGTCGGCTACCCGCTGCTGGCCGTCGTCCGGCTGAAGTACCCGGGCAACCGCCACGAGCCGCTGCGCCGGCTGCTCGCGGAGCGGCGGGAGATCCTGGAGTGCCTGCGCACCACCGGGGACGACTGCTACACCCTGAAGGTGGCCGCCACCTCGATGGAACACCTGGAGACGCTCGTCGACGAACTGGCCGGCTTCGGCAGTACGAGCACCGGCGTCGTCTACAGCCGGCCACTGCCCTGTCGCGGCCCCGCCTGCCCCGACTGACCCTCCCCGTGACGGAGACGGATCTGCGCGGGGAGGGCTCAGCCGGAGGGCGGGACCTGCGACCACACGCCGAACCACTGCTCGGCGCCGTAGTCCTCGAACCGCTCCACCTCGGTGAACCCCAGCCTTGCCGCCAGGCGCATCGAGCGGGCGTTGGCCGTCTGGGTGGTGAGCACCACCGGCTCGCCGGGAAAGGCGCCGGCGAACCAGTCCAGTGCCGCCGCGCACGCCTCGGCCGCGTACCCGTGCCCCCAGGCGTCCGGCAGGAACATGTAGCCGAGTTCCGCCTCGCCACCCTCAGGGCGGACATGGCCGGGACGGTCGGCCTCGCGCCGGTCGAGCAGCTGGATGAAGCCGATCATCGCCCCGTCGAGTTCGACCACGAAGAAGCCGGGGCGCCGCCCGGGAATCTCCGGCACCACGCGTTCGAGTTCGCCACGCGAGCGGGCGCCGCCGACGTAAGTGCCCACCTCCGGCGAGGCGGACAACTCGATGGACGCCGCACGGTCGCGTGCCTCGGACTCACGCAGGACGAGCCGCTCGGTCCTGATCGGGGCGGGCGGCCAGGCGGCAACTCCGGGCTCGGTCATGGCGGGCAACCTACCGCAGGCCCGCATCCGGCAACCCGTCTTGGAGCGCTGCGCCCGATGACGCGGGGACACTCGACGCCGTCATCCCCGATGCCGGAGAGTTGGCCACCTGCCAGGTCGAGGCGTGCACACCCGAGGAGATCGCCAGGAGCCTTCCCTACTGTTCGCAAGCGCCTCGGCCGCAGCGTGGCGGAGCTGACCGGCATCGCGGTGTCGGTGGAGATCCCCTTTCCCGTAAGGCGCGTGCATCGTGTGGAAGGAGCCGCGCGCCGCCCGTGACGGAGACCGCCCCCCACCCTCACCCTCCACTCCTGGCACAAGGAGCCGACGACATGACCCGCAGCCAACTTGACCTCATCTCCGACCTGTTGCGGAGTTCGCCACTGGACATGGGCGGCGATGTCGAGAAGATGCGCCGCGTCTTCGACGAGACGGCTGGTTCCGCACCACTGCCCGCCGGTGTCCTGACCCGGACCACCGAACTGGGCGGAGTGCCCGCCGTCGAGGTGCGCGCAGGCGACGCCGCGCCGACAGACGGCACCCTGCTGTACCTCCACGGCGGCGCCTATGCGATCGGCTCCGCCGCGGGCAGCGTCGGACTGGTCTCCGAGCTGGCCCGGCGCACCGGGGCCACCGCGCTGACCGTCGACTACCGGCTGGCGCCCGAACATCCCTTCCCGGCCGCGGTGGACGACGCCCTCGCCGCCTACCGGGCGCTGCTCGACCGGGGCGTCGCAGCCGGGTCGATCGCGGTCACCGGCGAGTCGGCGGGCGGCGGCCTCGCGCTCGCCCTGCTGCTGGCGATCAAGGACGCGGGGTTCCCGCAACCGTCCTGCGCGACCGTGATGTCCCCCTGGGCGGACCTCACCCAGTCGGGCGCCACCATCGAGACCCGGGCCGGCGCGGATCCGGTGCTGACCCGCCGCGCGCTGGACACCCGGGCGGCCGGCTACCTCGCGGGAGCGGATCCGCGCACCCCGCTGGCCAGCCCGCTCTACGCCGACCTGCGCGGACTGCCGCCGCTGCTGATCCAGGCCGGCGGTCGGGAGGTCCTGCTCGACGACGCCCTGCGGCTGGCCGCGAAGGCCGCACTCGCCGATGTTCCGGTCACCCTGCGGACCTTCCCCGGGGCACCGCACGTCTTCCAGGCCTTCGCCCCGGTCGTGGACGTGGCCGCACAGGCCCTCGACCACATGGCCGCCTTCATCAACAGCCATGCCGGGCGGGAGAGTTGACGGTCACGGCAACGTGCTCCCGCCGTCACCTACGGCGACCGCCGTGACGGTGTTGCGGTGTTGCGGTGTTGCGGTGTTGTGGTGTTGTGGTGTGACGGTGAAATCTGCTGGACGGCCGGATCAGGACAGGTCATGATCCTCGCTCGTGACAGCATCCGAGCAGCTTCTTGTCCGAGCGGCCGCGCGCAACAACGCCGAGTGGTGCGCCGCGATGAGCCGATCGCACGGCCTGGTCGGCGACTTCGGGACACGGGACTGGACCTGCCCGGTCCGTACCCCGCTGTACTACCCCGACGCGGTCACGCTGGAGCCGGGCGCCGACGCGGCCGCGCTGACCACCCGCATCGACACCGCGACGCCCGGCGCCTCCGTGAAGGACAGCTTCGCCGACCTCGACTTGGCGGCGGCCGGCTTCCGGGTGCTGTTCGAGGGGCAGTGGATCCACCGCCAGGCGAGCGCGCGCGCAGGCGGGCGCGACCTCGCCTGGGACGTGGCGAGCGACCGGGAGACGCTGCGCGCCTGGGCGCGCGCCTGGGACGAGGGGAAAGGCGACGCGGACCTCTTCAGGCCCGGACTGCTCGATGACCCGGCCACGTTCGTGATCGCCGGGCGGCCGCACGACGGCGGCAGGGTGACTGCCGGAGCGGTGGCGAGTCGCAGCGACGGCGTGGTCGGCATCTCCAACGTGTTCGCACAGGGCGGCGGCCCGGATGCGGCCTGGCCTGTCGTGCTGGACGCGGTGGCCCGGCTCTTCCCCGGCCTGCCGGTGGTCGGCTACGAACACGGCGACGGTTTGCAGGCCGCGCTCCGCCAGGGGTTCGCACCGATCGGTCCGCTGCGGATCTGGCTGCACGGCTGAGGGCTGCCCTGCGGTTCCACGGTGCGCAGGCGGGCACGTCCGCGCACCCGGTGCGGTGCGGGGCCGTCCGTGGATGGTGGTCGGACGGCCCCGCCGTTGTGGTGCGGTGGTGGTGCGGTTGTCGGTGTGTTGGTGGTGGTCAGGTCGGGAGGTGCCAGGTCTGCCAGGCGTTGGTGTTGCGGTCCCAGATCTGCAGGCGGGTGCCGTTGGCGGTGCTACCGCCGGGGACATCGAGGTAGCGGCCGGACTGCGGGTTCCTCACGTGCCCGTCGGACTCGGCCACCCACTGCTGGGCCGGCGAGCCGTTGCAGTCCCAGACCTGCAACACCGTCCCGTTCACGGTGCCCTGACCCGTCACGTCCAGGCACTTGCCCACCGCCCGGATCGTGCCGTCGGAACCCACCGTCCAGACCTGCGCACCGGACCCGTTGCAGTCGTACAACTGCACCGCCGTCCCGTTCGTCCCACTCCCACCCGCGACATCCACACACTTGCCGCCCACACCCGTGATCGCACCCGCACGCGAACCACCCCCAGGCGACGTCGGCGGAGTCGTACCACCCCCAGCAGGGATGGTGAACTGGCCCTGGCTGAGCACGCGTGACGAGGTGAAGGTGGCCTGGAGGCCTGCGCTGGAGTTGGCCGAGGTGATGTAGTCGGCCCAGATCATGAACCAGGTCCACTGCGGTTGCGCCGCCAACTGCGCCGCTGTGGGCACGGTGCCGACCTCGGCGAGCGAGACGGGCTTGCCGTGTGCGACGTTGAGCAGGGCCTGGTACCAGTCGCCTGTCGGGAAGTTGTGCACCCACGGGTCGAGGCTTGCCACGTCGACGTAGTTGTCACCGGGGTAGAAGGCGGAGACACCGCCCGAGCCGCCGTTGGCGTCGCTGTCCTTGACGTTCCAGACCCAGACGATGTTGTTCAGGCCCTTGGATGCCAGGTAGTCGTGGGTGATCTGGAAGAGCTTCGCGCTGCCGTTGGCGCCGGGGCGGCCGCCCCACCACGCCCAGCCCTCGTTCATCTCGTGCAGCGGCCGGAACAGCACCGGGATACCGGCGTCCTTGAGCTGCTGGAAGTACGGGACTGCGGTGTCCAGCTTGGCCTTGTAGTCGTTGTTGAGCGTGGTGCCGTTGGTGATCAGCTGGCTCCACTCGGAGTCGGACAGCGATGCGCCGTTGATGCCGCCGTCGAAGGTGCACGTGGCCACGTCCGGGCGGCACATGTGCCAGGTCAGATTCACCAGTGAGCCGTTGGCCCACTCGGTCTTCGCCTGGTTGATCATCGTCTGCCGGTTGGCGATGTCCGTCGCGGTGAATCCCAGCTCGCCGCCCCACAGCCCCGGCCACTTGCCGGTGATCGTGTGCGCCTGCGCGGTGTACTGCGACGGGTTGCTCAGCGGCTCCTTGTTGTGTACTCCGCTGATCGTGTGGTTGCCGCTGATCTGGTGCAGGTAGTTGATCACGGCGGCGGGGGTGGAGGCGCCGGTCGCTGACGCCTGCGACGTGGAGGTGGCCAGCCATGCGACGCCGGCCAGCGGGATCGCGGCCAGGAAGGCGGCGGCTTTACGCGTGAAGATCTTCGATCTCACCGGGGGAACCCTCTCATGAGCAGTCATGGGGGTGGAACGTTGTACGTCCATGCGGGCAGACAGCCCTGCCTGATCGAGCGTCATGACATCGCTGTCGCACGCCGGACTGAGGCCAGAAGCTAGAACGACGCCCTGACACTGTCAATGGATTGGACCAACCCACGTGTAAAACGTGCCAGTCACGGTGGGGCGGCCTCTGTCGAAGCCGCGGCCGGCCACGGAAAGCCGGCCTCCGCCGCGCCCGTGGACGGGGTCCGGTGGCCGCTGCCCGGTCCCGCACGCCCTCCGAGCGCTCAAATCGGCAGATCCTTGCAGTAGCGGCAATCCCCAGCTCAGAGCCGGCACCGCATCCGCGTCGACGGGGCGGCCGCCTCACGCTACTTGAACGATATATGGACACCGAGAAGCCGCGGGTCTACTGTGTCGCCGCCGCCCTCCTCCTTCGAAAGGCATGTCCATGTCTCCACGCGCCAGAACACGCGCCCTGCTGGCCGGCGTCACCGCCGCCGCCCTGGCAGGCGTCGCGCTCACCCTGACCGGCGGGAGTGCTTCCGCGGCTCCGCCCGCGGCCTCCGGCGTCACCAAGGCCGACGAGATCGCCTACCTCAAGAGCCTCACCGGCAATCACGTCCTGTCAGGCCAGCAGGGCGGCGCCAACAGCAACCCGTCCCAGTGGATCACCAAGGTCCACGACATCACCGGCAAGTACCCGGGCCTCTGGAACGGCGACTTCGGGTTCAGCCAGAACGACATCGACAACCGGCAGACGGTCGTCAACGAGGCCAAGGCCGAGTGGAACAACGGCGCGCTGCCGGGCCTGATGATGCACGCCTGCCGTCCCGACGTGGCCACCTGCGACTTCGAGGGCGGCTCGAACCCGGTCAACGGCAGCAAGCTGTCGGACGCGGAATGGCAGCAGGTCATCACCGACGGCACCACGCTCAACACCGACTACAAGCACAAGCTCGACCAGTTCGTGCCCTACTTCCAGCAGTTGAAGACCGCCGGCATCCCGGTGCTGTTCCGGCCGCTGCACGAGATGAACGACGGCTGGGCGTGGTGGGGCGGCCGGTCGGGCCCGAACGGGAGCGCACGGCTGTTCCAGATCACCCACGACTACCTGACGTCCAAGGGATTGGACAACATCGTCTGGGTCTGGGCGCTCAAGGACGTCCAGGGCACGGCCTCCCAGGCGGCGAGCTACTACCCGGGTGACGCCTACGTGGACGTCGTGGGCCTGGACGTGTGGTGGCAGAAGTTCCCCGCCACCGACTGGTACAACGCGCTGTCGAACATCGCCGGCAGCAAGAAGCCCATGGCGCTGGCCGAGGTCGGCAGCGTGCCGCAGCCCGCCCAGCTGTCAGCCCAGCCCAAGTGGGTCTACTGGAATGTCTGGCTGGACTACCTGACCAACACCGGCTACAACACCAACGACTCGGTCAAGTCCGGCTACTACGACGGGCGCGTTCTGAGCCGCGGCGACATCCACATCCCTGCTGGGGGTGGTACGACTCCGCCGACGTCGCCTGGGGGTGGTTCGCGTGCGGGTGCGATCACGGGTGTGGGCGGCAAGTGTGTGGATGTCGCGGGTGGGAGTGGGACGAACGGAACGGCGGTGCAGTTGTACGACTGCAACGGGTCCGGTGCGCAGGTCTGGACGGTGGGTTCCGACGGCACGATCCGGGCGGTGGGCAAGTGCCTGGACGTGACGGGTCAGGGCACCGTGAACGGGACGGTGTTGCAGGTCTGGGACTGCAACGGCTCGCCGGCCCAGCAGTGGGTGGCCGAGTCCGACGGGCACGTGAGGAACCCGCAGTCCGGCCGCTACCTCGATGTCCCCGGCGGTAGCACCGCCAACGGCACCCGCCTGCAGATCTGGGACCGCAACACCAACGCCTGGCAGACCTGGCACCTCCCGACCTGACCACCACCAACACACCGACAACCGCACCACCACCGCACCACAACGGCGGGGCCGTCCGACCACCATCCACGGACGGCCCCGCCAGGCGCGTCCGGAGTCCGGCACCTCGGGATGTCGCGTCCTGAGGCGTGCCCGTACCAGCAGGGACTCGTGCGTTTTAGACCAGCTGATTGAAGCGAACAGCAGGTCTGCACGTCAAGGGGGACGAGGGGCGGGGCCCTGTCGGTGGCCTGCGGGCGATCCAGGGGTGAGCAGTTAAGTAAAGACGCAGTCATCTGCGCTCTCCACCTGCCCGAATGTCACGCTCCCATAAAACTAGACCGTTCTATGGACACGACCCGGTGTTCCGTCTACGTTAAGCAGCCATCGAGCCGCTTCGCCCCGACGACGAGACCTCCGTCGCTGCGCGGCATGCAGTGCGGCGCTTTTTCGTCCAGTCACAAGGGAGTGGAATCGGCATGCGAAGAACAGCACTTGCGGCCACCGCTGTAGTGCTCGCCATGGGCCTGGCCGCCTGCGGCGGGGGCAGCGGGAACAGCGGCAGTCCGTCCTCCGACGTGGTGAACGTCCCCGGCGACCCGTCGAAGGTCACCGGCACGATCACCGTGCTCACCAACAGGACCGACCAGGTCCAGGACGGCACCGCCAAGCGGTACGCCGCCGAGTTCAACAAGCTGTACCCGCACGTGACGGTGAAGTTCCAGGGCCTCACCGACTACGAGGGCGACGTCAAGATCAGGATGAACAGCAAGAACTACGGCGACGTGCTGTCCATCCCCAACTCCGTTCCCCTCAAGCAGTACCCGGCGTTCTTCGCCCCGCTGGGCACCGCCGCCGACCTGTCGAAGACCTACGACTTCACCGACCATGCCACGGTCGGCGGCAAGGTCTACGGGATCGCCAACATCGGCACCGCGAACGGCTTCGTCTACAACAAGGCGGTGTGGAAGCAGGCCGGCGTCACCGACTGGCCCACCACCCCAGCCCAGTTCATCGCGGACCTCAGGGCCGTCAAGGCCAAGACCGACGCCACCCCCTACTACACGAACTACCACGACGGCTGGCCCATGACGAACTGGGGCAACGCGCTGGGCTCGCCCAGCTGCGACCCGGCCGCCAACGACAAGCTCGCGACCACGAAGGAGCCCTGGGCGCCGGGCCAGGATCTGAACGTCGTCGACTCACTGCTCTACGACGTGGTGCACGACAAGCTGTCCGAGGCCGACCCCAACACCACCAACTGGGAGAACTCCAAGGCCCTGATCGGCACCGGCAAGGTCGCCACCATGTGGCTGGGCTCCTGGGCCGTGGTGCAGATGCAGGACGCCGCCAAGAAGGCCGGCAAGAATCCCGACGACATCGGCTTCATGCCCTTCCCGAGCCAGAAGGGCGGCCACTTCTGCTCTGTCGTGCGCCCCGACTACCAGTACGGCATCAACATCCACTCCAAGAACAAGGCCGCGGCGCGCGCCTGGATCGACTGGTTCATCAACAAGTCCGGTGACGCCCAGTCCGCGCTGTCGATCTCCTCGGTGAAGGGCTCGGCGCTGCCCGCCGACCTCAAGCCCTTCCAGGACGCCGGCGCGCAGTTCATCCACCTCGCCAACGACAAGACCGCGCTGGTCGACGAGATCGACAAGGCCTCCGAGATCGGGCTGAACAACCAGGACTACCCGCAGCACATCGTCGACGTCGCCCGCGGCGCGGCCGGCGGCGACAAGGACGGCATCTTCAAGGACCTGAACAAGAAGTGGTCCGACGCCCAGGGCACCCTCGGCTGACCCGGCGCTCCACCGCCACCGCTCCACCACTGCTGCTCCGGCCCGGCACCGGCCCGGCCGGAGCGGCCGCACCCGGGCGCGGGCCCGTACCGCTCGCGCCGTGCACGGCTCGTCCGAGGCGGAACCCCCTCCTCGCACGGCACTCTCACACACCTGCCGCCTCTGCCGAGCGGCGACCGGAAGAAGGACCACATGAGCGCACCGCGGACCGCGGGCCGCATCCGCTCCGCCCGCACCCTGCCGCCGCCGGACCCGGCCCGCTCCCCGCAGGGGCGGTCGCGCCGCGGCCCTTCCCCGCGCCGCAAGGCAGGCGCCTGGTGGTTCACCCCCTGGCTGTACCTGCTGGCGCCGCTCGTCCTGCTGGTGGCGTTCACCTGGCTGCCCGTGGTGGACATGTTCTCGTACAGCTTCACCGACTGGGACGGGATCAGCCCCACCCGCAACTGGGTCGGACTGTCCAACTACACCGACCTGTTCACCCGGCCCCAGCTGTTCCAGGTGTTCTGGGTCAGCCTGTTCTACCTCGGGGCGTCGGTCGTGCAGATCTGCGCGGCGCTGTACTTCGCCACCGTCCTCAGCTTCGACACCCGGCTGCGAAACCTGTTCAAGGGCATCCTGTTCTTCCCCTACCTCATCAACGGGGTCGCCGTCGGCTTCGTGTTCCTGTACTTCTTCCAGCCCGGCGGCACCCTCGACACCGTGCTGCACTGGTTCGGGCTCGGCCCGCACCTGTGGCTGGGCAATCCGCACCTGGTCAACACCTCGCTGGCCGGTGTGTCGGTGTGGCGGTTCATGGGCCTGAACATGGTCCTGTTCCTCGGCGCCATCCAGTCCATACCGCCGCAGCTGTACGAGGCCGCCGCGCTGGACGGTGCCAGCCGCTGGCAGCAGTTCCGCTACGTCATCGCCCCGAGCATCCGGCCGATCATCAGCCTCAGCGTGATCCTGGCGATCTCCGGGTCGCTGTCGGTTTTCGAGATCCCGTTCATCATGACCGGCGGCTCCAACAACAGCGAGACCTTCGTCATCCAGACGATCAAGCTCGCCTTCAACTTCAACAAGACCGGACTCGCCTCGGCCGCCGCGGTGGTGCTGCTGGCGATCGTCCTGCTGGTGACCTGGGTGCAGCGCCTGCTGTTTCCCGACGAGAGGGTGGAACAGTCATGACGGTGCTCACCGGCCCGGCCATCGTCCGGGCGCCGCGGTCCGGGGGCCGGTCGACGCCGGTCCGCAACCGGGTCGCCGTACTCCTGAAGTACCTCTCGCTCGTCCTGGCGTGCGCGGTCGTCCTGGTCCCGCTGGCCGCGGTGCTGCTCACCTCACTGCGGACCGGCAAGGAGATGGCCGACGGCGGGGCGCTGGCCGCGCCGCACGACTGGTTCAACCTCCACAACTACGCGGTCGCGTTCACCGACGGACACATGCTCCGCGCCCTGTGGAACACCTCGTTCATCCTGGTGTTCTCCGTGGCAGGCACGGTGCTGATCGGCTCGATGACCGCCTACGCGGTCGACCGCTTCCACTTCCGGTTCAGGAAGCTGGTGGTGACGCTGTTCCTGATCGCGTCGCTCGTCCCGAGCGTGACCACCCAGGTCGCCACCTACCAGATCGTCAGCAGCCTCGGCGTGATGGACACCCGCTGGGCACCGGTCCTGCTCTACATGGGCACCGACATCGTGTCCATCTACATCTTCCTGCAGTTCATCCGGTCCATCCCGATCTCGCTGGACGAGGCGGCCCGGCTCGACGGCGCGAACTCCTTCACCATCTACTGGCGCATCATCCTGCCGCTGCTGAAGCCCGCCATGGCCACGGTGGTGATCGTCAAGGGCGTCGCCATCTACAACGACTTCTACATCCCCTTCCTCTACATGCCGGACGACAACCTCGGCACCGTCTCCACCTCGCTCTTCCGCTTCAAAGGCCCCTACGGCGCCCACTGGGAGGTCATCTCCGCGGGTGCCGCGCTGGTCATCGTGCCCAGCATGGTCGTCTTCCTGCTCCTGCAGCGCTTCATCTACAACGGCTTCGCCTCCGGCGCCACGAAGTAGTCCCCGGTGGGGGACCGCGGCCGGCCGCACCCCGCCCGCCGTCCCCGCCGACTGCTCCTCCCCTCTACTGCCGAGCCCTACGGGGCCCAAGGAGATCGCATGAAGGTCAGCACGCCGCTCACCCGCGGCTGGACCCTGCGCCTGGACACCTCCAGGCACCACCCCGCGAACGCGCCCGACGGCCTGGCCGGCCGGCCCGTGGCCGCGACGGTTCCCGGCTGCGTGCACACCGATCTGCTGACCGCGGGCCTGATCCCCGACCCCTTCCTGGACCGCAACGAGACCGAAGTGGCCTGGGTGGGCCGGGCCGACTGGACGTACTCCACGGTCCTCCCCGCAGGCGACGGCGGGCACGAGCGCACCGATCTGGTCTTCGACGGCCTCGACACCGTGGCCGAGATCCGCCTCGGCGGCAGCGTGCTGGGCCGCACCCGCAACATGCACCGCTCTTTCCGCTTCGACGTCACGGAAGCGTTGGGCGCAGAACCCACCCCGCTCACCGTGGCGTTCACCTCCGCCTACGAGGAGGCTGAGCGGCTGCGGGCGCTGCTCGGCGACCGGCCGGGACCGTACACCGAGCCCTTCCAGTTCATCCGCAAGATGGCCTGCTCCTTCGGCTGGGACTGGGGGCCCACCCTGGTCACCGCCGGCCTCTGGCGGCAGCCGCGCCTCGAACACTGGTCGACCGCCCGGCTGGCGGAAGTCCGTCCCGAGGTGACGGTCGGCGCGGACGGCTCCGGAATCGTTTCCGTCCACGTGGCCGTGGAACGTGCCGCGAGCGGGGCCGGCCGCGCGGTACGCATCGCCCTCGGCGTGGCCGGCACCGAGGTGCACGCCGAACTTCCTGCCGGCCGCGACCGGTTGACCGTCCGGGCAGAGGTGCCCGGCGTCGAACGGTGGTGGCCCCGAGGCTACGGCGAGCAGGCCTTGTACGCCGTCACCGTCACCGCGGCCGACGACACGGGAGAGCCGCTCGACACATGGGAGCGGGCCGTCGGCTTCCGCACCGTGGAACTCGACACCACCGCCGACGAGCACGGCAGCGCCTTCACCCTGGTGGTGAACGGGCAACCGCTGTTCGCCCGCGGTGTCAACTGGATCCCCGACGACGTCTTCCCCTCCCGCATCACGCGCGAGCGCTACCGGCGCCGCCTGGAGCAGGCCGCGGCGGCGGGCGTCGACCTGGTGCGGGTGTGGGGAGGCGGCATCTACGAGAGCGAGGACTTCTACGACACCTGCGACGAGCTGGGCCTGCTGGTCTGGCAGGACTTCCCCTTCGCCTGCGCCGCCTACCCGGAGGAGGAGCCGCTGCGCTCGGAGGTCGAGGCCGAGGCCCGCGAGAACATCGTCCGGCTCATGCCGCACCCGTCGCTGGTCATCTGGAACGGCAACAACGAGAACCTGTGGGGCTTCCGCGACTGGGACTGGGAGGCCGCCCTTGCCGGTGCCACCTGGGGCGAGGGCTACTACCTCGACCTGCTGCCCCGCATCGTCGCCGAGACCGACCCCACCCGGCCGTACTGGGCGGGCAGCCCCTGGTCGGGCTCGCGGGACCTGCACCCCAACGACCCCGGCCACGGCACCGCCCATTCCTGGGAGGTGTGGAACCGGCTCGACTACTCCGCGTACCTCGACGACGTCCCCCGCTTCGTCGCCGAGTTCGGCTGGCAGGCCCCACCCGCCCACGCCACCCTGCGGCGCGCCCTCGGTGACCACCCGCTGACTCTCGACGCCCCCGGGATGCTGCACCATCAGAAAGCCGAGGACGGCAACGGCAAGCTGGAGCGCGGCCTGGCCCACCACTTCGCCCGGCCGGCCGACTTCGACACCTGGCACTACCTGACCCAGGTCAACCAGGCCAGAGCCGTCGCCACCGGCGTCGAGCACTGGCGGTCGCACTGGCCGCGCTGTGCGGGAGCGGTCCTGTGGCAGCTCAACGACTGCTGGCCGGTGACCTCCTGGGCGGCCGTCGACGGCGACGGCCGCGAGAAACCCCTCTACCACGAGCTCAAGCGGCTCTACGCCGACCGCCTGCTGACCTTCCAGAACCGCGAAGGACGCCTCGTCCTCGTCGCGGTCAACCAGAGCGGCGAACCCTGGAATACGCGGGCCCTGGTCCGCCGGGCCGACGCCCGCGGCGGGCCGGGAACCGAGACGCACCTCCCCGTGCAGGTGGCCGCGCGCTCCGTGGCCGTGATCGGCCTGCCCGAGCAGGCGGCGCCGCCTGCCGGCTCCCGGCACGAATTCCTCGTAGCCGACGCGGACGGGCTGCGCGCGGTGCACTTCCCCGTCCCCGACCACGCGTTCGCCTACCCGGTCGCCGAGATGACCACCCAGGTCACCCCGGCCGCCGGCGGCGCGCGGGTGACGGTCACCGCGCACACCCTGGTGCGCGACCTGCTGCTCCAGCCGGACCGCCTGCATCCGGACGCCCGCACCGACCGGGGCCTGGTGACGCTGCTGCCGGGCGAGAGCGCCGACTTCGCCGTCAGCGGCTGGGACGGCGAGCGGCCGGAGGTGCTGCGGGCCGCACTGCGCTGCGTCAACGCCTCCGGCGCCGTGGACCCGGTCGCCGACCCGGTGCGGTGACCGATCCCGCCGCGAGAGCCACCCCCGTGCGGCGCGCGACGATAAGGGACGTCGCACGCCGCGCGGGGGTTTCCGCCGCGGCCGTGTCGCTGGCCTTCAGCGGCAAGGCGGGCGTGTCGCCGGTGACGCGCCGGCGGATCGCGTCGGCCGCTGCCGACCTCGACTGGCACCCCAGCCCCGTCGCCAGCGCCCTGGCGGGCAGCGCCGCGACGCACGGCGGGACGGTCGCACTGGCGGTCGATGCCGGGGGGAGGGGACGGCCGCGTCCCTGGGAGGACGACTTCCTCGCCGGCGCGCTGGGGGAGCTGGCGCGGGCCGGGCGTAACGCGCTCACGGCGCACGGGCAGCAGGGGCACAGCGCACCGGCCGCGCTGCGGAGCCGGTGGCAGGCCGGGCAGATCTGCGGGGCGGTCCTGCTGGACGAAGGAGCGCACGTCGAGACGGCCACGGCGCTGGCCGCCTCCGGTATCCCGGCGGTGGCGGCCGCCCCGGCGCGCCCCGGCCCGTGCGCCGTCACCACCGTGTGGTGGGACGACCGGACGGCCGCCGAGACCACGCTCGCGTACCTGGCCGCCCTGGGGCACCGCAGATGCGGCTACGTCGCCGACCAGGCGGTGCACGGGCGCCTCCGAGCACTCCGGGACGCTGCCGCACACCGGATCGAACTCGCGGAACCGTCCGGCGCCGCGGGCGACCGCGTGGTCGAGGCCGCGCACGCCACCCGGCTGTTGCTGTCGGACCCGCGCCCGCCCACCGTCGTCATCTACGACACCGCTTTCGGCGCCGCCGCGGGCCTGTGCGTCGCCCGCGAGATGGCGGTCGAGGTCCCGCGGTCGCTGAGCGTCCTGGCCTGGCAGGACTCCGTGCTGTGCACCCTCGCCCGGCCGCGGATCACCGCGATGGCCGGTGGGATGACGGGCCTGGGCGGCCATGCGGTGCGGGTGCTGCTCGCCCTCCTCGAAGGCCGGGAGGCACCGCTGCCGGGCGGCGCGGAGCGCCATGCCGTCCCCCGGGAGAGCGTGGCCCCGAGGAGGTGACACCGGGACGGCGGCGGGGGCGCACACCTGCACGGTGACCGCGAACGCAGCGCCCGCCGGTGGCCAGGGCCACACGCTCCCGTGCGACCACCGTCCCCCCGGTGCCCCGCTATCGGGCGGCCTCGACGGAATGCAGGTCGGAGGCGATCAGGGCGGCTCCGATCAGGCCCGCGTCGGCACGCAGGGCGGCCACCTCCACGCGGACTCCGGCGGCGAAGGGCAGCACGGCGTAGGACGCCAGATGCCGGCGCAGCGGAGGGAAGAGGACGTCGTGGGCCTCGGCGACACCGCCGCCGATGACGGCCACCTCGATCTCCACCAGTGTGGCGACTGCGGCGATGGCCGCGGCCAGAGCCCGCGCGGAGGTGTCGAAGGCGGCAAGGGCCACGGGGTCGCCGGCGCGGGCGTCGGCCGCGAGCGTGGCCCCGTCGGGCGCTCCCGAGGGCCGCCAGCCGTCCCGCAGGGCACGCCGGGTCAGCGCCGTGCCGCTGGCCAACTGCTCGACGCAGCCGCGGGATCCGCACACGCAGGGGTCACCGAGCAGGTCCACGGTGATGTGCCCGAGGTGGCCGGCATTCCCGGTGGGCCCGTTGCGCACGGCGCCGTCCATGACCAGGCCTGCGCCCACTCCGGTGGAGACCACCATGCACAGTGCGTCCCGGCAGCCGCGGGCGGCCCCGAGCCGGTGCTCGGCCGCCGTCATCGCGACCGCGTCGCCGCACAGCGCCACCGCGAGCCCGGCCGTCTGCGGCAGGCCCCGCACCCGGTCGACCAGCGGGAAGTCCCGCCAGCCGGCGATGTTGACCGGGCTCACCCGGCCCCGTGCGATGTCGACGGGACCCGCGCTGGCGATGCCCAGCCCGGCCACGCGCCCCCACTGCGGAAGCGCCGCCAGCTGTTCGAGCACTGCCCGGACGGCCATGAACACCTCTTCCGGGCCGCCGCCCGGCGGGGTTCCGTGCTGGGCCCGGTGGAGGATGGTGCCCCGGGCGTCGAGCACGGCCCCGGCGATCTTGGTGCCGCCGATGTCGAGGGCGGCCAGCAGCCGGTCAGGCCCGGGCAGTCGGGAGGCGCGTGAAGTCTGTGGAGTGCTGAGGACCATGACTGTTTCTCCATCCGGAGGGGAGTGCGGGGGCGAGAGGCGGTACGGCAGCCCGAAGGCTTCCGGGATGAGAACCGTGCGCCGGTCGCGGGACCCGGCGGGCCCGTGCGGCGCCATGCGTCGGCGAGCCGGACACCAGGACCGGGCGGCATCGGTGATGCACCGTTTTAGATCCAGCCGGAGAGCGCGGCCATGAACCCGGGGAAGTCGTCGCGGTGGATCGAGTGTCCCGCGCCGGGCACCGTCCGCAGGATGAAACCCCGTGCCCTCAGCTGCTCCTGCCGGGCGGCCGGCACCCGCTCGCTGGGGTCGGCGAGGAGCACAAGCGACGGCGTCGGCGCCGACACCGGCAGCCCGGGCGGCGGTTCCAGCACCGCCAGCGTATCGGGGTCCCACGACTCCAGGCACCGGACCTCGTCGTCCACGGCCTCGTCCTCCCAGTGCGGGTTGGCCGCGCGGATCTCCGTACGCGTGGCCTGCTTGTAGGCGCGCGACGGGCCCAGGTCGTGCCGTTCCGTGCGCCAGGCGGGATCGCTGTAGACGGCCCGACCGACCGTCAGGCCGCGGCTGATCGCCCGTTCCAGCACCATCGCGCCCAGCGAGTGGCCGATCGCCAGGTCCGCGCCGCCCGGACAGGCGGCCGCCACGGAGCCTGCCATGAGATCCAGATCGTAGCGGCAGTCGCCGTCAGGCCCTGCCGCACGCGGACTTCGCCCGTGGCCCGGCAGGTCCACCCCGAGCACGCGGTAGCCCCGATCGGCCAGCGCGGGACCGACTCGGCGCCAGGTGCGGTGGTCGGCCATCATGCCGTGGACCAGCAGCGCCGCCCGGTCGCCGCCGGCCCCCCAGGTGTGTGCGGACAGCTGCATCGTCGTCGTCTCCCGGTGTCGTGGACGGCAGGCCGGGCGGCAGCGCCCGAAGCTGTTTTCTCGAACGTTTTATAGACGCAAAGCCGGTGTGGCGTCTACCTTGAACCGCAGACCGGCCGGAGGCGGCCGGAAACGTTGTACACCCGCGACGTGCAGGCCGCCCGACCCGCCACGCCCCCGGGCGCGCACCCGCGGGGGAGCGGACCGGCACGGGAAGGACCGGCCGCGCACCCGGCGAACGCCCGGACGGCCGGCACGCCGGCCCCCTCGGACGGGCCGCGACCGACGGCGACAGGCTCCCGCAACCAGTCGAGGAGACGACACGTGCTCACAGCATTCCACCGCAGAACCACCGGACGCATGGCCGGCGCACTCCTGGCCGTCGCGGCGGCACTGGCGGCGACCCTCACCGCGGCACCGGGCGCCGCCGCGCGGGCCACGGCCAGGCCATCCACGGCCGGCGCGCCGCACGTACGCACCCAGCAGGGCCTGCTGGCGGGCCGCCAGGCGGCGTGGGGCGTGGACTTCTTCGGCCGCGTCCCCTACGCCGCCGCGCCGGTCGGAGACCTGCGCTGGCGTCCGCCGCAGCCCGCACACGTCTGGCAGGGCGTGCGGGACGCGTCGGAGCCGAGCCCGGCGTGCCCGCAGACGGAGAACGGCAACGGCCCCCGCTCGCAGAGCGAGGACTGCCTGTACCTCGACGTCTGGCGCCCCGACACCCCGGCGGCCCGCGCCGGCCGCGCGCCCGTGCTGTACTGGATCTTCGGCGGAGGGGGCATCAACGGCTCCGGCAGCCAGTACCAGGCCGCCGCCCTGGCCGCGGAGACGGGCGCCGTCGTGGTGACGGTCAATCACCGGCTGGGCTGGCTCGGCTTCCTGGCGCTGCCGTCACTCGGCAGCGAAGCGCCCGACGGCATGTCGGGGCAGTACGGGCTCATGGACCAGATCGCCGGCCTGCGCTGGCTGCGGTCCAACGCGGCGGCCTTCGGCGGCGACCCCCGCCAGGTGACGGTGGCCGGGCAGTCGGCGGGCGGCCGCGCCGTGTGCCGGCTGCTGGCGGCACCTCCCGCGCAGGGCCTGTTCGCCCGCGCGGTCATCGAGAGCGGCGCCTGCGACGCGCAGCCCATGGGCCAGGCCCTGGAATCCGGCAACGCACTCGCCGCGGCGGAAGGGTGCGGCGACACCGCGACCGCCGCCGCCTGCCTGCGTGGCAGGAGCGTCAGCGATCTCCTCGACCGCCCCGGCGCACCTGGCACCCCGACCATCGGCGGGACCACCCTGCCGCTGGACCCCCGGCAGGCGATCACCGCGGGCCGCTTCGCCCACGTGCCCGTCCTGGTCGGCAACACCCATGACGAGAACCGCCCCTACCCGGGCATCGCCCAGCCCGCGACCGAGGACTCGCTGACCGCCTGGGTACGGACTTCCCACCCGCAACTCGCCAACCAGATCCTGGCCCTGTACTCCGGCATGGCCCCGGCCGACGCGGCAGGAGCGATCGCCTCCGACCCCGACCGGGTGTGCAGGGCCTGGACGATCGAGAACGCCCTGGCGCCCAGGACCCCCACCTACGCCTACGAGTTCGCGGACTTCACCGCGCCGGCCGAGGCCGTGACCCCGGGCTTCGCCTGGGGCGCCTACCACACCACCGAGCTGGAGTACCTGTTCGACTTCACCCGCACCGACGGGTCGCAGAAGTTCCTGACCGGCCTGAACACCTGGCAGGAGCGGCTGGCGCGGGCCATGCGCGACCAGTGGGGCGCTTTCATCGCCACCGGACGCCCCGACCCGCGACAGGGCCCCTGGCCCGCCTACCGCCAGGACAGCCCCGAGGTGATGCAGTTCCGCCTGCCGCACTCCGGGCTCACCGCCGGCTTCGTCGCGGACCACCACTGCGACTTCTGGAACGCCCACGGCCTGATCCACCTCCAGTGACACCCGGGGCGGGCCGCCGGCGCAGCGGCCCGCCCCGGTCGCCGCACCCCGCACGGGCAGTTCCGCCCGCGTCCCCCGACTCACCTTGGAGCGACATGAAGCACCCTGGTGCCGAGAACTCCGCAGCCACGACCGCACGGTCCGCAGGCTGCCCCGGGCGACCCGGCAGATCCGCACGCAGCCGCGCGGCCCTCCTGGCCGCCGGCCTCGCCCTGCTGACCGCCTTCGCCACCACCCAGGCCGGCACCGCCGCGGCCTCCGGAGCCCCGGACCGCACCGCCTCCGCAGGCGTCCGGCAGTGGGTCTCCGACGCCCACACCACCGGCCCACAACCGGACAGCCCGACCGCGGTCACCACCACCCCCGCCCCCGCCGACACCACCGTCCACGTCGACCCGGGCCTCCGGTTCCAGCAGCTGACCGGATTCGGCGCCTCCATCACGGACTCCTCGGCCACGGTGATGTACCGGCTGGACAAGCAGCACCGCGACGCCCTGATGACCCGGCTGTTCTCCCCGCGGCAGGGCATCGGGCTGAGCATGCTGCGCCAGCCGATCGGCGCCTCGGACTTCGCGACCCGCGACTACACCTTCGACGACGTCCCGGCGGGACAGACCGACTACAGCCTCGAGCACTTCTCCGTCGCCCACGACACCGGGCAGATCCTGCCGCTGCTCCGGCAGGCCAGGGCGCTCAACCCGCGGCTGCAGATCGTCGCCAGCCCGTGGAGCCCTCCGGCCTGGATGAAGACCGGAGACTCGATGATCGACGGCAAGCTCATCGACTCACCGAGGATCTACGACGCCTACGCCCGCTACCTCGTGAAGTTCGTCCAGGCCTACGCGGCGGCCGGTGTTCCGGTGGACTACCTCACCGTCCAGAACGAGCCCCAGGCACTGCTGCGCACCGACTACCCCGGCACCGACCTGCCCGTCGCACAGGAGGCAAAGGTCATCGAGCGGCTGGGGCCGGCCCTGAAGGCGGCCGGCCTGCGCACGAAGATCCTCGGCTTCGACCACAACTGGGCCGAGCACCCCTTCGACGTGCAGTCCCACGTGGACGCCGGTGAGGACCCCGAGCCGGACTACCCCTTCGACCTGCTCGAATCGCCTGCCGCCAGGTGGATCTCCGGCACCGCCTACCACTGCTACTACGGCGACCCCGGCGCCCAGACCGCACTCAAGGCCTCCCACCCCGGCAAGGACATCTTCGAGACCGAGTGCAGCGGCGGCGGTATCACCCGCACCATCGGCGCGATGAACAACTGGGCCCGCAGCATGATCTTCTGGAATCTCGCGCTGGACGAGAACCACGGCCCGCACACCGGCGGCTGCACCGGCTGCGACGGCACCGTCAGCGTCGATTCCACGACCGGTGCGGTCACCTACACCGGCAACTACTACACCCTCGCGCACTTCTCCCGGTTCGTGCGCCCCGGCGCCGTCCGTATCGCGTCGGGAGTCGCCGCCGCCCAGGGCGACCCCAGCCCGCTGCAGGCGTCGGCGTTCACCAACCCCGACGGCAGCACCGCCCTGGTCGTCTACAACCCCAGCACCACGGCGGCGCACACCACGGCCATCACCGCACCCGGCATCGACGTCACCACCAGCGTCGCCCCCGGGGCCACCGTCACCTACACCTGGGGCGGCCGCTGACCCGAACACGGCGACCGACCCGGGTGAGTCCCGGGCCGGTCGGCGCGCGGGCGGCACCGACACCCCCGGATCAGCGCTGGCGGCCCGGGGGCGCGGACGGCCATACGGACCCCTCCATAAAACGGTGCAGTAGCGTGTTCATACCGCGCGAGCCGCCCCCGCCGGGCCCTACCACGGGAACATGGTGCTCCCCCCGGGCAGAGGCTATTGTGAGGGATGCCGTATCGGTCCAGCAGGATGGGGGAGCGCGGGTACTCGCGCGCTCTACCGGGCCCGGCCCGGTATTCCAGCAACGACCTGAAGGTGGACATCCTGGTGGCTCGCACGACAGCGTCGGGGGAGGGCCGCAAGGCCACGATCAAGGACGTGGCCAAGCTCGCCGGGGTCTCGCCCTCGGCCGTCACCATCGCGGTCCACGACAAGCCGGGCGTCTCCTCCAAGACCAAGGAGCGCATCCTGCAGGCCGCCCGTGAGCTGGGCTGGAGCCCGAACCAGGCGGCCCAGTCCCTGTCCGGGCGATCAGTGCACACCATCGGTCTCGCCATCGCCCGGCCGGCCCGGATGCTGGGCCTCGAACCCTTCTACATGGAGTTCATCTCCGGGATCGAGAGCGTGCTCTCGCGGCACTCGTGCTCGCTGCTGCTGCGCCTGGTGGAGCCAGAGGAGGAGATCGAGGTCCAGCGCGGGTGGTGGCAGGGCAACCGGATCAACGGCTCCGTGCTGGTCGACCTGCGGATCGACGACCCGCGCATCCCGGTACTGTCGGGCATCGGCCTGCCGGCCGTAGCCGTCGGGCACCCGTCGCTGGCCGGGCCCTTCACCTCGGTGTGGACCGATGACGCTGCGGCGACCGCGGAAGCCGTGCAGTACCTGGCCGCGCTCGGCCACCGCAGGATCGCCCGGGTGAGCGGACCCGAGGAACTCGGGCACAGCGCCATCCGCACCAAGGCGTTCACCGAGACCGCCGGCCAACTCGGCCTGACCGCACGGACGGTGGTCGCGGACTTCTCAGCCGACCAGGGCAGCAGGGCCTGCCGCTCGCTGCTGCTGTCGCCGGAGCGGCCCACGGCGATCGTCTTCGACAACGACCTGATGGCGGTCACCGCGCTGGGCGTGATCGCCGAGTTCGGCCTGTCGGTACCCCAGGACCTGTCCGTGCTGGCCTGGGACGACTCCCAGCTGTGCCAGCTCACCCGGCCCACGCTCTCGGCCATGCAGCACGACATCTTCTCCTTCGGCGCGGACGTGACCGAGACCCTCTTCGACGTGATGATGCGCCGCGAGGCGGTCTCCCACGCCGCCCAGGTCCCCAGCCTGGTCCCGCGCGGATCGACGGCCCCGCCGCCGCAGGCGGACCGGCGCCACTGAGGGTCCTTCCACCGCGGCCCGCCGGACGACTTCCGGCGCCGGCTGCGGTTCCCGGGTTCCTGCCGCCGGTGTGGCACCGGCGCGGACGTTCGAACGTCAGGACGTCCGGGCTTCCGGGGCCCCGGTGAGCGGGTGGAGCGGGCGGGGCGCGCTCATCGCCGGTGCACCAGATCCGACATCACGTCAGGCGGCAGGGACGGATTGGCTGCCGCCGCCTCCGCCACCTCCCCGTCCGGGTCGGCGAGCAGCCTCACGACGACGGGCGGCGGAAGCGCCGGGTGCCCGGCGGCCAGAGCTCTCGCGCGCTTGTCGGCCAGACAGGCGAGCAGCGCCGACGCTGTCGCCGCGCGATGGCGGGCGACCTCACGGAAGACCCGCAGGACCGGTGGTGCGTGTCGGACCAGGTCCTCCAGCAGTGCGGCCGGTGCGTCCGGGTTGGCCGCCACCCTGGCCAGGACGCGGACCGGGAGAAGCGGCGGCGACACGGGGCAGCAGGGTGGAGCCGATCCCGGCCGCCGCCACGCCAGGAGTGGTCCACAAGGCGAGCTCCGCGACGACGCGGACATCCGGGTCAGCCGCGAGCCTGTCCACCACGTCGGACGGAAGGCCTGGGCAGGCCGCCAGCCTCTCGCGACGCTCACGGACCGGATCCGCCGCCAGAAGGCGCGCCCACTCATGAGGCCCCGCACCGCGGTCGAGCAGGGCGAGGGCGGCGTCAGGCCAGACCGCTGGATCGACGTCTGCGGCGGTCAGCCGGCCTTCGTAGGCGAGCTGCGCCGCGCTGTCGCCGACCCGCTCGGCCAGCGCGACGGCCTGAGAGCGGGAGAGGTCCGGGCGACCGGCGAGGCCCGTGGCGAGGTCGTCGTCCGCCACGGAGATCAGCAGGTCGACCAGCTCGGACGGCAAGCCCGGATTGGCGGCAAGACCGCGTAGGTGGTGACGCACAGAGGCATCTTCCCCGGTGCGCGGGAATTGAGCCCGCGATTTCCTGGAGCGACCGACCGGCGGGACCCTCACACGGCAGACGATGCGCTGCCGTCGACCACGTTCCGGCGGATACCGTCCGCGACGCTCAGATCCGTACCCCGAACTGGAAGGGCATGTTGCCGATCGACTCGTAGCGCACGAAGGCGCCGGGCTTGGGGGCGTGCAGCACCATGCCGTCGCCCGCGTACAGGCCGACGTGGTGGTGGTCGCCGTAGAAGATGACCAGGTCGCCGACCTGAAGCTGGGACATGGTCAGGTGGCGGCCGAAGTTCGCCTGGTCGGCCGCCGTCCTGGGGATCTTGACCCCGGCCTGCCTGTAGGCCCACGAGGTGAGCCCGGAGCAGTCGAAGGAGTCGGGGCCGTTGTGGCTCCAGGCGTACGGGTCGTTCAGCTTGGTCTGCGCAGCGGCGTAGGCTGCGGCGGCGCGGCCGGTGGCGGAGGTGCCGCCCATCGGCGCGCGCTCGGTGGAGCGGTTCGCGCGGGCTTCGTCCTGGGATATCTGGGCGCGCTGCGCGGCGGTGAGCGAGTTGAGGATCGCCTGCGCCTGGGAGAGCTTGTTCTTGGTCTCGGCCTTGCGGTTGCCCAACTCGGTCCTGGTGGATTCGAGTTCGGTGAGCTTGGCGGTGGCCTCCGCCCGTTCCTGGTCCAGGGTGCGCTTGGCGTCCTGGAGTTGCTGGAGCGCGCTGCTCTGGATCGAGCTGACCTGGTTGAGCGCGGAGGCCTGGTCCAGGTAGGTGTCCGGGTTGGACGACAGGAAGAGCTGGAGCGACGGGTCGATTCCGCCGGTCCTGTACTGGGAGGCCGCGATGCTCCCCAGGCTGTCCCGCAGGGTGTTCAGGTGCGCCTGCTGCTTCGCGACCTGGTCCTGGAGGGTGCCCGCCTCGGTCTGGAGCGACTTCAGCTTCTCGTTGGCCGCGTCGTACTTCTCACTTGCCTGCTCCGCCTGCGTGTAGAGCGCGTCCACTTGGGCCTTGGCGTCCTTGACCGAGGTGGGCTTGCCGGGCTTGGCGGGGGCGGCGTTGGCCGCCTGGGCGGAGAGCGCCACCGCGGCTGCTGCCGCGGCGGTGAGCACGGTCACGCGCGTACGGCTTGCGGGCTTGGGACGACGGTGGGACGCCACGAAGGCGAGCTCCTTCTTCCTTTACCGCCTACCGGTCGACCACTGGCGGGCGGCCCCCAACGCACCATCCGGATTGGATGATCGACTGCGCGGAGGTTCGAGGCTCTGACCTTAGTGACCTTTCCGTGACCAGTCCAAATCCTTGAAGGCAAAATCTCGACCGGTCCGCGTTCTCTTTTTCACACGTTCTACGTGCGGTGATCGCCGCGCGACGCTGAGTACGAGCGCGGAAACCGGCCACGGACCGTGACCCCCTTCCGGCCTCACCCTCTCCGCCGTCAAACTCCGCCGCGGGCGGGCGCCTTCCTCGAAAGGCCCCGCGGCAGGCATGCGAGCGTTCGGCTACGCCGGGCGGGCTGACACCGGCAGAACGCCTGGCAGCCCCCGGCACCGTCGTGTTCCACGACATGCGCGAGCTGCCGGCCCACATCGCCGGATAGGCGTCACGCAGGCAAGGGTCCTTGGCGCCGTCCGTCCGGTGTGGCCGGTTCAGTCGGCGGTGACGCCCCAGTACCCGATCTGGACGGGTCTGCCCTCCTCGTAGAGCACGGTGCAGTTGCCGCAGGCTCGTTCGGGATAGTCCAGCCGGTCGGTGCTCAGGGCATCGAGCCACTCGGCCCTCGTCGGCCGGCCGCTCGGGCACCAGGCCCGGATCTCGGTCTCGGTCAGGGGGCGCATGAAAGGACCCCACTCGCTGTGCGTGGCGTCGACCACGCGGATCTGATCGAGGACGCCTGCCGTACCCCCCGTCATGATGTACTCCTGCCACTCCTCGTCCTGCCACAGCTCGTCCATCGTCAGACCGTCGAAGCCGTGGTTGTCCTTGGCCAGTTCCTCCTCCTGCGCTTGACGGAACGCCGCCGCAAGATCCTGCTGATACGGACCCGTGCTGGTCCACCCGTCGCCGCCCATGTCGGGTAGCCTCCGTTCGCGATTGCCGATCGAGAGCCGTAGCGTAAGGCGGGCCACTGACACCCGCTGACGGCAGTCGCCCGCGGTCCGCTCCGTCGACGTGTCCCGGTTCCGTCGCAGGCCGCACTCGCCGCCGCCGACCGAGATCATCCTGCTGGTGGATCACTCGGCCGCCGGACCTGCCGTAGCGTTCCGCCATGCCCACGATGTCGTCACGGGTCGAACTGCGCCCGCTCACCCTTTCCGACCAGGACGAATTCTGCATGCTGGTGCGGGCCAGCGCGGAGCTGCACGGTCCATGGATGCAACTTCCGTCGACCGCGGACGAGTTCCAGGCCTGGATGCGCCGCTTCGACGACGCCGGCAACCTGGGCTTCCTGATCCGTGTCCGGGAGACCGGCGAAGCCGCCGGCATGGTCAACATCAACTCCGTCATCCGGGGCCGCTACCAGGGCGCGTCCCTCGGCTACGCGGCCTTCGCCCCTTCCGCAGGGCGGGGTTACATGACCGACGGGCTCACCGCCACGCTCCGGCACGCCTTCACCGACCTGCGGCTCCACCGGCTCGAGGCCAGCATCCAGCCCGCGAACAAGGCATCCCTGGCGCTGGTCCGGCGGCTGGGCTTCCGCTACGAAGGGGTGTCACCCGCTTGTCTCTACATCGACGGGGAGTGGCGGGACCACGAACGCTGGTCCATCACCGCACCGAGCCCCTGGACGCCCGACCCCTCCCTCCCCGACGTCTGAGCCGCACGGCACCGCTCCTCGATCGTGCCGGTGCCGGTGCCGGCACCGGTGCCGGCACAGTGGCCGTGGGCGCGGGCTACGAGCCGATGGCGTGGAAGTGGAACCCGTGGTCGGTGGAGGCGCCGTCGTCGTCGGTGGTGTGGAGCCACATCTCCCTGGTGTCGACGTCGACGACGTAGACGGAGTCCCGTCCGTAGGTGCCGCCCCAGATGGTCGCGGTCACCGTGGGCGGGGCGGTGAACTCGTGTTGGAAACGGACACGGTAGTAGCCGCAGGAGGTCTTCTCGCTGAGGAAGTCCCCGCTGCCGCCGTAGTTCTTGCCGTCGCCGCCGACCTTGCCGTAGACGATGCTCGCTCCGGCGAGGGTCGGACCGCGCTTGGGCGAACCGGGGTCGGGGGTGCCGCCGGTCCTGACGAGGTGCACGTGCTGGCCGCAGTCGTCGCGCAGCCAGATCCTCCGGCTGTCACCGGTGGACACCGGGTACGGGTTGCCGAACTTGTGCTCGCCGATGCCGGGGTTGACGGTGGCCCAGGCGCGTTCGAGACACCAGCCGTCCGAACCGGTGAACCGGATGTAGACGGGGTGGCGGTCGAGGTCGGCGGTGTCCAGCTGCGGCCTGCGCGGGTCGTTGACGTCCGGGGCCAGGACGTCGCCGTCCTCCCCGAAGGTGAAGATGTCGGTGGCGGCCGGCTCGAAGTCGTCGTCCGAGCCGGCCAGGACGAACTCCCGGCCGGCGATGCCCAGGTAGGCGCGGCCGTTCGCGGGGCGCGCGTCGGTCGCGTCCGCGGTCACGACCGTGGCGACGATCTTGGTGATGTCCGTCATGGTGGCAGGCTCTTTTCCTCGATGGGTGACCGCCGGTGCGGATCCGCGCTCGGGCGGCCCCGAGGGAAAGCGGTGCGAGCCGGGCACGCGAGGTCGTCACGCGCCCTCGCAGGCAAGCCGCCTCAAGGACACAGCCACTCTTGCGGTCCGGACGATCCGCTGTGGAGAGGGCTAAACATCGCCATCGTTATGTTACTTAACGTATTCCCACCATCACGCTGAATAACCGGCAGGGTGGGGTCAATACCTCCCCGCAGTCGCGCCCCGCGCACAACCCACCGCGCCCCACTGCCCTGAACTCCCCTCCGACTCCCCACTTCGACGGGTTTACCCACCGACGGAGCGGAGCGGGCGCAGCCTGCGTGCCATCGGCTGTGTGCGGTGCTCCGCGCGCACAATCCGATGGTCGGCAGCCCATGACAGCCTTAGGCTGCCGGGCGTGGCCCACGCGAAGACCTCTTACGTCTGCCTGCCTTGCCGGCTCTCCTTCAAGCAGCCCTACGACAGGACGAGGCAGCGCATCTGCCCGCACTGTGCGGAGCCGATGATCCACGCCGGTTCTGCGTTCGCCACGCCCCGGCGGCGGGACGTCGACGCGTGGCGGACCCTCACGGTGCTGCTCAACGCCGGTGTGGGCTTCCACAAGAGCTGCTGCGGTGGACCTGGCTACCGCCCTCGCACCCTGCGAGAGGTGCGCGAGCGGATGGCGCACGCGCGACGCAGCGGCCTGCCGATCGCGACGGCGCTCACGCTGCGAGAGCTGCCGTGAGCGAGGGCGCTTCCCCGTACCGCCTCACCCCAGGGCGTCCAGCAGTTCACGTTCGCGCTCGCGGCTGAGACCCGCCCGGCGCGGCCGGTCAAGACCCTGTTCCCGCTCCCAGTGCAGGGTGTCCGCCAGCAGCTCCGCCCTGGGCCGGTGCCGCAGGCCGGCGGCGGCCGCCGCGGAACCGCTGCGGGCGCTGAAACCGGCCCAGTCCGGGTCGGCCATCCACATCGCGAGCGACTCCGGGCCCATGAACTCCTCCACCTTCTGCCCGAGCAGCCAGTCGGCGGCGGCCTCCACCACCGGTCCGGTGTGTCCGCCGATCTCCCGCGACAGCGCGACCCACTCGGCGAAGGGCACGATCGGGCCGACCGCGTCGAAGATTCCGGTCGTCCCCTTCTCCGCGCTGTCGAGCAGCCACGCCGCGAGGTCCCGCACGTCGACCGCCTGCGTCACCACACCCGGTGAGGCCGGCACCAGCAGCGGCGCCAGCGGCTCCCGCGCCGCACGGCCGACCCAGTACCCGGTGCGGCCGGTGTGGTCGCCGGGACCGCCGATCAGTCCGGCCCGCGCGATGAGCAGCCGGTCGCCCACCGCGGCCGACGAGGCCTCCTCGCAGGCGACCTTGGCCTCCCCGTACTCCCCGGAGTCGACCTCGTCCCGCCCGGTCGCCTGAAGCAGCTCCGCCGACTCGTCCGCGCCCGGCCGCGCATGCGAGGCGTACGCGCTGACCGAGGACACGTAGGACCAGTGGGCCGCCCGTCCACCCAGCGCCGCCAGTGCCCCGCGGACGAACCCCGGCTGCCACGACACCTCGACCACGGCGTCCCAGTCACGGTCCGCCAGGCCGTCGTAGGCCGACGGGTCGCGCCGGTCCGCCGCGACGAGTGCCGCGCCCTCCGCCACATCACCGCTCTCGCCGCGGGCAAGGCACGTCACCCGGTGCCCGCGCCCCACTGCCTGCCGCGACACCTCGCGGCCCACCCACGCTGTCCCGCCCAGTACCAGGATCTCCATCCGTCCACCAAAGCACGGACCGCGAGGCGGCGGGCCCTTGCTTCGCCGAGGGCGTAGCCGTCCACGACCGGCCGCCGGAGCGCGCCGCGCCGATCGGCAGGGCTCAGGCGGCAGGGTGAGGCGGGCCGTCCCTCGTCTCAGATGCCCATACGGGCGGCGATGCCGTCGAGGACGCAGTCCAGTCCGGTCTCGAACTGCCACTGCGGTTCGTCCTTGCGGGTGGCGTGGTGGATGTAGTGCTGGTAGGCGGGGTAGCGGCCGGTGTTCATGAGCCAAGTCATCCGGGGGGCCAAGCCGGTGCGGGTCTCGTGCCCGCTCGACCATCCCTGCTCGTGCATGAGCCGCAGCAGCCCCAGTTCGGCCGCGACGGCGCCGTCCACGTACGCGGTGACGGTGCGGAAGACCGCCATCATCGTGTCCGCGTCCATCCCGAGGCCGTCCAGGGCGCCCAGCACGCGCTCCGGTACAGCCAGCTGGTTCGGCGTCAGCACCAGCACGGACGTCTGCGTCATCCAGGGGTGCTCCAGCAGCATGGTCCGCTTGCACAGGGCGAGCGAGCGCATGGCGGTACGCCAGTCGGCTGCGGTGTCGGGGAGAGGGAGCTCGCCGTAGACGAAGTCGGCCATCAGCTCGATGAGTTCGTCCTTGCCCTGCACGTAGCGGTAGGCGGCCATGGGCCCCACGCCCAGTTCGGTCGCCAGGCGCCGCATGGTGACGGCCTCGATCCCCTCCGAGTCGGCGACGCCGACTGCCGCCTCGGCGATCCGCCGCGCGGTGAGCGTCGCCCTCGGTGCCGGCGCCGGGCGTTCGAGCCGCTCCCACAGTGAGGACTGCTCCGCGGCCCCGCTCGCTGTCTGCCTCTCTTTGGCGGGCATGTGCGCCGGCTCCCTCCGTCGATTGCTGGTGTACATCGTATCAGTGTTAGACAACGTACACACCACTGTGTACGTTGTACGCTGAGGATACGTTGTACGCACCGAGGGGGTTTCCATGACGGGCACAGACACGAGCCGTCTTCAGATCGCGGTCATCACCGGCAGCACCAGGGACGGCCGGTTCGGACCGGTCGTGACCGACTGGCTGCTCGACCACATCGCCCAGCGGGCCGACATGACCGCCGATCACATCGATCCGGCCGAGACCCCGCTGCCCGCGGTCCTGCCGGCCTTCGGCCGGCCCCTGCCCGAAGGAGCCCCGGAACTCCTGGCGCGGGTCTCACCGCGGCTGGCGGCGGCCGACGCCTTCGTGATCGTCACACCCGAGTACAACCACAGCTTCCCGGCCTCGCTGAAGATCCTCCTGGACTGGCACAACACGCAGTGGCACGCCAAGCCGGTCGGCTTCGTCTCCTACGGCGGCCTGTCCGGCGGACTGCGCGCCGTCGAGCATCTGCGCGTCGTCCTGGCGGAACTGCACGCCGTGACCATCCGCAACACCGTCAGCTTCCACAACTGCGGTGAAAGGTTCGACGCCGAGGGCAGGACGAAGGACCCGGCGGCCGATGGTGCCGCCAAGTCCATGCTCGACCAGCTGGCCTGGTGGGCCCGTGCCCTCATCGACGCCAAGCGCGTCCACCCCTACGCCGTCTGACACCCGCCCCAAGCGGCTCCGGAAGGGAGCAGTCGTGAAAAACCTCGCCGGACATGCGACCGGCAGCCAAGGCCTGTCCCGTACGGGCGTCTTCGGTCTCATGCTGGGCATCTTCCTTGCCACCCTGGACGGGCAGATCGTCAGCACCGCCCTGCCCACCATCGTGGGCGACCTCGGTGGCCTCGACCACCTCTCGTGGGTGGTGACGTCCTACCTGCTCACCGCCGCGGCGGCCACCCCGATGTGGGGCAAGATCGGCGACCTGTTCGGCCGGAAGGGCGCCTATCTCTCCGCGGTGGCGCTTTTCCTGACCGGATCCGTCCTGTCCGGGCTCGCGCGGGACATGGGTCAGCTCATCGCCTTCCGCGCCTTGCAGGGGCTGGGCGCCGGCGGGCTGATGGTGGGGGCGTTGTCGGTCATCGGCGTGCTGGTTCCCGCGCGGGACCGGGGCCGCACGCAGTCGACGATCGCGACGATGCTCCCCGTCGCGTTCGTCGGCGGTCCGCTGCTGGGCGGATTCCTCACCGACCACCTCAGCTGGCGTTGGGCGTTCTACGTGAACGTGCCGATCGGCCTGGCCGCGCTGCTGGCCGCAGGCAAGGGAGTGCGGCTGCGCACGACCAGGACCGCCGCCCGCGTGGACTACCTCGGCGCGGGCCTGCTCACCGTCGCCATCGTGGTGCTCACCCTCCTCGGCAGCTGGGGCGGCAGCCATGACGCATGGACATCACCGCGGATCCTCACCCTCGAGGTGGCCGCCGCGGTGTCCCTGGCCTGGTTCGTCCGCGTGGAGCGGCGGGCCGCGGAGCCGGTCATCCCACCCCGGCTCTTCCGCAGCCGCAACTTCGCCCTGGCGCAGTTCGTCAGCTTCCTCGTCGGCGCCGTCCTGCTCGCGGTGGTCAACTACCTGCCGCAGTACATGCAGTTCGTCCAGGGCGCGTCCTCCACGGCCAGCGGCATGCTCCTCCTGCCCCTGATGCTCGGCATGCTCGGGGCGCAACTGGGCACCGGCCGGATCATGGACCGGGGTCCGGGGAGCCGTACCGTCGCCGCCATCGGCGGGGCCGCCACGGTCACCGGGACCTTCCTGCTGCTGCTCCTCGGCACGCACACCACGACCGCGGCCGCCTCGGCGCTGACCCTGCTCGCCGGCCTCGGTATCGGCGTCCTCATGCAGAGCACCCTGCTCACCACGATGAACAGCGCCCCGCCCCGCGACATGGGCGCCGCCACCGGAACGGTCACCCTCGTCCGCATGATCGGCGGCTCGCTGGGCGTCGCGGTGCTCGGCGCGGTCTACGCGAACCGGATGAAGAGCGTGCTGGCAGCGCGGCTCGGCGGCGACGCCAGGGACCGGCCGGCCGTCGGAGAGCTGACACCGGCGTCGCTGCGGACGATGTCCGCCCCGGTTCGCGACGCCGTCCGGGAGGCCGTCACCAGCGGCCTGCACGGTGTGCTCGCCGGCTCCGTCATCCTGTCAGCGGTGGCGTTCGGCACCGCCTGGCTCGTACGCAACACCCCCCCGCGCCCCCGGCCGTCGGTGCAGGAGACCCCCGCGAGCACAGGCACCGACCTCGCCGCACGCAGCCCGGTCGACCTGTCCTGACCACCGTCACCGGCCCGCGGCCCGTGTCACTCGCCTGTCTTGCCGTCGATCAGCTCACGGGCGATGTCGGGGTGACCGACGTGCCAGGTAGCCCAGGAGCAGTTCATGCGCATCGGAGACGTCGGCCGCCGGGCCGTCGAGGAGCGCGGGAATCCGTGCCGGAGGCTGGTTCATCCCGCGAACCCAGCGCGGCCCGCGGACAGCCGAGACCCCGTCCGAGCCGGCGGCCGATCGGGTCGACCTGGTCCGTCGACGGTTGGCGCCGCCCGCCGTGAACACCCCGGCCGCGCCGATGCGGTTGGATGGCAGCGGCAGAGCAGTGCGCGCCACGTGATCGGTCGGCGACAGGAGAGGTGCGGCCCGGTGGACCAGGTACGCGAGGTCGTGGGGAAGAACCGGTATCCGGGGCGCGGCGTGGTCTGGGCGCGGACTCTCGACGGAGCCCTGTGCGGTGGATACTTCCTCACCGGGCGGAGCGCCGCGTCCCGAGCCCGCGCACTGCGCCGCGGCGACGGGGAACTGATCGTCTCGCCGACCGCCGCGTCGGACCATGACCCGCTGCGGCACTACGTGGCGGCCCGCGAGAAGGACGAGTGGCTCGTCTTCGGCAACGGCGAGCAGGTCGCTGAAGTGTGCGACCGCTTGCAGCGGAAGGCAAGTCCGGCAGTGGCGTTGGGAGATCTGGAGTACGAGCCCGACCCGCCGATCTTCACGCCGCGCATCACGGTGGTGGCCGGCCTTCCTGCCGGTCGCCAGGCGTGGTTCGCAGCCGCACGCCGAAGTCGCGGCGGCAGGACGGCCGCCGACGTCCTCACTGTCACCGTGCGGGACCTCGAACCGGGGGACGCCGTGTTGATGACGACCTACAGCTCCGACGGCCACCGCGTGATGACAGGTGAGCCGTTCCTGGAGGCCAGGACCGAGGCCGTCGGCAAGAAGGAGCTTTCGGACGAGCTCTGGGATTCTCTGGCCCCGGAGTTCCGCGTGGCCCTTGCCGTCTTCGAGGTGGGACGGCTGGCCGAAGCCGTCGTCCGCCACGAGCCGTCCGCCCACGGCTGATCAGCCCGCTCCTCGGCCGTGCCGAATCCGCCTGCCGCAAAGAGCGGTCCGGCACGATCCGCCGCTGCCGCCGCGTCATCCGCCGGAAGCGGCAACCGCCGATACTCACTTGCGCGCCATGGCGGACTCGGGAAAACGTCGCCTGAGACCCGACGGAGGCAGAGAAGATGACCACACAAGCCCACCACGTCGACCACGAACTCATCCAGGCCGCGGCCCATGTCGCGTGCACTCGCTGCCGGGGCGACAACCACACCATGGCGGCCGCGGCCCGTGCCCGCGACGGCCGGATCATCACCGCGGTGAACGCCTACCACTTCACCGGCGGCCCCTGCGCCGAACTGGTCCTCATCGGCACCGCGGCTGCCCAGGGCGCCTACGAACTGGACACGATCGTCGCCGTGGGCGACCGCGACCGGGGGGTCGTCCCACCTTGCGGCCGGTGCCGGCAAGTCCTCCTGGACTACTTCCCCGACGTCGACGTCATCGTCGGCAATGACGACCGCGTCCGATCCGTCCCCATTGCGGAGCTGCTCCCCGAAGGCTACGTCTGGGCCGACCACCAACTCGACGCCGAGTAGGCCGCGTCCCCTGGCCCACTCACCGCGGCTATCGTGCCTTCCTGGAGGACGAGGTGGTCCGCGCCGCGGTCGCCGGCATGTCGCACCGTAGTGGGGGATCGCCGGCCGTCCGCCGTCGGATCCGTCGGCCTCCCGGAGCCGGCGGTGTCGTACTGGGGAGGGGCAGCGGCATGAGTACGTCCTGCTGGTGGGCGGTTGGGGCACTCGGTGACGAGGAGGTGGCACGGATCGCCCGGGTGGCGCTGCCCGTGATCAAGGAGATGGGGGAGCGGGCATCGGCACGGGAGGCCTGGTCGCGCTGGGAGAGGGACGCGGCGCGTGGTGGCGGTGCGGTGCAGGTCTGGCGGCCCGACGGCTACAACACCGATGAAGCGCACCACCTGGACGACATGCTGAACGCATCGCCTTTCGACGCCCTGGAGAACTCGCGGGAACTCCACGTCATGCGACTGTGGGAGAGTTTCGACGAGTCCGTCGAGCCCTTCTTGGCCTCGGTGCGCAAGGACAATCCGGTGACCGCGCTGTTCCATGGGCTGGGCCCGAAGCGAGCCGGGGTGCTGCCCGGCTGGGCGGGCGACGCGGTCCTGACCGCAGCCGAGGTGCGCAGGCATCTGGACGCCGTCGAGTCCGTGCTCGCACTTCCCGCCGCCGAGCGCGAGCAGGTCCTCGACCGCATCGACGACTGGCCGGGCCACAAGGATTCCGCCGACATCCTCGATCAGCCGTTGCGGGTGTGGAGACACGCCGCCTCGGCAGGCCTGGGACTGCTGTCCTCCCGCATCTGGTACTGACCGGCCTGCGCGCCCTGGTCTCCGGCGCCGCGGCTGACCAATCAGGACGGTGGACGTTGCCGGGTTTCGCAGCCGATGAGGCCGATGCCGAGCCTCTGGCCGCCCGACTCGCCGCCTGCCTGGCCCCGTCGGGCGGTTGGTACGTCAACGACGACACGACGGCCGAGGCGTTCGTGGTCTTCGCCGACAAGGTCTTCCGTTATCCGACTGGCCGGCCCGAAGGCCGTCGGGAGGCGGAGGCCCACGCCCGTTCCGCCGGCGTACCGGAGTCGCAATTGGACTGGCAGGACGAACGGTCGGGCCGTTGAACGAACCTCACGGGGTGCTGCGCGGGATCTTCAGTCCACACGGCCGCCGCGTCCCCATGCACGGGGGCGCGACCGGGCTCGGTGAGACGGCGCGACGGAGGAACCGCGGAAGAAGAAGAGCTGCGTCATCCGGCAGCCGAGCGGGCCCGAGTGAGGCCGAGCGAGGCCGCCCCGACCCCTGCCTGCGGGTGGGTGTCCTTGACGCTTTCGCTCACCGGCCGGACCCCGATGGCTCGGGGTCCGGCCGGTGAGGATTCATGGAGGCTGCCGGCCGGGATCATCCGGACTGGCGGCCTTCACGAGGTGTTGTCAGAACGCGTAGCTGTTGCAGCCCGCGGAGGAGCCGACCTGGGTCGCCTGGGCGCCCGGGTTGCCCTCGCCGTTGAGGATGTTGCCCGCGAGGCCGTTCAGCACCCCGACCTCACCGAGGACATCGGCGTTCAGGTCGTGGCTCTGGCACTGCGCCTGCTGCCGGACACCGGCGTCAGCGGTGGCGATGGTGGCCGTGCCCAGGACAGCAACGGCAGCCAGCGCGGCGGCGGCCATAGCGCTACGAATACGCATTGGTTTACCTCTCGTGTGTGTGTTGATGACACTGAGTAGTGATGTATCACGCTCCGCAGGCAACTACCGCGCGCATTTGCCCGGATTTCTTGAGCCGGAGGCGGCATTCACCCGATAGGCGGACACCCCGTGGCCTGCCCGCTCACCGGCTCGCAGCCGCAGCCGTGGCGAGCCTCCTGGTTGCCGACCGACGCACCTCGGGTTCGTCATCCGGCTTCGGCTCGGCCCGGCGGAGTCCGGCCTAGAGGGTCTTGACCGCCATCAGCAGCCCGCTGGCCCAAGCCATGCGAACGGAGCGGAAGTCGCCTCGCCCTTCCACTTCGCCGAGCAGGCGCTTGACGGAAGCCTTGTGGCTCTCCGGCCAGTCCGGCTGGGGCAGCAGGTCATCGATCAGGTAGGTCCCGCCAGGGGCCACGAGTTCCAAAGCCCGTTCCAGGTGGGTGAACTTACCGGGCCACGTGTCCGCGAACACCAGGTCGAACGGTTCCCCGTCGTAGTCGTCCAGCCATTCCCCGCCGTCTCCGGCCACGAAGGTCACCCGTGGATCGGAACCCAGCTGCTCGCGGGCCACGGTCTGGACCGCGATGTCGAGTTCGACGCTGATCAGACGGGCGGCATCGTCCATGCCGCTGAGCAGCCAGGCTGTCCCTTCGCCCACACCCGTACCGAGTTCGAGAACGCGGCCACCGGGCCGGGCGGCGGCAAGCACCGCCAGCAGGCCGCCGGTTCGCGCGTCACACGACATGGTGAAGCCCGACCGGCCTGCCGCAGCGCGCAGTCCGGGCACGGTGGCCGGGAATACGCTGGGGGTGTCGTCCATCCGATGATGATATTTGCGATCCGTCCAGGGCCGCGTCTCCCAGCGAATGTCGATGAGTCCCGCCGAGGATCGCCGGCGGCCGAGGTCGGTCAGCGGTAGGGCTGCCGATCGTCGCGGTGGACGGTAATGCTTCCGGCGAGTCGCCAGGAGCGGCTGTGCCGGGTCAGGGTCCAGCCCTGGGGGGCACGTCGGGCGGCGTGGATCCAGGTGGCGAGTTCGGGAAGTGCGTCCGTCCGCAGAATCCGGCGCGCCGCGGCCCGTTCGCCGGGTGGGAGCGGGGCGACGCGGATCGCCACGCTGTTCCACAGGCTGGGGTGCACGCCGGCGCCGTAGTTGGAGGACAGGGGCGGGGTCCAGTCGGCGTGCAGCAAAGTCCCGTCGTCGTACGGGACGTTGCCGAAGCGCAGCTCGACGAGGTCGGATTCCTGCTCGCCGAGTGCGGAGCGGATGTCTGTCGCGGTGAGCGGCCACGACAGGTCGCGAGGCAGGCGTCGGCTGCGGGACGGCATGGCCAAGGGTGGCATACGGCCTGGTGGGCGTGCATGTGCCTTTCGAGCGGTGACGGCGGGGACGCTGGCCGCGACCGCGCCGTCGGCGGGAGAGTGCCCAATCACCCGACTGTCGTACTCGATATATGCTCTACTGGTGGCATGCCCGCACCGATCAGGCTCACCAAACCCACCATCGCGGTGCTCGAAGCCCTGCTCGCCGCCACGGACGACAACCCCGCCTGGGGCCTGTCCATCTGCATGGACGCCGACCTGGGCTCCGGCACCGTCTACCCCATCCTCGACCGGCTCACCGGTGTCGCCTGGGTCACCAGCCAGGACGAGACCACACCGCACCCGGGCCGGCCCGCCCGTCGCTACTACCGGCTGACCGGCACCGGGCGCGCAGCGGCGCAAGCCGCCCTTGAGGCCCGGCGCACACGACGCCGCGTCACCTTCCGCCCGGCGGCGCAAGGGTGAGCGCCCCCGACTGCGACCCGCACGTGATCGTGCCTGCGGGCCCCTCGCAGGGCTGGTACGGATGCTCTTCCGACGGCCACGCCTACGAGCCGTCCGCAATGGGCATGCTGCTCCTCCTGATCGTCGGCTTGCTGATCCCGCTCGTATACGTCGCCGCCGCAGCGTGGCGACTCAGCGAGACCGACCATGGCCGCCGCCGACTGGTGGCGATGGCAAGGAGGTTGGACGGGCGGCCGGACGCCGGCGAAGGGCGGCTCGCCGACCTGCAGGGCGCTGCCGAGATCTCGGCCGCCAGGGGGCGGCGGATGGCCTGGGGACTGCTCACCTCTGCCGCGAGGGCCCGCGCCAGGAGGATGGTGGGCGGGGTGTGGACGCCCGTCGACTGGGTGCTGGCCTCATCCTCGCGCGCACAGGCGGCCATTGCGGCGGCGGTGGGTGCTCAGGCGGTGTACATCGACATCAGGCTGGGCCTGGACGCGCTGCTCACCGACGGCTGGGGCTGGTGCGGCAGTTGCGGGCTGGCGCTGATGGGCCTCGCCGCGTGGTTGCGCCGTGTCCGTGGGATCGAAGTGGCTGCGCGACAACGGCCTTCCGGCGACGAATAGCGCGGCCCACCCGCCGCGCCACGGCCCGATTCCCCCGCGGGGACACGCCTGTGCCCCCGAACGCGCCACGTCAGTTGCTCGCGGGTGGGGAGGGATCCGGGACGGGGGAGTAGTGGGTGGCGCGATATTCGTCGGCGGCGTGTCGGAGATCTGTGGGCATCGATTCGTGCAGGTAGTGGGCGGCCACGACACGGACCACCTGCTGACGGAGCGTGGGGCCGAACGTGTCGGGGATCCCGACGCGCAGCAGGTGGTCCGCGCGGCCGCAGATCTCGACGCCCACGCCGTGGTCGTGGGCGAGGACCCACATCCTCCAGGTGCGAGGATCGGCGAAGGGGAATGCGCCGGCAGCGGCGCGGGCGACCCGGATGAGCGAGTCGCGAGTGGCCGGGGACGGCCGCATGGCGAGCGCCTTCACCGCAGCGGTCGTGGCCGGCTCGGCGATGCGCTCGAGGCTGTCGGACACGAGCAGGCACAGGAGTTCGGCGGTGAGGTCCGGCGTCAGCCGCTCGGCGTCGCGAGCGAGCAGCCGCAGCAGTATGAAGGGCGCTGCCCGCCCCGCGGGGAGGAACCCCGTCCAGAGCAGGCACCGCCGGTAGCGCCGGGCCAGCTCATCCCCGGAGACCGTGCCGTCGGCCGTCCAGATCCGGAGCACGTCGTGCACGATCGAGGTCGCCGCGTCATCGCCCGATCCGGTGAAGGCGAGCAGTTCGTCGCCGAAGACGTCGACAAGCGGTTCCAGGGCGTGGCGGACCGCCGTGTCGTTCGTGCCCCCGGAGACGTCCGCCTTCTGCATCAGGTCGCGCCAGTGCGTTCGGTCCCACCGCAGCGTCCCGTGGCGCGCGCCCGGCGGGATGCCGTATTCCCAGAACATGTCCGCGGGTTCCCCGGACATCGGACCGTCCTGGGGTGCCGGCCGGACCACCAGTTCGCGGCGCTCTCCCACCCAGGTGTGCTCCAGCGACAAGGCCAGCGCGAAGCCCGTCCACTCCTCCTCGTCGAAGGACGACCGCCACAGCAGTGCGCGACGGTGCCAGGTTCCCGGCGGGTCCTCGGAGCGCGGGAAGATCAGGCTCACCCGGAAGCCGCCGGTGAGCGCCAGTACGCACAGCACGAGGTTCGCCTCGTAGGTCCCGTGCCGCGACGAGGTGGGGCGCCCCGGGTCGGGGCGGTAGTCCGCGTGCCCGTGCCGGGTGCGCTGCGCGTGCGCGGTGATCAACCGCACGGCCAGCTCCGTCATGCCCACCCGCTCCTGCGAAGGCAGCCGGTCCACGCGCGCCTGCACGAAGCGCAGCATCTGCCGCGAGGACAGCGGCACGTACGACAGCAGCGCGTGGAGCAGGTCGTCGTCCACGTCCTCCGGCCCCATCAGCAGGGCGGGCCGCCGGGCGAGCAGACCGTGCAGCAGCTGTACGGCCAGCCGGACGGCAAGGTACTCGCCGAAGGTGGCGTGCAGGAACTCGTACGTGGCCAGGTGCCGCGCCTCCCGAACGGCCCGGGCGCGCTGGATGAAGAAGAAGCGGCCCAGGGCGATCTCCGCCTGGTCCAGGGCGCCGCGGAAGCCGGACTCCGCGGCCGGGCGGCGGCCCAGCAGGGCGATGAGGTCCTCGTCGAGTTCGGCGGCGGTCACCCACTGGCGTCGGCGGTTGAGCATCCCGAAGGCGACCAGGGACAGCCGCTGGAGCTCCCGTTCGATCAGCGCGGCCATCTCGCCGTCACGCGGCGCCACGGCGGACTTGCGGACCTCACGCGCGGCGAAGGCGGTGAGCAGGTCCTCGTACAGGTCGGCCTCGTCGAGCGATGTGCGTGTGCGCAGCAGCGCGTTGTCGGTGGCGTCGTAGAGGGCCAGCATCAGCAGCAGCAGTGGCTGGGCGACGAGGTCGGGGTGGTGCGCGATGGTGGTGGCGGCGAGCGGCTGCCGGCCGCTCGCCGCCAGGTGGCGCGCGTTCGTGGCGTTCCAGATGTCCAGCCAGGCACGCACCTGGGGCTCGTCGAAGGGCTCGAGGCGCAGCGCGACCGTGCCCTGCGGACAGCGGGCGCGGTCGGCGACCGCGGTCCTGGTGGTGACCAGGGCGATCACCGGACGGCCCTGGTCGGCCTCGCGCCCTTGGAAGTGCGCGACACGCACCAGGAAGTCGGACTGGCTGACACCGGTGGCCTGCAGCAGTTCGTCGAAACCGTCGAAGATCACCACGGGAGTCCGGCCTGGTGCCGCCCGGACCAGGTCGGTCCAGGTGGCGTGCTCGCCGGTGGCCGACCGGATCGCGTACTCGATCTGGTCCTGGATCTCGACGTCTGCCGGCACCTCGCGCAGCACGACCCGAACCGGCAGGAATCCGGCCTCGGGCAGTCGGGCCGCCAGAACCTTGGTCAGCAGGGACTTGCCCGCGCCCGGCTGCCCCAGCACGAGGAGCGGCGCCGCGGTGGCGTCCGGGCCGGTGAAGGCGCCCGCCAGATACGTACTCAGGTCGTCGCGCACCTCGGCCTCGCGCCACAAGGCCTCCTCGGCGGGGCCGCCCCCCGAGGCGGCGCCGACGGCCAGGACCCGGAACCGGGGATCGAGATAGCCCTCCTCGACGCATGGCAGGACCACGCCGGCAGGCACATCGCCCTCGGCGAGCACGGGCCGGGTGAGAGCGGCGCGGTAAGCGGTGGAGAGGGCCGCGGCGACATCCGCGGGGCGGCCCGTCGTGGAGAGCTGGGCGAGCAGCGACTCCAGCCCGGCCAGCGCCTGCCGTACGGTGACGCGGGTGGCCTGGTGCTCCAGCCGGCCGGTCCAGAAGCCGAATTCGGGCACCTCGACAGCGAGCCGCGCGTACAACTCCCGGTAGCGGCCGAGCGCGGGCTCGTCGATGTGGAGCAGGGCCTCCTCCGCGGCCGTGCGGGCCGTCGCGTCCAGGGCGTCCCACAAGGCGAGCCCGCCGAGAAACGCCACCAGCCGGCGCGAGAGCGACAGGTACCACGCGCCGAGGCCGACGAGCACGTCCTCGAACGGCACGTGCGGCGACGGCACCGGCGCGTCCACCTCGACCATCGCCCGTGCGAAGTCCCGCGCCGCGGCGGCACCGCCTCCCCCCGCGACGGCCAGCTGCTCCTACCGGGTCATCCGGACGTCGGTCCATTCGAAGGGCAGGTCGGTCTCGCCGAGCACCTCGAAATACGCGGTCACCACCAGCACGGCGTGCGCGGCCTCCAGCCGCCGGCTGCGGTCCGCCCGGTCGGCGGTCCCCAGCGACTGCCGCAGCCGCCCCAGGACGTCCCGCCCCAGCCGCAGGATGCGGCCCTGGGCGCCGGCCAGGTTCAACACGGTGTCGCTGGCACCTCCCGTGGCCAGCGACAGCGCCCCGCCCAGCGCCTGGTCCAGCCCCGCCAGCCCTGCCGGGTCGCCCCCCAGCAGCACGACGGCGTCCCCGTAACCCACTGACTGCCGCACGCCCTTTCCCCCTTCCGGCGCCCCAAGTTTCCCACCCCGGCCCCGCGACCGCCGGGCCCTCACCCGACTGGTCCGCGGCCTTCCACCGATCCGCTCCCGGTGCCGGCGCCTGGTGAAAACTGACCCCCAGGCACTACGGGAATCTCTCTGCTGCAGGAATGGCCGCGGATGCCGGCCCCGGTGATCGTTGAGCGTTTCGCCTCCCCGATGGACTTCAACCAGCAGTTGCAGGACTGGCTTGTCCGCACGAACGACCGCATCGTCCGGTCGATCGAGGGCCGCTCTGTCGACCTGCTGGGGACCGACTACCGGGCGATGGTCCAGCTGCCGCCGGTCGTCCCGCCGATCGGGTTGAGTCACCGAATCCGGCTCGGCCGGGACTACTACGTACGCGTCGACACCGTCGCCTTCCATGCGACGGGAGGGTCGTCGGCCGCCATGCCCGGAACTGGGTCAGGCAGCAGGTCGTTACCGACCCGGGCCACGCGGTCACCGCCGCGAGGATGCGTGAGGCCCTCGCGCTCGACCGGCAGCGACGGCAGCGCTCACCTGCCTCACGAATCCTGCTCGGGCCGCCCGGGATCGGAAAGACGCACCTGGCCATCGGCCTCGGCGTCAAAGCCGAAGTCCTCACCTCACCGCGACTCCTGCCGGACCCGGGGCCGCCGCGAGCTGCTGACGAAGGACCGGGCAGGGCGGGGAGTGACCTGTCACAGCGTCCAGAAGCAATACAGCCGCAGGTCAGCGGAGCGAGCACGCTTGGCCAGGCCGACGAGTGCCGCCACGATCACTGTTGCCGTAGCGGCATCAAGTCCACGGACCTCACCGGCCGAAGACCAGGCCTCGGCTGCGGCCACGACACCGTCTTCGGTGGTGGAGGCCAGGACGTCGCACAGGGTGTCCGACACGGTCAGCACGAAAGGGCTGTCGACCTCTGCGGACGACAGCAGCTGTCCGACGCGCGGCCGTTTGCCGGCCTCCTCATAGCTGCAGCTCGTCATGATCGCTTCGAGCTGGGTGATGGCGTCGACCGGATCGATGTCCTTGAGGAAGATCACGTCCAGCCCAACACGTGTCGGGCCGCCTGCCCCGATCACGGCGACAGCTGTCGCGTCATCGGCGGCGGAGAAGTAGTCGGCGTCTGGCACAGACGGATTCTGGCATCCACCACTGACGACTGCCGACCACCACCGGGGCATCACGCCCGAGGGGGCAATTTCCGGAGACTGCCAGAGGGTCACATTTCGCGAAGCGTTGACACCCGGTGCGGCCCGCGTCGCCGGCGCCCGGCCAAGCTGCACGCAGACAGGGCTCATGCCCACAACCACCTGCGCAGAGCCGCGCTTCCATCCGCGATACACCACGGGCAGAAGCCTCCGTTGACCTCGCGGGCCGTATGGAAGGCCGCCGTAGCGGAGGTCAGAGCCGTATGGTGGCCAACAGGTTGGTTCCGTGCAGTGCATCCACTTCCTTCTGCTCGGTCTCAGTGAATCCGACCTTGGCCAGCACACGTCGAGAAGCGGTGTTCCAGTCCCAGACCGTGGCCCACAGACGTTCATGGCCGGATGCCCTCGCCCAGTCCAGAACCGCCAACGCGGCCTCGGTCGCGTACCCGTGACCCCATACCCGGCGTAGCAGTTCGAACGCCAGCTCCGGTTCCGCTGCCGACCCTCGCCCACTGTCGACCAGCCCGCAGTAGCCGATGACGTCACCGGAGCCCTTCCGCTCGACCGCCGGCAACCCCGTCGACCACAGGTGGTTGTTGCGGATCGAATCCTCGAGTTCCGCGACCGTGGGGTGTCCGGCGGCGTCGATTCGGCGGTGCGCCGGCACTCGTGGATCACGTTCGGTCCACAGCTCACGTTGGACGGCGGCCTCGGCCACCCGCCAAGGTCTGAGCAGCAGCCGACCTGTCTCGAGTACAACCTCACTGCCCGGAGCCGCGCCATCTGTCATGGCAGCAACCCTGTCACGGGTGAACGCGCTGTCCTGCGTCCGGGGCGCGCACGGTCCTGCCGATCGTGGGCGCCCGCTGTGCGGGTTGCTCATGGAGCCGCCTTCGACTCCTCTCGCTCGGACATCGGGCACAGCTCCCGCATGCTCGAGCAGGCTTTTCTGATCGGCTCCGTGCGCTGGCGAGGCGGTAGCGGCCGGTGCCGGCGGAGCGCGAGGTCAGAGGTGTGCGGGCGCGGCCTTGGGGCTCGGGCCGTGCGCGTTGGGTACGGCGTCGCCTTCGGTGCAGGTGAGGACGAGCAGCGCGATCCCGCCGAGTACGGGGATGACGCCGAGGAGCATCATCCATCCCGACTGGTGGATGTCGTGGAGTCGACGGACGGTGACCGCGATGCTGGGGACAAGCATCGCGGCAACATAGAGGTAGTAAGGGATCATGGTGCCGGTGGAAAGGCCTATGCCCGCCAGCACGATCACCGCGAAGACGTTGGCCAGGGTGAACATCCAGAACTCCTGGCGCCCGGCACGGCCGCTGAAAACGGCGTACTTCTTGAGCACGTCGACGTACCAGTGCACGATGATTCTCCCCAAATGTGCGGTCCATGACCGGTGATCCTTCGCACCGGAAAACCGGGCGGGAGAGCAGACAGTAAGGGCGCTGACCTGCGCAGGTCAATAAATTTTGGTCCACAAGGACGGCCCAGCGAGAGGCGGCAGCTGCATCTGCCGCGCCGGCACGAGCCGTGTGCACCATGAGTGGAGAATCAACGCCCCGTCGGCCAGGGGTACTCCGAGGCCAGGGCGCACAGGTCTCGGCGCAGGCAGCTTCCTACCCTGACAGCATCGGCACCCAGTGATCCATCACCAGGCGCAGACGCCGGCGATGGTCGGCAATCCAGTCGTCCGGCGGGACGAGCGGGACCCGTACGGTGACCATGGACCCTGACACGTCTTCCACGGCCACCTCCGGGCAGTCACGCTCGCCCGTGAGCTGGACGACGATGGACGGCCCTCTGCTCATTTTCATCCAGGCCGCATCCTCGCCGGCGTCAAGTCGGTCCAGCGTGTCGGCCCACTTCTTCAACCGCCCGACGTCCAGCCCAAGGTGGATTCGGCCGGACACGAAGGGCGTCTTGACGACGATTTCCGCGTCGAGCCCGGCGGTCCATCTGGGGTTACGTCCGTGAACGTTGACAGCGACGCTGTTGCCCTCGTCATCAGCGAGCGAGATGAGCTCCCTCGGGACACCGTCGCCCATGACTGCCCCTTCGTCGGCGGGTACAGAGCGATCCTCGCCGACTTGAGACCATCCCTCATCTCATTTTGTGTCGGCAGTTAGGGGACATCTGTGGCCTGGCGGCAACACCTTGGTCGGGGTGCCGGCAGTCGAACCGGATCCCTTTGCCGGCCATCCGGTGATCGTCTCAGCGGGATGTTCTCTCCTCCTGGGTCAGGGCTTGATCAAGTGCTCTGAGCGTCAGGCTTGTTGGTGATGCCCAGGAGTGGGAGGGCTCGTTCGGGCTGGTCGCGGATTGTTCTGGCCAGGGCAGGCCGGCGAGTTGCCGGTAGGCGGTCGCCTGATTCCGTTTGATCATGGCGATGTAGTGGGCGTTCTTGGTCTCGACGAGCCAGGTGACGTTCGCCTTCACCGAGTGCAGCGCGTCGAAGGTGACGAGAGCTCCGTCCAGGTCCGGCGGTTCGAGCAGGGGCAGGCCGCCAGTACGCGGCCGATCGTGGTCCGTGAGGGAGAGCGACGCCACCGCAGCGGATGCCGACGCACCCCGAGCGACCCAGCTTCACCAGGACTGCGGGGATGGAGAAAATACAGCGGCAGGCACGGGCTACCTCATGATCGTTGAGCTTCGACACCCCAACGATCACGAAGCCCATGCCTGCTCTGCTATGCACCCCAACCGGTCACCGCCCGACCCCGGAACTCGCTCAAGCCCTGCCGGGAAGGTCGAAGGACACGTTCAAGATCAAGATGCTCAAGCGTGCCATGTTCGGCCGGGCCTCGTTTCGGCTCCTCCGGATCCGGATCCTCACCTGGCCATGACCTCAAGCTGGTACCAGCCGTCCCCGGCGGTCCGCAGGGAGCGGCCGAACCGGGGAGGCTGGCTTGTCGGTGCTCGGACCTAGTATCCGGAGCATGACACGATATATCGACGAGGATCTGCACGGTGCGGAGTTCCGCGAGTGCGATCTGACCGGGGCACGCCTGATCGGCGTCGTCATGCAGGATGCCGTGATCGACGGGCTCGTCACCAACCTCGAGGTGAATGGTGTCGAGGTCACCGAGTACGTTGAGGCAGAGCTCGACCGGCGTCATCCAGTGCGGGTGCTGATCCGCTCCGAGGACCCTGACGATCTGCGTGAGGCATCGCGTCAGCTCCATGCCGGCTGGTCCGCCACGATCGAGCGAATCCGCCGTACGCCCGGCATCGAGCGCCGCAGCGTGAACGACGAGTGGTCGGCGGTGCAGACGATGCGCCACCTGGTCTTCGTCCACGACTCGTGGTTCCGCCGCTGCTGCCTGGGCTCGACGGAGCTGTTCACACCGATGGGCATCGGGACGACCGTCGAGCCCTACCGTGGAAAGCACGGGCTCGACCTCTCGCTCGATCCGGCCCTCGACGAGATCGTGAGCGTGCGTGACGCGCAGGCCGCCGAGCTCGAGGCCTGGCTCGACGAGGTCACCGCCGTGCAGCTCGCAGCGCGAGCGCCGGTGCCCGACGATGATGTCTGGCCGCCATACGCCCGGGGCCGCTTGGTGCGGCAGTGCCTCGGCACGGTGCTCAGCGAGACCTTCCAGCACCACGGCTTCTGCGTTCGCGACCTCGACCTGATCGAGGCACAGGACGCCGGATAGGGCCGGCTACGGACAACTGCACCCGCAACTCCTCGGCGATCACCGCGTTGTCGTCGCCGACGGCGAACCGCTCACCGGCCTCCATCCTCAGCTGCTCTCGCACCGCTCTACACCCGGCGGTCAACCCGCCACCTTGCGCATATCTCACACAACAGACGTACCGCCGGACCGAACAACTGTCAGCCCTCGACGACACCACACCTTAAAGCTCAGTAGACACCACAATGATCACAAAGCCCGCGTCTGCCCTGCTATGCACCCCAACCGGTCACTACCTGACCAACCGCACGAACCCGGAAGTTGCAACCGCCCTGCTCCTGGGGTGGGTTGAGCTGCGGTCGATGCACGGCATGCCGAGGCCGATCGCGGTGCCGAGTGGTGCAGCGACAAGCGGCGCCCGCACCAACCAAGGTGCGGGCGCCGTCCGTTGATGTTGCTACGGGCTCAGAACAGCTTGGTGTAGGTGTTCCAGCCGCCGCCCAGCGCCACGGGGCCGGTGAAGTGCCCGTCGCCGTAGGAGCTGTAGCGGTTGAGCGTGCCCGTGGAGGGGTCGACCACGAGCAGGTCGGCCCGGCCGTTGCCGTCGGCGTCGCCGGCCGAGGCCAGCATGCTGTATCCGCCCCATCCGGTGCCGAGGTTGATCCGGGGCGCGAACGGCGCTGCGGCGTTGCCCGTGCCCTTGAACTCGTAGAGCGAGCCGTCGGTGGACCTGGCCAGGATGTCGGCACGACCGTCACCGTCGACGTCGCCCGCCCCGACGATGGCGTTGTACACGTTCCAGCCGCCACTGACGAGCTGGCGGGTGGCGTAGGTCAGGCCGTTGCCGGTGCCGCGGAAGAGGTACAGGTCGCCGGAGGTGGTGCGGGCCAGCAGATCGCCCTTGCCGTCGCCGCTCAGGTCACCGGGGCCGAGGGTGGTGTTGTAGGCGTTCCACCCGGTGGTGATCGGAGCGTCGCGGTCGGCGTTGTACAGGGTGCCGCCGTCGACGTAGAGCAGCTCGGCGCGGCCGCTGTCCGAAAGGGAGTTGGCGAGAGCGAAGTCGGAGACACCGGAGAAGGCGCCGGTCTCACTCGCCTGGACCCGCGGGTAGAGCGCGCCCGTGTTGTCGGGGATGTAGTCGTACAGGGTGCCGGCGGAGTTGAAACCGATCATTTCCTTCTTGCCCCAGGCCGGGATGCCCCCCATACCGGCCATCAGGTCGATGACGTTGGCTCCGGAGCCGCTCGCGTAGCGCTCCTGGAAGCCGCCGACGCCGTTCGGCACGTGGGTGTACAGGTCGCCGTTGAAGGCCCTGCCGACCATGAAGCCGGTTCCGGACGCGTCGTTGCCCAGCCCGATCATCTGGTTGTACGTGCCCCAGTCGCCGCCGACTTGCAGCTTGGGGGCGTAGGGTGCGGCCGCGTTGCCCGTGGCTTTGTAGATGTAGATGTTGCCGCCGACCAGCGCCCTGGTGATCAGGTCGCTGATGCCGTCCCCGTCGAGGTCACCCATGCCGATGATCTGGTCGTAGACGTCCCAGCCGCCGCCGATCAGTGTGCGGGCCTGGAACGGCGCGCTGCCGTTGCCGGTGCCGGCGAAGAGGTAGAGCTTGCCGTCGTAGGTGCGCGCGACGATGTCGGCGCGACCGTCGCCCGTGATGTCGTCCACCGCGACGATCTTGTTGTAGACGTTCCAGCCGGTGCTGGTCCACCCCGCGGTGTTCGGGAAGTTCGTCGAGCTGAACAGTTCCAGTTTGCCGCTCGCGGTCAGGCCCAGGACGTCGGGGCCGGGAGCGCCGTCGATGTCGCCCGGCGTCAGCACGTCGACGAGGCCGATGTCGGACGGGCCCGTGCCGAGGTTCACGTCCTCGGTGGCCAGCGAGTTGTACCAGTTGCGGTCGACACCGCGGTAGAGCTGGTCGGCGACACCGTCCCCATCGATGTCGTAACGCATGGGCGCCGGTGTCTGTACAGCGGTGCCCGCCGCCGGCTTCGACTTCCGCGCCGCCTTCGGTGCGGCGATGTGCGGCGCGTGCGACGCGGCGGCAGGGTGCCGCTCGATGGTCTTGTGGCTTCCGGGCTCGGCCGCCTGGGCACCGGTCCCCAGTGCGAATGCGCCGAGGGAAAGGATTCCGGTTGTGCAGGCAGCGACAAGACGCCGGCGGCTGTTGGGCCGTACCGGCTGTGTTTCGGACACGAATCCCCCCATGGGATCTCAAACAATGAATCCCTGAACCGGTTTTGAAGAAGCGACCGGTTCTGGTCATCGAAGTGTAACCCCAGGGACTGACACTGTTCATGGAATTGCGCATGGACGAAGTCGAAGAACCCGACAAGTACCGGAATGTCACGCACTTCAGGCCGCTGCGCGGCGCGGACGCCGCAGTACCTGGGGCCGGATTGGACTGCTCGCGCAGACCGCTCCCCGGAAACGGCTGGACCGCGGCGACGAGTGGCGAACTCCAGGGTCAGACGGCGCCCCGACGGGCGGACGGCCTGCCGGGGGCAGCGAGAGCGCCCCCGGTTCACGGGCCGGCGGGCCGGACTTCCTGGCCCGGACGCGATTCTTGCCGAACTCGATCCCTGCGGCCGTCCCGGAAGCTCCGCCACGCGTTCCGGACCGCCATTCGCGCTGCTGCGGGCTTCGCGGCCATGAAATGGTGAGACGAATTCCGGATCCTTGTGAACAGTGGGATCCGCGGGTGTGTTTCCCGTATTTCCCGGCTCTCCTGTCCGCTCGTTCCGGTTTTCGTCCCGCGCTCGATGCATGCGCGGCGCATCCCCCTCCGCGGCCTCATCGCATGGACCTCTCATTCGAGGCCGACGCCTTGGGCGCGATCCGCGGCTGAGGTCACCAGGGCGGGACGGACTGTGGCTGTCGCCACGTCGGGGCGGGGGCCGGTGACGTTGACACGTACCGGTCCTGCTGGGTGGACTGGGGACGATCATCTCATCGTGGAGGAGTGACATGGGCACCCACGTCGGCAGCTCGCTGCCCAGCAGCACGCCTGCCGCACAGGGCGTGGACGCGCGCGGCGTCCACGCATTCCTCGACGCGCTGGAAGCGGCGCCCGGGATCGACCCCCACAGTGTCATGCTGCTGCGGAACGGGCACCTGGTCGCCGAGGGCTGGTGGGCGCCGCACACCGCGGACCGGCCGCAGCTGCTGTACTCCCTGAGCAAGAGCTTCACCTCGGTCGCGGCGGGTTCGGCCGCCGCTGAAGGCCTGATCGATCTGGATGCCCCGGTGGTGTCCTACTTTCCCGAGTTCGAGGCGGAGATCACCGATCAGCGCAGCCGGTCGATGCTGGTGCGGCACATCGCGTCCATGGCCAGCGGGCACGAGTCCGAGACGTGGGACCGTGCGGTCCCAGCCGACCGCGCCGAGCCCGTGCGCGGGTTCCTGTCCCTCCCGCCGGAGCGCGAGCCCGGCACGGTTTTCGCTTACAACCAGTCGTGCACGTACACCCTGGGTGCCATCGTGCAGCGGGTGACGGGGCAGTCCCTGACCGCGTATCTGCGCAAGCGGCTGTTCGACCCGCTGGGCATCACGGAGACGGTCTGGGAGCAGTTCCCTGCCGGGCGCGACCTGGGCTTCAGCGGGATGCACGCCACGACGGACGCGGTCGCCCGCCTCGGACAGCTCCACCTCCAGGGTGGAGTCTGGGAGGGCCGGCGGCTGCTTCCCGCCGAGTGGGTGGCCGAGGCGACCCGCTCGCACGTGTCGAACCACGATGGGACAGCGGAGGGTGCCGCCGACTCCGACTGGCAGCAGGGCTACGGCTTCCAGTTCTGGATGTCCCGGCACGGTTTCCGTGGTGACGGGGCGTACGGCCAATACTGCGTGATATTGCCGGAGTACGACGCGGTGCTCGCCCTGACCTCGCAGACCCAGGACATGCAGGAGGTGCTGGACGCGGTCTGGAGGCACCTGCTGCCCGCGTTCGGCGACGCTCCGCTGCCGGGCCGCGAGGCGGACGACGCGTCGCTGCGGTCGCGCCTGTCGCGGCTGCTGCTGCCGCCCGTGGCGGGCCGGGCCGCGCCCTTGGCCGGGGCCGGGCCGTGGGCGGGCGCGCGGTTCGTGCCCGAGGGGGGCACCTGTGCCCACCAGCCGACGCTCACGGAGGTGACCTTGCGGCACCGGGACGGAACCGGGAGCTCGGGGGACGACGGTGGCGCGGGCTGGGTGCTGGACCTCGCCGAGGGCGGGCAGCGCTTCGGCCTCGGGTTCGGCTCCGACGGCTGGACCACGACCGAAGGCGGCCCCGGGACCCCGCCATGTGCGGTCAGCGCCGGGTGGACGGATCAGGACACGCTCACGGCCACCGTGCGCTTCCTGGAGACGCCGCACAGTCTGGACCTGCGGTGCGTGCTTCGCACGGGCACCTTCACCGCGGAGTGGCGCACCAGGCCGCTGCACCCGCGACCGCTGCTGCACCGCATGTGCGCGCCTCGTCCCTGAACAGTGCGGGTACCCATGTACCATCCCACCCGGACGGACACCATGGTGCTGATCGTGGAGGGCTCCGCCGAGTCGGACCCGGCCGGGACGTTGGACACGTACTGCCTGACCCGTTCGCGCCCGACTGTGACCAGCGGCTTGTGGCAGCGCGTCAGCAGCTGCGGCCTGAGGGCTGACGGATCGGTCTGACCACCTCATCGGCTGGGTCACGGGTCGGTGAAGTGGCCACGGCGCGGAGCGGCCGCCCCGGACAATCACGGGCATGCCCGAGAGCACCGCTGGCCCGTGGATCCGCCGTCGCACCACCCGGATCGGGATCGTGCTGCTGGTATGCCTCATCTGGTCGGTCACCGCGAACCGGTGGAGCGCCAAGGGGTGCGACGCGATCCCGCAGTCCTACGTGCTGGCCGTCACCCACTTCGGAGCGCCAGGGCACTATGAGGGGTGCGAGGACGAGCCTGGCGGGCCGCAGTACACAGACGACTACGACGGCTGACCCGGATTGTCGACCTGACAGGGCGAGGCAACGGTTTGCCGTTCTCGGCGACTCAATGGGGTGAGGAGGTCGCCGATGAGAGACAGACCAACGGACCGGGACGAGGACTTCGTAGGTTTCGCCGCCAGCCGCCGTACGCACCTGTTCCGTACTGCCTTCCTGCTCTGCGGAAACCGGCACGCAGCCGAGGACTTACTCCAGCAGACCCTGGAACGGGTCTACGTGTCCTGGTCGCGCGTCCGGCGTGCCGACGAGCCCGACGCATACGTCCACAAGATCATGATCAACGAACACTCCCGCTTTCTGCGGCGCCGGCGGCGTGAGTCGCTGGTCACGGACGTGCCCGAGCCGAGAGAACCGGCCACGGCAGGGAGCGGCTGGGCGGAGACCCGCCCACAGCTGCTCGCTGCCCTCGCGGCACTGCCGCTCCGCCAGCGGCAGGCCGTCGTCCTGCGCTACTGGGAGGACCTGAGCGAGACCCAGGCCGCGGCGGCCATGGGTTGTTCGGTCGGCGCGGTCAAGAGCCAGGCGTCCCGCGGCATCGCGCGGCTGCGCCTGGCTCCGTCTCTCGGCGACCTCACCCCTACCGGAGGCATCGAATGACCCACGATGACGACGCCGTCGCCGTCGGCACCCTGCTTGCACGGCTCGCGGAGAGCGAGCCGTTGCCCCCGCCCCCGTCATCGACGTCGCTGATCAGCGGTGGTCGCCGCAGGCTGGTCAGGCGCCGAGCGGTCCTGGCCGGGGCCGCCGCGCTCGCCGTGACCGCGGTCGGAACAGCAGTGGCGCTCCCCGGCACCGCCGCTCACCACGCGTCCGCTCCTGCGGCCAGTAAGGCGGGACCGGCACCGGCCAAGCCCACCACGCCTCCGGCGGCCGACCCGATGAAGCCGTCGTCCAGCGTGGTGATCGGGCAGGGCACGGACAACCAAGGCCACACCTGGAGGGTGTCGGCACGGCTGTGGCCGGCTCCGCGCACGCACGACGAGGCTTTGGCGCAGCTGCGCGCCATCGCCGCGGACGAGAAGTTCCCTCCGGGCTGGGGGCCGATCGATGACAGCTGGGTGCCACCGCAGTTCGAGCAGAAACACCTCCAGGTCTCGGGGAGCCTCGACGGCGAGCGCTACCCCAATCCCAGCTACGACGACGCCGGGCAGTCCGCCGCCACCACCAGCCCGTACACCGTGGCGTCGGGTGTGTCGGGCGTCTTGATCGGCCCCGAATCCCGGATAGGGCAGACCCGTACGCTGGTCGGCGCGGTCGCCGACGACATCCGGCGGGTGAACATCCGCTGGTCCGACGGCACATCGTCCGACGCGCCGCTGGTGCGCGTCGCCGGCTCCACGCAGCGCTGGTTCGCCGTCAGGGCCCAGCACGGCCTGACGGGCGTGGTCACCGAGTACGGCGCGGGGGACCGGGTCATCATGCGGGACACGAAGTCCTTCGGGAAGAAGACACACTTCTGAAAGGTCCCCGGGCGCGACCCGCGCAGGCCGGCCCGGGGAGCCTGCTCCGGCTCGGCCCGCACCGGCCGTACCCCGGCTCAGCTTGTTCGAAGGATCATCTCAGGTGGCGGATGGGCTCATTGGTGCAGGTGGGTCAGCTGCCCCGGGCACCGTCAGGAGCCACCTCGGATACGTGCGGTGAGGACGGCCGCGAGCACCGCCGCGATCGGGGTTCCGACGAAAGCGAGCAGGACCCAGACAGGTCCGCCGGTGAGGAAAGCCGGGACCATGTTCTCGGTGAAGAAGACGGCACCGGCGACGATCGCCGCCCAGCTCCTGGGCGTCAGCGCTCGTGCCTTTCCCGGCAACAGAACCAGCGCGGCCCCTGTGGCAAGACCCGGAAGGAGCCCCAGGGCCGCGCCGCAGGCCAGGATGCCCACTCCAAATGCCAGTGTGCCGAGGGCAGAAGCCCCCGCGCCCGTGGCGGCTGCCCTGAGTGCGCTGAAGACGGATATGGCGGTCAGCACCGCAAACGGAGCGGCGGAGGCGAGCATGCCGTAACGGGCACCACGCCACACGATGGCCGACCTGAGCTGCATCTGCGCCCCTTTCCGGGCGTGCCAGGGGCCGGCGGGCGACCTCGGCTTGGCGAGTACGGGATCCGCCGGCCGCATGACCCGCCTGCCTTGCGCCTGTGCAGGCAGCGGAGTTCAGGGTTCTCGCCGACTCAGGACGGGTCGGCCGAATCCCTGCCGTGGCGTGCGGGGTCTGGCCATGCCGGGCGAAGAACCCGGCGGGGGAGTCGACGTGGCTCCGGTCACTCACCATGACCAGCTCCTCCCACCCCGCCCGATCGTGTGCCCAGTCTGGCACCGTTTTTGAACGTGTTCAAGAGCAACTTCCGGGCCGCAGGGAGAACCCGGCGCTCCCCGGCCATGGCGTGGCTCGACGTGTCGTCCGTGCGGCTTTCGAGCCCCTACCGGACCCGCGCAAGAAGGCATGTGAAGTGGGGCGACTGCGATTTCTGCCCTGATGCGCTCCTCGCAGGTGGGCCTCGCTTCGTCCACCCCTACGCGTCCGGCGTGTCCGGCCCTTCGGACTTCAGCTCCATCCACACGGTCTTCCCGCGGCCGTTCGGTGAACTGCCCCACGTACTGGCCAGGCTGTCGACGATGACCAGCCCGCGGCCGTGCTCGGCGTGGGCCTGCTCGTCCTCGTCCGAGACCGACAAGGCGGAGGGCAGCGGCGGGTGGGGGTCGGAGTCGCGGACTTCGAGCCGGACGCGGTCGTCGTACTCGCGCATCCGGACGTCGACGTCGCTGTCGGCGTGGATGAGGGCGTTGGTGACCGCCTCGGAGGTGATCATCTCCAGCGCGTCGGAGATCTCCGGCACGTTCCACAATTCCAGGCAGCCTCGGACGAACCTCCGGGCATCGGCGACCCCCCTGAGGTCGTGCCGCGGAATCCCCATGTGCTCGATCCGTCGGCTGGCGCCTGCGGCGGCACCTTCGTAGTGCACCAGCAGGAGGGCCAGATCGTCGTGGCCGTCGGCTGCCGTTGCCGCCAGGCCGTCCGCCAGCTCCTCAAGGTCGCCGTCCGCGGACGCCAGCAGGTCCAGGGCCGCCGGGGGGATGTCGCCGGAGTCCGGCCGGTGCAGACCGTCGGTGTAGAGCATCAGGATGGCGCCGGGCGGGAGGACGGTGGAGCAGTTCGTCGCGGACGCCGGGGTGAGGCCCAGCGGCACGCCGACGATGTCGTCAAGGGACTCCAGCCGCCCCTCGGGGTGGCGCAGGAGTGGTGCGGGATGGCCCGCACGCGCGACCTCGAGGACACCGTCGTCAAGATTGAGGAAAGCGATGCAGCAGCTCGCGATGAGATCGGTGTCCAGCTCGGTGAGGAGGCTTCCGGCCCTCCCGAGCACCGCGGCCGGATCGTGGCCCTCCTTGGCATAAGCCATCACGGCACTGCGCAACTGCCCCATGATGATCGCGCTGTCGGTGCTGTGCCCCTCCACATCGCCGACGATGAGTCCGATACGCCCGTCGGGCAGCTTCAGCACGTCGTACCAGTCGCCGCCCAGGCCGGCATCGGTCCTGGCCGGGACGTAGCGGGCGGTGGTGACGACCCCGGGCAGCGCCGTCAGCACACGCGGGAGGAGCGTCCGCTGCAGGCTCTCCGCCAGGACGTGCTCGTACGCCGCGAGCTGGGCGCGCTCGACCGCCATGGCGAGGAGGTCCGCGAGCATCATCAGGGCGGCCTGCTCCTCGGTGTCGAGTGACCGCTCCTCGGCGAAGGACAGGCAGCAGACGCCCACAGGGCGGCCCCCGACGTACAACGGCAGGACAGCCCAGCTGTTCGCCGTGTCGTCACCGTCGAAGGCCCCGGGGTAGCGGCTCCTGAGCTCGGCGCGGCTGGTGAAGAACCTCGGAAAATGGGTGAGCGCCGCGTCCGCCCACGGCGTTCCCGGGACCAGACCGGCACCGTGCAGCTCGCGGACGACTGCGGAGTGCACGCCCACACTGCCGGTGACCCACAACCGTTCGTCGGCCAGCCGGCCCACGACGACCCCCTGGGCCCCGAAAGGCGTCATGAGGCGTTCGACCACCGCCGGCGTGATCTCGTCCAGCCCTGTCAGCCTGGCGAGCCGGGTGCTGAGCTTGTGGACCTGGTACATCAGCGACAGGCCGCACGACCCCGCCACCCCCGGCATTCCCCAGTCCTGCGCGGACCGTGCGATGTCGCCATTCGTTCCCGCAGCAGGCACCAGGAGCGTGTGCGGACCCGGCGCGACCACCGCCCCGCGCTCGGCCATGGCGTCCAGCCGGTCGGTGAGCTGATCCCCTACCGCGCGCAGATGCGTACGCAGCGCGGGGTCCGGTGTCTGCTCCTCGCCCTGCGCCGACAAACGCACGACGGTCAGCGCTCCGTGGCGGCGGTCACGTCCCACCAGGGGCACGGACACCGCCGAGTACGGGAAGGGGATCACATAGGCGAAGGAAGGGCCGCCGGGTTCGGGGGCAGGGCCGCCCACCACGGTGAGCTCACCCGTGCGCCATGCGGTGGCGGAGGCATGAGGGGCGTCGGTGGACATCACATCGGGCATGCCGAAGACGAACGGTACGGGGCCCTGGATCACGGCCGCCCTCAGCCGGGCTCCGCTCGGCTCGGCGAGGTAGACGAGGCCCGCAAGGGCGTCCGACGCGGTGACGCACTCCGCAAGCGGAGACAGGAGTACCCCGGGCAGCCCGTCCTCTGCGGTCGCGCTGCCCCGCACATCCCCCTGGTCATTCCGCGGGTCTCTCATGGCCGGGTGCCCTCCGCCCAGTTCGGACGCGGCCCCGCCGCGACCGCTCTGCTGGCGTCGCGGATGATCCGGTGGCCGCGCGGGTGAGGAGACGCACCACCCGCAGGTGGCGGCGCCGAGACCATCCGAGAATACCTCGGCACCGGGTCCGGCGCCGGGCGGAGCGTGCGGCCGACGCCTCGGGCTGGCGTCAGGACACCGCGGATCCCTTGGCTGCGTCATATGCGGCACGGGATCGGGCGATCGCCTCGTGCTCGCGCTCCGCCCACAGCGCCAGGTCACGGACCGTGACCAAGAGGGACAGCCCGCGCTCCGTCAGGGCGTACTCCACCCGGGGCGGGGTCTGCGGGTGCACCGTCCTGGTCACCATGCCGTCCCGCTCCAGTGCCCGCAGGGTGGCGCTGAGCATGCGCGGGGTGATCGGGGCGCTGAGCCTCAGCAGTTCGTTGTAGCGCAGCGACGCGCCGTTCAGGTTGCAGATGACCACGACGGTCCACTTGTCGCCTATGCGCTCCAGGATGTTCCTGATCGTCGCACGGCTCTCCGGGGCGCATGTCGAGGACACATAAGAGGGCTGGGGAGTCGGGTCCATTACTTCCCCTCGGTATAGCTCGGCACGCGAAAGTGCGTTCTTGTGTCCGTCGGGACGGCGAGGCACGCTTGCAGTATCGATGAGGTACTAGATATCTCATCAATACTTCCACGCAGCCCGGGAGAGATCCAGCCAAGCGGCGAGGAGCACCGCCGGAACCAGGCGAAAGCCGGCCGGACGCAGTGCGCTCCCACTCAGGCGGACACCGACCTCGTCCGCGGCCGCACCCCCTGAAGGCAAGGAACCGTCATGAGGAAGATCGGCGTCGGCATCATCGGCGCGAGCACCGGCGGATGGGCTTCCATCAGCCACGTCCCGGCTCTGCGCGCCCTGGACGAATTCGAGCTGCGCGCGGTCGCGACCACCCGACGGGCGTCCGCCGAAGCGGCGGCAAAGGAGTACGGTGCGCCCCTGGCGTTCGACAACGCCGCGGAGCTGGTGGCGCACCCGGACATCGACGTCGTCGTCGTCGCCGTCAAGGTCGTCCACCACAAGGCGCTCGCGTCGGCCGCTCTCGCCGCCGGCAAGGTCGTGTACTGCGAATGGCCGCTGGGCGTCTCGTTGGAGGAGGCGGTGTCGCTGGCGGACCAGGCGGCGATCGCACGTGCACGCACGGTCATCGGCCTGCAGTCCCGGAACGCTCCGGTCATCCGCCACGTCCGGGACCTGGTGGCGGAGGGGTACGTCGGCCGGGTGCTCGGGACCACGATGGTGGGCTCCGGGGTGGCCTGGGGCGCCGAGACGACCAGCGCGCAGGCGTACACCTTTGACTCGGCGGGGGGCGCCACCGCCTTGACCGTACCGGCGCTCCACGCCCTGGACGCCATGGACTTCGTCCTCGGCGACTTCGCGGAGATCTCCGCCCGGCTGGCGACGGCCCGAACCGAGGTCCGCGTCACCGATACCGGCGGGACGCTGCCGGTCACGGCGCCCGATCAGATCTCCGTTGCCGGAACCCTCACCCAGGGAGCGACGGCCGCCGTCTACTACCGTGGCGCGTTCTCCCGCGGGGACAACTTCCGATGGGAGATCAACGGTACCGAGGGTGACCTCGTGGTGACCGCCCCCGGCGTCAACGGGAACCTCCAGGTCGCCGACCTGGTCCTGCAGGGCGGCCGCGGCGCCGACACCGCTGTCGCCGAGTTGACGGTTCCCGAGGCGTACTACAGCCGCGTGCCGCGCACCCTCACAGGGCCGGCCCACAACGTTGCCCAGACCTACGCCACGCTCGCTGAGGACCTGGGTTCCGGCGCCACCACGCTTGTGGGCTTCGACCACGCGGTGCGACAGCACCGGCTGATCGAGGCGATCCGGACGGCGTCGCTCACCGGGTCCGCGCAGACACCGAACTGATCCACCCGCAGAACCGGGACGTCCACTCGACCGGGAACGCCAACCGGCGGCTCGGCCCGCCACGGGAGCGCGTCATTCGCCGAGTCCCCGATGCTGCCCGGCCGAAGACCTGACGGCTGGTCATTCCCCCCTGAGCGGCCGCCCTGCCGCCCCGCGTCCCGGGGCTGTCCCGCCCGCGGGCGCGTTCATCGCCGCGGCGCGCCGCCAACCGGCGGGAGTCGTCCCGGTGATGGTCCGGAAGGCCCGCCCGAAGGCGGAGGGCGAGCGGTAGCCCACGCTTTCTGCGATGTCCCCCAGACCGCGCTGCGTGGTGGTCAGCAGGTCCGCCGCCACCGTCATCCGGGTCCGGGTGAGGAAGTCGGCGACACCCATGCCGGTGGCGGCGGAGAAGTGCCGTACCAGGGTGGCCCGCGAGACGCCCGCGACGCCGGCCAGCGCGGCGATCGTCCACGGCTTGTCCGGTTCGTGCACGACGGCCTCGATGACGGCCCGCAACCCGGGGTCGACCACGGATGTCCACGAGGACACTCCGGCGCCTCCGGAGTTGCCGCCGCCACCGCGCAGGACGAGCGCCAGCAGCGCCTCGCAGAGCGAGGCCAGCAGGGCTCCGGCCCCTGGTCCGTCCAGCGCCGCCTCGTTTCGCATCAGCTCGCCGAGCAGCCGCAGCGGGGAGTCGGCGCCGGTGCCGAACGAGGCGTGCAGGATGTCGGGCAGCCCCGCGAAGAGCACGTCCCCGGCGCCCGGCCGGTAGCTGAAGCGGCCGCAGAAGAGGTCCACGTCCGGCGCGGAAGGGCTGCGCAAGGTGGCCAGGGACACGCCGTCGTGCCGTGCGGGTGGCACCGGAGCCGCGTCCGCTCGGACCCGCACGCGGTGTCGCTCGGCACGCGGAAGGATGAGGACATCGCCCGCTTCCAGGTCCACCATGCGCCCGCCGGTCTGCACCGCGCAGCGGCCGGCCAGCAGGATGTGGAAGGGCACCTGGCCCGCCGGGCCGGCCGGGTTGTCCAGGACGTGACCGCCCGTCAGCAGGCAGCGCACCTCCAGGTCGGCCTCCAGGCGGGCCATACGGATGAGCGTGCTGATCGCATCCATCGCGTCTCCTCCGGTCCTGGCCCCGCCTGGAACTGCACGAGAGCCTCGTGCCCGGCAGATGTGAGACTATCTCGACGATAACTGATCCTTCTCCGCGTTGTAGGGTCAGCCAGGCGGGTGGATCCTCTACACATGGACACACTGCACGCGGATCTTCTGGTGATCGGCTTCGGCAAGGGCGGCAAGACGCTGGCGGCGACCATGGGCCGTGCGGGCAAGCGGGTCGTCATGGTGGAGCAGTCCGCAAAGATGTACGGCGGGACTTGCATCAACATCGGCTGCGTACCGACCAAGGCCCTCATCCACCGGGCCTCGGAGCGTCCGGACGGCGCTGACCGCGCGAAATGGTACGCCGAGTCCGTCGCGTGGACCGCGGAGCTGACGTCCGCAATGCGCGGAAAGAACTTCCGCATGCTCGACACCCTCGACTCCGTGACCGTGGTGACCGGCACGGGCGCCTTCCTCGACGAGCACACGGTGGAGGTGGTCGCCGGCGACGACCGCCTGGAGATCACCGCGGACACCATCGTGATCAACACAGGCGCCCAGAACGTGATTCCTGACATCCCCGGCCTGCGCGACAGCCCCCACCTGGTCACCGGCACCGACCTGATCGCCGGGCCCGACATGCCGCACCGGATCACCATCCTCGGCGCCGGTTACCAGGGGCTGGAGTTCGCCGCGATGCTGAGCAGCTACGGGACCGAGGTCACCGTCCTGGAGAGCACCCCGCGCATCCTGCCGCGGGAGGACGACGACATCGCCCAGGCCGTGCGGGACATCCTCGACGGTGAGGGGATCACCTTCGTCACCTCCGCCCGCGTCACCCGTGTCGAGGACACCGACGACGCGGCCGTCGTCCACTACGAGCACGACGGGGCCGCGGCCACCGTCACCGCCGACCTCGTGCTCGCCGCCACCGGTCGGGCGCCGCGGACGGACGGGCTACGGCTCGAGGCCGCCGGCGTGCGCAGCACCGCGCGCGGGGCCGTCGAGGTGGACGCGCACCTGCGCACCAACCGCCCGCACATCTTCGCCGTCGGCGACGTCAACGGCGGGCCGCAGTTCACCTACGTCTCCCTCGACGACCACCGGATCGTCGCGGACCAGCTTCTGGGCGAAGGGCGGCGCTCCACCGCCGACCGGGTGGCCGTCCCGTTCACGGTCTTCATGACACCACCGCTGGCCCGGGTCGGCCTGACGGAGGCGGAGGCGCGCGCCACCGGCCGGCCCGTGCGGGTGGCCGCCAAGCTGATCGCGGACGTGATGGCGATGCCCCGCGCGAGCATCCTCGGCGACACCCGGGGGCTGATGAAGTTCGTGGTGGACGCCGAGACCGACGCGATCCTCGGCGCTGCGATCCTCAGCGTGGACGCGCAGGAGATCGTGAACACCGTGGCGCTGGCGATGCGCAGTGGTACGACCGCCGGGACGCTCCGCGACTCCATCTGGACACACCCCAGCTCCACGGAGGCCCTCAACGAGGTGCTGGCGACCGTCGTCCGCTGACTCCGGCCACTTCAGCCGTTCTCGGGTGTCGCCGATGTCGTGGCGGTCGTCCGGAGCCCGCGCCTCGGGGTCCCGGACGGGGCGTTGAGTCCCCTGGGCGGTCAGGGGGGGCGGCGAGTACGTCGGTCTCCTGGCCGGGCGTGGCTGCTGCGGCGCGGTCGGTGAATGCGGCGACGTGGCGTTCGGCGTCGAGGTCGAGCCGCCCGGCGAACAGTTCGGTGCGCGGGTCGTGGCCGATCGCGATGGACAGCCCTGGGCGTCCAGGCGCCCGGTTCCCTGGGAGCCGACGACCACCGCGCCCCCCACCGCGGACTGGTCGGCGCTCACCCCCGGGCGTCCGGGGCGATCTCGGCGATCAGGCCCTCGACCAGGACCTTGATCTCGTCACGGATGGGCCGTACGGCCTCCACGCCTTGGCCGGCGGGGTCTTCGAGCTCCCAGTCGAGGTACCGCTTGCCGGGGAAGACCGGGCATGTGTCGCCGCAGCCCATGGTGACGCAGACGTCGGAGGTGCGGACCGCGTCGATCGTGAGGACCTTGGGGACCTCGGCGGAGATGTCGATGCCGACCTCGGCCATCGCCGCGACGGCGGCCGGGTTGACCTCCTTGCCGGGCGTGGAGCCTGCGGAGCGGACCTCGACGCGGTCGCCTGCGAGGTGGGTGAGCCAGGCGGCGGCCATCTGGGAGCGGCCGGCGTTGTGGACACAGACGAACAGCACGGACGGCTTGTCGGACACGGTCTCGTTCTTTCTGTCGGCGTGGAGCGGAGCGGTGAAGGGCAGATGGTGGCGAGCAGTTCGGAACGCACGGTCGCGGTCAGCGGGCGGTGGTCGGGAGGGGCAGCGGGGGCCGGAGCCGGTACGGATGCGGGCAGAGCCCTCCGGCAAGTGGAGGGCTGCTCGGGGTGCGCGGAATCGGGCGGGGATGGCATCAGCGCAGACTGATGTGAAAGTATCACCCCATGCTGACGTCAGTCGACACTGATCTGCTTCGGGTGCTGGCCGACCCGCTGCGCCTGCGGATCGTCACCCTGCTCGCCCGTGAAACGCTCTGCACGACGCACCTGGTGGAGGAGACCGGTGCCCGGCAGACCAACCTGTCCAACCACCTGAAGGTGCTGCGGGAGGCCGGGGTCGTCGAGACCGAGCCGTGCGGCCGGTTCACCTACTACAAGCTGCGCCCGCAGGTCCTGGAGCGGCTCGCCGGATCGTTCACGGAGCTGGCGGCCACCGCGCGCCACACGGAGCTGAACAACACCAAGCGCGCCTGCCCCTGACCCCCGCCCGCTCCCTTCCGCCGGCCTTGCGGCCGGCGCCGTCGCCGTACTCGGAGACCTCCTTGAGCGCCACCGACACCGCCACCGACGCGGCTGCCGAACCCGTCGCCCCTGCGCCCGCCGCGCCGCATCCGGTTTCCGGCACCGCCCCGCCCCGCGTGCCGCCGGCCCGACGTGCGGCGGCCGAACTGGTCGGCACCGCCGCCCTCGTGACGGTGGTGGTCGGCTCGGGCATCCAGGCCACCGAACTCACCGACGACGTCGCCCTGCAGCTCCTGGCGAACTCCACCGCGACCGTCTTCGGCCTCGGGGTGCTGATCGCCTTGCTGGGCCCGGTCTCCGGCGCGCACTTCAACCCCGTGGTGACGCTGGCCCAGTGGTGGACCGCCCGCCGCGGCGGCCCCGGCGTCACCCTGCGGGAGGCCGCGCTCTACATCCCCGCCCAGATCGCCGGGGGGATCGGCGGCGCGATCCTGGCCGACGCGATGTTCGGCAGGGCGCTGGTGACATTCTCCACTCACGACCGCAGCGCCGGGCACCTGCTGCTCGGCGAGGTCGTGGCCACCGCCGGCCTGATCCTGCTGATCTTCGGGCTGGCCCGCACCGACCGCCTGAACCTGGCGCCTGTCGCGGTCGCCTCCTACATCGGCGCCGCCTACTGGTTCACCTCCTCCACCTCCTTCGCCAACCCGGCGGTCACCATCGGCCGGACTTTCACCGACACCTTCGCGGGTATCGCCCCCGGCTCCCTCGCCGGCTTCATCGCGGCCCAACTCGTCGGCGCTGTGGCCGGTCTGGTCCTGGTCGCCGTCGTCTTCACCGTGCCGAGACCGGACGACGCCGCCGCTTGAGGCCGGCATCGAAGGTCAGGCGGGCGATGGCGGTGCCGGCCGCACCGGTGCAGGTCGTGCTGTGATCGGCCGGGTGGTGCAAGATCGCGAGGACGGTCGTCACCACCAGGTCGCTGTGCCGGTTCTGGGCGAGCTGCGGGAACGCCTCGTCGGTGTCGCGGTGGGGGAGGTGCGCAGAGTGTCGTCAAGTGGCAAGCGCCGCCGGATTGGCCGGCGGGACCGCCGAAATGGTCAGCGCTGCACGTCGAGCATCGCCGACATGCCCGCCACCACCGACGGGGCGACGGTGTAGTACACCCATGTCCCGCGCCGCTCGGAGGTCAGCAGGCCCGCCTCGCGGAGCTTCTTCAGATGGTGGGAGACGGTCGGCTGTGAGACGCCGACGTCCTGGATGTCGCAGACGCATGCCTCGCCGCCCGGGTGCGAGGCGATCTTCGAGAACAGCCGCAGCCGCACCGGGTCCGACAGTGCCTTGAACATCGCGGCCATCTTCTCCGCGTCGGCCGCCGACAGCTCGCCCGCGGTGATCGGCGGGCAGCACGGCGCCACCGGCTCGTCCTGGATGACGGGCAGCTCGACGATCTGCGAATTCGACATGCGTCTATGTTGACACTCGTCGATAAGGGAGGCAACCTACGAGGTATCGACAAACATCGAAACAGCGGCCCGGTGAACGCCGGATCGCGCTGGGAGAAGGGCACCGTCATGCCAGCACCCGCCACCACCGAGCTGCCGGTCGTCGTCGTCGGCGCCGGCCCCACCGGGCTCGCCGCAGCCGCCCACCTGGTCGAGCGCGGCCTGACCCCGCTCGTCCTGGAGCGGGGCCCGGCCGCCGCGGACGCGGTACGCGGCTGGTGTCACGTGCGGCTGTTCTCCACCTGGGCCGAGCTGACCGACCCCGCCGCCGAGAAGCTGCTGGCCCCCACCGGCTGGACCAAGCCCGCCACGGACACGTACCCGAGCGGTGGGGACTGGGTGGAGCTGTACCTGCAGCCGCTCGCCGGCGCACTCGGCGACGCGGTCCGCTACGGCGCGACCGTCACCGGGGTCTCCCGCCTGGGCCGGGACCGCATCGTGGATACCGACCGCGACACCCAGCCCTTCACCGTCCACTACACGCTCACCGACGGAACCGAGGAACGGGTGCTCGCCCAAGCGGTCATCGACGCCTCGGGCACCTGGTCCCTGCCTTCCCCCGCGGGTGGCAACGGCCTGCCCGCACTCGGGGAACGCGCCGCCGCCGACCACATCACCTACCGCGTGCCCGACCTCGGGGACCCGGCCGTCCGCGCCCGCTACGCAGGAAAGCGCACCGCGGTCATCGGCTCGGGCGCCTCCGCCTTCACCGCCCTGGCATCGCTCGCCGCCCTGGCCAAGGCCGACGACGGCACGGGCACCCACGCGGTCTGGGTGCTCCGCCGCGGCATCAGCGGTTCCACCTTCGGCGGCGGGAGCGCCGACCAGCTCCCCGCCCGCGGCGCCCTCGGCCTGGCCGCGAAGGCCGCCGTCGACAACGGCCACGCCGACGCCGTCACCGGCTTCCGCACCCACGCGATCGAACGCGACGCCGACGGTCGGCTGATCCTGACCGGCGACGACGGGCAGCGCCTGGAGCCGGTCGACGAGGTCATCGTGCTGACCGGCCTGCGCCCCGACCTCGGCTTCCTGTCCGAGCTTCGCCTCGCCCTGGACGAGCGCCTCCAAGCCCCCGTTGCGCTCGCGCCGCTGATCGACCCGAACCAGCACTCGTGCGGCACCGTCTACCCCCACGGCCACCGCGAACTGTCCCACCCCGAGGCCGGCCTCTACCTGGTCGGCATGAAGTCCTACGGACGCGCCCCGACCTTCCTCGCCATGACCGGATACGAGCAGGTCCGCTCGGTCACCGCCGCCATCTCCGGCGACACCGAAGCAGCCGACCGCGTCGAACTCACCCTGCCCGAGACCGGGGTCTGCGGCGGCGCCGGCCTCTTCGACGCCCCGGAAACCGCTCAGGCCGACGGAGGCAGCTGCTGCGCCCCCGCTCCCGCACTGGTGCAGATCGGCATCGGCGCGCCCGCATCGACCGGCGGCTGCTGCTGAACACCCCACCCCTGCATCAGGAGGTCGTCATGTCCCGCGTCCAACCGCACTGCGCGTCCCCGACCTTGAGGCGTCCATCGCCTTCCACACCAAGCTGTTCGGCACCGAGCCCGCCAGACTCCGCGACGGCTACGCCGACTTCGCCATCATCGAACCCCCGCTGAAACTGGTCCTGGTCCAAGGACACCCTCGCCGAAAGCAGTTGCTGCTGAACGGAAGTGACCGGCCTGCACACCGGCTGGCCGGTCAAGGGGCACCGCCGGATCGGCTGGACCCCTTGTTCACCCGAGGAGTGCCTGGGCGAGGGCGGCCGAGGTAGGCGGTGCCGAGGCCCGCGACAAGGCTGACGCCGACGTTGGCGATCGCGAAGCAGCGGGAGCCGGTCTCGGCCAGGCGCAGGTTTTCGGAGGAGAACGTGGAGTAGGTGCTGAGCGTTGCGCACAGGCCGGGGCCGATGAGGTGCTGCACTGATTCGGGCACCGTGGTGGCCGTCGAGGAGCTTCTTCGTGTCGAGGGCGGCGGTGGAGAAAGTGGTGTAGCTGCCGAGGACGCCGGTGCCGAGGAACGGCCGGGTCAGGGGATGGGGGGTGAAGCGTTCGGTGACCAGGACCATGAGGATGCGCATGGCGGCGCAGCCGGTGACGTTGATCCAGACGGTGGTTCAGGGGAAGGCGCCGGTCCCGGTGGGCCAGATCAGGGTGGCGCCGTAGCGGGCACTGGCCCCCAGGACCCCGCCTGCTGCGATGGCGGCGAGGATCTCTGCGTGCTCGCGGCGCGGGCTGCGGCCCGGCACGCGGGGCCATGGATCGATCGCGGCATCGTGGCCGCCTTCAGCTGTCCTCTGACCACAACCGGCACCCGCTTCACGGCGTACGCACCCGCCTGGGACATCGCCAGGGTGATGCCTGGCCCAGGCCGGCTGCGCCACCCGGGCGGATCGCGGCAGAATGCCCGCCGAATACAGAAATGGGTGCTTATCGTGTGGTTCGGGCGATAAGTACACGCCACGTGGTGAACACTCTCCCTGAGGCAGGCTTACCTTCCCCACTGCCCGTGTGAGGTGTCTTCCGTGCAGGATGTGCCGTTCTGGCTGTGGGCGGTCTTCGTGGTCACTGTGGTCGTGGCACTGGCGGTGGACCTGCTGGCCCACCGGGATGCGCACGTCATCGGTTTCAGGGAAGCCGCAGCGTGGAGCGGAGCGTGGGTCGGTCTCGCAGTCGTCTTCGGCATGGTTGTCTTCCTGGTTCTGGGCACGACGCCGGGCGTGGAGTACACCACCGCGTGGCTGCTGGAGAAGAGCCTGTCGGTCGACAACCTGTTCGTCTTCGCGCTGATCTTCGCCTACTTCAAGGTCCCGCGCGCCTACCAGCACCGTGTGCTGTTCTTCGGCGTCGTGGGCGCGCTGGTCTTCCGTGGCCTCTTCCTGGCCGCCGGCGTGGCTGTGGTCAGCAGGTTCACGGCGGTGCTGTTCGTCTTCGCGGCCATCCTCTTCTACAGCACGTACAAGATCCTCAAGGGGGAAGAGGAGAGCTTCGACCCAGGCAGGAGCATCGCGGTGCGGCTGCTGAGGAAGTTCGTGCCGGTCCGGGACGAGTACGCCGGGATGAAGTTCTTCGTCATGGAGGCAGGCAAGCGGGTCGCCACGCCGCTGCTCGCGGTCGTGGCCGCGATCGAGGCGGCCGACCTGGTCTTCGCCGTCGACAGTGTGCCGGCCGTTCTCGCGGTCAGTGACGATGCCTTCATCGTCTACACCAGCAACGCGTTCGCCATCCTCGGCCTGCGTGCCCTGTACTTCCTGCTCGCAGGGTTGCTCGACCGCTTCCACTACCTGAGCAAGGGCCTCGCGATGATCCTGTCGTTCATCGGCGTGAAGTTGATCCTTCAAGCGTCCCACAAGCTCTTCAGCACCACCATCCCCGAGATCCCGTCAGCGGTCAGCCTGGCGGTCATCGTGGTGATCCTGGCGGCATCCGTAGTGCTGAGCACCCGCTACCCTCAACCGACCAGTACCGAGGGAGCAACTCCCGCCGAGCACGACCGGAACGGCACTGAGCCCCGCCCTGCCGGCGAGCAACCCCCACGTGAGGAGGGCTGAGGCGGACGGTGGGCCGACTCCTGGCGGCAGGGGGTGGCCTCGGAGGCGACCCGGTCGGCGCATGGCATCACACATTCAGGGCTGTCCCGTAAATGGTCCACGGACAGCCCTGAAACGGTGGCGGACACGGTGCGGTCGAGCCAGCGGGTGGGGCGTCGCCGACCTCGATGTCGGTGCGCGCACCGAGTCGGTGCGGGCGCCCGCACCGAACCGGCAGGTCGATCGGTCAGGCGAAGAAGGACTTGAACTCGGCGAGGGTGATCCGCCGATCGCCGTCCGTGTCGGCCCCTCGGACGACGTCCGCGAGTTTCACCCCTTCGACGGCGCCGCTGTGGGCCTTCCCGTAGTCCCGCAACTCACTCAGCCGGATCTCCCCGTTTCCGTCCGCGTCGATCTCCGCGAACACAGCCTCGGCTTCGGCCTCGGTCATCTTGCCCATTGCTCCTCCTGAATACGGGTACGGACCACCCTGGCGTCTCGGATCGAGAGGCGGGCGTTGTGACACAGGACGCTCCGCCGATTCATCACATCGAGGAGCACCGTGACGACCGGCCACCGCTGGCGCTTTCGAGACCAGGTGGCGGTCGAACCCGCACGAGAACCCACCTCGTTCCCTTCGCGCTGGGGCAGGGCATCAGCGTCGCCGCGAAGGACAGTTCGGGCCCGGCCTCTGCGGGCGAATGCCCCGGGGGGCCCGCTCAGCGGGTTCGGTCGGGGACGTATTCGACGGTCTGCATCATGCCGGGGTCCTCGTGGCGGAGCTGGTGGCAATGGACGACGGTACGGCCCGTGAAGCCCTCGTACCTGACCAGGAAGGTGACGGATCGGGCCGGTACTCCGTCGGCCAGGCCGATGGTGTCGTGCCAGACGGGCGGGTCGAGACGTTGAAGACGCCGGGTTCGACGGCCCCGCCACCGCGGCCGCCCGCAGCGCGTAAGGGCCCGGCGTGCCGCCCCGGACCAGGACGTCCGCGCGGTTGCCCATCGCCAGCTCCACCTCCGGGCCGCTGACCGGCCTGGGGAAGGTGACCCCGTCCTGGGTGATCTGATGCAGGGGCAGGTTGCCGCGGTCCCCGGTGATCGTGAGTGTGGCCGCCGCGCACGCGCAGGGTCGGCCCCGGGATCGCTCCGTTGTAGGTGCGCGTGGTGACAGGGCCGTAGCCAGGGACGGCGATCTCGGTGAAGCGGACATCGGGGACCGGGCCCCGCCGGGCGTCGCTGCGAGGCCGGCGGGGAGGGCCTTGAGTACCGACCGACGACTGATTCCCGCACTTTCTCGCATAAGCGCGGAAGATAGATCAACCAATCCGCAATTGCCCGGATGCCACGCTCGTTCGGGCCCCGCGCGCCGCCGCAAGAGGACGGGGCGCCCGTCACCACCGGCGCCGGCCATGTCGAATACGGGCACCGCGACTCTGCACTGGTCACGAACCGTTTCATCCAGCGGTAGGCGCACGGTCCTGACAGCCGGAAGGACAGCGCCCGGGGGCCGGAAGCCTTCGACGGAGGCACGCGTCCGTGGCTGAGGCTGGTGGGTCGGGCGGCTTGTAGCCTGAAACGATGGCGAGGAACTACGCGTATCGGGAAACGGGCGAGGCCGCGTGGGCCTGGGTGCTGGACCAGTTGCGCGACGACGACGGTCCGTGGCTGCCGGAGACCGTGCCCGACGGTGACGGCGACGGTGTGCTCGAGCCGGCGGCGGATCGCGACTCGCTCTACGCCGGGATCGCCGGTCTGGCACCCGTGCTCGCCGAGATCGCGCAGTACCGGGAGTGGGACGCGCGGGAACAGGCCCTGGCGACAGGGATCGTGGCCAGGCTGACCGCGCGATCGGCGGGCGGGATGGAACCGTCGCTCTACGACGGCCTCGCGGGCTATGCGATGGCGTTGAGGATGCTCGCGCCGGGGGAGGAGACGAAACCCTTGCGGCGGCTCGCCGAACTGGCGCACCGGGACGGGTGGAGGAGCACCCTCGCGTTCGAGGCGGACTCCGACGCGCCGCTGAACGACGTGGTCATGGGGACGGCCGGTGTGGTGTTGACGGCGGTCTGGGCGGGGGACGGTTTCAGCGAGTCGATCACCACGGCGGGCGGCGAAGCGCTGCTGCGGGCGGGGGACCGTACACCTGATGGGCTCGACTGGCCGATTGGGCCGCGGACGCAGGGGCGGGCGCCGAACTACTCGCACGGCACCGCGGGGGTTGCAGCGGCCCTGGCTGTGGCCGGTGCGGCACTGGGCCGGCAGGACTTCGTCGATGCCGCGGTGCAGGGCGCCCGACACGTCCTGGCAGTCGGCTCGTTGGCGGACGACGGCTTCATCGTCCCGCACACCATCCCGCCGTCCCGCCGGGAGGTGGACCCGGTGACGTACACCTGGTGCCACGGTCCGGCGGGTACCTCGCACCTCTTCACGGCGTTGGCGCACGCAGGGGTCACCGAGGTGGCGGGCCTCGACGTCGGAGAACTGCGGCAGCGCTGCCTCACCTCGATCCTCACCTCGGGCGTGCCGGAACGCCTGCGTCCCGGTTTCTGGGACAACGACGGCCGCTGCTGTGGCACGGCGGGGGTCGGGGACGTCCTGCTGGACGCGGCCCAGGACTGCCCGGATCCCGAGCGGCGGGAGATCCTGGAGCAGGCGGCCCTGACGATGGGCGACGCGTTGGTGCGGCGCGCGATCGCCGACGCGTCGGGCGTCCGCTGGCGCTTCCTGGAACACCGGCAGGATCCGCCACTTCTGCCGCCGGGAACTGCATGGATGCAGGGCGCGGCAGGGATCGCGGCCTACCTGCTCCGCCTCGGCCGGTTTACCGGAATCGGATCCGACGCCCCGGTGGTGGACCGCCCCGACCAGTGGTGGGCCGTACCCGCCCACCTGCGCAGCAACCACACCCGAGTCGGCAACCCGACGATCGTGTGACCCGCCGAGCCGGCACGGTCGGCGCCGCCGCGGCTGAGAGGACCTCCGCGTGTCAGGGCAGACACCACCCACGGGGCCGGATCTCACACGGCGCATCGTGATCGTCCACCGCCGCCGGATCCACGGTGCCCCGGGGCGGGCCGAGGTGCCGTCGTAGACGGTCGCCCAGGAGTCGGTGTCGTTGTGCGGGGCGCAGCCGGGTGCGACGTGGTAGGAGTCGACTCCGTGCTTTTCGAGCAGGCCACGGAAACCAGCGCCGGCGTTCACCGCCGAATCGGCAGGACGCAGTTCACGCCGGCGCCGGTGCCACCCCGCCCCGGGAGACCGGCACTTTGGGCGGCTCGGGCCGCACCCCTGCGAACAGATCGTTCTCCGGAAGGGAGACCGGGACCCGGGAGTCGGCCAGGTGGTAGTCCTCGGTGGGCCACACCTCCCGCTCCACCGCGCGGTCGTGGAGCATGAAGCCGGCGTTCGGGTCGATCTGGGTGGCGTGGGCCAGCAGCGCCCGGTCGCGGGTGGGGAAATACTCCGCGCACGGCACCCGGGTGGTGAACTCCGCGGTCGCGTCGGTGCCTTCGTCGCCGAACTCGGCGAGCACCTCGTCCATGCCGGAGGGGATGCCGCGAGCGGTCATACCGTCGTGCAGGGCCTTGAACCAGGCTCGGGACAGCGCCCCTTGATAGTAGAGCTTGGACGGTTGCCAGGCCGGTCCCGCCTCCGGGAAGCGGTCGACGTCTCCTGCCGCCTGGTAGGCCGCAGCGGCCACCTGGTGGGTGCGGATGTGGTCGGGATGCGGATAGCCCCCGGTCCGGTCGTAGGTGAGCAGCACGTGGGGGCGGAACTCGCGGACCAGCGCGACCAGCGCCGCCGTCGACTCCTCCAGCGGAACAGCGGCGAAGCAGCCTGCTGGCAGCGGTTCGCCCTCGGGGGGAAGCCCGGAGTCGGTGAAACCCAGGAACTGCCGTCGGACGCCGAGGATTTCGCAAGCGGCGGACATCTCCTCGCGGCGGATCCGGGGCAGGTCGGCCCGTACCTCGGGGCGGTCCATCGCGGGGTTGAGCACGGTGCCGCGCTCGCCGCCGGTGCAGGTGACCACCAGCACCTCGGCGCCCTCGGCGGCGTATTTGGCGAGCGTCGCCGCACCCTTGCTGGACTCGTCGTCGGGGTGGGCGTGGACGCTCATCAGGCGGAGCGGTTGTACTCGGGTGACGCGCAGGTTCATGCGGCGTTCCTTTCGGTCCACTCCGCCAGGCGGCGGAGGAAGGTGTCGGTGGCGGCGGTCGGGCCGGCCAGCAGAGCCAGGTGGAAGACGTGCGGCAGGTCCTCGTAGAGGTCGAGTTCGGCAACCGTTCCTGCCACCCGGGCGGCAGCGGCGAGGCGGCGGGCGTCGTCGGCGAGGGCCTCGGCGCCGCCCGTGGCGATCAGCAGGGCCGGCAGGTCGGACAGGTCGCCGTGCAGGGGGGACTGGGCGCAGGCCTGCTCCAGGCCCTGCCTGGTGACGGTGTCCCGGCCCCGGTTGTCCGTCAGGGAGGGGGAGGACAGGGTCAGATCGGCGAGCGGAGAGACCAGCACGGCCGCACCGGGCAGCGGCTCCCCGGCCGCCTTGAGGGTGAGGAGGGCGGAGAGGACCAGGGTGGCGCCGGCCGACTCACCGAAGTGGACGATGTGCTCGGCGGGCACTCCCTGGTCGAGCAGTACCCGGTGGGCGGCGGCGACGTCGTGCACGGCTGCCGGGTACGGGTGCTGCGGGGCGAGCCGGTAGTCGACGCCGAGGACGGGGCGGTTGGTGGCGCGGGAGAGGTGGCGGGCCAGTGCCCTTTCGGCTTCCGGCTGCCGATCGGAGAACCCGCCGCCGTGGACGTAGAGGAGCGTGCCTGCCTCGCCGGGCGTCCGGCCGGAGGCGTCGGCCAGCCGCCGGACGCGATGCCGGGGCCGGGGAACGCGGGCACGAGGCCGGCATCGGCAGGTACTTCGGGGATGCCGTCGGCGAGTTGGGCGAGCCGCTCGCGGACGGCAATGGACTGTTCCGGGGTGATGCGCAGGTTCACACGGTTCCGTTCCGTCGTGTCGCTCGGACAGACACAAAGTTAGGTCAGACCTATTAAGAGGTCAACGATAATATTTGGCTGGACCTAAGTTAGACTGGGTGACATGGCAACCGGACTGCGCGAACTGAAGAAGCACCAGACCCGCCAGGCCATCTCCGACACCGCGACGCGGCTGTTCCTGGAGCGCGGCTTCGAGGCGGTGACCATCGCCGAGATCGCCGCCGCGGCGCAGGTGGCCAAGATGACCGTCACCAACTACTTCCCGCGCAAGGAGGATCTGGCCCTCGACTTCCACGAGACCTTCCGCGGCAGCCTGGCGGCCGCACTGGACTCCCGCGAGAAGGGCGAGTCCGCGCTCGCCGGGCTGCGCCGCGAGTATCTGGCGGCCGTCGACCGGCAGGACGCCCTCGCGGGCTTCGCCGGACCGGAGTTCGCTCGGATGATCATCGACAGCCCCACTCTCGCCGCCCGCCTGCGCGAACTCCATCAGCAGCGCGAGGACGCCCTCGCCGAGGCCCTCGCCGTCGCAACCGGAGCACGCGCAGGCTCCCTGGCCCCCCGGGCCGCCGCGGCCCTGCTCGCTGCGGCCCACCGGACTCTGTTCCAGCACGCCCTGGACCTCGTCATCGCGGGCCGCACGAACCGCCAACTCGCAGACGCCCTGCCCGAGGCGGCCGAGGAGGTCTTCGCGCTGCTGGAACCATCCCTCGCCGATTACGCAGTCCGCGAGGCCCCCTGATCCGGTCCCGCGGCGACATGACAGCCGGGTAGCACCCGCGCGGGCGGAAGCCGGCCGGATACGTCTCACCAGGACAGCCGGCTACGTCACCGGACCCTGTGGTGAGGTAGCCGATGGCCCATCAGAGCGAAGCGCGGCCCGCAACTCTTCAAGGGACGGAGGCCCCGGGTCGCGAACGGGACGGCCGACGTCGGACGGCCAACCGGGACGGAAGCGCTCAACGAAGTCTGCGAAGTCGCCGCGCAGACAGCGGGGATCGCACGGCTTCAGGCGGATCTGCTGACGGCTGTCGGCCCACCAGATCTCGAACTCCCCGATGGCGCCTTCCCTCGGCCAGTCCTCACTCTGGCTCGGCAGCAACAGGACGTCGACGAAACCTCCGACGCCCAGACCGATGTCCACGAAGATCCCGATCGCACCGGGTTGCGGAACCTTCACGACGGTTCCCTCGAAGACCTGCCCGAAGCGCAGCCCGCTGCGAATCCGAGCCCACTCGGCAACCGTCACCACCATCACATCATCGCACCCGCGTCCGGATCTCAGGCGATTGGACTCGGACGGCGACCCCCATCGCGGACATGATTCGGACCGTCTGCCTCGACCACACAGCGTGCTCGTGCCGGCCTGCGGTCTCGCACGGATGTTCCCAGCGCCGGACGGCGGGCCGGGACCGGGCCTCAGCCCAGCACACCTGCTCATGGCCCGCCGCCTGACTCGGGCAAGGTCGGCTACCCGGCCGGGACCGCGCCCGTTGACCCTCACCCCTGTGTGATACCGAGGACCGGGCGGCAACGTCAGTCCGACTCCACCTCCTCCTCAACGAGCAACGTCACCATGGTTTCGAGGTGCTCCTCGCTGATCTGCGGAACGGTCCAGTTGTGACTACGCGCGTGCTCGACGAAAGCTAGGTCAAGCTCCACGTGGTAGCGCGTCACGTAGTGGGCCAGATCGGAATACCACAGCCACTGGCCATCGGTGAGCAGGTGCAGCCCTCCGATGAACTCGCCGGTTTCGCTCAGCACATCGGGCTCAGCCGAAGGCGAGAGAACCAAAGTCGCACCACCATGCAGGTATTGGACCAGACCCGCTTCGTGCTCTGACGCGGTCGGCCGCACAGCAGCCCGGATCGACGGCCCGTCTTGCCTGCCGTACGCCAGCTCCTTGAAGCCGCCGGCCAGGGGAAAATGATCGTAGATCACCCGGCTGAGCCTAGTGCCCCATCGAGCAGCGTTCGCCCTGTCGAGGTAGACGCGTTGATCCATAGGCTGCGGGGATGAGGTCATCGCTGCGGTTGGAGAAGATCACGCCGGAGAACGTCGATGCTGCGTGTGGGGTGAAGGTCGGTGCCGAGCAGGAGCGCTTTGTCGCGCCGGTCGTCAGGTCCCTGGCTGACGCTTATGCGCATGGTGAGGCCGCCTGGCCGCGGCTGGTTTTCGACGGGGACGAGCCGGTGGGATTCGTCATGGGCGGCTTCGATCCGCTGAGCCCGGTGGACGCCTTCCGCTGCGGCATCTGGCGGCTGAACATCGCGGAGGGCCGGCAAGGGCAGGGCTACGGACGCTTTGCGGTGGAGGCGGTGGGCGCGGAGGCCCGCCGCAGAGGACAACGCCGGATGACGGTGCTGTGGGTGCCCGGCGACGACGGCCCGGCAGGGTTCTACCGGCAGTTGGGGTTCCGCCCGACCGGGGAGGAGCTCCAGGGGCAGGTCGTCGGGGAGTTGTCGCTGTAGGGGTGCGCGATTCATGATCGTCTCGTGGCTGTCGGCTCGGATCCAGAGCGCAGGCATACGGCGACAGTCCAGGGGAGCCGATGGATGCGCACTGCTACGGTCGGGCGCCATGAGCTGGCTTCCCGATGACTTCGTCCATCCCGTTCTCGTACCGCTGCCGGGTGGTGGTCACCACCTGCGGCCGATCCGGGAGGCGGACGCCCCGCTCGATTATCGGGCTGTGATGGGTTCGCGCGAACGGCTGTGGACCATCTTCGGCCCGGCCTGGGGCTGGCCCGCGGCCACCATGACTTACGAGGCCGACCAGGCCGACCTGTTGCGGCACGAGAAGGAGATCGCCGCACACCAGTCCTTCAACTACGCGCTGTTCGATGCGGCGGAGACAGTTCTGCTCGGCTGCGTCTACATCGACCCACCGGAGAGGGCCGGCGCCGACGGCGAGATCTCCTGGTGGGTGGTGGACGAACTGGAGGGCGGCAAGGTCGAGCAGGCCCTCGACACGCTGGTGCCGCAGTGGATCACCGCCGAATGGCCGTTCGCGCAGCCACGCTTCCTCGGCCGCGACATCTCCTGGTCGGACTGGCTCGCCCTGCCGGAGCATCCTGACACCTGAGCGGCGCCTTCACTTCTCGAGAGGGAGGGCACCTGGGGAGCCGGGGATGGGCTTGTCTGGGGTGTCAGCCGTTATTGAGCTGTGGGCGCGGTTTGTGTCGGGGGTGTGGTGACGCTGGTCGTGTCCTGCTTTCTCTGCCGTTCTTTGTGGTCTTGCCGGAGGAGGACGATCCAGCCGATCGGGAGCATCAGGGCGAAGAGCCACCACTGGATGGCATAGGGCAGATGTACGCCTTTGCCGACGATCGCGGCGTCGGTTGTGGACGGGCCGTTGTCGTCGGGCCCGGCGACGCGTTGCGCGCGGTCCGCCGAGGGGAGTGCCGGTTTCGTCGCGACGAGTTCGACGTAGCCGCCGAGCAGGGGTTCGGGGAGCCTGCTGGCCTGTTCCTTGCTGCTGATGAGCATGTACTGCCGTGGGGGGAGTCCGGAGACGTTGCGGATGCCGCTGAGTTTCGACGTCTCGTCGACCTGCAGGCGTCCGGTCAGCGTGAGCGTGCCTTGCGGGGTCTTCGGCAGGGCGGGAAACGCGGCGCCGTCGTCATCGTCGGGTGCGACCCAGCCGCGGTTGACCAGGACGGCCTTGTCGTCGGGGGTGACCATCGGTGTGACCAGGAAGAAACCGATCTCACCACTGGCATTGGTGCGGCGGCGGACCACGAACTGGTGGGCGGTGTCGAATTTCCCGGTCAGCGTCACCGTCCGGTACCGGTTCGACTCCGGCACCTGCGCGCCGGGGCGCGACAGTGTCTCCAGGGGGACTGCCGGCGAGTGGATGGCCTCGGAGATCCGATGGTCGTTCTGCTTGGTCTGCTGGTAGCGGTGGAATTGCCACAGACCCAGCCGGCACATGACCAGTGTCAGTGCGACGAACACCATCGTCAGCACGATCCATCGGCGGGTGATCAGAACGCGAAGCACGACTCGACGCTACAGGCGGCCCTTCCGCCCCACGACCTTGGGGCTCGGGAGGGGTGCTGACGCCCCCGGACAGCTGCCAGGCGTCGGGAGGTCATGGATCGGCGGGCGTCGACGCTGCCATCGGGAGCAGGCAGAAGTCAGGGCGGCCCGGCGCGGCGGCCCGGTCGGCACGTGTGGCAGGGGGCTGTATCGCCGTGCTCGCAATGAGGGCGGCGCTGTGACTGGGGATCTGGCGTTTCTACTGCTGGTGCGAGGTGGCGGTGAGGAAGTCCAGGACGAGGGGGCTGGCGTAGGCGCGGGCTTCCTCGAAGTAGGCGTGGCGGGTTTGGGGGATCAGGTGGAGTCGGGCGTCGGGGATGCGGCCGGCGAGCAGGGGAGCGTTGGCGGTGGGGTTGAGCAGGTCGTCGGTTCCGTGGAGGACCAGGGTGGGGGCGCTGATGGCGGGCAGGACGTCCCAGGCGTTGTGGCGGTTGCTGGCTGCGAGGTGGCGGCGTCGGGAGTGGGCGGGCATGCGGGGGTCACCGAGGGTGCGGTACGGGCCGCGGTGGTCGGCGAGCCAGCGGGGCGTGTACATGAGCTCCAGCAGGGCTTGTCTCGCCGCTTCGGGTCGAGGCTGGGCCAGGGCCAGGCGGACGTTCTTGTCGCGTTCGATGCCGTGCGGGCCGCCGGGTGAGGTGCAGCCGAGGATCAGGGCGCTGACTCGGTGGGGGTGGCGGGCGGCGAGTTGCTGGGCTACACGGCCGCCCATGGAGGTGCCGTAGATGTCGGCCCGCTCGATGCGGAGGTCGTCGAGGACGGCGATGACGTCCTGGGCGAACAGCTCGGTGCTGTGGGGGGTGTCGGGCTTGTCGCTGTCGCCGGTGCCGCGGTAGTCGAGGGTGAGTGTGCTGCGGGCGGGGTGGAAGTCGGCGCGGACCGGGTCCCACCAGTGGTGGTTGTTGGCCTGGCCCGCCAGCAGGACCAGTGGCGTTCCTCGGCCTTGGAGCTGGTAGGCGATGCGGGTCCCGTCGGGCGTCGTCGTGTACTTCATCGGCTGGCTCCCTCAACTCCGGTGTGGGCGGGAAAGCTACTCCACTCGGATCGTCGAGCCGCCGTGATCTCCGCACCGCGGATGGCGGTGCCGACCGAGGTGCCCTGCACCGCAACGCGCACGATCTTGACATCCAGGTCACCGACAGTGTCGCGACGTCCGCGATTGGGGGCGCAACAGCTCCCGGAGTCCAAGGCCACCTTCTTCCGCGCCCGGGACTCTGAGCCCGACCGCCCCACGGCGGCTCATTTTCGGGCGACGTCGAGGTCTGCCCGGGGCGAATGGACGTGACTCACAGTAGCGAAAGATTCCGGGATCCGGACCAGTGCCACTTCTCGTGGACAGGGCCATCGCTCACCATGATCCCGGAGGTCAGGCGGTTGGTCGGGGAGCTTCCGGTTCTCTCGGCGAAGGTTTCCAGCGCATGCGGATCGCTCCTGTTTGTGAGCCCCACAGGGTTCGTGGCGTACGTCCTGTTTTTGAGCCCGCGGGGCACCGATCGACCGGGTGTCCGCCCCCCGTCCATCCCCCGTTCGGCTCCCGGTAGCATGTTCGAACTCGCGGGGATCGCCTTCTTCGGCCGGCCTTCGCCGGGGGGAGGCGTGCCATCCGGCACGAAGAGTGTTCCGTGCGGCCGATATCCGACGAATCAACCAAAATTGATACCCAAGACATCGCGGGCGTTTTCACGAACGAGCAGCAGAGCAGTGTTCACCGCATGGCGCCGGCCGGGGGCGGTGCTGTGGGGCATTGCAGGCGTGGCGATCCTCGGTTTCCTCGTCTCGCTGGAGATCGTCGCGCGCCACTACGGCCTGCGTGGACCGGTCACCAACCAGGCACGCGAGGTGGTGTTCGCTCCGACCTCAGGGCCGCTGCTGTACGCGGGGCTGGCGCTGATGACGGTGGTGCTCACCTGGCGGCAGCGGTTCATCGCCGTCGGCGCAGCGGTCGGCGTCGACATCGTCTTCTGCCTGGTGCGGTGGGCGATAGGTGCCGATATGCACTTCGGCAACGGCGCCCTGTGGGTGATCCTGGGCTGTGCGGTCTTCGCCGTCACGCGCCGCGCCGGCCAGGAGCGGGCCCTGTTGCTGAAGGGTGTCGGGCTCGGCCTGCTGCTGGTGACCGGCCACAAGACCGGCGACACCTGGTTGCTCATCACGTCGAAGACCCGCCCGATGGTGTTCGACCAGTACATAGCCACCGCCGATCACGCGCTGGGCAACCCGTCGTGGGTGATGGGTCGGGTCGTCGCGGCCACCGATCCGGTGGGTGGCCATCTCCTGCACGGTGTGTACGGTCAGCTCCCGCTGGCAGCGGCCCTCGTCGCGCTGTACCAGCTGCGCAACGTGGCGGTGGAGCGCCGCTTTCCGGGCCACCATCTCGTGCGTACGTTCCTGGTCATCGGCCTGCTCGGGCCGGCCGTCTACATGATCTTCCCGGTCGTCGGCCCGGTCTACGCCTTCGGCGCCGAGGGCAGCCAATGGGCGATCGCCAATCTGTGGCCGGACACGCCGACGCCGATCAGACCCCCGCACCAGATGGTGTTCGACGGGATCACCCCGCGCAACTGCATGCCCAGCCTGCACACGGCATGGGCGACCACGATCTTCATCCACTCGCGGAAGGGCCCGCGGGCCCTGCGGGCCGCCGGCGCGTTTTGGCTGGTCGCCACGCTCGCCGCGACGCTGGGATTCGGTTACCACTACGGTGTTGACCTCGTCGCCGGCGCGGTGTTCGCACTCACCGTCGAAGCGGCGATGCGCGCGCTCGACCGCGGTTGGGACCGCTCGGCCTCGCACCTGGTCGCCCACGGCGCGGCGGTCTTCGTCGCGCTGCTGGTGTCCTACCGCTACCTGCCGGTGGAGATGGCCACCCATCCGTGGGCATTCGGACCGCTTCTCATCCTGGCGCTGGCCTCTGTGGTCCTCCACTACGCGCGGACCACAAGCTGCTGGGACCCGGAACGCTGGGCGGAGCTGCCGCCGGAACCACGGCCGGTGGCGCGGCCCGAACTGGTCTGAGCCATGCCCCGCCGGGTCTGATCCGTCCCCGCAGCACATCGCGGGGCTGACCCGTGAGTGCGCGGGTGGAGTGCTGGCCGCTGGGATGGTGGGCGCGGTGGAGCAGGCTGTCGGGTGCGGGCCTGTGACGGGCCCGGGCGGTGGGGTGGCGGTGTCCAGGATGCGGCAGTCAGGTGTCTGGCCGCTCAGTAGGCACAGCTCTCCGCGATCCGCGCACCAGTTCGCTCTACCTCTGCCTGGTACTCCCGGGCGTCGGACCAGAACTCGGGCAGGTCAACACCGTCCTATGGGATCTTCGCCGGGGCCTTCTGCGAACGCCTCGGCCAGGATGTCCTCGCTGTCGACCAGCGGTCGGACCTCCACGCTCGCGTCCCTCTGTGGAGGATCAGGGACGACAACATGGAGGGTGAGGTGCTGGGCCTGACGCATCGAGGGGCGCAGTATTTCCCGCGGGTGCCCCGAGAGGTAAGGCCGCCCGGTCCGGCCCTTCGGTGTGGAATGCGGTGGCAGGTGGTGCAACCGAAATGTGGTGGCTACCATGGTGGCATGTCTGTGATGACGCTTCGCATTCCTGATGACCTGGATCCTTCGATCCGTGCCAGCGCCGAGGCGGCCGGCATGAGTCTGAATGCCTACATCGTGCGCGCCGCGCGCCGCCAGGCCGTGCTCGATGCGGGGCAGAAGCTTGCCGCTCTCGGTCTCGGCGATGACCTGGCCGGCGAGGGCGACACTCTGTGAGGCGAGGGGAGATCTGGACCCTTGCCGACGGGCGCCATGTTCTGCTGGTGTCGCTGGACGGCCTTCAGGGCACGTACGGCGCCGTCCTGGTGATCGTGCTCCACCCCTCGGGCCGTTACCCCGACACGGCCATGTCCGTGGTGATCGACGATCCGCTTCCGTGCACCGCGGTTGCCGTCAACCTCCAGCAGTTGCGCGTCGCACGGCTCGAGGACGCCAAGTGCCTGGGACCGGTCGGCCCGGCCGTCATGGTGCGCGTCGACCAGGCGCTGCGGGCGGTACTCGATCTCTAGCGTCGAACCACCGCACCACCTTCCCGGGCGCGGTCTCGTCGCGCGGCCACGGGTGCCTGCGACATCGAGCCCTGGGAATGCCGGCTTTACTGATCAGTGCCGTGCGACGCCCTTGGCGGCGCCGGCGAGGCCCAGCTTCGAGTCAGCCTGAGGCACCTCGAAATCAGGCCGCGGTGGCGCCGCGTTCGATGGTGCCAAGGTCTGCCAGCGCAAGCCGACGTTGCGGCGAGCTACGGACAACTTGCAGGCCAGGGGCTTGCCCTGGAGGGCAGTCGGGGGGAGTGCTGTGCACGCTGCTGTTTGGGGACTGTGAACGCTGGTTGATGGTCGATCTCAAGCAGCCGCAACTGTCGGGGCTGGGGCGGAACCCGACTGCTCACGTGGACGTCTTGGCCCGCCTGGCCGCGCACATGGCGGGCCTCCACGGAGTGGCGATGCGCGAGGAGCTTCTCCCGGACGCGGGTGGTCGAGGCCACGCCGACGCACGGCGGTGGGGATTCGCCGGTGCTCCCACGCGCGAGCGCGGCCCGGCATCACCACGGAGATGCGGGAGCGGCTACTGGTGGACTCGAAACCCCGAGGTGCCGGTCGCCGTGGCCTCGATCCACTGCGGCTCAGGTCCCTGGAGCGGTCGGCCGGGCCTCGGGGATCCCCCGGGGACCCGGCCCCTCGCCTGTCTCTGGGGGAATTACTAGAGCACCAGTGTCCACTCCCTTCCGCAACTGTAGGAGACGGACGGGTCGAGAAGGTCGCCGACGCAGACGCGCACGGTGTATCCGTAGTTGCCGTCGGCGAAGTACCAGGCGGTGCTGCTGGTCCCGCCGCTGTGGACGTCACCGACCCTTTCCCACGGGCCACCGTACTGCGAGCGCTGCAACCAGCCCTTGCATGCCCGCCCCCTGCTGCTGGTGGGCAGGAGGAAGATGGCGCGCGCGTAGATCTTGTCGGAGTCGGCCGTGTCCACCCCGGCGTGGATGTTGGCCGCGCAGTTGTCGAAGTGGACGGTCTCCCCGCCGTCCTCACCGACCACACCCCAGTCTTGGACGGTCGACGCGTTCGCGCTGGCGCTGACCGTGCCTGCGACCACCGCCCCGACAGCGGCTGAGGTCACGGCCAGTGTGCGTAGTGCGGCATTCAACTTCGTCACGTTCTTCCCTTCCGTCACGGGACTCCCGCAGCGGGGTCCCGTGAGTACCGACCATGCGTGAGGCACAAAGGAATCGGTGGGGCACTGATCGTTTCAGAATGAGATCGGTGTGTCGGTTCGCATGTGGTGGTGGTCGTCGGCCGGCTCTGTGGGATGTCTGTTGATCTTGTGTCGGATGAACTGTGGTCGCGCATAGCGCCGTTGCTGCCTCCTGGGCCGGCGCGCAGGCGTCGTCATCCGGGGCGGCTGCGGGTGCCTGACCGGGTGGCGCTGGCCGGCATCATCTACGTGCCGCGCAAGGGTGTGGCCTGGCGTGATGTCCCCCCTCAGGTGGTGGGCTGCTCCGGTGTGACCAGCTGGCGCCGACTGCGCGACTGGACTGAAGCGGGCGTCTGGCCGGCCCTGGACCGCACGCTGCTGGCCGAACTGCGCGGCGTAGGGCTGCTGGACATGGATGACTGGGCGATCGACGGCTCGCACGTCCGGGCGCTCAAAGGGGGGATCACGTCGGGCCCTCGCCCGTCGACCGCGGCCGCCCCGGATCCAAGCACCATGTGATCGTCGACCGGCACGGCACCCCGCTCGCTGTCTCGGTCACTGCCGGCAACCGGCACGACGTCACCCAGCTCATACCGCTGCTGGACGCCGTCCCGCCGATACGGGGACTGCACGGGCGCCCCCGCAACAGACCGAAACGGCTCTTCGCCGACCGTGGGTACGACTACGACAAGTACCGCCGCCTGCTGTGGAAGCGCGGCATCAAACCCCTCATCGCCCGACGCGGCGTCGCCCACGGCTCCGGCCTGGGCAAAACCCGCTGGGTCGTCGAGCGCACCTTCGCCTGGCTCCACCAGTTCAAACGACTCCGCACCCGCTACGAACGCCGGGCCGACCTCCACCAGGCCCTCCTGGAACTCGCATGCTGCATCATCTGCCGCCGCCGCATGCCCAGAACAGGTGCCCCCTACGACAGCAGCTTCCCGCGCGAGACGTCGAAGCACACCAGCCCCATGGACGCCGCGACCTGAGCTGCGAACGCCGAAACCTTCTCGGCCATGTTCCACCGCACAGCGAAGTAGATCAGCGGGCCCGTCTCGTTGCCGACCAGTCCGTCATCCCATATCGGATGGTCATCGACTTCCCCAATGGGGATGGGCCACCGCTCCAGCAACGCCGCCGCATACGCCGCTATGGGCTCGGTCGGAGGCTCGCTCGGGCAGTGGATCTCGTGCGGTTCGCCACTCCAGACGAAGCGCCCGTAGAGCTCCTTATAGGTCTGACCAGCAGTGATGTCGCTTGGCGGGCCTTCGCCTTCCCAGACGGCCAGACAGCGGGCAGCGTAGTTCGGCGTGTCCTCATTCATTGCGGAATGGTGCCACACGGCTCTCCAGGGCATGATGCGCCCAGGTGAGACATGCGCGTTGTGTGCGGACTCGAGGCGAGGGGCTGTCAGTGCCCGACGCTGACCAGGCCCGGCGCCGGCGTGTTGGACCAGGTCATGCCTCCAGGTCCTTCGCCAAGGGCAGGCACTCGGCGAGCAGGTCGACGACGTCGTGCCAGGCTCGTTGCGCGTGCCGTGGGTGGTAGCCGACGCCGGGGACTGTGGGGTGGTCGACCGGCGGGTGGTGGAAGGCGTGCAGGGCGCCGCCGTAGATCGTGAGGCGCCAGTCGACGCCGGCGGCCTGCATCTCAGCGGTGAACGCGTTCCGTTGCGCGGGCGGCATGATCGGGTCTTCCGATCCGACCCCGGCCCACACCGGGCAGCGGATACGTGCGGCCTCGCCCGCTCGGCCCGTGGTGGTTGCGTTGACGGTTCCGATCGCGCGCAGGTCGGCGCCGTCGCGTCCGAGTTCCAGCGCGATGGCGCCCCCGGTGCCGTAGCCGATGGCGGCGATCCGGTCGGGGTCGGTCCGCGGTTCGGCGCGCAACCGGTCGAGTGCCGCGTGGCCGATGCCCCGCATCCGGTCGGGATCAGCGAGCAGCGGCAGGCAACGGGCCAGCATCTCCTCGGGCTCACCCAGATAGCGCCCGCCGTGAAGGTCGAAGGCCAGCGCTACGTATCCCAGCTCGGCGAGAGCATCGGCCCGGCGGCGCTCGACGTCGCTGAGCCCCATGCCCTCCGGTCCGAGCAGCACCGCGGGCCGGCGGTCGGCACCGGCCGGGAGCGCGAGGTGCCCGATCATCGTCAGACCGTCGGCCGGGTACTCGACCGTCCGCGTCGTCATCGTCGTCATGAGATGGGACTGTAGTGACCGTCGAGCCCGGTCCGGCCTGTGTTCTGCTGCCGGCAGAACACCCCAGCCGTCCCTCTGCCCTACCGGACGGCCCCGGCGCTCAGGGCTGCGAGCCCCGCCCACGGTCATGGACTACTGAACGAAGTCCCGCCAGAAGGCGACGGTGGCCCGCGGGTTCCAGGGTCCGGAGTGTTCGTGCCCCGCGTCGAACTCGTGGCTGATGTAGTCGGCAAGGTCTTCGCCGTAGTAGATGATGTCCGTGCCCCAGACCGACAGGACCGGGTGCCCATGGGTTCCGCCACCTGAGGGAAGGAACCGGTGCGCGTAGAGAGGTACCAGCCGGGGCACAGACGCCAGGTGCTTTTCTGCTGCGGCCCGGGCGTGCTGCGGTTCTGTGAGGCGCGGGCCCCACGAGGCGTGCCAGTAGCCGTGCTCGACATCTGACAGCACCGCATCGGCCGGCCACGCGAGCTGGGCGCGGAGTTCGTCGGGGTCGCCGTTGCGCCAGTCCGGCCAGGGCTTCTCCCAGGCAGCGCCCGCTTGGGGTGGTGAGCCCACAGGCAGGCCGGCTGCCAGGAAGGCGCGGTGGTCGTCGGAGAACTGGATGCCGTAGTCGGCCTCGATGCGCTCGAACTCGTCGTCGCCGAGACCGGGTTCGATGGTGCAGCAGTCGGCCTGCCGCAGGCGGCGGGCGGCTTCGACCCCGAGGCGGGTTCCGTCGATGTTGATCACAGTCGAACAGTAGTGCCCTTGTCGGCTCGGTGGGTTCAGAACGATGGGTCGAGGCCACGCTCCGACCCGTCACTCCCCTCACGCCCGCAGGACCACGCCGTGCCGGGTGGTCAGCAGGTGAACCTCCCACCACGCCACGGCCGTCACCGAGAGCGGCCCGCTGAACATCGACAGCAGGGAGAGGACCAGCGGACCCGGCGGCAGACCCGACAGCACCGCGGCCACCGGTACGAACTCCCAGACCAGCAACGCGGTCAGCAGGGCAGGCAGCGCCTGGTGGATCCGCCCGATGCCGAAGCCGCTGCGGACCACGAGGCTGGAGGCGAAGAGGGTGAAGGTGACCGCCCAGGCCAGTGACGCGCCGAGCGCCACCTTGAGCGCGACGGCGTGGAACGATGACCACCCCGGCCACTTCGGTGTCACGTAGGCCAGCAGGGCCAGCAGCGGAACGGCCGTCAGTCCGACGACGTACTTGCCCAGGGCTGCCAGCGGGATGCGGAAGCTCGCCCGCATCCGCCGGCGTTCGTCCACCGACGCCCACCGCATCAGCAGGTGGACGACCAGCGGTGCGGTGACCGCGAGCAGCCATGGAGCGATCATCAGCCGGACGGCACCGCCCTCGAAGGCCTCCGCGTAGTCCTTCCTGGCCCCGAAGAGGAGCAGGAAGGCGGTGGAGGCCAGTGCCGCGAGCACCGTCCTGGTCGTCTTCGCCCGGGACAGGGCGGGGTCGGCCAGCGGGCTGTGGAGGCCGGCGAACACCGCGCGGGCATGGTGGCGGGCCGATCGGGCCATGGCGTACAGCAGGAGCAGGGGGATGGTGGGCGGCAGCAACAGCAGTCCGACGGCGAGGCATCCGGGCGTCTGCGCCCATAATTCCGCGACGGACGGCCAGTCACCCGGCGCGCGCGGCGGCCTCGGTGGCGCCCCCATGGCCCACGCCGGTGGCGGGTACGGTGCGCCGACACCCCTGGTCTGCGGTGGGTACGGTCCCGCGGGGCCCCGGGCCTGCGGCGCGTACGGCCCGCCGGCGCCCCAGCCAGGCGGGTGGGGTGCGGTGCCCCACGCCTGTGGCGGGGACCACGCGGGCGCGTCGGCCGTCGCGTTCGTGTAGGTCGAGTAGGTGGCCGGGGCCGGCCCCTGGACCCCGGTGGCGGGCGGTACGGCGGGGTGCTCCGGGCCGTGCGGCTGCCAGGAACCGGCCGCGGAGAAGTAGTAGGAGGTCGGAGCGTCGTCGGGGCCGCCGTTCCCGGGCGGTGGCGCTCCTGGTGTGCCGTTGGCCATGTCTCCCCCTCAGATCCGGCGCGCCGCCGACCGGGCGGCGCGCTGGTCCGGAACAAGCCTGGGACCCCCTTGCCGCCCTCCGGCGGAATAGCGCGCGCGGCCCGAGCGCTTGACGGTGCATGACGACGGTGGAAGGGGGCGCCGCGCCCGGCAGCGGTGTGGGCGGTGTGCCGACGTGGGACATGGCGGCAGTGACGGTCCGCGGGCTGGAGCCAGGGGAGTGGCTGGACGGGGCGGACGGCGCGATCTGGGCGCTGGTCCTGGACGGCGACGTACGGCTGGAGACCGCGGCGGGCGTCGAGGCGCTGCACGCCGGGGACGCCTTCCACGTGGACGCCAGAAGCACCTACCGGCTTGTCGCGCTGACGCGGGCCGAGCTCGCGGTGGGCACGCTGCGGGCGGTTCCGCCGCTGCCCAGCCCGCTGGTGGCGCGGGACTTCGCGGGGAGCAACCGCGGCATCGCCGAACTGGTGCGGATCTGCCCCCTTGACCCGCGCCTCGGGCAGCCGCTTTTCGCCGCCAGCTACGGCGGGCTGATCCAGGCCGCGATGGTGCAGGCACTCGATGAGGGCGGGCGGCAGTGCTCCGACGCGCGGCTCACCGCGCTGGTGTCGGCGCTCGACGCGCACCCCGGGCGCCCCTGGACGGTGGAGAGCATGGCCAGGGTCGCCCACCTGTCCCGTTCGTCGCTCGGCGAGCGCTTCCGCCGAGAACTGGGTCGCAGCCCCGCCCAGGTCCTGCGGGAGGTGCGCATGCGGCACGCCCGGGACCTCCTCACCGGGACGGACCGGCCGATCGAGCGGATCGCCTTCACCGTGGGGTACGGCTCGGCCGCGGCCTTCAGCCGTGCGTTCTCCGCCTACCACGGCGACTCGCCGCAGGCATGGCGCTCACGCCCGGGGACGGCTCGCCGCCGCGAAGCCGACACTGCCCGCCAGCGCGAGAACGGCCCCGACCAGTAGCGCCGCCCGCACCCCGCCGTCGTCGACCACGGCCCCGCCGATCGCCGACCCGGCGGTGATGGCCACCTGGAAGGCCGTCACCTGCAAGGAGAGAGCCGACTCGACGCGCTCGGGCTCGGCGCTCGCCACCCACAACTGGGTGGCGACAGGCACCATGTTGAAGCCGAAGCCCCAGACGACGATCGCCGCGGTCGCGGCGGGCAGTCCGTCGGTCGTCCCCAGCACCAGCAGGCTGGCGGCCAGCAGGGCCGGCGCGGCGACCACGGCGAGCCCGAGGCGGCGGGCGAGCGCGCCGGCGGCGAGGTTGCCCGCCAGACCGCCGACACCCCAGCCGAGCAGCAGCCAGACCGTACTGCCCGTGGTGACCCGTTCGATCGCGAGCCGGATGTACGGATAGGCGGCGAAGTTGCCGAAGGCCACCAGCACGATGCAGCCCACCCCGGCCATCAGCCGGCGGTTGGCCAGGGCCTGCCGGAGCATGCCGAGCCCCGCTCCCGGCTGCGCCGGCACCGGCGGCACGGTCGTCGCCACCGCGAGCAGTGCCAGCATGCTCAGGCCCGCGGCCGCCCAGAACACCGGCCGCCAGCCCACCGCGTCACCGAGGACGGAGGAGAGCGGCACCCCGATGATGGTGGCCGCGCTCACGCCAAGCGCCAGGCTCGTGGACACCACATGGTCGCGCCCCGGCGCCGCGTGCGTACCGGCCCCGAGCGCGAACGACCAGAAACCGGCGATGGCGACGCCCAGCAGCAGCCGGCCCGCGAGCAGCAGCGGGAAGTTCGGGGTCACCGCCACCACCACGTTGGACAGGACCGCGGCGGCGAGCAGGCCGATCAGCACGGTCCTGCGGTCGGTGCGAGGCAGCAGCACCGCGATCGTCGGCGCGGTGACGGCGCCCGCGACCGCGGTCGCCGCGACGGCGAGCCCCGCGGTGCCCTCGCTGACACCGACGTCCGACGCCATCGCCGGCAGCACGCTCGCCGGCAGGAACTCGCTGCCCACCAGCGCCGCGATCCCCAGGGTGAGCGCCGCGACCGGCGCCCACGAGGCCGCGGCGGGCCCGGCGGCATCCTTCGCCGAGCCGTCGGCGGCGGCACCACCACCGGGCGCCGCCGCGGACTCGGGACACGTCACATAGCCCTCAGAGGTCATGCGCCCAGTCTCCTGTGCCCGGTCCGCGGCGTGTTGATCAGGTGGCCGCCCTCCTTGATACGGACGCCGGACCCGGCCGGCTCACCCGTGACCGGCCCGGGAGGGGAAGAGTGTCCGGCATGACCGCGAGGGTGTCAGGAGGCGGGACACCGGTCAGAACACGAGCCGGGCGGGCGGTCAGGCGGTGGTCGCGGTGGCCGGGTCGCTGGTGCTCGGGGTGCCGGTCTCCACGTGGCCGGCGAAGCGGCGCACGTACGCGGCGTCCGTTCCGGAGGTGACGGTGATGTCGTACCAGCGGTTGCCGGCCGCGACGCCCCAGTTCGGGACGCTCTGCGAGCCGCCCGCCTTGACGGTGTACGTGTAGTGCTGGGTGGGGGCGTAGGCGTCGGTGGCGGTGAAGGTGACCGAGGCGGGGCCGGGGTTCGCGAACACCAGGGTGACGTGCCCGGTGGAGGCGTCGTGCCTGGCGGTCACCTCGGGGCCTGTCGAGCCGGCCGTGCCGGCCATCCGGCGCAGGAAGCCGTTCGGGCCGTAGACCGAGAAGTCGTAGCGGGAGCCGGCGGCGGGCATCGCCCAGGTGTCGGCGAGGGTCTTGCCCGCCTCGACCGTGTAGGGCCAGGGGCCGTCGGAGCGCACCGCCGAGGTGACCAGGAAGGCCGCGCCCGCCGAGCCGAGGTTGCTGAAGGTGAACTGCATGCGCCCGCTGACCGGGGCGGTGTCCGCGGCCAGGTTGTAGGGCAGCGCGCGGGCGTTGCGCAGGCCCGGCTCCTGCCTGGGCACGGTACCGGTCGCCGGCGGGGCCGGGACGTAGCTGCCGGGATTGTTGTGGTTCGGCGGGACGTAGCCGCCGGTGCCGGGGAGCGCGGGTGCGGCGGTGTTGCTTCGGGTGAAGTCGAACGCGGCGGTGAGGTCGCCGCAGACCGCGCGGCGCCAGGGCGAGACGTTCGGGTTGCGCACGCCGAACCGCTTCTCGATGAACTGCACGATCGAGGTGTGGTCGAAGGTCTGGGAGCACACCCAGCCGCCGGTGCTCCACGGTGAGAGGACCAGCATCGGCACGCGCGGGCCGAGCCCGTACGGCCCGGCGGCGTATCCGGACAGGCCGCCGGTGTAGAGGTCCTGGGTGACGTCGGCGGTGGACAGGCCGCGGGCGGCGGAGGCGGGCGGGAAGGGCGGCACCACGTGGTCGAAGAAGCCGTCGTTCTCGTCGTAGGTGAGGAAGACGGCCGTACGGCTCCACACGTCGGGGTCGGCGGTCAGTGCGTCCAGCACCTGGGAGACGTACCAGGCACCGTAGTTGGCGGGCCAGTTGGGGTGCTCGCAGAACGCCTCGGGGGCGGCTATCCAGGAGACCTGGGGCAGCTTCCCCGCCAGCACGTCTGCCTTGAGCTGGTCGAAGTAGCCGCCGCCGGTCTTGACGCTGGTGCCGGTACGGGCCTTGTCGTACAGCGGGTTGCCGGGTTTGGCGGTGCGGTACTGGTTGAAGTAGAGCAGCGAGTTGTCACCGTAGTTGCCGATGAAGGCGTCGCTCGTCCAGCCCCAACTGCCGGAGGCGTCAAGGCCGGTGCCGGTGTCCTGGTAGACCTTCCAGGAGACGCCCGCCTTCTCCAGGATCTCCGGGAAGGTGGTCCAGCCGTAGCCCTTCTCCTCGTTGCCCAGCACCGGGCCGCCGCCCTTGGCGTCGTTGCCCGAGTAACCCGTGTACATGTAGTAGCGGTTGGGGTCGGTGGAGCTGAGCATCGAGCAGTGGTAGGCGTCGCAGATGGTGAACGCGTCCGCGAGGGCGTAGTGGAAGGGGATGTCCTCGCGGGTGAGGTAGGCCATCGCGGTGGTGGTCTTGGCCGGGATCCAGCGGTCGTAGTTGCCGCCGTTCCACGCCTGGTGGGTGCCGGACCAGCTGTGGTCGAGGTCCTGGATGAACTGCATGCCCAGGTTGTCGGCGGCCGGCCGGAAGGGCGGCGTCTCGTGGCCTGAGGCGTTCGCCTGGTGGAAGACCGTCTTGCCGCTGGGGAGCGTGGCCGGACGCGGGTCGCCGAAGCCGCGGACGCCGCGCAGGGTGCCGAAGTAGTGGTCGAAGGAGCGGTTCTCCTGCATCAGGACGACGACGTGCTCGACGTCCTGGAGCGTCCCGGTCCCCGTGGCTGCCGGGATCGCGGCGGCTCTGGCGATACCGCCGGTGAGCACGGAAGCGGCGGCGGTGGACCCGGCGAGCTGCAGGAACCTTCGGCGATCGACGTTGGCCATGAGTGCTTCTCCTGACATCCGGTGGGGCGGCCCTGGCAGCGGACACGCCTGCGCCCGTGCGGCCCGAGGGGTCCTTGCGAATCCCGATCGGACGTGACGTGCGCATGCAATGGCGGCTGCCACATGATGTCAATGCCGTATGAACGCACCCGTACGGCGACCGGTCCCGTGGCCGACGTGCAGCGGACGCGGGGGATGCGTCGCCGCCGAGTCGGAGGGTCACGCAATGCGTCGGGTGCGCACGGCGCCGGTCGCGACGGGGCGGCACCTGCACCGTCCCGTCGGCGGCCAGACCCAGCCCGACCAGGGGGCCGGCGTCCGCATCTGCGGACTTGATCCGCACCCGGACCGGTGGCGAGCGCGGCACGGCTGCGGAAGAAACGACCCCCGGGGTCGGGTCCGCCGAAGTGCGGGCGGGCGCCGGGATGGCGGAGGCGGTCGTATTGTTCGCCCGCTGATCGTGCGCGCCACCTCGTCCGGACATCCAGGACACAGAAAGGTCGGCCCGCCAGGCGGACGAGGATGGGGCCCGAGGCGAGCGGGCCGGGCAGCAGGGCACACGGATGACCGCTCCCAAGGTCACGTCGGGCAGGCTGCCAAGCGCCAGCCGGAGCCCTGGGGAATTACCTGAACTCACCCCCGGGGAGAATCGTGATCGTCGACGCAGGGTCTACGTTGTGATCTGCGGCAGGAGGCATCGCTGCGTCGCACCGAGTGGAGGTCGAGGAGCGCCGATGGCGAACAGGGTCCATCAACCCCAGGAAGACGCCGAGTTCGAGTTCGTCCTGGCGAGGGCTGAGGTCCCCGTCCTCGCGTACTTCCACGGGGTGTGGCCCAAGGCCGCGGCGGCATGCAGGGAAATGGATCCCCTGGTGCGGGAGGTGGCGGACGCCTACCAGGGCCGGCTGATCGTTGTGCGGGCCGACATCGCAAGGTGCCCCGGCCCCGTACGGCGGTACGGGGTCACCGGCGCGCCCTCTTTCGTACTGATCGATCGGGGCGAGGTGATCGGGGCGGGCAGCGGTCCGATGGCCCGGACCGAGCTCGGGGAGTTCCTGGACACCCGCCTGTGAGCAGGCAGCATCTTGCCCTGACCTCGACCATCCTCGGCACGGACCCTCGTACGCGTCGCGAACGGGCGGTCGGCCGCAGCGCCGTCGCCGCCTTCGCCACCTGTCACGACCGCACCTGCGCGGTGGTCTCCGTCGGCTACACCCTCCTCCAGGACCTGGTGCGCCGCCCCGCCGAGTACCAAGAGCGCGGGCGGGGTGGTCCGCCACCGCTTGGCCGTGAGCTGCGAAGCTGCTGATCGCCACGCTCCGGTGACCACGCCGGATGCGTTCGACGGCGGGCGTGATCCGTCCCGAGTCGGTCAGGGAACCAGCACGAGTCGGCCGCGTATCCCGCCCGCCGCGAGCCGATGGTGCGCCTCGGCGGCACAATCGAGTGGAAGGATGTCGGCAACCCGCGGCGTCAGGTCCATGGCGGCGAGTTCGGCCAAGGCGGCCCCGTCCGCGCTGATCCACTGCTGATGGACCCGGATGCCGCGCAGCGGGGGCGCGGTTGAACCGCCGACCACCGTGACGTAGACGCCTCGGCTGCGAACGGCGGCCAGGGCTCGGACTCCCAGTCCCGCCGTGTCGACTGCGCCGTCGACGCCGCCCGGCACCAGGCGGCGGACGTCAGCCGCAAGTTCGCGCGAGTCCCGACCGACGACCCATTCGGCGCCGAGGCTTCGCGCCAGCCCCTCGTCGGAGGCGCCGGCCTGGGCGACGACGCGCAGGCCGCGCCGCCGTGCCACCTCGACAGCGAAGCCTCCGACCGCTCCCGCAGCTCCGGTCACCAGCAAGGTGTCGCCTGCGGCGAGATCGAGCAGGTCGAGTGACTGGAGGGCGGTGAGGCCGTTGAGCGGCAGCGTCGCCGCAGCGGCGGCAGAGGCGCCGGGCGGTGCCGGCGCGACGGCCGCTGCGTCCAGCACGAGACATTCGGCGTAGGCGCCCAGCGACACGTCGAGCAGGTCGCGCAGCCCGATCACCCGCTGCCCCGGCGCGAACGCGGTCACACCCGCTCCGAGCCGGTCGACGAGGCCGGCAACGTCCCATCCGATGCCCGTGCGTTCCCGGGGCGCCATCAGTCCGGCTTCGACGAGCGTGCCGGAACGGGTGACCAGGTCAACGGGGTTGACAGTCGCGGCCTCGACGCGAATCCGCACCTGCCCGGGCCCGGGCTCCGGCAGCGGAACCCTCACCGACTCGAGCACTTCGGGCCCACCGTAGCCGCGGGCGACCACCGCCCGCATCGTCTCTTCAGCGTTCATACCGCACACCGTATGAACCGCTACTCTCCATCAGGAAGTACGCACTTCATGGTGCGTACGGCACCGAGAGGAGAGTCATGCCCACCCGCACGGCCGCCCAGCACCGAGCCGAGGCGAGCAGCACCTACGACGCCTACCTCGCCGAATGCCCCGCCCGACAACTGCTGGACCGCATATCCGACAAGTGGGTCAGCCTTGCCGTCAACGCGCTTGCCGACGGGCCGCAGCGGTACAGCGAACTGCAACGCCGGCTGGCGAGCGTGAGCCAGAAGATGCTCACACAGACCCTGCGTCACCTGGAACGCGACGGGCTGGTGTCGCGGACCGTGACCCCCGCCGTCCCGGTCCGCGTCGAATACGCACTGACGCCACTGGGCTGCTCGCTGCTGCCGGTCATGCGTGCCATCAAGGGCTGGGCGGAGGAGCACATGGACGAGGTGAACGTCGCCCGCGCCGCCTACGACACGCTCGACTGACACTGCGGCGCTTGGCGGGCGAGGGATCCGTGCGGACCAGCAGAGTGCGCGAGCTTCACTCGTTCGGCTCAATCCCGCGTGGTGGACGCCGCCCCTGCGGCTGCTGAGGGACGTCGGGCCCGGGACCGGCACGTCAGGCCGCGTCAAAGCCGGAGAGAGCCGGCGCCGACATCCGTGCTGCCCCGGTCGGCAGCGCGTGGACCCGGCTGATCGCCGGGCGTGCGGGCACGTCAGGTGTTATGGATGGGATAATTCAGGCGGTTCCGGGAGGGCGAGGCACCGCCGGCCCTCCCAGAGCCCCACGCTTCACCCCGTGGGGGAGCCTTCGGAGCCCGGCCCGGACAGGGCCCACCCCTGTGGACACGGGGCGGAGTCCCGTCCCGCCGGCTGACACCCGGCCCGGCAGCCCCGCGGCCCGGCGGTCCGGGGGCTATTGACACCTTGGAGGCGTCATGGCCGCTCCGATGACAGCCGACCAGCTGGTCGCGGGACTGGGGGAGTGGGGCCTCACGTACACGGAGGTGTCCCACTGGCGCACGCACAACCGCAACTCGGTCGGCCCCTGGGGACCGGTGCACGGATTCGTCTGGCACCACACCGGTGTCGCGCTCTCCGCGGCGGACGGCGTCGCCTACGCCAAGGGCACCCTCTACCACGGGCGACCGGACTTGCCCGGGCCGCTGTGCCACCTGTCCGTCGGCCTCGACGGCATGGTGTACCTCGTCGGCTGGGGCCGGACGAACCATGCGGGCGGCGGGGATCCGGCCACGCTCACCCATGTCATCGCCGAGGACTACACCAGCCAGCTTCACCCCGTCCGCGGCAACAAGGACGGGGTCGACGGCAACGCGCGCTTCTACGGCATGGAGATCCAGTACTCCGGGTCCCGAAACATGTCGCCGGAGCAGTACCGGACGGCGTTGCGGGTGAGCGCGGGGATCCTCGCCCACCACGGCTGGACGGCCCGGTCGGTCATCGCGCATGCCGAGTGGTCCAAGGACAAATGGGACCCGGGTTGTGCTCCCGACACGACCATGAACCTGGAGGAGGTACGTGCCGACGTGGCGGCCACCCTCGCTGCGGGCCCGGCGACCCCCACCGTGGCCACCCCTCCCGTATAGGGAACCGCAATATGCGGTGTGCCGTCGGTCCGGGCGATGACCTGCGCGTCCATGCCATGCTTCCTGCGTTCAGGGCCTCGTCGACGTGTCGCCAGGCGGTGGCCTGGGATGTCCCGAACGTGCTGCGCCGAGCCCGGCGAGGCCTGCGACACCGCGGAGACCACCTCCGAGGCGAGGATCAAGACAGCAGTGCACAGAGGCTCAGGACCAGACCACCGGCTGAGATCGCCGAGTGGAGGCCGACCCAGAGCACCCAGATCTTCACTTTCGAGATGCGCGGGAACTCTGCTTGGTGCTCGGCGCGGCTGGCAGCCACGAGACCGGGGAGGTCCAGAGATCCGTGCCGCAGCCCTATCGCCCGATGTAAAGCGGTGGCCTGCCCGTAGTGCACAGCCCATCGTTCCCCGTACTTGGTACAGGCCACAGCCCCGAAGGCTCCGAGCATGAACATCGGCAGTGTGACTCCCAGCGAGGAGGGGCGAAGGGGCCCTTGCTGTGTGAGGAAGCCGAACCCTGCGGCAGCAACTGCGATCACGACGGTCGTCAGCGCTGCCCGTTGATTCTCCATCTGACGGGCTTCCTCACGCTGGCCCTTCCACAGTTCCAGCAAGACATCTGTGTCGTCTGCCATCTCTCCCCCTTGTTGCTTTCAGCAAAGCCCAAAAACGACAGCTGCCCAAGGGTGGCCGGGTGCCAGGAACAGTCCGATGGCGCCGGTGAGCCGGTGCAGCCGGCCGAAGGGGATCCAGTGCCGGTGGACGAACTCGCCGATTACCACTCGCCCCGCCTGGTGCCGGCACCCGTGTCTCCTCGCGCAGTACCCGATCCGGCCCGGGGACCTTGCCGAGCGCGGTCACGGCGTACATGGCGTCGAAGGTCCCGTCGACGTAGGGCTGTTCACGTGCGTCCAGCGAGTCGGCGTGCTCGTCGCCAGGCGGTCGCGCTCTGCGCGGCACATCACGTGGTCGGGCATCTCCTGCTGGATGTCGAATACATCGAGCCATCCCTCCGGCCCGAACTGCGGGGCGACGTGCAGCGGCTGCAGGCCGGTCCCCGGGCGAACTCCAGGATCCGCTCCCACGGTCGCGGCCGCCGTACGGTGTCCATCCTGCCAGCGGTCGGGGACGGCAACGGCACTTCGGACATGCCGTGTTGGGCGTACGGAAAGGGCGCCGTGTCGCCCCCAGTCACCAGGCGGCGGCCAATGCGGCGCCAACGCCGGCGGCGATTGCCCAGCGGGTCCGGGCCAGGATCGGGGCGCCGGGGCGGTGGTGATGCGGTGCATCGTGTTCTCCGGTGGGATCGATTCGGTCCGTGGTACGCAGTCGGGCGGTCGGCGTCACGCGGGCCGCCGAAGCGTCCGCAGCGCCAGCCGGCCGCACAGCGCGGCGAGCGGCAGCTCGACGCCGAGCGCCATGGCGACCGCGGTGGCGAAGTCACCGCCTGGGGCGGCGGTCGTGGTGTCGAACCAGGCGTCCACCACAAGCAGCGTCGCGGTCGCGGCGGCTGCCACGGCGTGCCGCCGGTCGCCTCGGGCGGCGAGGAGGCCGGTGGCGATCAGGCCGAGCGCCTCCAGCGCGTCGAGCCCGACCCAGGCGACCGGCCAGTGCGCCGCGGTCGCGGTGGACGGCAGGCCGGTGGCCAGCACGTACAGCCATGGCAGCAGGGCGAGCCCGCAGGCGACCAGCAGCCACCCGGACCGCCGCCTGCCCCACGCCGGGCGCGGCTCCTCCGCCTGTTCGTGGAGCGGGATCACCTCGGCGCCGGCCACTTCCTCATCGCACAGAGCCAGATGACGCATCGTCTTCCCCCGCAATCTGACGGCTTTCTCCTTCACGTGTTCCAGCCTCCGGCGTGCACTGCGGCGCCGTCAGTCACGCAAGGTTCCGACCCGGGGTGGAGTCAAGTACACCCCTGAACCGGGCGGGAGCGTCATGGCATGGGGATGGCCTGCGGCTTTACCGTTTGGCGCATGCAACTCACCACGTGGCTGCGGCTGGTGCTGGGCCGGCCGTTCCGCAGGGCGGGACACCGGACCGCGCTCGTCGCCGCCGGCCTGCCGCTCCACCTCGCCCTCATACCGCTGTGGCTCTGGCTGGCCGGCGCGATTGCGGGGGCGCCGGCCGTGACTCCGCTGCCGGTGCTGCTCACGCTCGTGGTGACGCCCTTGCTGACCGTCGGGCAGCGGCGGCGCTATCGGGCGCTCGTCGGCAAGGACCTTCCGCGCCCCGCCGTACCCGGGCCGGGGCGCAACCGGAAGGCGGCGGTGCGCCGGCTGACCAGCCGGGCCCTGTGGCGGCAGGCCTGCTACCACGCCGTGGCGGGTCCGCTGCTCGCCGTCCTGGACCTCGCCGTCCTCGCTGTCTGGGCCGCCGCTCTCGTGGCCGCCTCCCTCTACGTGTGGATCTGGGCGCTGCCCCCGCAATGGCGGGTCACCGACGTCGGGTACACCGTGCAGGCCGCGTACATCACCGCGGGCGGCCTCGCCCTGCTGTTCCTCGGGCCCCGCCTGACCGGCGCTGTGGTGCGGCTGGACACCCGGACGGCCGAGGTCCTGCTCGGACCCAGCCGCACGGAGAAGCTCGCCCGCCGGGTCGCGGACCTCGCCGAGAGCCGGGCCGGTGTGCTCGACGCCGCCGACGCCGAGCGGCGGCGGATCGAGCGCGACCTGCACGACGGCGCACAGCAGCGCCTCGTCTCACTCGCCGTCAACCTGGGCCTGGCCAGGGCCACCCTCGGCGACCTGCCGGAGGAAGCGCGCAGGGTGATCGACCAGGCGCACCGCGAGGCGAAGGAGGCGATCGCCGAGCTGAACAACCTGGTGCGCGGCCTGCATCCGGCCGTCCTTGAGGACCGTGGCCTCGACGCCGCGCTGTCCGGGGTCGCCGCCCACCTGACGATCCCGGTGCGCGTGGCGGTGGACCTGCCGCGACGCCCCTCACCCACGGTCGAGGCCGTCGCGTACTTCGTGGTCTCCGAAGCCCTGACGAACGTGGCCAAACACGCCCAGGCGAGCCGGGCGGACGTGACCGTGGAGCGGTTCGGGGAGACACTGCTGGTGGTCGTCACGGACGACGGCGCGGGCGGCGCGGATCTCGCAGCGTCCGGCGGCGGCACCGGGCTCGCCGGGCTCGCCCAGCGCGTCGCGTCCGTCGACGGCACCTTCTCCTGCCACAGCCCCGCCGGGGGCCCGACCGTCATCACCGTGGAGCTGCCGTGCGCGCCGTGATCGCCGAGGATTCCCTCTTGCTGCGCATCGGTGTGGTCAAGGTGCTGGAGGCGGCCGGCTTCGAGATTTGCGGGCAAGTCGCCGACGCAGAAGGGCTGCTGGCAGCCGTCGAGGAGCACCGGCCCGACATCGCCGTGGTCGACGTGCGCATGCCGCCCGGCTTCACCGACGAGGGAGTGCGCGCCGCGCTGGTGATCCGCCGCCAGTACCCGCGTACCGCCGTGCTCCTGCTGTCGCAGTACGTGGAGGAGCGGTACGCCGCCGATCTGCTCGCCGCCAACACCTCGGGCGTCGGCTATCTGCTCAAGCAACGGGTCGCCGACATCGAGGAGTTCGCCGAGGCGGTACGCCGGGTGGCGGCCGGGGGCACCGCGCTCGACCCGCAGGTCGTCGCGCAGCTGCTGGTGCGCCGGCACAGCGACCCGCTCGACCGGCTGACGCCGCGCGAGCGGGAGGTGCTGGAGCTGATGGCGGGCGGCCGGTCCAACTCCGGCATCGCCGCCGAGCTGGTCGTGAGCGAGAGCGCGGTCGCCAAGCACATCAACAGCATCTTCTCCAAGCTCGACCTGCCCAGGGCCGACGCCGACCACCGCCGCGTCCTGGCGGTGCTGCGCTTCCTGGGCGTTGCGACCGCATAGTCCGCGAGAACGCCCGCTTGGCCGATCGACAACGGTGCTGAGCAGCACATAGTCGCCGTCGCTGTCGTCGTTGCTCCGCCGCCGACCGCTCGGCCTGGATTCGGTCGGCCTCCTTCCGCAGCCCATCAACGCGACCACAAGCAGCAACCTCGTGCTGTTCCAGCAACGCGACAGCCCACGGCATCCCGGCCTCCCAAGCGAACGACAACCCGAGTGGCCGCAACTCCCACCGAACTACCGAACCTACGCCTGACCAGCGAAAATGCTGTCCGGATGCACTTCGACGGGACAGTGTCGCCCGGTCAGGGCGTGGGCGAGGCGTCGGTGAGCGACATCCACCGGCGTACGGTCTCGTGGTGGGAACCGATCGCCGTGCTTGCGGCCACCGCCTCCGCATCTCCGTCGGAACACGGCGTCCTTGCGCTGGTCAACAGGGCGAGCGGCCACTCGGGGCCCGCTCCGGGCGGCGCTCCCTCGAAGGCGAGCCAGTCCCAGGGCCCCCGGCGATGAGGTCACCGAGGCAGCAGGGCGAGCCTGGCAGTTCAAGGGCGCGGCTGCTGTCACCGCCGGCCGTCGACGACGTCGACGACTCGCGTGAGCGGAACCGGCGACCGTCGCCGCGGGAGAGGTCGGGCTGCGCGAAGTCGCCGGGACCGAGGCGGACTCGGCCGCCCGGCGGACCGCCCGTCGAGGGTGCGTGGCAGTCTCGTTAGGATCTCCTGATCATGGACGTGATGATGGGCAAGGGGATGATCGCCATCCCGCCGGGGCAGGTGACGCTGTCGGACCGGCGGACTCAGCGCAGTTGGTCCGTCGACCTTCCGCCCTACCAGCTCGCGGCATCTTCGGTCACCCAGGCGTTGTACGCACAGATCACCGGCCAGCGGCCGAGTGCCGGCCGGGGAGACCAATTGCCCGTCGAGTGCGTGTCCTGGTGGGACGCAGTGCGGTTCTGCAACGCCCTGTCCCAGTGCGACGGCCTCACACCCGCGTACCACTTCCGTGCCGAGACCGAAGACATCGAGTGGGACGCGTCCGCCGACGGGTACCGACTGCCGACCGAAGCCGAGTGGGAGTACGCCTGCCGCGCCGGGACGACCGGGCCGCGCTACGGGGATATCGAGGAGATCGGCTGGTACCGCGCCAATTCGCACGAGCGCATCCATGAGGTGGGCGGCAAACTCCCCAACTCGTGGGGGCTTTACGACATGCTCGGCAACGTCTGGGACTGGTGCTGGGACGTCTACGACGCCGAGGTCTATGGCGCCTACCGGGTGCTCCGTGGTGGTGGTTGGTTCGATGAGCACTGGAGTTGTCGAGCCTCCGCGCGGCGGCGCAGCCACCCGACTTTCCAGGTCGACGACGTGGGATTCCGCGTCGCACGCTCCATCGTGCGCTGATCCAAGACGTGGCGAAGGACCTCAACCCCCACAGCGCCCCGAACCCACTCCCGACCCACATGTCCTGGGACCTGCTGCACTGGCACCCGGAGACTGCGGCCATGGATGATTCCCCGGTCGTGGTCATCTGGCACCTCCAACTGGAAGGCACCCCGAAGGGCTGAGCAACCGGGGACGGTAGCCGATATCCCGCCGGGCACACCCGTACGCGGTCAAGCAACCCACCGGCAGCTGAGGCCGGGCGTCTGCTGCCGCGAGCGGCCGGTGGCGGGTCTTGGCCTCGCGATCGGGAGCGTGATAGCGGCGGAAACTGGCAGAGCGACGACCCGCTGGACGGGTGGTTGGCCCCGTGCCATTGGTTGCTGTTCAGGAGCCACCCCTCCCGCGCAGGCCGGCGACGGCCTGCTGGATAGGGGGCGGGCGGTCGGGTTCGGAATTGGGGACCGTCTGCCATGTCTGCGGGCTGAGGGTGAGGGCCAGCCGGGTCCGGTCGGTTGCGACCTTGCTGATCTCGGTGAGCCAGCCGGTGGTGCGCAGCGCCTCCAGAGCGTCGACCGCGGCCGTGGCGCCATCGATCGCGCACAGCCGGGCCAGGTGCTCGGGGACGACGGCGGGGCGCCCGGTCCGGTCGGCCAGGGCTGGCGCGAACACCGCAGTCAGCCGCTCGGCCGCCTGACGGCCGTGCAGCAGGCGGTGGGCGATGGCGCGCTGGAGTCAGCCGCAGACCCGGGGAGGCTGACCTTTGGGAATGCCCAACTGCGCAGGCGCTGCCATCAGCTCGGGAACGTGGCACACCGCCGCCCTGACCGCGCCCCCGCCCCGCCCCCGCCGCCGGTGGCGGGTGGTGCCTCCGGGGCCCGGGGGCGCACGGCAGTGATGCCGCGGCCATGGACCGCCGTATGCCGGGTAGGGGCTTGGTGAGGGCTGAGCAGGGACAGCAGGGAGCGGTGGCCCTCCGGAGGAAAGGACATGTCGTGCTCAAGGCCATAGCAGATGTACTCGGCAAGATCGGCAGTGCTGTCGCCACGGTCGTGACCCTGCCGTTCCGTGCGGTCGCCCGCCTCTTCGGCGGAGCGTCGGACACAGCCCACGGCCACCACTGACGCCGGGGCGGGAAGAGCCGCGGCGAGGCAGCCCGCCGCGCTCCCCCACGGCGTGGGGCCCCCGGCGTCCCTGGAGCTGATCGTCCTGGCCCGCGGGGCCGGCGGAGCAGCCCGGGCCGGAGGCGGCCCCCGGGGATTGGCCGCCCGTGATGACGGGAACGTGATCTGCATGCGGGTCATCAGCGCGGGGCGAAACGGACAGCGCGACAGGCCGGACGGGTGGCGGGTGGCGGGTACCTACGGGGCCGTGGCCGGCTCGGTGGCTGCGGCGGCCTTCGTCAGCGCCCGCCCCATCGACCCCGGCAGCTCCTGGTACCGGAGCCTCGACAAGCCCTCGTGGCAGCCGCCCGGATGGGCGTTCCCGGCCGTGTGGACTCCGCTGTACGCCTCCGTCGCCTGGGCGGGAGGCCACAGCCTGGCGCACGCCGGAAGTCCGGACCGGGCGGCCCTGGCCGGGGCTCTTGCCGGCAACCTCGCACTGAACGCCGCCTTCGGGTGGGCCTTCTTCCGCGCCCGTACGCCTGCCGCCGGACTCGCGCTCACGACTGCGCTGAGCGCGTCCTGCTGGGACCTGGTGCGGCGCACCTCTCATACGGATTCCGCTGCGGCGGCGGCCCTCGTGCCGTACGCGGGATGGTGCACCTTCGCCACCGCCTTGAACGCCGCGATCTGGCGGCGCAACCGCGGTCTTCGACGGCACTGACACGGGGCTGCCCGCGCTGGCCCGTGCAGCAGCAGTGGCTCCTGGTGGTTACTTTCTGCTACGAACGGTCCCCCTGCGTGCAGTACGGGTACGCGGAGCGGGTCTGTGTGGGCGACCTTCTCGACCCGTCTGTCCTCCTTCACCGGCGGATCGGGGTGGGTAGCCTCCTGCGACCGCAGAGCGCAAAGAGCCGGGCCCCTGGGGAGGGCGGATTCCAGGGGTCGTCGCAACACGTGATCACTGGGCATGTATGGCGAGCAGCGTGAGCGGCGTCCCTGCCGGGAGTTCCCGGCCGGGACGGGCGCGGTACGAGGGATGGGTTCGCGGCGACGCTGAATGTAGCTTCCGGCTTGAGCCCTGGGAGTACGACGGTGAACGCATCGACGGTTTCGAATGACGACTTCGACGCAGACCTCGTCAAGTCCGCTGACGCCGCGGACGAGTATGAGCCGATCACCGTGCTCAACACATGGGGCGTCCGGCCCGACCTCTTCGGCGCTCCCTGAGACAGCGACGATCCCAGGTAGATGAAGATCGGTTCAGGGGAGCTGTCAGCTCGTGCAGACGGGCGGCAGGGGTTGCCAGCCGAGCGTTTTGCGTGGGCGGCTGTTGAGTTCGGCGGCGACGGCGGCCTGGCTGCCTGACCGACCCCTGGCCTTGCACAGCCAGTCGTCCCCGGTGAGCCCTTTCTCGTTCCCAAGGGGACCCGTCGTGCCCATCCCCGAACCGGCGTTGATCGCGATGGCCGGCGCCGCGTTGCAGCGTGCCTGTCAAGGCAGATCGGAGATTTCAGCGCCTGAGGGGAGCCGCAGCCCGGGGGGCATCACGTGCAGGCCGAACCGCGGAGGGTGCGTGAAGTCGGCTACCCGGGAGAAATCGAGGGTCCCACCGCTGAAGTGGGCGGGCGGCACAACAGTGTAGACGGATGGAAGGTGACGCTGACCGAAGTTCACCGTGCTGCCGGTGAACGTTGCGCCGCTGAAGTCGACCGAACCGCCGGAGAACTCAGCGCCTTCGAAGGGAACCTCGCCTCCGGCGAAGGAGGCGTCCCGGAAGTCCACTTGCCCGCCGGTGAAGCGAGCGCCGTCGAAGGTGACCCAGCCGCCGCTGAACGTGGCACGGTTGAAGCGAATTGTGCCGCTGCGGAACTCGGCGAGTCGGAAGTAGACAGAGCTGCCTGCAGAGAAGTCCGCCTCATCGAAGACCATTTGGGCCGAGCCGCGACCGGCGAAGATCGCCTTGACGAAGAGGATGTCGCCGCCAGTGAAACGGGCTCCACGGAAGTCGGCCTCATCGAGGACGGCCCCGGTGAAGTCGAGGTCGTGGCCCTGCCATGAGGGGGCCGCACCGTCGCGCAGATGAGCCGCGATGAGACGCAGTACGGTGAGGCGTACCTCCCGCTCCCGCTGCCATGCTGCCAGCGCCTCGTCATTGCCGGGCGGATCAACGGCGTGCGGCATCCTCAGATAACCGCACAGCACGTCGATGCACATTTGTCGTTCCTGCAGCCATTCATCGGCGAGCCGTGCCATGGCGTAGGCGCCGGTCATGCGTACCGCGGACTGGGTCGCCCCGAGTTGTTCGGCCGCGGAGCCGAAGCGTTCAGTCAGCGTCCTGTCGTATTCACGGGCATCGGTGGCCTCGCTCAGATGCTGACGCCGGTAGGCGACCACGAGTGCGACGACGCCGCCGACTCCTGCCACCACGGTCAACGCGATCTTTATGGCGTCGTATGTGTCCCCAGGCTTGAGCGATCCCGACACCCGCACCCGAGGTGTCCCCAACATCAGCCACAGCAGTCCCAACACGGCGATCGCTGCGGCAGCGGCCACTACCAGTGCCATGGCGACATGCAAGCCCAACGGCCAGCGCATGACACCACGTGGACCTGGACTCGAACGCCTCGCGTCTGTCCTCAAGCTCGGTTCACCGGCCCAATCGAACAATGATCACGGACTGCAAGCCGACCGTCGGCCCACCCCGCGTGAACCACCCATCACGCCACTGCTCTGCTCCTGGCTACCAGGTTGACGCACCAACCGTCCGCGCAACAGGTCTGCGCCTCAGCCTCGATGGCTCCTGGACATGCCGCACCGTCGCTCCGACACGCGGCCGCCACCTGCGGCCTGTATGCCACGGCCATCACCGGGCACGTCGCGGCCACGCCGGCTGCCCACCATGGCGGCTGGGCCGGCGACGACACCGCGCTGCTGGCCCTGCACGTACCGCCGCGTACCTGAGCCGGTTTCCCGCAGGCACGCTGCGGTCCCGTGCCGGTGCGGGGTTTGGTGCACACCGTGTCGAACAGGAGTCGACAGGTATGCAGGAAGGCCCCGCCCGGTGAGCTGGTGATCCAGGTCACCGAGCACACCCGCCCGAACGCCGGTGTCCTGGTTGCTGCGCGGTAGCGCCGGGGAGGGGAGCCTGACCGGTCTCCAGCAGTGATTCACCCGGGCCGCGGCCACCGGGCGCCCGCTGATCGTGGACCTGCCCGGCCTGCTCTGCGGTGACGAAGTCCTGCTCGGACTCCTCCTTGCCGCCCGCAGCTGCCACGGGATCACCCTGGCCGGCCCGATCACCGGCTCCTTCGCCCGCCGCCTGACCGCACCGGCGCCGGCGAACTCTTCACCACCTGGGGCTCCCTCCCTGCCCTTGGCCCTGGCCGTACTGCCCATCTGAGCCTCTGACAGCCGGCTCCGGCAGCGTGCTTGACCGCGAACGGTTTTTCCGTGATGCGTATCCGGTATTTCGGTGATGGCGGGAGGCCGGTCGTTGTTGACTGCATGACATGTTCAGGAGGGGGAATGCGGCCTGTCGGAGGTAGATAATCATGGGACCGTTGCTCATAGTTCTTCTGCTCGCGCTCCTGTTGTTCGGCGCGGGATTCGCACTGCATCTTCTGTGGTGGATCGCTGTGGTCGTCGTCATCGTGTGGGCGCTCGGCTTCGTCATGCGTGGCACGCACTCCGGTGGCGGCAGGAACCGCTGGTATCGCTGGTAGACCGGTAGGTGAGCAGCGTGGGGGGGGGGGGGGGGGGGGGGGGGGGGGGGGGGGCCGGGCCCGGGGGGGCGCCCCCCCCCCCCCCCCCACACTGCTGTGTCGAATATTGTCCCGGTGATCGGGAATGCCCGGGTGATTTATGGACAGGAGTCTCCTGCCGGGAGGTTTCCGGAAAACATGCAGCGTCTCAACCTCCGCCGGAAGCCTTCCGGCACTTGGTATCGGGGCCGCTTTGCAGCCGCCGTTCCTCCCGCTTCACCGCGGTCGAGATGGTGGCAGAAGAGGCCGAAAGAACGAGGAGTTCTCATGAGCGGCAGTGACAAGGTCGAAGCCAAGGCCGAGCAGGCCAAGGGGCACGTCAAGGAGACGGTAGGCAGCGCAGTCGGCAACGAGAGCCTGGAGGCCGAGGGTCGTGGCGACCAGGCCAAGGGTGACGTGCGCGAGGCAGGCGAGAAGGCCAAGGACGCCGTCAAGAGCGTCTTCAAGCACAAGGACTGACCGGGCAAGAGCGGCGTCGCCTCATCGGCCGACGCCACTTCCCGGGCTGGGGCCGGCTACCTGTCAGGTAGCCGGCCCCAGCCCGGCTGCCCCGCCGCTCGGTCCCGGGACCGCTCGGTCCCGGTCCGGGACGGCCCGGGCTTCCCCCGCAGTACGCGACGGCCTCGCGGCACGGCGTTGGGCCGGTTCGCCGTCGGTGAAGGGCCCGCCCGCTCAGGTGGCGCCCCCTGCAGTGGTCTGCCGAGGGTTGTCGGCGACGCGCGGCCTACGCGGCCGCGCGTGGCGGCTGCTCAGGTCTGCGTACGGGGCAGGGGGCGGTGTCGTCGCGCGTCAGGACGGTGCGGGCCTGGTCGGTGGTGGCGGGCCGGGTGAGGTCGCGGGCCGTGCGGCAGTCGCCGCGGTGCATGATGCGCGCCGGGCCGCGCTCGGGCCCGAAGTACACCGTCTCTTCGACCTTCCAGGCCGGGGGTGACCCCGGGCCGTTCGTTGGGGACGTGGTCGTAGGGCTGGCCGTCGACGGGCGTGCAGAGCGCGGCCGGGGCGCGGAAGTCGACCGCGGCGCGCACGACCAGGGACCGGCCCCGCTCGGTGCCTGGCTGGGGAGGTGGATCCGCAGGTCGTACCACCACGATCGGTCGGGCTCCCTGCGCCGGGCTTTCACCACGGCGTACAGGTGCTGCCCGTCCGGGAGCTCCACCTTCACCAGCGGCCCGTCGGCCTGCGGCAGCGCAGCCCGCTGCCCCGCGTCGTGCTCCTGGCCGTGGTCGTCGCTCACCCCTCCCACCTGGTTCGATTCTCTGTTCGATTCCATGCGTGGAACGCCTCGCTGCCCGCTTTCCGCCGGGCAGGGCCTGCCCGGCGGTCTCGTCACTGCGGATCGGAGAATCCGACGGCCATTGGCCGGCCGATGGAGCTCCTCAGAGGGCGGGGTGCTGGTCGCGTACCGGGCTGAGCGTTTCCAGCAGCGCGGCGGTGTGGAGGATCGTCGACTCCGCGTGCAGGTTGGCTGCCACCTGCACAGCGATCGGCATGCCGTCGCTGCTCGTGCCGAACCTCATCGACAGGGCCGGGTGTCCCGTCAGGTTGAACGGGACGGTCGTCGAACTCACGTGGAAGGCGCCCATCGTCCGGCCGTCGACGGTGAAGTCTCCGAGCTGATGCTTGTGGGCCGGGATCGTCGTGACCGGGAGCAGCAGGACGTCGTACTTGTGGAAGCACTCCGCCATGCCGTCCCGGAGCCGTTCGACGGCCTGCTCGGCCAGGACGAAGTCCTCGATCGACGTGTCGGGGATGCCTTGCACGAACTTGGAGTACGTGAACATCTGGTCCTCGTGACCGGCGGTGACCTGGTTGAAGGCCGGCTTCACCTCCATGGTGCTCAGCTTGGTCCAGAGTTCGAGAGGGTTGTCCCGTTCAAAGGCCGGAATGCTCACGGCGTCTACCTGGGCTCCCGCTGTCTGCAGGGCTTCGGCGGCTGCCCGGACGGTTGCCGCGACCTCCGGGTCGGTGGGACCGAGTCCGGAGTCGACCAGCCAGCCCACGCGCAGGGCCCGGTTCGGTGCGGAGCCCAGGCCGGTGTCGAACTCGGGCGGGGTGGTGGAGAAGCCGTCCGCGCCGTCGGGGCCGGCCAGGAGTTTGTAGGCGAGTGCGATGTCGCGGATGCTGCGGGCCATCGGGCCGACGTGCCAGTTACGGCGCGGCTCCCGCGGCCAGATCCCGGTCATCGGGATGCGCCCGTGCGTCGGCTTGAAGGACACGACACCGGTGTCGGCGGCCGGACCGCGCACCGAGATGGACAGATCGCTCGCGAGTCCGAGCGGCGACATCCCTGCCGCGATCGACGCTGACTCCCCGCCGCTCGAACCGCCCGGCGAGCGGTTGAGGTCCCAGGGATTGTTCGTCCTGCCCGTCAGGAGGTTGTCGGACTCGATCCAGTACGAGAACTCCGGGAGGTTGGTCTTCGCGATGAGGATCGCTCCGGCCCCCTTGATGCGCGCCACAGCGGTGGCGTCCGTGTCCGGGACACGCCCGGCGAAGATCGGCGAGCCGCGCTGGGTGAGCACTCCGGCGGTGTCGAAGGAGTCCTTGACCGTGATGGGCACGCCGTGAAGTGGCCCCACCTCCGCGCCCGCGGCGAGCTTGTCATCCGCGGCTTTCGCGGCCTCCAGCGCGCCATCGACGAGCGTGACGATCGCATTGAGCCGCGGATTGACGGCCTCGATGCGGTCGAGGTGCGCCTGGACCACCTCGACGCAGGAGACCTTCCCGATACGGATCAGCTCCGCGAGTTTGCTCGCGTCAGCGTAAATGAGTTCGTCAGCCATGATGGGATCCCTCTCTGAGACCGGCCTGCTCCGTGTCTTTTGGACTGGTTCACCATCATGCGTGTGGGTGTGATGAGACGCACGTTCTGTGACATTCCGGCGTGTATCGTCCCCTTGGTCATCCGGCTTCGCGTGTGCCGTGCGTCTTCGGGTCACGCAGCCGGCGGTGGAAAAGGGGCCACAGCTGAGCGTCCATGACCGGGCTGTGGCCACCGGCATCCGTCGGGAGGCCCTCCTGTGGGCTTCCAGGACTCCGGCCCCGGCGGCTCCGGCCGCGCCACACCGCATGTGCCGGCACGCCGTCGCCGGCAGACCAGGCGACTGCCGCGGTGCTGTACATGCAGTTGCAGTTCGCCGCCCCGGCCGACGCAGGGGCCGTCAATCAGGAGGACCAGGAGGAGCGGCTGGTGCTCAGCCCGGAGCGGCCGGCATGGCTCGAGGAGCCGCAGTGCCGGATCGGCGAACTCACGCGAGAGGCGCCGAAGGCGAAGAGATGAGCGCAGAGCCGTGGCGGCGCCGCCGTACCGCCAGCCATCGATCGCACTACCGCTGACGTGCGTCGTGCGCTGCGCCTCAAGCGTCCAGCGGGGTCAGTCCGACGCAGCAGACGCCCGAGTCCTGGCCAACATCCTGCGGACCGACCGACACGCCCACCACCCCCTGCCCGACGACAGCGAGACCGGGCAGGCCGTCGCCGTCCTGGCCCGCGCTCACCAGGACGCAATCTGGGACCGACAACAAATGATCAACCGGCTCCGGTCACACCTGCGCGAGTACTATCCAGCAGCTCTCACTGCCTTCCACGGTGCTGGAAAACCCGGCGACTCGCCGCGCGCTCGCGTGATCTTGACTGCCGCACCCACGCCGACCGACGCCGCCAAGCTCACCCGCAGCCAGCTGCGCGCTGCTCAAGTGCGGTGAACGTCCGCGTTGTGGGATCGAGGCCGAGGTCGAGCGGCTACGGGCAATCTTCCGCGCGGACTCCCTCCAGCAGTTGCCGCAGGTCGAACAGGCTCTGGGACAGCAGGCAGTGGCACTCATCGGACAGGTCGACGCCGCTTGCGTCAGCGTGGCCCAGCTGGCGGTGGCCACGGAAGAGACATTCCTCGCGCACCCGGATGCCGAGATCATCACCAGTTTCCCAGGGCTATCCGTGCTCTCTGGAGCACGCGTCCTCGCCGAGATCGGAGACGACCGCGAACGCTTCGCGGACGCCAGAGCCATGAAGGCATAGCCGGCGCGGCTCCCGTCACACGGGCCTCCGGCCGCAGCCACGTGGTTGTGGCCCGGACCGTCAAGAACCAGCGACTAGCCTCATCCGGGCACATGTGGGCCTTCGCAGCCCTGCGCACGCAGGCTCCACGCGCCCGCTATGACCGACGGCGCGCTGGTGGAGAACGCCATACCGCAGCTCTCAGGAACCTGTTCAACAAGCTACTCGGCTGCCTCTACCACTGCTTGCAGAACCACATGACCTACGACCCTGAACGGGCCTTCGCTGCACCCGTCGGGCTCGCTGCCTAGACCTTGGGGCCCACGAAGATGTCGACTGCGGCCGCGGCCCAGCCGGGCTCGTTCACTGCGACACGGATTTGCCGCCTACCCGCTTCACCGATGAGGCTCACGAAGCGCGTCACACCCATGACATCACCGATGACCAGCCGTCCGTCAGCCAACGACATCGGCCCCTCGAAGACAGTCGTGAAGGAAGGATCCGGCCCCAGCCCCTCGTCGACCGGCTCGCTGAAGAGCCGGACCTTGATGAGTTGCACCTGAGCCTGAACCCGGACCACCACATGGGTGTCGCATCCGACCGCGGCCTCGCTTCCCAACTCCAACACCGGCAGCCAGTCGGTCGACCCCAACGCCAGAACCGGGTGATTCACCCGAAACTCAACGCCAGCGACCTGCATGTTCGGTCCTCTCCGGTGTCCGCCTTATGACGCGCAGCGATGCTATCGGGCGGCTACGACATGTCAGACCCATTACCTCCGACCACTGGGGCTGGACGTCACGCCAGCACCCACCGAGTTGACCTCCAGCGACATGAGATGTCTTCGACCGCTCGGCGATCGTGTGGTCACGGGTGGGGATCAGGGTGCCGTCCACGATGAGCACGGTGTCCTTGGCGAACCGCTTGCGGGGCTGGAGCGCGAGCATCGGCCCGAGGCGGTCGATGATGCGGTCCGCCGCCGACTTGGACACCCCGAACAGCGGGGCGAGTTGCCGCATGGTCAGGTTCGTGCGCCAGTAGGCCGCGACCAGCAGGGCCCGGTCCTCCAGTGGAAGGCTCCAAGGCCGGCCCTTGCGGACGGCGTCCGCGCCCTGGCGCCTCAGTATGGTCACCAGCTTCCCGAACTGCCTCGGGCTCAGCCTGGTGAACGGGGCTATCCAGGACGGCTCCGACGCCGTGATCACACCAGCCACGGCGAGATCGTCTCATCTTGATCATGTCCCGGGCCGCCAGCCTCCGCCCGGACATATCTCGGTCGCCCGGACGGATTCGGCATGAGAACCTCACGCCCGTGGCTACTGAAACCGAGGTGGGAGAGCTGTTGCACCAGCGCGGCTGGAGGACGGCGTTCACAGTCACTGAACGAGTGAACGCGTGGGCTGCTCTGGTGAGCGCCATAGAGCGTGGCTACAGCGACGACATCTACGAGTACACCAACGACCTCTACTGCCGAAACTGGCTGCACGAGGCATGGCTCCTGCTGGATGAACACGTCGTCCAGCTCTGGACCCCGCAGATCAAAGCCCTGGACGCGCGGTACAAGGCCGCGACCATCGACGACGACGGCCAGGCACTCGATCAGTTCCACAGGCTGCCCGGCCCCGACCTGTGGTGGTGGCGGCACCACCCCCGCATCCTCACCGGAGACCTCGGCCGTTCGCTTCGCTCGGCAGGTGCCATCGGCACCGACCCGCACACGGCATGACCCTCAGCCTCGTGCGATTACGGGACAACGCTTGGGGCGTGTATCCGGTTGTGATCAATTGCCCCGTGTCACCGAACCTTGATCGCGCGCCATCGAACCTTGAGGGACGCGAGTTCGTGTCGTCGAAGTTTGAGCACAGTGTCAAGGGTCGTGGCCAGCTGGGCGGCGCCGAAAACAGCGAAACGGCCGCGCGATGAGTTCGCGGGCCCGGAACGGTCTACCTCGGTAGTGAATGGATCAGGCGACTCACCGCGAAGGCGACGGAAGGTCGCCACCAGGAGGACGGCACAGTGACCAAACGTTTGGGCAGGGTGACCTGCGATCTCTCGATCTCCGTCGACGGGTACTCGGCCGGGCTCAACCAGGCCGAGCAGCGCCCGTTCGGCGACGACGCCGGTGATGGCTGGGGCGATAGGCTGCACGCATGGATGTTCGAAACCTCGGAGCAGCGGCAGGTCGAACTCGACCGGCTGACGGCAGTCGGCGCCTTCATCATGGGGCGCAACATGTTTGGCCCCGTACGCGGCGCGTGGGATCGGCAGTGGAAGGGCTGGTGGGGCGACAATCCGCCGTACCACGCGCCGGTCTTCGTCCTCACCCACCACCCGCGCGACCCGCAACCGATGGACGGCGGCACCACGTTCCACTTCGTCACCGACGGCATCGAATCCGCACTGCGGCAGGCTCGCGAGGCGGCCGGGGACCGCAATGTGTCGATCCACGGGGGCGCGACCACCATCAACCAGTACCTAGCCGCAGGCTTGATCGACGAGCTGCGGCTGCACATTGTGCCGTTCACGCTCGGCGCCGGCACGCGGCTGTTCGACGGAGTGCCGTCACTGAATCTTGAGCAGGTGGAGTCGCGAGCAGCGAACTCGGTTACACACGTGACTTATCGCGTGCTGCCCTGAGAGTAGGGCGGCGTCAGTCACACGTACCGCTCACACCTCGATGACGCTCACTCACAGTTCGATGGCACAAGACATCGATCTGTGGGACTCGCCCGTCTCCCGTGACGCGATCTGGTAAATCGTCGTTCATGACGCGGGCCCAACCTTCAGAGGCGGAACAGGAGTTCGTCGGTCCGTACCTGCCGGTCGGCATGCACGGCCCGTACCCCGAGCGGCTGCGGCAGCAGTTCGAGGGCGTGATCTGGAGGTTCAAGACGGGCGGGCAGTGGCGGGAGATGCCAGCGGAGTTCGGGGCCTGGCCGACCGTCCACAACCGATTCCGGCAGTGGCGGCATGCCGGCGTCTTCGCGAACCGCTGGAGAGGATGATCGCCGAGACCGCACATCGGGACGAGGTGGACATGTCCCTGGTCAGTGTGGACTCCACCACCGCCAGCGCCCACCACGATGCCGCCGGGATCTACCTGGCCGAGGATGTCCTCACGGCCCTGGAGAAGGCCGCCGCCGAGGAGGAGAAGGCCCGGCAAAAGCGCCGGTACAGTGCCCGTGCTGGTCGCGGTCGGCGGGGTTGTACTTCGTCACCTGGTAGACGTAAGGCAGCACGTCACTTCCCGCCCGAGATCGACGACGTGGACGCGTTCCGGCGGCATACGAGGGCGCGGTAGACGGTGGACAACCGACTCGGCTTAGCGCTCCAGATGTGCACGGTGCGGCTCATCGGCAAATTCCTGCCGGATGGCCCGCTGGACGTGCCTTGGACGGTGGTCGAGCACGCGGCTGAGTCACGCAGGGCCGGCGACCGGCAGGGCCCTCACCCTCCCGCCGGACGCGCGATCGACGCTGACAGGCGCGGCAGGCGGTCGCCGTCCATGACGGTGCCCGCCTGCTTGAGGTGGCGCACGGTGACCGTGACCTCGTGCTGGCGGATCGCGGTGATCGGGGCCAGGCGCTCGGTGATGTAGCGGTACAGGTCGGCGGTGTCGCGGCAGGTGACGGCGACGACGAGGCTGGCCGGGCCGGACACGGCGCCGACGAAGCCGACCTCCGGGTGCAGGGCGATCTCGCTGCCGACCCGGTGGATGTCGGCCGGGGCGACGGTGAGCCAGAGCGTCGCGGCCGCACGGAACCCGATCAGGGCGTGGGCGACCTCGACGTCGACGAAGACCAACCCGCGCTCCAGGAGCGCCTCGACCCGCCGGGCGACCGCGCTCTCGTTGCGCCCGGTGGCGGCGGCCAGCGCGGCGTAGGAGATGCGACCGTCGGCGGCGAGCGGGGCGAGGAGCGCGTCGTCGTCGGGGGTGAGGCCGGGCTCGTCGGCGGTCCGTCGCACGGGGAGGTGGCGGCGCGAGCGGGCACCGAGCGCGGCGATCTCCTGAGCGTCCAGGCGCGCGTCGAAGCCCTGCCACTCATGCAGGCCGGTCTCGGCGAAGACGTGCAGCAGCGAGGCTGTCGAGACGTCGGTGACCTGGCTCAGGCGCGGGAGGTTCTTCAGTACGAGCTCCTCGCCGTCGCGCGGGTCGTCGGCCCGCAACGCGCACATCACCTCGGTTCCGACCGCGGCGAGCGTGACCCACGAGACGTCGGGCCGGCGGGCGAGCGCGCTGCCTATAGGCTCCGCGGCGCCCGGGGTCGTGCGGATGCGGACGAACAGGCTCCCGTGCGACGCGCGCGGGTCGGGTAGGACGACGACGCGCAGGATGCCGGCCTCGCGCAGGCGCCGGTAGCGGCGGGCGACCGTCTGCTCCGAGGAGCCGAGCGCCTGGGCGATGCGCCGGAACGAGGCGCGCCCGTCGAACTGGAGGGCGCTCATGATCCGGCGGTCCAGCGCGTCGGTGGTGATGGTTTCCGTCTCTGCAGCCATGATTGTGGCGGGATTCTACACGAAACATCGATTCGCTTGGTCGTGACCGGGGTCCGCAAGACCATCGGCGCATGACTTCTTCCGCTTCTCCCACAGCTGTCGCGCCCGGGCGCGGACGCTGGGCACCGCTGCTGGCGGTCTGCCTGGGCACGTTCATGCTGCTCCTGGACGTCTCGATCGTGAACGTCGCGCTGCCCGACATGGCGACCGCGCTGGACGCCTCGTTCACCGGCCTGCAGTGGGTGGTCGACGCCTACGCGCTCGCCCTCGCCGCGCTCCTGCTCCTCGTCGGGTCGATCGCCGACGCCGTCGGTCGTCGCCGCACCTACCTCGTCGGCCTCGCGGTGTTCGTCGCCGCGTCGCTGGTCTGCGGCATCGCGCCGTCCGTCGGGCTGCTGGTCGCCGCGCGGTTCGTGCAGGGCGCGGGCGCCGCGGCGATGCTCGCGACGACCATCGCCCTGCTCAACACGGCCTACCACGGCCGTGATCTCGGCACCGCCTTCGGCATCTGGGGCGCGACCTCGGGTGCCGCGGTGGCCGCCGGCCCGATCATGGGCGGCCTGCTCACCCAGGGCCTCTCCTGGCGCTGGATCTTCTTCGTCAACATCCCGATCGGCCTGGCGACGATCGTCATGGCCCGGCGCACGCTCAGCGAGTCGCGCCTGCCGCAGCGCCCGCGCATAGACTGGGCCGGCGGCGGCGCCTTCACCCTGGCCGCGGCCGCGCTGACCTTCGCTCTGGTGCGGGTCGCCGAGGAGGGCTGGGGCTCCGCGCAGACACTCGGGGCGCTGGCCGTCTGCGTTGCCGCGCTGGGCGCGTTCGTTGCCATCGAGCGGCGCGTGGCCGAGCCGATGCTCGACCTGGCCATGCTGCGCCGCCGCCCGTTCGTGCTCGTGCTGATCGCCGCGGGGCTGCTCTCCATCTCCGCCTTCGCCGGCCTGATCTACGTGTCGATCTGGCTGCAGACCGTGCTCGACCTCGGCGCGATCTCGGCCGGTCTGGTGACGCTGCCGCTGAGCGGGATCGCCTTCTTGGTGGCCGGCGGCCTGGGTCGCGTGCTGCACGGCGCGTCGCCCCGCTGGACAGTCGGTGGCGGCCTGGCGATCATCGGCGTCGGCGATCTGCTCATGCTCGGCCTCGACGGCAGCTCCGGATGGGCCGCCGTCCTGCCCGGGCTGGCCGTGATCGGGGTCGGGGCCGGCATCGCGATCCCGACGGTCGTCGCCGCGGCGATGGCCGCGGTCCCGCGCGAGCGCGGCGGGATGGCCGCCGGCGCGGTGAACACGGGACGTCAGCTCGGGTTCGCGGCGGGCATCGGCGTGCTGGGCAGCATCTTCAGCGCTCGGGTCGACGCCCTCCTGCCGGGCGGCGCGGAGATCGCGCACGCTGTGAGCAGTGGCGGATCCGCCGCGGTCCTGGCGGGCGTCCCGGCCGGCTCACGGGCGACCCTCGACACGGCGATCCACTCGGCCGTCGGTGGCGCGCTGGGCACGACCTTCCTCGTGGCCGGTGTGCTGGGCGTGGTCGGCGGCGCGGTGGTTGCGCTGCTGCTGCCCGAGCCGGCGGCAGAGCGCGCGGCGGAGCCTGCGGGAGAGAGGGTGGGGGCGCGGGCGTAGGCGGGGCGGGTCGGCGGGCGGCTCGGGCGCCGGAGTCGGGTGTGTCGGGAAGGTGGGAGTGCTCGCTGAGGTCGAGGCCGAACGCCGTGCTGAGCGGACCACTTCCGCTCGCGCGGAGAGCACATCACGCCGTCCGCACACAGCCGGGTGAGCGTCGGATCACCTCCGCTCGAGCGGAGGTGATCCGGACACTCCACCATGCGTTGCCCGCCATGCGCGCAGTGTCCCGCCACCTCCGCGCGAGAGGGCGGGAAATGCGAACAAGGCCACGCGAAAGGAGAGCACCAAGCGCACGGGCGTCAGCAGGCGGCTGTTGGATCGAGCCAGCGCCATCGCCGGCAAGCAGCGGAGGGACGTATGTCGGAGTACCAGCACTATCAGTTCATGGCCATCGACCGGCCGCTCAGTGACGAGCAGGTCGCTGCCGTCCGCGAGCTGACCACCCGGGCCGAGATCACCCACACCGACTTTGTGAACACCTACCAGTGGGGGGACTTCAAAGGCAGCCCGGAGCGTCTCATGGAGGACTACTACGACGCGCACCTTTACTTCGCGAACTGGGGGACCCGCACGGTGATGCTGCGCTGGCCCGTCAGAGATCTGCCACTGGAGGTCGCGGAGCGGTACTGCACCGGCGAGGCGGCCCGAGCCCGGCAGCACGGCGCGAACATTGTGATCACCCTGCTCTCGGACCCGGACGGCGCGGAGGACTTCAACGAACTGTTCGACCACGGCGACTACGACAGCGACCCGGAGGACCGGTGGCTGCCCTCGATCGCCGGAGCACGTCCCGACGTGGCAGCCGGTGACCTGCGCCTGCTCTACCTGGCCTGGCTCCTCGCGCTGCAGGCCGGTGAGATCGCCGACGACGACGTCGAACCCCCTGTGCCCGCTGGTCTGGCCGCTCTGCCCGACTCGCTGGCGGATCTGGCCGTCTTCCTGCGGATCGATCCCGACCTGATCGCCGCCGCGGCCCAGCCCCTCCCCGACCCCCACACAGCGCGGGCCTGAGTGGGCGCACCGCCCACCGGTGACAAGGACGACATCCTGCTGCGCCTCCTCCACGACGACACCCCCGCTGCCGTCACCGAGCTGCACCGCCGTTTCCGCTCCGACCACCCGGCCCACACCTGCGCCGCGCCGGGCAGGACTGCGGTGCAGCTGCGAGCGGCCAGGCCCCGCGCACACCGCACTGCGAACGTGGCATCGCCGGAGTCACCCGCTGCCACCGCCGGTCGCTGCCCGCCCGGACAAGCAGGCCCGGCCCGAACCGGACCTCATCGGCCTCGACTTCACCGCGGCCCGGCCCGGAACCCGCCTGGTAGGAGCCACCACCTGCCTGCCCACCGAGCAGGGCTGGCTCTACCTCGCCTGTTGGCTGGACCTGGCCACCCGCGGATCGTCGGGTGGTCGATGGCAGACCGCCACCGCGCCGACGTGGCCAGGCCCGTGCGACGCGCTGGTGCCACGTCCAACGCCTTTGCCAGGACCTATGGGCCTCCGTCCGGGCACCTGGGCGAGGTGCGGCAACTTCCATGGGGATGAGGGGTACGGGTCCGGCCTGCTCAGTTGGTGAAGGAGCTGGAACCGTTCAGTCCGTGGTCCAGGCACCGGCTTCTGGTCAGGCCATCGGGTGAACGACTTCACCGGGCGACTGTTGTCGGATCGGGCGACCGTGTCGAGGAAGAAGTCGTCGATGCCTTGGACGGCGCGGATGAGGCCGTCGAGGTCGACCGCCTTGGTGACGTAGGCGTTGGCGTGCTCGCGGTAGGCGCCGGCGATGTCGTTGGGCGCCGAGGATATCGCGAGGGGTCCGCGGACGTGGTTGCGGGAGCTCGCAGGTGCGAGGCGGTCCCGGCGGTGGTCTTCGCGGTTGCGAAGCCGTCATCGCGACCTTTCGTGGGTGACGAGTGTTTCGGACGCCTCGGTGTCGGTGCTCTCCTCGCCGTAGAGGCCCTGGACCCAGTTGGTGTGGTAGACGGTGTCGAGGTAGCGCTCGCCGAGGTCGGGAGCGATGGCCACAGCGGTGAGCCCGTCGATGTCCTGGCGGGCCAGCCAGTTCATCGCACCGCTGACCACGGTGCCGGTCGAGCCGCCGAACAGAAAGCCCCGCTGGGCCATGCGGTGGCAGGTGCGGACGGTTTCCGCCTCCTCGATCCGGAGCGCCTCGTCGACGAAGGACTCGTCGAGCAGCGGCGGGCGGACGCTCATGCCCAGGCCGGGGATCATCCTGCGGCCGGCCGGTCCGCCGAAGGTCACCGAGCCGACGCTGTCGACGGCGACGATGCGCACGGGCCTGTCCCATTCACGGAACCAGCGCGCGCATCCCATCAGGGTTCCGGTCGTGCCGGCCCCGACGAACAGGACGTCCAGCCGGGGGAAGGCCCGGGCTATGGCCGGTGCGGTCCTGCGGTAGTGCGCCTGCCAGTTGGCGGAGTTGGTGTACTGGCTCAGCCATACGCAGCGGTCGTCGGCGGCGCACAGGCCGCGGACGTAGTCGAGGCGCGCGCTGAGGTGTCCGCCGGGGGTCTCCGGGGTCGGGACGACATGCACCTCGCTGCCCAGCGCCTCCATCATCAGTCTCGTCGTCAGGTTGCAGCGGGAGTCCGTCACGCACAGGAACCGGTAGCCCCTGCTGGCGGCGATCATGCTCAAAGCCACGCCGAGGTTTCCGGACGAGGACTCGACCAGGAGGGACCTGTGGGTCAGGACGCCCTGGCGCTCGGCGGCATCCACCATCTCGGTGGCCGCTTTCAGTTTGATGGAGCCGGCGAAGTTGAAACCTTCGCACTTGAGGAACAGCGAGCGACCGAAGATCGGCTGGAGGTCGACGTACAGGTCCTCCTCGTTGAACGCCTGGGGAACGGTGATGGTTGTCACGGGTGTCTCCTCCTCGGTTGGACCACCGGCGGAGTTCTGCTCGGCGGGGCGGGTCACAGCGTGCGGACGCCGCGGTGGTGCTCACCCGTAGCGGCGCAGTTCGTGGAAGAAGTCCTCGACGATCTTCAATTCGCCGCTCCGGGCCACTTCGTCGTAGACGTACTTGCCGACCGCGAGATCCAGCACGCCGAGGCCGAACGGGGAGAAGACCACGGGCCGGCCCCTCGGCACGCTGACCCGCCCGGCCATCACGTCGTCCAGCGTGCCGTGCACGAAGTCGCGGTTGCCGGTGAGCTGTTCGGTCAGGTGGGGCGAGGTCTGCGCCCGCAGGCAGTGGTCGACGTCGTCGACGATGTTCGTCGACGCCAGCAGGACCTCGGGCGCGAGGTCGCGCAGGGACACGTGCAGGACCACGGGGTTGTGGCCGAACCAGGAGGGATCGGTGATGTGCGGTTCGCCGGCGACCGTCGCGAAGACCACGAGGTCGCTGAGGCGGATCAGGTCCTCGGCGCTGTGGTGCACGGTGATCCGGGCGGCCGTCCCCGACTGTTCGAGGTACGTGCGGAAGCCCGCGGCGCTGCCGGCGGACACGTCGTGCACGCCGATGTCGTCGAACGACCACCCCGTTCCTTCGAGGAAGGTGTGGATGTAGCGGGCGATCAGGCCCGTCCCGACGAATCCGACGCGCAGCGGTCGCGGGCGGTCGCGGCTGAGCCGGTCGGCTGCCGCCGCCGCGGAGGCGGCGGTTCTGCTGGCGCTGATGATCGAGCTCTCCAGGCAGGCGAACGGGTAGCCGGTGGCGGGGTCGTTGAGGATGAGGACGGCCGAGGCGCGGGGGATGTCGGCGGCGACGTTCCGCGGGAAGCTTGAGATCCACTTCAGCCCGTCCACCCGGTCCGGCCCGCCGACGGAGGCGGCCAGCGCGATCATCCGGGAGGATGCCCGATCGGGGAAGCGCAGGAAGGAGGACGGAGGATTGACGGTGTCTCCGGCGCCGTGCAGCCGGTAGGCGTCCTCGACCACCTCCACGACGTGCTTCTCGCGGCCCCGGAGCGCGTCCTGTACCTGGGTTCCGGGAATCACCGCGAACGGCGGAACGGTCGGTCGCGCGGTCGCCGGCGGTGCGGCGGCCTGGGTGTCGGCGGGGGTCATCGGACGTTCACCTCCATGGTCGGCGAGCACTCGGCGAGCCGCAGCGGGTCGGCCATCGCGACGACGACCTCCCGTGGTCCTGTGAAGCGCTCCCTGCTGTGGGCGGTACGGATGTTGTCGACGAGCAGCAGGTCGCCGGCATGCCACCGGGTGCGTGCGGTGTGCGCCTGGTAGACCTGGTTGATCTGCCGGACCGTGTCCTGGGCGAGGGGCTCGCCGTCGCCCCAGCGGGTGTTGAACGGCAGCCCGTCGACTCCGTATTCGGCGACGAGGTAGTCCCGCACGTCGGGGTTGATCGTCCACTCGTTGAGGAAGGCGATCTGGTTGAACCAGCATCGGCGGCCGTCGGCGGGATGGCGCAGCACGGCGTCGCGCCGCTGCCGGGTGTGCAGGCTTCCGTCGCTCTGCCAGGCGGGTTCGATCGCGTGGGTTCTGCAGTAGTCCTCGACCTCGCCGCGGTCGTCGGTGCCGAAGGCGTCGGCCACCGAGGCGCCGATCTCGTCGTTGTAGCTGCGGGTGAGCACCCATCCTTCCCGCTCGAAGCGGTCGACGAGTTCGGGCGGCAGTGCTTGCAGTACGGCCGCCGAGTCGGCGACGGCGGTCGCGCCGCCGTCCGTGGGCGCGGTGAGGCAGGCGAAGAACAGCAGCCCGGGGACGTCGAGGGCGTAGCTCAACTCGTGGTGCATGCACATCTGCTCGTTCTGCGGCCACTTCGAAGAGGAGTAGACGCCTTCGGCAAAGGTCTGCCGGGGTGCGAACGCCTCCCGCTCCGTGACCGGGGCGGCGCTCAGCCGCTCCAGGACCGCTGCTACCTGCACGGGGCTGCGCAGGCCCAGGCCGCGGACGAGGACCGATCCGTGCGTGCTGACGGCGGCCCGCAGCGGATCACGGTGGGCCAGGACCCAGTCCGCCGGATCGGCGGGGGGTTCGACCCGCAGCATCGGCGGTTGGTTGCGGCGCAGTTGGAGGTCGATCGGAGTGACGGGCAGTGTCGACGTCATGGCGCTGTCCTTTCGGTTGTTTCGGTGGGAGGTGTGCGGTTCGAGTGGCCGCTCCGGCCGGGTGCGCGATCCGCCGGGGCCTACCCGGCGCCGGTGTCGGCCAGGAGGGCGAGATCGGCGAGTACGGGGTGGGTGGCGATGTCCCTGGGCGAGACGGCCCGGTCCAGGCGGATCGCGACCTGGACGGCCGACAGCGACGTGCCGCCGAGGTCGTCGAAGCGGTCCTGCCGTCCGATGCCGTCCTGCTCGATGCCGAGGGTCGCGGCCCATGCCGCTGCGAGCCGACGTTCGGCCGGGGTGGCGGGCGCGTCGGGGCGGTCATCGCCGTGGTCGGCCGGTGCGCCGGCCGCGGCGAGCGCGACCAGGGCCTTCGTGTCGACCTTGCCGTTGCCGGTCAGCGGCAGCCGTGCCACCCGGTGGAAGGCCGTGGGGACCATGTAGGCGGCCAGCGACCCGCTCATGTGACTCCGCAGCGCCTCGGGGTCCAGCGGGCGGGGGCTCGTGTAGAAGGCCACCAGGGTGTCGCGGCCGGCCGCGGGGGAGACCACCACGGCGTCGTCGTGGACACCGGGCGCCGACGCCAGGACGTTCTCGACCTCGCCGGTCTCGACACGGAAGCCGCGGATCTTGACCTGCGCGTCCCGGCGGCCGAGGAAGGCCAGCTTGCCGTCGGCCTGCCAGCGGCCGAAGTCGCCGCTGCGGTAGAGGCGCCGACCCGGGTGGTACGGGTCCTCGGTGAAGGCGGCCCGGGTGCGCTCGGGGTCGTTGACGTAGCCGCGGCCGACGCAGACTCCGCAGAACACGATCTCGCCGGGGGCGCCGAGCGGCACCGGTGACAGGTGCTCGTCGACAAGGTAGACGTGCACATTGTTGACGGGCGGACCGAGCGGGATGTCGGCGGTGTCAGGTACCCGGTGCATGACCTCGTGGTGGGTGTCGTCGCACGTCTCGGTCAGGCCGTAGGCGTTGACCAGCCGAATGCCGGGCTGGGCGGCGAACCAGCGCTGGACGAGGTCCTTCTTCAGCGCCTCGCCGGTGACCGATACGCATCGCAGGTGCGGCAGGCGTCGCGGGTCGTGCTCCAGCAGGCCCAGTACGACATCGAGGTAGGACGGCACCATTTGCACCACGCCCGCCCTGCCTTCGGTGATCGTGTCGAGGAACCGGCCGACGTCGAGGATCGCGCTCTGCTCGACGAGCAGGGTCCGCCCACCGGCCAGCGGCGCGGCCAGCAGCTGCCACAGGGAGATGTCGAAGGACTGCGGCGCGCATTGGGCGACGATCTGCTCCTCGCCGATGCCGAGGTCCTCGATCTTGGCGTAGAGGTGGTTGAGCATCCCCGCGTGCTCGCACATCGCCCCCTTGGGCTCGCCTGTGGATCCTGAGGTGAAGTAGATGTAGGCGAGGTCGTCCGCGCCGACGGCGACGCCGGGGTTGCTCACGTCGCGGCCGTCCCCCGCCGCATCCAGGAACAGCATCCGCGTCCCGGGCCGCGCGGCCACCGCCCGACCGGTCGTCTCCGTACTGCCGCGCTCGGCCAGGACGAGTTCGCAGCCCGCCCGCGCGAGCATGGCGGAGATGCGGTCGGCCGGCAGATGCGGCTCGACGGGCAGGTAGGCACCGCCCGCTTTCAGCACCGCGATGACCGCGGCCATCCAGTCCAGACCGCGCTCGGCCGCCACGGCGACGACGCCCTGCCGGCGAAGCCCGTTCGCCAGCAGCCCGTGTGCCAGCTCGTTGGCACGCGCGTTGAGCCGCCGGTAACTCCACTGCCGGTCGTCGTGGACCGCCGCGACGCGGTCGGGGTGCGCCCGCACCCGATCTTCGAACAGCTCGTGGAAGCGCGCGTCGGGCAGGGCGCGGTGGGGACCGGCGAGCGCTTCGAGCTGGAAGCGGCGTTCGCCCGCGGACAGCAGGCTCTGCCGGTCGTGCTCGGCGTCCGCGTCGGCTGCCATCAGCGCGAGAGCGGTGAGGTGGTAGCCGGCGATCCGGGTCGCGCAGTACGCGTCGAGCGCGTCCGTCCGGTACCGCAGCCGCAGCAGGCGGCGGCGGCCCTTGCGGGCCACGGCCACGTGGAGCACGGTCTCCTGGTCCGGTGCGCTCCGGCCGGTCGGGTCCAAGACGGCCTCCGGTCGGGCACCGGCCCCGGCGGGGATTCCGGTGCGCCGCAGCGTCCTGGACACCGCCTGCCGGGCCTCGCGCAGCAGCGTTCGCCACGCGCCGGGGGCGACGGTCACCCGGCAGGGCCGCGGCCGGTCACCGTCCACGGTGACGTAGCCGGTCACGACCTCTCGCTCACCGGAGAGTGCCGCCAGCACCTTGGCGTGCGCGCCCAGCAGCATCGCCTCGAGCGTCAGGCCCGTCGCGTCCGCCAGCCGGCCGAGCCCTGCCAGGAGGTCCGGGGGGATTGCCACTTCGTACGCGGCGGTGCCGGGCCGGGGTGCCGCGGTCCATCGGGGAAGCGCGGTGTACCGCTCCCTGGAGGTCCCGCCGCTCCCGGCGTCTCCGCTTGCCTGCGTCCGAATCGCTGTCGTGGTCACCTGCGTTCACCGTCCTCGGCCGATCGGAGGGGTCGTGCCGGATTGCCTCCCCAACGGGCGCCCTGCGGGAGCGTCTCGCCCTTCATGACGAAGGAGTCGGGGGAGACCACCGCGCTGTCGCCGACCGTGACGCCGTAGTGCACCAGGGCGCCCACCCCGACGGTGCAACCCGAACCGATCACGGTGCGTTCGGACTTGAAGGTGCCGTCCTCCTGGGAGTGGCACTGGATGACGCTTCCCGCGTTGAGCACGCAGCCGTCGCCGATGGTGACGAGTGTGCGCTCCGTCAGGGAGCAGCCGTCGTCGAAGACCCGCCTGCCGAGGCGGACGCCTTGCAGACGCCAGACCAGGTTCTTGAACGGCGTGCCGTTGAACGCCCGCACGTACGTCTCGGACGGCACCTTCCAGAAGCGCTCACGCCGCCAGAAGCGGATGTCGTAGATCGAGCAGAACAGCGGGCTGAGCGGGTGCAGGAGGGTGACGACCCGTTCCACCAGCACGAAGTACGCGGCGCTGAATACGACCGCGATGACGTTGGCCAGGGCGACGGCGGTGACGCCGACCGAGTCGTAGAGGTCCGCGGCGACCCAGAAGATCAGCGTGACCAGGACGAAGTACATCCACCGCACGAGCAGGTACCACGCCATCGTGGCCGCGTTGTGCCGGTTCTTGGCGGGCAGGCGCCGGCGCAGCTCCTCGCTGCTCTTGAGCCGGTCGAAGCGGCTGTCCCGCAGGACCGAGCGCGGGATCTCGAAGGAGGGCGAGCCGAGCAGGCCGACCCCCTCGCGGACCTCCCCGTCGATCGGGACCATCACCTTCGTCGCGAGCAGGCAGTCGTCCCCGACCCTGCTGCGGGTCGGATAGGCGATCCGGTTCCCCAGGAAGCTGCGGGAACCGATCCGGGTCCGCCGCACCCGGAAGGAGGTGCTGGAGAAGTCGGTGTTGTTGACCGCCAGGCCGTCGGCGACCATGGTCCCGCTGCCGACCGCGCTCATGAACGGGGACTCGTGCCGCACCTCGGTGCCGAAGTTCGACCCGGTCTGCTCGACCCGGGACAGGTCGTATCCCAGCCGCCGCAGGTAGTGCACGACGGCCGAACTGTCGCCGAACAGCCGGGTGAGGAACCTCCGGTTGGTCATCAGGGCGATCACCCGGTGCACCCCGTAGTGGAATCCGTAGAGGGGGTAGATCCGGCCGGGAATCAGGGCCCGGTTCAACAGGCGCGGGACCGTACCCGTCACCAGCAGGGCGAGGGCGAGGGCGCCGAAGAAGAGCACCGTGGAGACCGCGAGGGCCTCGCCGTAGAACGTCCCGTGCGTCAGCGCGGTCGTGCCGGGCCGGGCGACCGACGCCAGGTTCGGGGCCTGCGCGAGCAGGATGCCGATGCCGCCGACGGTCAGCGGGATGTAGACGAGCAGGACGCTCAGCAGCTGGACGACGCTGTGCAGGCCCCTGCGCAGCGAACCGCAGCGGGCCGGGGCGACGGCCTGGTAGTCCACGTCGGTCGGCTGGGCCGGCGACCCGTGCCAGTGCCCGCCGTCGGGCACCGTCTGCCCCTCGTGCAGGGACGAGGCATGGCCGAGCTGGGCGCCGTCGCCCATCCGGGTCCCGATGTCGAGCACCGCGGCCTCGCTGACGACCGCGTTCTCGCCGAGGGCCACGGGCCCCGTCTCGATCCGGCCGTCACGGGCCCGGTAGCAGGTGAGGAACGAGTCCTTGCGGATCACGCTTCCCGCGCCGACCGTGAGCAGGTCGGTGCAGACGGGGACGTTCCGCGTGAAGATCGTGGCGCCCTTGCCGATCCTCGCGCCGAGGGCGCGGAGGTAGAGCGTGTAGAGCGGTGAGCCGACGAACAGCACCAGCGGATCGGAGCGGACCAGGGTCTTGACGATCCAGAAGCGGACGTAGTCCAGGCTCCACAGGTCGATCCGCCGCGGCTTCCACCGGCCGATGAGCACCCACTTCGCCAGCACGGGCAGCGCGCACAGGCCCACGAAGCCGGCCAGCCCGAACAGGACCGACCGCAGCTAGACCTCGGCGGCGCCGGAGCCTGCGTCGATCCATGTGTAGCTCTGGACGGTGAGCAGGGCCACGAGGAAGGAGTAGCCGAGGAAGGCGAGCAGCTGCAGCGCCCCGCACAGCACGTAGCGGGCCGTCCCGGACGGGGGCGCGGGCGCCGTCCGGCGGGTCCGGGGGGCGGGATCGCGCTCCGGCCGCTGAGGCGGTCGGGCGGGGGCGGAGCCCACGAGCGCGGTCGCGAGGCGGGCGACGGTCGGGTGCCGGTAGATGTCCTTGATGGACACCGGCGGCAGGTCCTCGGTCTTCCTGACCCGCGCGCAGAAGTGCGCCATCACCATGGAGTCCGCGCCCAGGTCGTTGAAGAAGTGACTGTCGGCCGCGACCTCGTCGACGTGCATCACGTCGGCCAGCAGCGCGCCGAAGCCCTGTTCCGCGGCGGCGACCCGGGCGGCGTGCGTCTGCTGCGCCGGGGTGCTCCCGGCCGTGCCGCGTGGCAGTGTTTCGACCTGTTTTCCCATCACCCGGTCTCCCTTCGAGAGTGTCGGTGCCGCTCCGTGCCGGTTGCCGGAACCCCGCCGTCTCCCTCGCGGGAGTCGGCGCTCGGGCAGCACGCCCCTTATTCGGCGCTGCTGCGGCAAAGCGCTGCCGGTGTGCGGCGGTGTCCCTCATCGTGGACATCCGTCTCACATGGCGGAGATCCGTGAGTCCGGCGGTACGCAGGCGTGCGCCCGGCCGTGCGCCCGCCTCCGGTGCCGCCCAGGCGGAAACCCCCGCCGGCGTGGGCCCGGTGGGGCGCGCGCCGGCGGGGGCGGGGTGGCGGCGGCCGAGCCGCCCGTCTCATACGGGGGAGGGGCGCAGCCTGAGGACGGCGTGGACGCACTTGCCGTCGCGGGTGTTCCGTACGAACAGGGCGCCGCCGAGCTGGCGGATCAGGCCCAGGCCCATCCCCCCGGTGCCGTCGGTGCGGTCCGGGCGGCGCCGGTGCGGCGGAGTCGCGGAGTGGTCGCTGACCGCGACGTCCAGCACACCGTGGTCGGCGGCGAGAGTGAGCGCGTGCGGCCCTGCCGCATGGCGCACCGCGTTGGTGGCCAGCTCCGACACCACGAGCAGGACGTCCTGCCTGCGGTCGGCTGCCGGCGGCGGTGAGAGGTGGTCGACGTAAGCCGCGGCGGCCCTTCGGGCGGCGGCGGCCGCCTGCGGACCGTGGGGGAGGCCGGTCGCGGCGCCGGCCCGTGCCCGCCGGTCGGCGTGCCGGCCGCCCGGGGTGCCTGCCGGAGCTGAGGCAGGGGAATGGGCTTTCCCGTAGGAGCTGCCTCGGACGGGGATCGTTGCGGCCGGCTTTCCTGCTGTGAGGCGACGCGTACGCATGGTGCCGGCCATCCGGACGCACCTCCTTCCCTCGGATCGGGCGCAGTTCGCCGGTGGTCCTTCACGTCCTGCGGAGGGTTTCCGCCCCCGGAGGGCGGGTGGGGCGCCGGCTGCGTGCGCGGCCTTGTACAGGTGATTCGGAGCCGGCCCGGGATCTCGCTGGTGCACCCGGCCGTACATGCCGGCGGGCAGCACGCGGTCGGCGTGCGGGCCGATCGGGCTGTCCCCCGGCGGGAGTTGGCCGCCGCGCTCAGCCCGGCAGCCGGATCGTCGCCAGCGACGGGGTGGTGGGCTGCGGCGACCCGCCGGCCGGCTCGACGGTCAGGTCGACATCGCTCGCCCCGGCCACCGGGCCGTCCAGCAGGCGCAGTTGCCGGGCGTCGTCGCCGGGCAGGACGCCTCCCGACCGCGCCGCACCGGACCCGGTGAACCAGACCTGGTACGCGCGGCCCCGCGGCAGCTCCCGCAGCCCGTCCGCGATGAAGACCGCCGAGTCGCGGCTGCGGGACGCGGCGACGCTGGCCACCCCCCCATCGGCCAGCCGCTGCGAGCTCAGCTGGGTGTCGGAGGCGGACAGCACGTCCGCGATGGCCGCCTGCTGGCCCGCCGCCTGCTGCTCGACGCTGTGCCGCTGGTCCCGGGCGTCGACGGCGACCTCGTGCTGCCACACCGCCACCCCGCCGAGCGTCGCCGCGGCGGCCACCGCGGCCGCCGTCACGAGCGCGGCCACCCGCCCGCGGAACCTCCGCACCCGCTGCTGCGGCACCCAGACGGGCGCCTCCTGCTCGGTGGCCGCGACCCGGCGCAGCACCGCCTGCTTCGTGCCCGCGGGCTGCGGCTCCGACTCCGGAACCGCAGCGGCGGCACCCAGCTCCGCCGCGGTGGCCTCCAGCTCGGCCACCTCACGCCGGCATGCCTCGCAGTGTTCCATGTGCTGCTCGAAGCGCTCCCGCTCACGGTCGGACAGCGCGTGCACCACGTACGCCCCGGTCGAGGTGTGGGCTGCGGCGTCGTTCACGACGACACCCCCAGGCAGTCCCGCAACCGGATGAGCCCGTCGCGCAGCCGGGTCCTGACCGTACTCGGCGGGATCGACAGGTCGTGGGCCACCTCCGCGCACGTCAGCCCGTCGTAGTAGGCCAGGACCACCGACTCGCGCTGGATGTCGGTGAGCCGCCGGAGGCAGCGCCGCACTCGCTGCTGCTCCATGCGCAGCTCCACCTGCTCGCTCACCTCGTCGAAGGGGCGCTCGGCCCCCAGTCGCGCGGCTCGCACCTCCCGGTCGGCGCTCGCCTGCGCGGACCGCACCCGGTCCACCGCGCGGCGGTGGGCGAGCGTCATGATCCAGGTCAGCGCGCTGCCCTGTTCCGGCCGGAAGCGGCCCGCGGTGCGCCACACCTCGACCAGCACGTCCTGCATGACCTCCTCGGCCTGCGCCGGGTCCCGCACGATCCGGCGGGCCAGGCCGAGCACCGGGCCGCTGGCCAGGTCGTACAGCGGGTCGAAGGCGTCTCGGTCGCCGACCGCGACCCAGGCCATCAGCTTGTCCAGGTCCTCCGACGGGTACGCGAGACCGGCGCTGTCGGTGCGCACCAGACGCCATCACCCACCTCGGTCGCGGGACGTGCCGGTGGCACCGTCCTCCTGCGTCCTCCCATGTGACCATCGATCACCCGGGCCCGCATGCGGACCCCGCCCGTGCGGGCATGGAACTCAACCTCTGGCCACGGCTGACCAATCCGTGACAGCGGCCACTCCGAAGGACCGGGTGGAGGCACACCCGCCTCCGGCCGCCCGGCCGGCGTCAATTCGGTCCTCCGGTCTCCGCGAGCGAAGGGCAGAACCAGCATGCGATCCACCCGCGCACGAGTCGCGACCGCGATGGCAGTGGCCGCCGTACCCCTGGCGTTCCCCGCGGCTGCCTGGGCGGCACCGCAGGACGCCGATGCCGCCTGGACGACCTACCAGGCCGCTCTGGACCCGGTGACGGCCAATCACGTCACCGGCAGCGGAAAGGCGATGGTCCAGCTCTCCGGCAACACCGCGAAGATCACCGTCACCGCGTCAGGGCTCGCCGGCGGCAAGTCCCCGCACGCCATGCACATCCACGTCGACGGCGGCGGGGCCTGCCCCAAGCCGTCCGAAGCGGTGGACCACAACGGGCACCCCTCGATCGACGTCGCCGACGCCATGAAGGACTACGGGATGATCGGCACCTCGCTGACCACCAGCGGCGACAGCACCGACAAGAGCGCGCTGGCCGTCGACCGCTTCCCGGCCGGTTCGACCGTCTCCTACCACCGCACGATCGAGGTGAGCGACGACGTCGCCGCCAACCTCAAGTCCGGCAGGGCCGTCCTGGTCGTGCACGGCATCGACTACAACGGCAACGGCGCTTACGACAACGTCCTCGGCGCCAGCGAACTCGACAAGACACTGCCGGCAGAGGCCACCGACCCCGCGCTGTGTGGGGCGTTCACCGCCTCCCAGATGTCCTCGATGCCGTCAGGCGCCGCCGACACCGGTGACGGCGCCACCCAGGGCGGCCGCACCGACGCCGGCATGGCCGCGGGCGGTGCCGCCGCCGTGCTGCTCGGCCTCGGCGCCGGGGGCTGGGCGCTGCGCCGACGGGGCACCGCCGGCCGATGACGACCCCTCCCACCTCGGCGGGCCACCCGCGACGCACGGCGATCCTCCTCGTCGTGCTCGCGGTGGCCTGCGTCGCCGCGGGTACCGTCGCCGTCCTCGCCGGCACCACCGGCGGGAGCGCTCCGCCGCCCCAGCCCGGCCCCGCCGCAGCCGGACAGCTGCCGCGGCACGACATGACGGTTATGGCGCCGCCGAGCGCGCCGGCGACGGCCCGCCCGACACCCGCGCCGGGGGCGTCCCGGCCGACCGTCCTGGACATCCCCTCGGTCGGCATCCACTCCACGCTGCTCGACCTCGGACTGAACAAGGACGGCACCATCGAGGTCCCCGCCAAGCCTCTACAGGCGGGCTGGTACCACGATTCCCGGGCACCCGGTCAGGCCGGGCCCTCGGTCATCCTCGGCCACGTCGACTCGCACGCCACCGGGCCCGCGGTCTTCTACCGGCTCGGCGCGATGAAGCCCCGCCAGCGGATCCGCGTCACCCGAGCCGACCGCAAGGTCGCCGTTTTCACCGTGGACGCAGTCCGCTCCTACGCGAAGGCCGCCTTCCCGACCCTCGACGTCTACGGCAACACCCCAGACCCGGAGCTGCGCCTGATCACCTGCAGCGGCTGGAACCCCCGCACCCACTCCTACGACGGCAACACCGTCGTCTTCGCGCACCTCTCCGACTGAGCACACACGGGTACCTCCCCTGGCCCCGGCTGTCGCGGGCAGACGTTCTGTCGCAGCGTGACGACTTCGCGCCCAGCGGTGTCCGGTCCTCACCGGTCCATGCGCCGGCAGGCCGACGGTCCGACGTCGCAGCGCGCGTGAAGCACGGCCGACGCGAATGCCCGCACCTCCTTGTCCACCGCCTCCGTGCCCTTGCCGCCGTCGGTCTCGGGCAGGCCGAAGTTCTCCGGATCTCTTGATGCCGAGGGCGTGCCCTGCACTACGGGCACTCCGACGCCCCGGTCACGGGCAGGCCATCTGCGAACGGGTTCTCCAGCCGGCCGGCCCAACACGAAGATCCATGCCGAGGATGCCCCCGCGGCCCTTGGTATCGGGGTGCGCGTACCCGGGGATCTTGGCCTCTTCGCTGCCGATCTGGGAGTCCTCCAGGAGGCCGCCGATGCCCGGGTCGGCGCCGTCACAAGCCGTGTTGGCGCCGGTGTGGGCGTAGAGGTCGACGAAGCCGGCGGCGCCGCCTTCGGTGTCGGCGGCGGCCTTCTTCATGGTGTCGTTCAGCCGCTTTTGGATCTCGTCCAGGACGGGCAGGGCATGCTGGGGGATGCCGGCGAACGGCAGCTGCGTCTGGTCGGGCGCCGCGGTCGCGCACTTGGTGGTGTCCTCGGGCACGAGCCGGGGGTAGCCGCCCAGGACGCGCTTGGCGTCGGGTGCAAAGTAGCCGGCAGGTTCGAACAACTCCTCCAAGACGAATCCGACCTGCTCGAACTGGCCGTCCAGCCAATGCTTTCCGTCCCCGGACGTGAAGAACTCACCGCACTTGGCGGCCGGCTCGTCACCGTCCACCGGCTCTCCCGGCACCCGACCGTGGCCGCGGAGCTCAGCGGAGCACGGGAGTCGGGTACTCGCGTCGCCGACCTGGGTCAGGCATCACGGCTCGGAGCGCCCTTCCAGCATGTGGCCGCCACCAGGCATCCAGCGGCGGCCACGGCGCCTTGAGCGGATGGCTGCCGTGCTGCAGCCAGGCCCGGATACGCGCCATGAGCAGGAAGAACAGCCCTGCCGCGGCGGCCGCCAGCAAAGTCAGGACGCCGGGCGGAAGGGGCCACTCGGCCGCCGTCGTCAGATGGGTGCGGGCTGGTGCCGTGCAACGGGGAGGGGGAGAGACTCACGCGTCGCACCCTCGGCAGACGCCCGCCCGCTCCGGCCGTGGCCGGACAGGACGTCAGAGTTTCGTCATGATTTGCCGACCCGGGAGGCTCTCTTCCCGGCCCTAGTGTCGTCAGGCATGAAAGTCTCCTCCCGCATTCCCGCGGGCCCTTGGCGCAGTCCGCTGCGTGGCCCGTGGCTCACAGCGGTCTTCGGGCTGGTGCTGCTCCTGGGTATCCCGCTGCTGTTCACCACAGGCCTGCTGTCGTACGCCGCGTACAACCCCGGGTTGTCGCACATCAACGACAAGACACCTGGCAAGGGCCTGCTCGGTTTCTACCTGTTCTCCTGGCCCACCCACCCGTACTGGCTCTACCGCCTCACGCAGGGGATTCACGTCACGCTCGGTGTGGTGCTGGTCCCGGTGCTGCTGGCCAAGCTCTGGTCGGTGGTGCCGAAGCTCTTCACGCTGCCACCGGTGCGGTCGGTGGGGCACGCACTGGACCGGCTGTCGCTGCTGCTGCTTGTCGGGGGCGGGATCTTCGAGTTCACCACCGGCCTGCTGAACGTGCAGCTGGACTACATATTCCCGGGGTCCTTCTACCCTTTGCACTTCTACGGTGCGTGGGTCTTCGTGGGGGCGGTGTTCGCCCACGTCGCGCTGCGCATGCCCCGGGCCGTGCGAGCCCTGCGAAGCCGGGACTTCCGCGCGGAACTGCGCACACCGACCTCCCGGACGGAGCCAGAACCCGCGGACGACAGCGGCCTGGTGTCGACCCACCCCGCAGAACCCACGATGTCGAGGCGCGGTGCTCTGGGCATGGTCGGACTGGGCTCATTCGTGCTTTTCCTGGTGACCGCCGGCCAGAGCATCGGCGGACCTCTGCGCGAGACCGCGCTGCTGGCACCGCACGGCCGCCGGCCGGGCGACGGCCCCAACGGTTTCCCGGTCAACAAGCCTGCGGTGACCGCGCACGTCCGCCCGCAGGACATGGCCGAGAACTGGCGGCTGACCGTCCGTGGGGCGACCGGCCGCAGCGTCACCCTCACCCTCGACCAGCTCCGGCACCTGCCCCAGTACCGCTCCGCGCTGCCCATCGCCTGCGTCGAGGGATGGTCCACGGACAACCAGCACTGGGAGGGCGTACGGCTGCGGGACCTCGCCGCGCTCGTGGGGCACGAGGGCGACCCGCCAGGGGTTTTCGTGGAGTCCGTGCAGCTGGCCGGGTCCTTCCGGGCGGTGGCGCTGCGCGCCAACCAGGTCCGCGACGGCCGCTCGTTGCTCGCCCTGCGGGTCAACGGCGCCGAGCTCTCCCCCGACCATGGCCGCCCCGCCCGGATCATCGTGCCGGACGCCCCGGGCGTGATGAACACCAAATGGGTCCGCCGACTGACCTTCGGCGCAACAGACTTCGAGGAGCGCGCATGAAACGCCTGTTCCGCGCCGTGTACGGCGAGTCCGTCCTCCACCTGCTGGTCCTGCTCGCCTCCTTCGCCCTGTGCGGATACGCGATCACCCGGCTGCTGGAGGGCGACTGGTGGGGCGTGGTGAAGTGGGTCGTCGGCGCGGCACTGATCCACGACCTGGTGCTGCTGCCTTTGTACGGCGGCACCGACTGGCTGCTCCACAAGGCGGTGCGAGGCCGCCGCCCGGGATCGCAGCCACGGATCGCGGTGGTCAACCACGTCCGTGTCCCCGCCTTCCTGTCCCTGCTGTTGCTGCTTGTCTACTGGCCGCTGATCTCCCAGGACGCCGGGACGCAGTACCGGAATGCGACTCTGCTGTCGCCCAGGGTGTTCTTCGGCCGCTGGCTGCTGATCAGCGCCGTGCTCTTCGCTCTGTCCGGCCTGCTCCTTGCGTTCCGCAGCCGGCGGGCGGCCGGCGGGAACAGCAGGTGAAATCCTTACGAACCGGTGGTGCCCTCGGTGACAGCGGTCCGCTGGACCGCGTGTCACCCTAGGGTCCGATCCATGCGCGTACTTGTCACCGGCGGCGCCGGCTTCATCGGCTCCCACATCGTTGCCGCACTCGCTGCCCAGGGCCACGAACCGGTCGTCCTCGACGCCCTGCTGCCCACCGCCCACGCCGTCCGGCCGGCTCGACCGCCGGCCGGGACTGCCGAGTTCATCGCTGAGGACGTGCGGAACCCCGAGGCCCTGTCCCGGGCGCTGCGCGGTGTCCAGGCGGTCTGCCACCAGGCCGCCATGGTGGGTCTGGGCAAGGACATCGCCGACACCCCGGGATATGTCGGCTGCAACGACCTCGGCACCGCGCACCTCCTCGCGGCCATGGCCGGCGCCGGCGTCCAGGACCTGGTGCTCGCCGGATCCATGGTCGTCTACGGGGAGGGACGCTACGACTGCCCGCGGCACGGCCGGATGACCCCTGGGCCGCGCTCGGTGGCCGACCTGGATGCCGGACGCTTCGAACCCCTCTGCCCGCAGTGCGGCGCCGACCTGGAGCCGGGCCTCGTCGACGAGGACGCCCCCCTCGACCCGCGGAACGTCTACGCCGCGACCAAGCTCGCCCAGGAACACCTTGCCGCCGCCTGGGCCCGAGCCACCGGCGGTCGGGCCGTCTCCTTGCGGTATCACAACGTGTACGGACCCGGCATGCCCCGCGACACCCCGTACGCGGGCGTCGCCTCCTTCTTCCGCTCTGCCCTCGCCCGCGGCCGGGCACCACAGGTCTTCGAGGACGGCGCCCAGCGGCGGGACTTCGTCCACGTGCGGGACGTGGCCGAAGCCAACGTCCTGGCGCTGGAGGCTGTCGGAGGCCGCCCGGACGGAGTGCTGCGCGCGTACAACACCGGCAGCGACACTCCGCACACCATCGCGGACATGGCGACCGCCCTCGCGACCGCCTATGGCGGACCGGCCCCCGAGATCACCGGCGCATACCGGCTCGGCGACGTCCGGCACATCACCGCCACCTCCGGCCGGTTGCGCGGCGAACTCGGCTGGCGGCCCGAAGTGGGCTTCGCCGAAGGCGTCGCCGAGTTCGCCCACGCCGTGCAGCGGGAGGGTGTGCCGGCGGCTGCCGGGCCCTGGCCGCGGGCCCGTCCCGCCACCGGTTCGCCCGTTCCGCTCCGCCCCGAACCTCCGAGCCGACTCGACCCATCGTGAATCCCACCGCCGACGTCGTCCTGCCTTGCCTCGACGAAGCCGGGGGGGTCGGCCGCGCCATAGCGCTGGGCCTGGCAGACCTGGGCGCAGGTGCTGGTGGCTCGCTCGGGGAACGAGCTTGAACAGACGATCGAGCCGGTGCGCGGACGCGGCGGGCGGGCGGTCGCCGCGCCCGCCGACCCCGGTTCCCCCGGCGCGGTCGCCGAAGTCGTCAGCCGGGCCGAGGCGGACCTGGGTCCGATCGACGTCCTCGTCAACAACGCCGCCACCGTCCAGCCGCTCGCCCCGAGCACGCTAGTGGGCGCCGCGGCATGGAGCGCGGCCGTTCCAGCTCAACGTGACCGTGCCCGCGACCCTCGCCTGCGTACTGCTGCCGGGCATGCTCTCGCGCGGCTGGGGACGGATCGCCGATGTCTCCAGCGGCATCGCGGCCAACCCAGGGATTCATGATCGGCGGCAATGCCTACGCCACGACCAAGGCCGCACTCGAGGCCCACCGCCTCAACCTGGCCGCTGAACTCGACGGCAGCGGGGTCACCGCCAACGTCTACCGGCCCGGCTCCGTCGACACCGCCATGCAGGCGTGGATCAGGGACCACGGCAAGGACCGCCTCGGGGACGCCATCCACCAGAACTCCTCCGCAGTCACGAGCAGGGCGCCCTCATCAGGCCCGAGGACTCCGCCGCCGGGCTTCTGCGACGGCTGACCGGCCCTGACAACGGCCGGATCTGGGACGTCCGGGACCGCCCCTGACCGCCGTCAGGGTCGGCGGATGCGAGCCGTATGCAGCACCAGCGGTCCGGAGAGTCCGGACGGCACCGGCCGCGACAGTCTTCGGAGAAACGCTGCGTGGTTGCGCGGGCAGGGGCGTGCGGTGCCGGAGGCTGGGACGATGACAGCACCTACGCAGGAATCGGGTGGGCCAGGAGGCAGGGCGACGTCCTTCGGCACGCAGCGTGACCCCTCCCGGGTGCTCGCGTTCAGTGACGGTGTGATCGCCATCTCCATCACGCTGCTCGTCCTGGAGATCCAGCCGCCGCACGACACCCGCCACCTGCTGGACGGCCTCGGCAAGCTCTGGCCGTCCTACCTGGCGTACGTCCTCACCTTCCTGCTGATCGGGCAGGTGTGGGCCAACCACCACATCATGTTCGACCACATCCGCAGCGCCGACCGGGTCGTGCTGTTCCTGAACACGCTGGTCCTGATGGACATCGCGTTCCTGCCGTTCGCCGCCTCCGTGCTGGCCGGGGCGTTCCGCGAAGGACACGGGCAGCGCACGGCAGTCGTCCTCCACGGCGCCGCCTTCGAACTCCTGGCCGTGCTGTTCAACGCGATCTGGTGGTGGGTCCGCCGCGACCGCTGGCTGCTCACCGACACCATCGATGAGGCCGGCGTGACAGCTGTCACCCGACGCTTCCGGCTTGCCCTTGTCTGGCTCGCCACCGGAACCCTGCTCGGTGCTCTGATTCCGGTGCTCGGCCTGGCCTCCATCGGCGCCTTCATCGTCTACTACTGGCTTCCCATTGCAGGCGAGATCTCCGAGGCGAAGCGCCGGCGCCACCGCGGCCACGAGAGGTGAGCGACGCCGGGGCAGCTGCGGCGGTCACCCGCCCGGGATGTCGCCGGACAGACCGCTTGTCTACCAGACCGCTTGTCTACGAGCCCTTAGCCGTCAACCGTCAGAAAGAGGCTGTTGAGCCCCTCTGCCAGCAGCGGGTGGGTGAAGATGGCGCCGGCCATGGCGGTGGCCGAGAGCTTGCCCAGCATCGCGGTCTGGATGATCGTCATGATCTCGCCGCCTTCCACGCCGAGCACTGTGGCGCCGAGGATTTCTCCCGAGTGCGCGTCAATGACCGCCTTCATGAAGCCCCGGGTCTCCCCGGTCTCGAGGGCCCTGATGACGGCGCTCATCGGCAGCTTCGCGACGTGTACCGCACGGTTCTGCTCTCGCGCCTGGCGCTCCGTCATGCCCACGCGACCCAGTTGCGGGTCGATGAACATGGTGTACGGGACAGTCCTGTCCCGCGTGCTCACCTTGTCGGGTCCGAGCAAGTTGGCCTTCAGGACGCGGTAGTCGTCGTAGGAGAGGTGGGTGAAGGCCGGTCCGCCTTTGACGTCTCCCATCGCGTAGACGCCCGGGACGGAGGTCTCCAGGTACTCGTCGACCTCGATGTAGCCGCGGTCACTCAGCCGGAGACCGGCCGCCGCCGGCGCGAGTGCTTCGGTGTTGGGAACGCGGCCGATCGCCGACAGCAGATGGGAGCCCTCGATGTGCTCCTCGCCGTCCCGCGTGCGAACGGTCAGCCGCACCTGCCCGCCGCCCGCCTCCTCGACCCGGACCGGCGTCGCCGAGGTCAGGATCGTGATCCCCTCGTCGCGCAGGATCGCGGCGACCTCGTCGGAGACGTCGTCGTCCTCCATCTTCAGCAGGCGCGGACCGGTGTGGACAATGGTGACCGCACTGCCGAACCTGCGGAACATCTGCCCGAACTCCAGGCCGATGTAGCCCCCGCCGAGGATGATCAAGTGCTCGGGGAGCGTGTCCAGCTCCATGATGGATGTCGAGTCCAGAAGCGCGACATCCTGCGCTCCGGCGATCGTCAGTGGCCTGGGGCTGGTGCCCGTGTCGACGACGATGACCGGAGCGCCGATCTCTCGCGTCCCACCGTCCGTCAGCGCGATCTCGACGGTCTTGGGCCCGGTGAAACGGGCCTCGCCCTCGATCAGGTCCAGGCCCTCCTGCGTCAGGCGACTCGCGTAGTTCTCGCGTGCACCCGCGACCATGGCCCGCTTGCGCTCCCGGACTGCGGCGAGGTCGACCGACACCGGGCCCGTACGCACGCCGTACTCCGCGCCCCTGCGCGCCTGATAGGCCAGACGCGCACTGGCAACCATCGTCTTCGTCGGCGTACAGCCGGTGTTCACGCAGACCCCGCCCAGATGGCCGCGCTCGACCAGCGCCACCTTCTTGCCGGCCTTCGCCAGCTCAGGGGGGAGGAAGCGGCCGCCTTGGCTGGTTCCGATCACGATCACGTCGTATTCGTTGTCTGCCACGCGAAGATCGTAACCACAGAGCGCCTCCGACCCGGCCAACCGCGCCCCGCGTAAGAGTTGCGTCATGCAAGAGGCACATCCCTGCCGGCAGCAGACGAGGTGATGGGGAACGGCGCTCGCCGCCGGCCCCCGGAACCGCCTTCCGAAAGGGACGATCATGACCTCCACCGCACTCCGCGCCACCGGCCTCCTCACCGCGGCCCTCGCCTCCGCCGCGGTGTTCGCGGGCCCGGCCGACGCGCACTCCCCGCACAAGGGCTCGAACGGACAATCTCCAGGGCAACTCCGTCGTCGCCTACGACCAGGCCGCCGACGGCTCCCTGACCAAGACGGGCACCGTGACGGTGCCGAACGCCGCCGGCGGCGAGGGAATCGTCGCCCTCTGACTCCCCACGCCGACGACGGCTGGGCGGCACCGCACCCGGGATGGCCACGAACCAGGGAGGGCCACGAAGGGGAGGAGGCGCCGCGCCCGGACCGCGTTGTCCGGTGTCACTGAACCTTGACCGATTGCCACTGATGTTTGACCGGTGGCGCGACGCAGGGACTCCCAGGCTGCGGCCCCGCTCGGGGGATCGAGGACCAAACGTGCGTTCGTTGAGTAATGTCACGTTCCGTATCAGGTAGACTACATAGAGTAGTCAAACGGCTACGGAACGAGTAGAAGGAGATCGGGATGCGTCTGCGCTCTGCGGGCCGGGTGGCGGCCTTCGCCTCAACGGCCCTGATGCTGACGGGCATGGCCAACGTCAGCGCGGCCCACGCTCAGGTGCCCGCCGGGCCTGGGCCCATCTATTACTCGATCACGTTCTCCAACCCCCGTGAGAGCGACGACAACAATCTGCCCGAGCCTTACGGCGAGGTCGACGTGCGGGCCCCGTGGGGGCAGCCGACCGCGCTCTGGGAGCACCCCGACGTGGGCATCAACACCCCCACCCTGCCCCGCTACCCGGACTTCGGCCCCTTCGACCACCGGTTCGTCCCCCACCCAGTCAGTGAGATCTGCGCCAACGTCGGCGAAGACGACACCGGCATCAACGACGACGACATCCTCGCCGACGGCTGCCTGCCCTTCACCGGCCCCGGCGACTACACCATCAGCGCCGAAGGCGGCTCCGTGACCGTGACCGTGTACAAGTTCGGCTGACCTGCCGCACACCTGCTGTCCCGGGGGCTGGTCCCAGGGGCGGCAGGGGTAGCACGACCGCTTCACCCCTGCCGATGGCCCGCTTCCACTGGTCGAAGTCCAGTGGCAAACGGTCAAGGTTCAGTTGCACGGGACACGCGTTCCACGGACATCACTACCGCAGGTCACAGCCCTGGAACGGTGGAAAGTGGCGACCCGGGCGGGCGGGTGAGCAACCGCTCCGGCTGCTCACCCGCCCGCCCTTGGTCCGCGCGGCGGCCCCGGTGGGGGCGGCCCGTCTGTGGGGGTTGGGCGGGCTGTGTCAGGTGCCTGACCGGAGTTCCGGCCCCTGCGCTCGAACATCGACTCGAACTGCGTTCCTGAACGGGTGGCGCGGCCTGGACCCTAGGCTGTCAGGCAGGGGGATGTATCGAGGTGAGGAGGGCGCGATGTGGTTCAAGGCCGCACTGGCAGGCGTAATGGCGCTGTGGCGTCGCCACAATCGCAAGCGCGCGCAGAGGGGCATGACGAGGCGCCCTGGCCGCCGACCGTTCAGGCTGCCGGAACGTCGATCCCCCGGGGGTGGGCTGTGCGATCTCGGGCTGGAGGCGTTCGCGGACGTCTCTGGTACCGCTGAGCGCGGCGAATGGCTGACGCGACCGTCGTGGCGTGTCGGCGGTCGCGTGGAGGCCGGGGGATCCGGCAGGTAGCGGTGGGGGAGTCTTCGCCGGCGTGACGCGCTGGGGTGCACGACTGTCTGCTCGGTTCGCTCCTCTGGACACGTTTGTCATCGCCGCACAAGTTGGGTTGACCTTTCGGCCCCGCCGTCGCGTGGGCTGCCGGCGCTGTGCCACGCTTGACCGAGGACAGGTCGAACCGGGGAGCGATCATGGACTCTTCCGCTGGTGCCGCTGAGCAGGGCGGGCCGCCGCTGTCTGTTTCCTGTGTGCTGGGGTCTCCGAGCGTGGTCAGGGTGTACGGGGAGGCTGACCTGGACAACGCCGGCCTGTTGCGGGAAGCAGCCGACCAGGCGCTGGCTCACCGACCCGATGTGGTGTTCGATCTGGCCGGGGTGACGTTCGCCGACTCAACCTTCCTCACGGTGCTCCTGCAGGCCCGCCAGACCGCGTTGGGCCAAGGGGGGACCATCCTCTTGGCCGCTCCGAGTACCAGTGTCCAGCGCCTGCTCAGCGTGGTCGGGGCCGCCGACTTGTTCCCGGTGGTGACCGCGGAGCAGCGCAAGCATTCCTGAGGAAGACTCGGAACGCCGGGCGTGCGATGGGGCGCCGGCGGGGCAGCAACCGGGGTGCCGGGTGCGGTGAGGTCGGCCCAGACCTATTTGCCGCCGGGGTGCGGGACCGCGCCCCACGACCGGGCCAGGCGGTCGATGATCACCAGACCCCACCCACCCGCGGAGTGCGGACCCAGTGCCGGCAGGGTGCGCGAGTCGTCGCTGACCGCGATCCGCACCCGCCGCGCACCGAAGAACAAAGACGGCCCGACCAGCCCACCCGCGGACCGCAGCGCGTTCGTCACCAGCTCCGACACCACCAGCGCCACCGCCGCGCCGTCTGGGCGCCAGCGGGTCGGCCAGGCGAACTCCTCCACCTGCCGCCGGTACGGTTATCAGGCCCGCACCAACCAGCCTGCCCCGACGAGCCGACCCGACCGCATCGGCCAAGCACTGCCGCGCCGGGTCCAGAAGGGGGCTCGCCCACGGCGGGACAACCCTCGGACGGCGCAGGCCAGCATCCCACCGGTGGGCCTGGCGTGCGTCAGTTCTGGGCGCTGCCGGGGGTGGGGTGTTTCTTCCCCTGGTGCTTGATCAGCGCCCACAGTCCCACGGCGACGGCGAGCGCGGGTCCGCCGAGCCAGGACTGGGGCCGCGGGTGTCCGCCGCCGGTACGGCCGCCGAAGTGCCACACCAGCACCCCGACCGCGTAGGTGCCGACCACGATTCCCTCATCCCGCATCCACCTCGTACCCCCGGCTACCCGCGGCCCATCGCAGGACGCAGGCACCCATGCTCGGAACCGGGCGCCGATCCGTGCCCGCCCGCCGCCGCACCCGAGGCCTGGTTCAGCGGGATGGCAAAGCGGTGTTCTCCGAAGTCCATCGCGAGGAGCCGGTCAGGAAGCAGTTCGGGGCCTGCCGCTTGCTCCCCGTCCTGGTCAGCGCCGCTCACGGTTCTGATCTGGCTCGATTAGCGGGGGAGGGCCTCCCGGACGTGCCAGCCCGCCCGGTGGTCGCCAACGGTGGTCTCCTGGTCGACGCTGGGTTGCGCCGGGCCGGCCCGGTTCATTCGATCTGCTTCCGTCCCGGAACCAGATCGGCCCGGCATCCGGCCTGCTCGCCTGTCTCAACGAAGGCGGCTGACCCGCACCTGCGCGAATGGGCCGCACGACCCCTGTCACGGGCAGGGGGCGTGGCCCGTTGTGGCGCGGCTAATGGGCCGGCGCCGCGGTCCGGTTCTCGTCCGGGAGGACGATCCACAGCACGATGTAGAGCACGAACTGCGGCCCGGGTAGCAGGCAGGACACCAGGAAAATGATGCGCATTGTCGTCGCGGAGGTGCCGAACCGGTTGGCGAGCGCGGCGCAGACGCCGCCGATCACACGGCCTTCGCGAGGGCGTACCAAGGCACTCATCTCAGACTCCTTCATGAGGTTCTGTACATCCCACGATGCTCCTGGTCCTCGGGCAGCCGCACCTCCACCAGCGGCCCGTCGGCCTGTGGCAGCGCTCAATCCCACGTCAGCCGCCTGTCGGCCCGGCCGGCGCGGCGCGCGGGCCGGGCGGAGGAAGTGGCGGGTCCGCGATACGCGCGAGGCTGTGGTCGGGGCAGTCGCCGGGACAGCGCATCGCTCGGGGACCGCGCTGCTGGGCTGGTGGGACGCCGGCGGGCGCCTGCGCCATCTCGGTCGCACCGCAGCGCTGAGGGCGTGCCAGGCGCGGGACCTTGCCGCGGTACTGACGCCGGCCTCGCCCGGCCACTCGTGGGAGGGCCGGCGCTTCTCGGCAAGCCGGGGTTCTCGCGACCTGCTGGTGTCGACCTCGTGAAGCCCGAGGCGGTCGGAGAGGTCAGTGTGGACGCCTTCCGGGTCGCCGGAGGCGGGTGGCGACACAGCGTCCGCTGGATCAGGCTCCGCCCGGATCTGGTTTCCAAGGACCTACCGCTGCACAGCCGGGGTGAGGAAGCCCGAGGACCGAGCCGGTGGCCCGGACCAAACTGATCGACGAGTTCCTACCGAAGGTCGAGGAGCTCGTCGAGCGGTCGCACGGAAAGATCGGCGCGGACGCTGTTCGCAAGAAGATCGAGGCCATGGGCTTCGGCGGGACTGACCGCACCACCCGGCGGGCAGTGGCCGCCGCCAAGGAGTCCTACCGATCCGAGCGCCGGCGGGTCTACCGCCCGTGGACCCCGGAGCCTGGGATGTGGTTGCAGTGGGACTGGGGATGGGGACCGACGGTCGAGGGCCGCCAGACCCAGTTGTGGTGCGCCTGGCTGGCCTGGCCCCGCTTCCGGGTGGTGATCCCGGTGCTCGACAAGACCCTGCCGACGATCGCCGCCTGCCTGGACCAGACGTTCCGGCTGGTCGGCGGGGTGCCGACCTACTGCCTGACCGACAACGAGAAGACCGTCACGGTCAAGCACATCGCACGGATCGCGATCCGCAACCCCGAGATCGTGCCGATCGGCCGCTACTACGGCACGGTCGTGCGCACATGCCTGCCCGCCGACCCCGAGTCCAAGGGCGGGTCCGAGGCCACCGTCCGCATCGCCAAGCGGGACCTGGTGCCGACCGCGGTGAACCTGCGCGAGGAATACCGCGACTTCCCGGCATTGCTGGCGGCCTGCGACGCCTTCATGGCCGAGGTCAACAGCCGGGCCCACCGGGAGACCCGGCGGGTCCCCGCCCAGATGCTCGCCGAGGAACGCCAGCGGCTGCATCCCGTGCCCCAGCACGCGTTCACCGCAGCCCTCGGGCAGAGCCGCCCGGTCGGCAAGGACGCCACGATCCAGGTCGACGCGGTCCGCTACTCGGTGCCACACGCCTTGATCGAGCAGAGTGTCTGGGTTCGCTTCCACGGCGATGACCTGATCGTCACCGCGATGATCGAGGGCCTGCCGGTCGAGGCCGCCCGACACACCCGCTCCACCCCGGGCAACCCGCGGATCGACGACGCCCACTACCCCGAGAGCGCCCGCGGCGAGCGGGTGCCGACGCCGACCACTCCGGCCGAGGCGGAGTTCCTGGCGCTTGGGCCAGGCGCGGCGTTGTGGCTGCAGGAAGCCGGCGAGGCAGGAGTGCGGCGGGTGTCGGCGAAGATGACCGACGCGGTCGCGCTGGCGAAGCTGCACGGCATCGACGCGGTCGACCGGTCGTTGGGCACCGCCGCGACCGTCGAGCAGTTCGCCGACGGCGACCTGATGGCGATCCTGGCCCACCAGGTCGAGCACGACGATGCCGAGCCGACCAAGCCCGGCGAACAGCACAGCCTTCAACCGGGCACCTCGGCCTGGTCAGGATTCGGATTCTCCGGCTGAGGATCCCGACCAGCCCGACACGGCCACCTCTTCCTCGCGCGGCCCCCACGACGGGCTGCCACCGGGCCCGGCCGGCACCTCCAAAGTGAAAGGTGCGTAGTCGTTGAGGCTGTCGCGCACCGTGAACCCGGCCGACCCGAGGATCGCAGTGATCGCCGCAAGCATCGCCTCCAGCACGACCTGTTGATGGGCCAGCGCCGGATCGTCCAGGAGGCTGTGTTTCACCGCCCGGAGCACACAGCTCTGCAGCCGCGGGCTGGACTTCCAGCCCACCGACACCCCGCCGGCTGCGTCGTCGAACGGGTCGACGGTGACCTCAACGCCTTGTGCCAGCACCGGATTCAGCCCCGGCGCCACGACTGGCAAGCCGGCGGCCACCAGTTCGTCCCGCACCCGGGCCGCAATGCGCTCGCGCTCGGCCAGAACCTCAGCACCCACCTTCTCCAGCATCCCGGCACCCTAGCCGAGGGCTGTCCGCACCGATCAGGAAGACCCCCTGCCCATGAGCGACACCACCAGCACCCTGTCCGTTCCGCGTCCCCGTGCCCAGGCCCCGGCCTCCGCGGTCGCCGCGACCTCTGGCGCTGCCCTCGACGGGGCGATCGCGCTGACACGCAAGCTGAAACTCCCGCACATCCGACGCGCCCTGACCGAGATCGTCCCGGTCGCCAAAGCCCAGCGCTGGGACCCCGCCGAGGTCGTCCGGGCACTGCTCGCCGAGGAAGCCGCCGGGCGCGATGCCTCCAACCTGCGCACCCGCCGCCAACGCGCGGCGTTCCCCACCGGCAAGACCTTCCACATCTGGAACGAGGACGCCTCCTCCATTCCGGTCCCCATCCTGTCGTCGCTGCGGACCCTGGAATGGGTCGGCCGCCGGGAGAACCTCTGCGTCGTCGGCCCGTCCGGGACCGGAAAATCGCACTTCTGCGAAGCTCTGGGACAGGCCGCCGTCGAGGACGGCGACGGAAGGTGAACCAGGCCGGGTCGTCCTCGTCGGGCTGGATGACGACGAAGGTGTTGTCCGAGTCGTTGAGGTCCTCGATGAGCATGAACAGCATGTCCTCGGACGGGTCGTCGACGTGGTCGCCGCTCTCGCTCTCGGCCCGGTGGTGCGTAGCCCCCATCGGCTCTGCCTCCCCTCACCCCGCTGACCTGATCGCGGTCAGGATGACATGCGGGACCGACTCGTCCGTCAGGTCACAGCCATTCGTTGATCGCGGCGATCAGGACGGTCGCTTCGAAACGGACCGCGAGTTTGTCGAAACGGGTGGCCACCGCCCGGTTCCGCTTCAGCCGCTCTCGCCGACCGCCTGCCGGAAAACGGCTGGACCCTGGCGAAGAACGGCCCCGACTCCAGCCAGAGCAGGAACCAGCAGATCCTGGCCGTCCACATGGCGACCCGTGCTCAACTCGAAGCCACCATGAGGAAGGGCATCCACGGACGGGATCCGCTGATCATCTTCTCCGTCGACTCGCGTTTCTTCATCCCTGTACAGGAGTCCCTCTGATGCCGGCAACAACCCGAGCACGCTATGCCTGGCGAGGCGCGGCGCTCGTGTTCGCCCTCACACAGGCCGCAGGATGCGGTGCGGGCCACAGCACGCCGGTCCGCGACCCGCAGGCTGTCACTGACGAGGTCAGCACGCAGACCGACGCCGTTGTCACCATGACGCAGGTCAAAGGCAGGATCACCGGAGGCGGCGTCACCGAGGTCTCCTGCAACTACGACAGCGACGACGACCCGAACCGCGAGATGCTCAACATCTGGTCCCTGACAGAGGTGGACAACACCACCCTGGGCAAGGCGATGGCCAACCTGGTCGCGGGCCTCCCAGAACAGGGCTGGAAGGTGGTGAAGAACGGCCCCGACAGAAGCCTGAGCAGGAGCCAGGAGATCCAGGCCGTCCACCTGGCCACGAAAACGCAGCTCGACGCTACCTGGCACAAGAACCTCCAACGCGGCGATCCAGCGATCGTCTTCGACGTCTACTCGCGCTGCTTCCGCAAACCGAGCGACAACTGACAACGAGCACGCCCGAATCCCTGGTGGTCCGACCGCCCCAGGACGACCGGGATGCCGAGCAGCCGGAGACGACCGCACGGGAGCAAACACCCTGACCGACCGCCTGCAGAGCCACGACAACTACTGCCGCACACCGTCGGCAGGGGACGGTCTGGACCGCGAGTCGGAGCTTTGGGACAGCCCATCTCGTTCTGCCCTCGCACCGCACCGCACCGCCGTACGGGACGGCGCACGCAGTCGTCCCAGCCATCCCCTCCCGGCTTGCCGGCCTGGTGCCCACCGCGCCGTTCTGCCCGGCCGGGGCGGGGTGTTTGCGCTGGGTCGATGTCGATAGCGAGATTCGACCCCGGGCCTGCGTACCGGTACCACCTGAGAAGTGTGGCGGTGGGCGATGGCCACCGGGACCGCGACGTGCCGCTACCGGTCGGCCAGGAGTTGGCCGGGGTGCCATCGGAGTAGTGGACCGGCCGCGAGGCGCCGCTGCTGGGGATGTCGGGTGTGGTGACCGAGGTGGAGATGGCGGCGCTGTTCGGGCAGGGCCTGCACCCGCACCCGGAGATCCTCGTCCCCGATGCGGGCCACCGACGAGTTGGGGTTTTCGGGGTGACGGAATGCCGGGTGTGTGCTGGGCTTGGTTGCTGAGGCATCCGGCCCTGGGGGACGGGGGGTGGGCCGGACAGTGCGGGAGGGGAGCCGATGGGTCGGCGGCGTGGGCGGGGCGGGGGGTCACGGCCGGCGGTTGGCGCGGGGGATGGTGGCACGGCCGTGGGCGGGAACGTGGATCTCCGCGCCGCGGGCGGGTCGTTGGCGGCGGCCCGGGTCGACGGCGATATCAACTTCCATGCGCCCCCGCGACAAGCCGTGGACTTGCCGCATCAGGTGGGAGTGGTGCCGTCCCGGGCACGGTCCTTCCAGGACCGTGCCGAAGCCGAACGGTTGCGGGCGGCGGTCGACGGTGGTGGCACGGCGGTGCTGTGCCAGGTGCTGACGGGGATGGGCGGGGTCGGCAAGACCCAGTTGGCGGCGGATTTCGCGCACCGGGCCTGGGACGAGCACGAGGTCGAGATGCTGGTGTGGGTGACCGCGGTCTCCCGCAGCACGGTCCTGGCCGCATACGCGCAGGCCGGTGAGGAGTTGTGCGGGGCCGACCCGACCGATCCCGAGCGGGCGGCGGCGGCGTTCCTGGCGTGGTTGCGGGCCCGGTCACACCGGTGGCTGGTGGTACTCGACGATGTCGCCGACCCCGCCGACCTGGCGGGTCTGTGGCCGCCCGACAATCCCGCCGGGCGGACCCTGGTCACGACCCGGCGCAGGGATGCGGCGCTGGCCGGTCAGGGCCGCCGTATCGACGTCGGCGTCTTCTCCACCACGGAGGCCGCCGCGTGCCTGTCCGGAGCGCTGGCCGCGCATGGCCGTACCGAACCCGACCAGCAGCTCGCGGCGCTTGCGGAGGATCTGGGGTGCCTGCCGCTTGCGCTGTCGCAGGCCGCGGCCTACCTGGTCGACCAGGCCCTCAGCGCAGCGGACTACCGGGTGCTGCTGGCCGACCGCACCAGCACCCTGGACCGCGCCCTGCCGGCACCTGGCGGTCTCCCGGACGGTCAGCGCCACCGGGTGAGCGCTGCCTGGTCGCTGTCGGTGGACCTCGCCGACCGCCAGGGCCCGCCCGGCCTGGCCCGCCGCTTGCTCGAACTGACAGCATTGCTCGACCCCAACGGCATCCCCGCGGCGGTCCTGACCTCCCACCCGGCCCGTGCGTGGTGCGCCCAGCAGGAGACGAAGCGGGAGCGCCGGTGGTGGCGGCGCGGCGCGGACGTCGTGGCGGCGGTGTCTGGGGAGCAGGTCTACCAGGCGCTGCGGGTGCTGGACCGCCTGAGCCTGATCGACCACACCCCTGACACCCCGCACCAGGCTGTTCGCGTCCACGCCCTGATCCAACGCACCACCAGCGACACTCTCACCCCCGACCGGCACACCGCCTGCATCCGGGCGGCAGCCGACGCACTCCTGGCTGCCTGGCCCAAAATCGAACGCGACACAGCCCTCGCCCAAGCCCTGCGCGCCGGCACCGCCGTCCTGGCCAACCGCGCCGAACCCGCACGGTCCCTCCACCGGCCCAACACCCACGCGGTCCTCTACCGGTACGGGGAAAGCCTGGGCGAATCCGGGCAGGCCGTTGCCGCCTTCGACCACTTCCGGCAGCTCAGCCACACCACCCGCCACGACCTCGGCCCCGACCACCCCGACACCCTCACCGCTCGCCGCCACCTCACCCGGTGGCAGGGCGCGATGGAGGACGAGGGCGGCGCCGCAGCCGCGACCGCAGAACTGCTGGACGACTTGGTGCGGGTGCTCGGCCCCGACCACCCGGACACCCTGACCGCCCGCGGGGGCCTTGCCTGGTGGCGGGGGCAGGCGGGGGACCCGACTGGTGCCGCTGAGGCATTCGCCGAGCTGCTGGAGGACCGGCTGCGGGTGCTCGGCCCCGACCACCCGGACACCCTGACCGCCCGCGGCTACCTCGCCTGGTGGCAGGGGATGGCAGGGGATCCGGCCGGCGCCGCAGCCGCGGTCGCCGAGCTGCTGCGGGACCGGCTGCGGGTGCAGGGTCGCGACCACCCCGACACCTTCACCACCCGCACCGACCTCGCCTGGTGGCAGGGGGAGGCAGGGGATCCGGCCGGCGCCGTGGAAGCGTTCGCCGACCTGCTGCAGGACCGGCTGCGGGTATTTGGTCCGGACCACCGGTACACCTTCGCCACCCGCAGCTACCTCGCCCGGTGGCGGGGGATGGCGGGGGACGAGGGCGGCGCTGCAACCACGTTCGCAGAGTTATTGGACGACTTGGTACGGGTGCTCGGCCCCGACCACCCCGACACCCTCACTGTCCGCGACCTCCTCGCCCACTGCCGCGAGCAGGCGAACAAACCGTAGGAGAGCACAAGAGCCGGGAATCCCGCCCGTCACGCCCGGGAACGGTCTTGTACGGAGCGCTGAAAGCCAGAGGTCACCGCATTTCGTCGGCGGTCCGGCGTCATGACGACGATTCCGGCGGCCTCGTTGAACTCGTCCTCGCCGACTTCGCGGTAGCCGTCCGGGCCGATCCCGAGCACGTCGATGTCGACGCCGATCGACATCCACCTGCCGCCGTCGTTGACGAAGTAGTGCATGCCGGGCTCCTATCGAGTGACCACGAGCAGGTCGGTGTCGGTGATCCACTGGTTGAACGTGACGCTCCCCGCGATCACGTGGACCGCCGGGCAGACACGGGCTGCGTAGCCGGTGTGCGGGGCCAGTCCGGACGCCTGGGAGACGCCGAAGCTGTGCCGCTCGTGCCGGGCGGGGCCGTTGGCGTAGACGCCGTGCAGGACCCGCACCGCCAGGGCGCCGCCGTTGATCTGGATCGCATCGGCCAGCTCGAACTGGGCGTTGGCCGGCCAGGCCAGTTCGACGTGCGCGTTGAACCGGGCGGAGAAGCTCATGCCCCGGCAGGTGGTGAGGCTGTCGGCGGTGTACGTGCCCTCGGACCAGGCGGCCGCGTCGACGAGGCTGAAACCCGCCCCCTGCGTTGACCGTCGGGGTGGGGGTGGCCTTGGCGTGTGCGGTCAGCGTTTGATGCGGCCGCGGACAGCGAGGACGGCCAGGCCGAGGAGGACGGGTTCGGTCAGGCGTGAGGCCATTTCGGTGTAGGTGCCGGCGGTGGTGAGGTCCTTGCCGGAGGATCGGAAGATCACGGAGTGGCGCAGCCCGTACCCGGACAGGCCCCAGTACGCGGTGAGCAGGCCGCGTTCAGCCGGCGGTGTGCGGGGGTCGGCGCGGCGCGTCTCCATCTCGCCGTAGTAGAAGTCCGCGGCCCCGGGCGCGTTGCTGGAGTCCTCATACGACTTGCGCAGCGCCCGGTAGGCCGCGGCCAGAGCCCGCGGCTGCACCACATCCCCGCCGGCACTGGCGGGGGGTGGCTGCCAGCCGGCGACGGCGTGGGGAACGCTCTGGCCCCAGTGGTGTTCCTCGGCCAGCGCCCTCAAGGCGCAGCTGGTCCAGGTGGACCGTGCCGGCGAACAGGCACCGGCTCAGGTCGAGGTCGGTCAGGACCAGATGGGCGGCGTCCACCCCCCGCAGCGAAGTCACCGGCACCTGATCCGTCGGCATGCCACCAAGCACGCTCTCAAGGACTGGCGCGCCTGCGTGGCTCGTGAAATTGCGTGGGCGGGCGGCGACGGTCACAGGGTATTCGGCTACCGCGTCGGTCAGATCCACCTCGGCGTACCGCAGCCACACCATGGCCATCTGCTCCCACCGCGTCCGCCGGAAGATCACGGCAGCCGACGCAACCTCCACCGTCACCGCCGTCCCGAACGACGCACGCGACAACACCACCGTCCCTGCGCACACCAACGGACCCAACACCGACGTCCCCTTGAACACTGCTGCATCGAACCGGACGTCCGCGGTGAAGATGGCGGAGCCTAACCAGGCGTCCCCGGTCAAGGCGGCGGAGCGAACCGGGTGTGTCCAGTCAACGGCTGATCTTGGTTGTTGGACCCTCGATACGGCCTCTGTCCGACAGAGCCACCGGCCGTCTTACTGATCGGCCCGGCCAGCCGTCTCACGCCCGGACCGCTCTGGCGTCCGTATCCGGGCCGGGCTGGGTTGTGCCACTTGGTGTCAGCGGGGCAGCCAGGGCGGCGTACAAGGACCGGGCACGGGCCCTGGGGGAAGTCCGGCCTCGGCCCTTCACGCGCTGCTGCTATCAAGCCGTGCCCTGTGCGTGTTCTGCTTCAGGCGCTCTCGCGCGGCGGGGCGAGCGCGGGGCTGACGAGCGAGGTGAGGACGTTGCGGTACTCCGCGGGCCGCGCTTCGTAGTCGAGCCACGCCGGAAGGGCTCCCGGCCCGTCGCCCGGGGTGCGCAGCAGGTCGACTGACGTCTGCGCGAACTGCTCGGGCAGTCCGCGCGCCTCGGCCTCTTCCACCACTGCGTGCAGCTTGCCGATGGCGACACGTGCCCGGTTTCGCTCCTCGGTCCCTGCGTCCAGCATCTGCCGCCACCCTTCGGTCGGCTCGGCCTCGGCCAGCAGGCCGTCCAGCCGCGCTGCGAGTTCCTGTCCCGCGGCGGCCACGTACGTGGCCTGGGGGCCGGCGTTGACGAGGATCTGCACGGCGGTGAGCAGTGCGGCGGTCTGCGGGTCCGTTCGCTCGCCGTCCGCTGTCAGCGCCCCGATGCCGCCGCTGCCCCAGGCCTGTGCGGCGGCCCGCACCGCTTCCACTGCCCGCTGGTGGTCCTGTGCCGCGAGCGCAGCGGCTTCTCTCAGCCGCCTGGCCCGGCGCACGGTCTCCGGGCGCACTCCGCTGAGGCGCGTCACGGCGCGGATGCTGCCGCCGATGACGCCGACGCTCAGCGCGAGCACGGAAACGGAGATGAGGACGTCGGAGGCGTTCGTCTGCCACGTCTCGTCGTCTGCCGAGTACAGGCGGTCCTTGTACGGGCCGCTGGTGACGACGAAACCTGTGTCCCAGCCGGCCCCCTGGGGCACCTTGAGGAGCGAGTCGCGGTCGGCGTCGCAGTGGAACGGCCCCTTGCGGTCGTGGCCGCTGACCGGGTCGTGCCACTGCACCGTGCAGGTCCCGTCGGCATCCTCCTGGAGCACGGTCAGCTCGACCTGCTTGCTGGGCGCGTTCTGCGGATCAGCCCAGTAGAAGCCGATGCCGCCGGCCATCAGGACCAGTCCGAGAGCGGTGATCCAGCGGAACACAGGCCGATGCTTCTTCATATTCCCCCCCGGGAACGCTCTGGCACACCTGACTCAGGATACGGGTCATGAAGGTGCTGTTGGGCCCGGTGGCCCTGGTGCGTTGTGGGTTTCTGTTCCCCGGCCACGCCCCGGGCCTGCCAGCCGCGGGCACGGACCATCTCCGCTCGCGCGGAGAGCACTACAGCTGCCGGCCGCTCAGGTGCGTGCCTTCCGGACCATCTCCGCGCGAGCGGAGGTGATCCCCGAAGCGGATGGCGATGGCGCCGATGGCGATGTGCTCTCCACTCTCCTTGGCCGTACCTGGCGGAAGCTGGCGGCCGCTGGTTGTGTCGGCCGGGGAGGAGAGCCGGGCCGGGCGACCATGGACAGCCTCCGCAGCCAGATGTCGCAGGCAGGCTCACGTGGCGGATGCGGCAGGCTCGGTGACCAGATCGGGGGGAAGCAGGCGCGGCGGCCGCGGTCGACGGTGCGGGACCGGATGGACGTGCTGCGGGTGCTGGGTGTGCTGGAGGTGGCGATGGCGAGGCAGATCGTGGGATTGGTCCGCCCGCACCTTCTCGACGACAGGGCGATCCGCAACGCCCTGCTGCTACTCCAGGCCGACAAGCTGGTGGTCGTCGAGGGTGGCACGGCGGGTCCGGCGGGGAAGTTCGGTGCGCCGGACCGTGTGGGTGAGCCGTCGCGGAAGCTGTGGTGCCTGACACCGGCCAGGCCTGGGCGCGGCCGCGGAGCAACTCGGGCGCGAACAGGACGTGATGGGCGGCCATTTACCCGCGGTGCGGGTATCGGGGGCGTGCCGCACGCGATGGCGGTCAATGCCACGGTCACGGCCTTCATCTGCGGCGGCAGAGCACCGGGTGCTGCGGCCGGATGGGCGGCCTCGAGGCATGGCGCACCGAGGTGCCGCACCCGCTCACCGGCTCGGGCAAGCGGAACGTCCGCGCCGATGCGATGTTCCAGGACAAGGCCGCAGGTGTGCGGTTGCTGATGGTGGAGGTCGACCGGGCGACCGAGCCCGCGCACGTCCTGGCAGACAAGGCCGGGTCCTACGCGGACTGCTACGCCCGCCGGGTGCGGCCTTTGGGGCTGCCGGGCCCCGGCCGCGGCACGATCGGCGAGATGAACACGGTGCCGTCCTGGGAGACCCTCTGCCCCCGCACCGGCCTGTCGGGTCTGCCGCCGGTGGCGATCGTGCTCACGGGGGCCGGCCCCACCGCGTTGGCCAACCGTATGCGCGCGGTCGCCGGGCTGTCGTGCGAGTTCTGGGCCGGGACCGAACACGCCGGCTACAGCCACCCCGATGATGGCGGTTCCACCTCGACTTCACCGCCAGGGTCCCGGTGGTGGTGACGACACGGGAGCGTCTGCAGCAGCACGGCCCGATGGGATCGGTGTGGTTCCGCGTCGCGCGGGAACGCGGCCAGGAACTCGAGCCGCTGCTGCAGGTGCTCTCCGACACCCACACCGCAGCCGGGTATCGCCGGCGCCGCAGGCAGAGCCGGCGTGCCGTGGAGGCTGCCGAAGCCGGGAGGCAGGAGGCAGCGCCGTGACGCAGCCGAGCGGCAGTCGCTGGATGAGCGGTGGGAGGGCTCGGAGTGGTTCGGGAAGCGGGAGCGGAGGGTGAAGAAGCTGCTGCTCGGCTGTGGGATGAAGCCGGGTCCGCCGACGGTGGACGGTGGACTCCGGGCCCGCGTATCTCACTGTGGCGGCAGTCGTGGGGGCCGGGGGTGCCGCTGCAGCGGGAGGCTCGTGACCGGGTGCCGGTCCGCGGGCGCCGCGGCGGGATTGAGGGTGGTCCGGCTCGTCCCGCCGAGTCCGTGGTGGTCGTGTATGAGGAGCGTGATCTTCGCCTGCTCCCGCGTGCCCCACGGCGGGCGGCCCTGCGCATCCGGCGGGGGCCGTAGGTTCCCGCCCTGTGGCGGGCCGGCCTGAACGGGGTCGTCCCGGGTGCGGGCCCCGGCGGGTTCCTTGATCCTGGACGGGCGGGATGCCCCATCGGGGCCGTCCGGATGATCGTAGCCGTCCAGGGAAGAGAGCGCGCCATGGCAGTGCCGAGCGGGGACGACGTCGGACATCGGCGGGTCGGGGCATGACGACGCGGCAGGCGAAGCTGGTGGGTTTCCTGGCTCCGGGCGGCGAGGACAGGGCGGCGTTCGGCACGTCGTGGAGCGCGGACAGCCGATGGGTGGCGACCGGCTTCGCCGACGGGACGGTGCGTGTCTTCGAAGCCCGCACGGGCGTGGAACGCTGCCGGATCGCCGGGTCCCCCAACGTCGTCGCCTTCAGTCCCGACGGACAGTGGCTGGCGATGGGGTTCGACACGGTGCGGGCCGTGGTCGTCGATGCCGCGACCGGCGCGGAGCGCTGCCGCATGGAGCACGCCGTCGGCACGCCGGAGGAGCGCGGCACGTCCTGCCTGGCGTGGAACAGGAACGGCAGACGACTGGCCACGGGCGCGGACGACGCGGCCCTGATCTTCAACGCCGCCACCGGCGCGCTGGAACTGGCGTTCCCGTCCGGTGACACCCAGTGGTACCCGGTGAGGTGCGTGGCCTGGAGCCCCGACACCCCGGGCCTGCGGCTGGCTGTCGGCTTCGGCTCGTCGGCCGCCGCGGACACGCAACGGGGCCTGGTGACGATCTTCGACACCGACGGCGGGATCGTGATGGCGCAGGTCGCGATGACCGGCGTCGTCAACAGCGTGGCCTGGAGCAACAGCGGAAAGTACCTCGCCGCCGCCTGCGGGGACGGGAGTGCGATGGTGGTCCACTCGACCACCGGGACGCTGCGCACCCGGCTCCTTGAGCCCCTCGATCTCGACCACCAGGTGGGGGGCGCGGTGTTCAGCCCCGACGACGCGTCGGTGGCACTGTCCGGAGCCGACTACACGGTCCGCCTCTTCGACGCGGCAAGCGGTGCGGAGAGGTACCGGGTGGCGCACGGGTACACCGCCGGCATCGCGGGTTTCAGCCGGGACGGCCGATGGCTGGCCACGTCGTCGTCCGGGATCGTCGTCGACGCGCCGCCGGGCACGGAGGGCGGCGGGCTCGTGTTCGACGCGGCGACGGGGAAGAAGCTGTCGCTCCTGGGCTTCTGTGTGAGCGCGGCGTTCAGCCCGGACGGCACGCTGGTCGCCGCGGCCGGTGGTCCCTCCGACGGCGTGACGCGGGTCTTCGACCCCTTCGCCGACCAGGAGCGCTGCCGACTGACCCACGGCGGCCCTGTGAACGCGGTCGCGTTCAGCCCGGCGGGCGGCCAGGTGGCGACCGCCTCCCAGGACGGGACCTCCCGGGTCTTCGACGCCGCCGGCGGCACCCAGGGGAGCGGCCAGATCTCCAGCGGCACCGTCACGGCCGTGGCGTGTTCGCCCCTGGGCGCGATCGCCAGCGGCGGCAGCGGCGGCAAGGTCCGGCTCTGGGACGCGGCCACAGGCGCAGTCCTGAAGGAGATGGTCCACGGCGGGGCCGTGTCCGCCGTCGCGTTCAGCGAGGACGGGCTGTCCCTGGCCACGGGAAGCGCGGACGGCAAGGCCCGGGTATTCGCGGGTGACACCGGCGAGCCAAGGTTCGAGCTCACGCACGGCGGCGAGGTCGGGACGGTCGCGTTCACGGGGGACGGAAAGTGGCTCGCCACCGGCAGCGCGGACACGGCGGCACGGATCTTCGACGCCGGGACGGGGACCGGCCACGCGGTACTGAGCCATGCCGGGCCGGTGCACCACGTCGCCTTCAGCCAGGACGGAGCCTTTCTGGCCACGGCCTCCGCCGACCGGACGGCGCGGGTCTTCGACCGCCAGACCGGCGCCCAGCGGTACCAGTTGACCCACGGCGGCTCCGTCCTGTCCGTCGCGGTCAGCCCGGCCGGCCTGCTCGCCACCGCCTGCGACGACGAGCTCGTCCGGCTGTTCCGCCTCGCCGACGGCGCCGAGCTCTTCCACTGGCAGATCGGCGCCCCGGTGCGAGCGGTCACCTTCAGCCCGGACGGCCGCCGCCTCGCATCCGCGTCCGCCGGCGGCACGGCCGGCCTCTTCGACCCGGCCGCCGGCGTGCAGATCCTGCGCCTGGACCACGGACTCCCGGTGAACGCAGTGGCGTTCAGCCCCGACGGGCAGTGGCTCGCCACCGCCTGCGACGACGGAGCCGCCCGGGTCTTCACGGCGGCGTGAAAGCCTCCTTGAGTGCCGCGGGGCAGCAGAATTCCCGGCCGTCCCGGAGGAGGAGGGTGCTCATGGTCGCGACGTTGGCTTTGTTCACGTTCAGCAGCAGCGTTGTCTGCCGGTTTGGGCGTCAGTTGATGATCACCGGGTCTCGGAATGTTCACGAGAGACAGCGTCAGCGCATGGACCAGCGCGGCCTGGACCGCTGGCTCGGGTGGCAGGGGACATGTTGGCGCCCCGGAAGGACGTTCGCCGCCCGCCGTCCAACCTCTCCTCTTGAGGGGTGGGATTATGGAAAAGTCGATCTTGGTTGAGTCCATCAGGTACTCCGCTGTGTGCCGGGGATGCGGTGCTGAGGCGGAGTGGTGCGGTGTTCAGGCGCTGGTGGGCGAGGCACTGCGATGGGATGGTGAGACGACGTGTCCGGCCTGTGGGTTTGCCCTGGCCGTGTGTGGCGGTGACCTGCCGGAGGAAGTGCGTGGCCGACTGCTCTCCGAGCACGGGCGGGCGGGGTTGCGGGTGGCTCCGCCGACGAAGAACGTCGCCATCATGCGGGTGCTGCGGGCGGAAGTCGGCATCGGCCTGGAGGGCGTCCGGGCTGTGCTGGAACAGGTATTGACCGGGCAGTACTCAGGGACCCTGCCCGAGATGGAGCTCCTTGCGCGGAAGCTGCGGGCATCAGGCATCGAAGCGGCCGCTTCGCGGACGGTGGATTGAGTGAGCCTGCCGGGCGGAACGACTGGGTTCGGCGAGGACGGGCCGGCGCCCGGAGGGAGGCGGGCCCTCGAGGTAGGAAGTGGCAGCGGACAGCCGGCCTTGGCCGATTCCTGGGCGCGGGCTCGGGTGCTGGCGAGGCGGTAGGAGCCGGAACAGCGCGCAGCCGCTGCTGGTCAGACGGGGCGTCCTGGTGCGGCCCATGGCGACCCGGGCGGAGCCGGTGACGCCCGATCCCCGGGACCGGCTCCTGCGGGTCGAGCGCCCGCGATCGGCCGGCGGCCGCGCTCCGGCATCGGGTACCGGGTTTGTGGGAGTGCGCCTGGTCGTTCCTGTTCGGTGACTGGGGCAGGAATGTGCTGTTGGGCCTGTACGCAGGGGCCTTACGGGTCGGCGGCCGGGAGGGTTACGGCTGGACGGGATCCTGGGTGTGGCGGATGAGTTGCTCGGTGCGTTCTCGGTAGGCGGCGAGGGCATCCGCTCGGCCGGGCAGAAGGAGAGTGAGCGCGGTCTGGTAGACCGCGACGGTGGGCCAGGCGGGGCTGTCGCCGTGGAGGGGCATGTGGCGGCCCCACTCGTCCCACATGGGGTCGCCCGACGCGATGGTCATGGCGTCCGGGACTGCTCCGGCATCGAGCCCGGTAGTGGAGCGGTCACCCTGACGGTTCCCCGAACGCTTCCGCAGAGCCCCCCGGTAGGGGGGTCAGTCGCCTCGGGCCTGAGCGGACTTCTCGGCGCACTGCTGGTCCTGCGGGTTGTTCGAGGCGTTGACGTCCTGGCCCCCGACATTGACCAGCCCGATCAGCGATTGTGCGTCGACCTTGGCGGGCAGGCCGACGCACGGCTTGTCGATTGAGCTTTGGACCGTCCCGAACTGAGGGCTCACGGCCTCTTGGCTCTTCTGGTTGCCGAAGACCTGGGACGCGTTGTTGCCGTTGGCGGTGTTGACGTCGTCGTCGTTGCCGATGGCCGAGGCGTTGGCGGTGGCGGCCAGGCCGAGGGCAGCGAAAGCGGTACGGATACGCATGGACCCTGCTCCTTGGTGTGCGGGGGCGCTCGGGTGGGTTCCGTCTCCGGGGAGGCGTTGCCCGCGACACCAAGGTGCCCGCGTAGGACCATTTACCAAGCAAACTGGGAGTCAAGCACCCGAACGGCCGACAGGGGATTCCTGAGCCCGGTGCCCGGGATTGAGGGTCTGACTGCGCTGTCCGCGAGGCTGGTGCCGCGTCACCGGCCGGGGCCGCTCCGGCCTTAACGACGTCCGAGGGTTCAGAAACAGGCACTACGCTTGTTCTTTATCTACCAAGATCTTCCGGGCTTGCCGATGGCCTTGAGGGTCTCGGGGCGTTTGACGGTTTTACCGACGTCGTAGCGAGGTGCCCGGTGTTTGTTCTTGGCGCCGGATGGCCGTCCGTGGCCGGCGCCTCGGGGTTTGGGAACACGGGCCGGGCAGGCGAGGTGAGCGCGGATGTTCCTGAACCCGCGACGGACCCGGGCTGGGGTGAGCCGGTCGGCGGTGGCGGCTTGTTCCGAGGGCCGGCGGAGGTCCGCGGCGAGGGGCCGGGCGAGCCGGAGCTGGTTGTGGGCGACGATCAGGATCCAGGTCCAGCGGTCCGCCGCCTCGGGAGTACGGAGTTTCGGAGTGGTCCAGCCGAGCGTCTGTTTCGCGAAGCGGAAGGTGTGCTCCAGATCGAAACGGCGGAGAAATGCCTGCCAGAAGCGGTCCACGTCGTCCGGGGTAGCGCCGGTCTTGGAAGACCACAACCACACCGGTGGGGCATCCCGGCCCATCGACAGATGCTCGACCTTCAACCGCATCAACGTTCCTTCGACCAATGGCAGTTCACCGTCGTGGTCGTGCCAGGAGGAGCGGTGGGAGAGCCGGGGGTGGACCCGGTCCCAGGCCTGGGTCTCGGCCTTGCCGTAGTCGGTCGTGTCCGTGACGGTAGTGATCGCGGGCTCGGGCCGGGTCTCCGGCTTGGCGAAGCGGAATTCCGGTCCGTGCTTGGGCGGCCGTCCGTTGACGCCGTGCGTCCGCGGTGGCTTCGGAAGCCGCATGACACGGTCGGAGCGGACCCGGCCCACCAACTCGACCGGCAGGTCGCGCAGGACCCGGGCCAGGAGGGTGACGTCATAGCCGGCGTCGCTGACGATCACGATGTGCGGGTCATCGGCCAGCCATTGGCCTGCGGCGATGAGCCGCTCGACGACTCCTCGGAGCTGGGCTGCGGTGATCGCGGTCGCGTCGTCCGCCGGACCGAGCCGGACCGCGTCCAGGATCGCGGTCCAGGAAGTGGCACCCGGCTCCAGCACGGCAACGAAGGAGTAGGGCCAGCCCGGGATGAACTGCGATGCCGTCTTCGCGCGGCCGTAGACATGGCAGAACAAGCGCTCCGCTGAGCACGGCGCGTCCCCGAGCGGAGCCACGGCGACACATCGACGGCCAGGACCAGGCGCCCGCCGTCGAACCGCGGCAGCGACAGCCCGGCCAGCGCCGTCCGCAGCCGGCCGACGTCGATACGGCCGTGATTCAGGCCGCCGTACATCGCTCCGTGCCCACGACGGTGCTCGGGCAGCAGCGTCAGATCCACCTGGGATTTCACCGCGCCGTCCGCACACAGCACCGCGTCCGCCAGCTCGAACAACTCGTCACGCCGGGCGGTCAGGCACTCGTAGAACTCGTCCCGGAAGCGTGACGCTTCCGCGAACGCTTCCCGCCGGACTTCGTGGTGCAGCAGACTCACCCTCGCGGCCTTCGTCGTGGTCACGTGCACTCCATGGTCGGAGCACATGATCAGGCGAAGGCCGCCCCCGCGTCCGCCGAATCCCCAGGCGAGCGAACCCGTTCGAGACGCCGTTCGACCTTGTGCCACCATGTACGGCATGACGACCAACCGAAAGGCCCATGCCGCGTAGACGGCCAGGACGCATCCGGGCCGGACTTCCGGACCGGCAGCAGTCATACCGCCCGAGGCCGGCCATCGATCGCCTCTCCCCGCGAGCGCTGTCCGAGATCGTTCGCCTTGAACGCACGCGGAACTACCTCCAACCGGGGGACATCGACTCGGCATTGCGCCTGTGGAAGGACTACGTTCACCGGCCCGCCCGCGAGCTCTGGCACGACGATGAGTTCGGCAACCTGCACTGGTACTGCTGCGGCAACCCTCTCGAAGGCCGTGCCCTACTCGACGGCGTGATCCGAGCGATGTCTCCTCGCGGAGCCCGCGAGCTCCGCAAGATCGTCGAAGAGCTCGACGCCTTCATGGGCCTGCCCGACCCAGCCTCAGACCGCAGAAGATAAAGAACAAGCTACGCGGCGGTGCGCAGCGGCCGGTCGGGTCGGCACATCTGGCACGGTGCGGCGTCGTCGCGGGTCAGGACGGCGCGGGCCTGCTCGGTGGTGGCGGGCCGGGTGAGGTCGCGGGCCGCGTGGCAGTCGCCGCGGTGCACGACGTGGGCCGGGCCGCGTTCGGGCCCCGAAGTACACCTTCTCTTCGACCTTCCAGGCCGGGGTGACCCCGGGCCGCTCGGTCGGGACCTGGTCGTAGGGCTGGCCGTCGATCGGCCGACACAGGGCGGCGGGGGCGTGGAAGTCGACTGCGGCGGGCAGGGCCGGGAGTCGGCCCCGGTCGCTGCTTTGGTGGGGGACGTGGATCTGCAGGTCGTACCACCGCCGTCGGGCTCCTTGCGCCGGGACTTCACCACGGCGTACAGGTGCCGCCCGTCCGGGAGGGTCAGGTCGACCAGTGGCCCGTCGGCGTGCGGCAGCGCAGCCGACTGCCCCACGCCGTGCTCTTGGTCGTCGCTCACCACGGCGACCAGCGCATGGACGTCTGCGATTCGGCCCTGTTCGCGGACCTTCTGGAACGAGCTGTCTGTGTTCGGCGACGTCGCCCTTTGGAGGGTAGGGATTTCTGCTCGGTGGAGCGCCGGTTGGCGGATGTCGATGCTGCTGGCGGTGCCGTTTGCCCAGGTGCTGCCATTCACCGCTGTGCGAGCGTCAAACGGCAATTCGTCCAATTTCAGCTTGAAACGGTCGATATTTGATATCCAGCCACGATGGATAGATATTTGACGCAAAGAAATCGCTTATCAGTCATTTTCGGTCCAGTTCGGACATCTGGCATGGTGCAGGGCGGATCGTTGAGAGCATGCGGGGACTTGGCTGTGCCTGGTCCTTGAGGGCGCGTGCGAGTCGCTTGCTGTCGCGGCCCGGACTGGGCGGGGGTGGTGGGCGGGGGCGGGCAGGCCCGGCGGTGAGTGCCGCGGGGGCGGCTCCGTCCTGTGCGACCGCACTGCTGCCGGTTTCCCGGGGCCTGCCGGTCCCCGCCGTGGTGGTGCGGACCGGAAGGAGAGACAGTGACGTCTTCCCGTTCTCGCGGAGCCCGGCCGTTACGCCTGATACGCCGCTCCCGCCACCGTTCCGTCATTGCTGCGGTGTGTTCTGCCGTCCTGGCCTTGACCGGCCTGGTCGCCCTCGCCGCCACGCCGGCCCAGGCGAGCTCCGGGGCCCGGATGGCCTACGTCTCGAACCTGCGCGGCAATTCGGTCTCGGTCGTCGACACGGCGACCGGCACGGTCACCGCGACCATTGCCGTCGGCCGGTTCCCCGAAGGGGTGGCCGAGTCTCCCGACGGCTCCCGCGTGTACGTCGCCAACGACGGGGACAACAACGTCTCGGTCATCGACACGGCCACCAACACGGTCACCGCAACCGTGCCTGCCGGCGTGATCCCGGGTCCCGTGGCGGTCTCCCCCGACGGGACCCTGCTCTACGTCGGCGGCAACATCGCCACGGCCGTCGGCGGGATCACCGTGATCGACACCGCCACGAACACCGTCACCGCGACCTTCGCCACCGGCAGCCAGCCTTTCGGTATCGCGTTCACACCCGACGGCGGCAAGGCTTATGTGGCCAACTTCGTGGGCAGTTCGGTCTCGGTCGTCGATACCGCCACCAACACTGTGACCGCGACCATCAGCGACCCCAACGCCAGGACGCCGGCAGCTGTGGCCGTCTCTCCCGACGGCGCCCACGCCTACACGGCGAACTTCAACAGCAACACCGTCTCGGTGATCGACACCGCCACCAACACCATTACCGCCATCATCCCCAATCCCGGCGGACCGGAGGGAATCGCGGTCACCCCGGACGGCACGCACGTCTACGTGGCCAACGCCAACGCGGGCAACATCTCGCTCATCGACACTGCCACCAACACCGTCACCGGCACGACAACCGTCGGCTCAGGGCCCGTCGGCGTCGCGGCCGACCGTACCGGCGGCAGCGCCTACGTCACCAACTCCGGCGCCAGCACGGTCTCGGTGATCGACACGGCCACAGGCACCGTCACCGGCGCCGTCCCGGTGGGCACCACCCCGTTCGGCGTCACCGTGACGCCCCCGCCGGTCGCCGTCACCGCAATCACCCCCGCTCAGGGCCCGGCCTCCGGCGGCGGCACCGTCACCATCACCGGGACCGGCCTGGCCGGCGCCGGCGCCGTGAACTTCGGCGGCACCCCGGCCACCGGCGTCACCGTCATCAACGACCTGACCGTCACCGCCACCATCCCGGCCCACACCTCCGGCACGGTGGACGTCACCGTCACCACCCCCGCCGGCACCAGCCCCGCATCGGCAGCCGACCAGTACACCTACCTCGCCCTGCCGACCGTGACCTCGGTCAGCCCCAGCAGCGGACCCACCGCCGGCGGCACCCCGGTCACCGTCCACGGCGCGGGCCTGGCCGGCGCCACCGCCGTCACGTTCGGCCCGGGCAGCCCGGCCACCACAGTTTCCTGCACCACCGACACCGCGTGCACCGCCACCTCCCCCGCCCATACGGCCGGCACGGTCGACATCCAGGTCACCACCCCCGGCGGCACCAGCGCCACCAGCGGCGCGGACCAGTTCACCTACGTCGCGCCGACCGCCGACATCGCCGTGACCACCGGCGGCCAGCCCCATCTGGGCGTCCTGGTGCCCTACCTCACCTACACCCTGACCGCCCACAACAACGGCCCCGACGCGGTCACCTCGGCGACGATCACCGCGAGTCTCCCGTCGGGCGTGGGCGCCACGAACCTCTCCTCCGGCTGCACCACCGCGACGGGCTCCGTGACCTGCTCCTACGGCAGCATCGCCAACGGGGCCAGCAGCGCGAAGTCCTTCCGCGTCCCGCTGACCCTGCTGTCCCTCGGACCCGTTTCGGTCACCGGCCTGCGCACGGCCTCGGCGCCCACGGACACCACGCCGGCCAACGACACCAGCACCGCTACCTGCACCGTCATCTCATTCGTCCTCGCCACCTGCCTCTGACCCTTCCCGCCGCTCGGCGGTCCGGCATACGCACCCGCCGGACCGCCGGGTGCGGCCACGGAGGGGCGGCGGTCGGCGCCGTTGTGCCGGCTGGGCTGCTGGCGTTGCGGCAGGCGGGTGCTGCGGCCGGTCCGAGCACGGCGGCAGAACTGTGCCTGAGCGCTGTCCCGCACTTCGTGCTCGTGGTGAACCTGGGGTCCGCGGAGCTGGACTGAGCCGGCGCCTCGGTCTGTATGCGACCGTCCTCAGCGGCCGGTCGGGCCGGCAGCCCGGCGCGGTGCTCTTGGTCCTGGTCGTCGCTCACCACTCCAACCTATTTCGATTCCCGTTCGATTCCATGGTGGACCCCGCTGTGGCGCCCTGCGTTCCACGGACATCGCTATCGCAGGTCACAGCTGTGGAACGGCGGTCGGCGGTGTGGCGTACGCGGGTGGGTGACCGGCCCTGTCGCCCATCTGTCCGCACGTGTATCGGTCTGGAATCGTATGGAACGGTGTGGAACGGGGCGTTCGCGCCGCCGTGGAACAGGGGCGCCGTCCCGCTGGCGCCGGGCGACCGCCGGGCTCAGGCTCCCCGCCCGGTCGCCGTGAGCCCGGTGGCCGGCTGCGCGGCGGGCTTCGCCCTGGTGTTCTTTACCCCGCATCCGTTGCGGGCGGGTGGTTTCGCCGGCTCCCGCTGTGGCGTCGGGGTGCGTACGGTCAGGGGCCATGGACGACATCGATTTGGCCGGCGATGAGCACCTGCGAGCGCTGGCCGCGTTGGAGGCCGTAGTCAGGGACGACGACGCCGCGTTCGCCGCGCTTGTGGGCCGGCCGGGGGAGTGGGCGCTGCCCGCGCTGCTCGCCGCGACCTGTTGGGGACGACATCGATCAAGCTCTGGCCCATGCAGCAGAGGTCAACGACCGCGATGGTGACCTTCTACGGGGCACCACCGACGATCTCGGTTCTGGCGACGGGCCTACGGTGGTCGTCCGGGACAATCGAGCCGACAACTCCGGGACTGGCCGTGTCGCTGCGGACAACGCTGCGCAACCGGCGAACCATCGTGTGGTGAGGGCTGTGGTGAGGGCTGTGGGGAAACGCGGACATCGCCGAGGACGGTCCTCCGGCAGAATCCCAAGCCGATCTCCGAACCCCGCAGACAGCGCAGACGCCGGTGAGGCGCGTAGGAGGCAGGACGCTCGCCAAGCCCTGGCAGCGCTGCGCCCGCAACAAACCGTCTCACCTCACGACCTGTGAGAGCTGCGGCGGAAGGCGGTGGAGCGTCCATGGCAAGAGGTTGCCGCCCTCCATGAGCGACTGACACGAGAAGGTCGACACCGCGAGGCGCAGACGCTGTTGCAGGCGACAGATGAACGCCCACCAGCGGACCGTCAGTACATCGAGGACTACCCGCGCAACAGGCGACCTTGAACGACGCCGAGTGCTCCCACCAAGTGAGCCGACCAGCGCTGGGATCGGAACCGGGCGATTCCGCTCATCAGTCCGATCGGGACGGGCTGCCTACCTGTGTGAGTAGGCGTCCTGGCGACAGGGGGTGGGCGTCAGCGCTGGGAAGCGCTGGTTGCCTGGTGGTGGAGCAGTCGTGTGGGCTGGTCTGCTGTCACGAGGTGACCGGGCGGCTGCCGGCGTCCGATCAGGGCCGGTCGTGCGGGCTGTCACAGAGGTGCCTGCTCACAGCAGGGATCGCCGGCCTCGGGGCCTGGCGCACGGATGTGGCGGTGGGCGGGGATTCGGCGCGCGCGACCGCGGCTGGATCAGTGGTCGGCGCGGTACTCCTTGCGCGGTAGGTGGTGTTGCTCCTGGGGGATGACGATCTGCGCCCCGGGGGCGTGCAGGATGGAAGGCGAGGCCGTATCCCTGGCAGTGCATGCGTCGGATACTGAGGAGGCGAGAGCGTGGGTATCCTGCCGTCTAAGCCCGAGCCGGTCGCTCCCACTGCCCTGCGGGCGCGGCGCCGGGAGGTGGATCGGCCCTGCCGCGTGGGCCGGCGCCTGCCGCCGCGGTGGCGCAGGGCTCTGCGGGCCGCACATGTGACGGTCTCGGTCGGGTTGCTCGGCAGTGATGCCGCCGTCTTGGTGCTGACCTCGGCCGGGTGGTTCGGCAGCGCCCCGATCTCGGTCTATCCGGCCGCTCTCCTGATCGGCCAGTGGCTGCTCCTGCCGCTGGCCGTCCTGGCCCTGGCCACCGGCGTCGCGCTCGGCCTGCTCACGCCTTGGGGCCTGCTGCGCCACTGGTGGGTGGTGTTGAGCCTCGCGATCACCGGCGGGGGCACGCTTCTGGCCGCGGTCGTGCTGGTTCCCGGTCTGGACGCTGCGGCCTCGGCGGTTTCCGCCCGGCAACCGGTGGCGGACGCCACCGGGTTGGTCCGCGACGCGGGTGCGGCCTGCTGCGTGCTGATCGCGACGGTGGTGCTCTCCTTCGTCAAGCCCTTCGGCCCGGTGCGCCGCAGCCCCGCCGCCCGCGGCTACGACGGGCCCGCGGCGTAGTCCGGGCGCGTCGGCCGCGGTCACCGCCGTTGCCGCGTCGACGCGGCTCAGGCCGTGGCCCCTTCCGGGGCCACGGCCGGGCTCCTATCGGCCCACCAGGTACCGGCCGGAGTGTTTTCGCAGGTCAGGCCGCTGGTAGTGATGTTGCTGGGAGTCTCGACATCCCCTCTTGCGCTTCACCCCCTGCTGCACCGATGAGAAAAGAGGACGGGCGTCGACCAGCTGGCGTACGCCGGCCGCCTCGCTGCTGCCGACCTCGGCGCGTTCCTCGCCGGCCCCTGGGGGTTTGGTGAGGCCCTAGAAGGATCGAAAGATCCCTGCGGGATCATTCCGGGCGGCCTCTGCGAGGTCTGCGAAGTCCAGGTTGGCGATCGAGAGGTTCGCGTGGATGTCGTGAATGCTGGCGCAGGCAGTGCGGAGTGATCCGCCGTAGGCCTCGAACTCCTCGTCGCTCGCGCACTCGTCCCTGGTCAAGACTGCCACGGCCAGCAGCGGGTGCTCGCGGTTCCGCATGGTGATGCGGTCGGCGAGGAAGACGATGCTCAGATCCTCGTCCGCAGATACGGCGGCGATCACGTGATCCGTTGTGGCACCGGCCCAAACGGGATCGTCGACGAGGTGGACGTGGGGCTCATAGTCACCATCGCCCCACGGCCTCAACGACTCCTCGCACACGGCTTGCCAGGCTGTCTCGTCGCTGAAGTCGGTTCTGATGATCAGCACGGCGGACTCATCGCGGCCGGTGACAGCGGGCAGCACTTCGGGCTCCGATCTGTATGGGTGCAGATACTGTGTACAAGGTGCCAGGCCGTGGCGACAGCCGGTCAAGTTCAGTGAGATCCGCCAAACTCCGCTGAGACGGGACAACCGTGAGGAACGCCGAGTCTCCAGCCAACTGGTCGGACGGTGACCTCAGCCGAGAGCCTGCCGCCCCGTAATCGATGCGGGCCGGGCTCGTTGAACACCGCGCATTCCCACACCTTCGAAGCGTCGGTGTCGGCGCCCCACGGCGGCCCGTGGCTTCGTGCTGCCCGTCCCGCCGAGGCGGCCCGCACGGCCTCACAGCGTCGCTACCGTGGCATCAGCCCGCAAGCGCCCTGGAGGCCCGTGATGGGCGATCAGCCCGCCCCCGACGGGGCCCAAGCCCGCGGGCGCCGGCCGCGAGACGCTGACGCCCGGCGGCGCGCAGGCGCTGCGCGCGTACGTGGCCCGCACGCGCGAGAACGCCGACCGCCTGGCCGCCGTCCTCGAGGACACCGCACTCGACGGCCTGTCCGACTCCGCGACCTGCACGCCGTGGGAAGAGCACGCGAACGCAAGCTCGCGCAGCTGCACGCCGCGCGCGGCCCCGTCGCCGGATGCCGCGCCATTCCGGCCCCCGGGCCCGGATCACCTTCAGCGAGTCGGCGGAGAAGCAGATCGAGGCCCTGACCGACGAAGCCGAACTGCCAGCCCTGGACCGCGCCCTGGCCGTGCTGTCCGTCGACCCCGACGCCGGCACCCCGATCCCCGGCTCCCACCCGGGCCTGCGCAACTACCGCGACGACGCCGACGACGTCCGCGTCATCTACTTCGTCACCGCGCTGCGCAGCATCGGTCGTGGCGTACATCGAGGCGTAAAGCGCCTGCTCTGCCACGTACGGCTTTGTCTCAGTTCAATGAACAGCGCAGCGTCGACGCGGTCAGCTGGCCGTGCTCTGGGCCATGGATCAGTGGCCGAACATCATCGCTGCGGCAAGCGCACTCCTGGGTGCTGGAATCGGATCGGCTGGCGTCCTGACAGGTGAGCGCTGGCGTACGCGTGCGGCCGCACTCCAGGAAGAACGCTCCGCAGCCCTCCGGCTACGTGATGAGCGGAAGGAAGCCCTGCTGCGTTTCTTTGCTGCGCTACGCCCGGTGGAACGCCTCGTGCACAAGCGCATCGAAGGAGAGGCCCTGGATTCGGACACCGCTGGCGAGTTGGAGAGTGCTCTGTGGCTGTGTCATCTGGAAATACGTGTGCTCTGCTGCGAGCCGCTTCGCGAAGCCGCCTACCCGCTGATCGAGGCAGTCACTGAAGCCCTATGGGACCCGCTGGCGCAGCGCCTCCAGTTGCACCTTGGGGACAAACGCGCCAAGCTCCTCGCGGCTGTTCGTGCAGAGCTTGGCATAATGCCGTGGCCGGCGGCTGAGCAGGGATAAGCAAGTGGAGCTGCGCACCTCCCGTTCTCCGTCCGTCCGGCTCGGCTGACCGTCCACCAGCGGCCGCCAGACCTGCGGTGCCTTCCTGGACTCCCGGCACATTGAGCAGCTGCTCCGGTCGCATGCCGACCTGTGGCTGACCTCGCTGACTGGCGAGGACCCGAGAGCGTTCGACGGGGTCTGGGTCTTCGTGCGCACCACCGGTGGCTGGATCACCGCGCCCTGGGTCCGCCTGTCGCTGGTGAGCGCGCTCTTCGCGGACTTCACCTGGAACCACGCCCGGCGCTTGGCCGCCGCGGCCGGCATGGACGACGCGAACGAGGCTGATGTCGCCCGCGTCCTGGACGAGCTGCTGACCCGGGCCGAGCACGGGCCGGACCTGCGCTCGGCCCGGGTCATCGCCCGCACCGGCACCGCCGCCGCTCTCCCGGGGGCTGCGGTACCCGAGGCCGCGATCACGCCCGACCCCGACCCCGAGACCGACTTTTCGACTCCGACTCCGCAGCGGCCTCTCCGTCCGCAGAGGTGGTGTCCTTCGGGGTCTTTGACGCCCACGCCGAAGCCGAAAGGTGGCTATGAGGACGCCCTCGACCAGCACGCGGCAGGAGGAGTCCAGCGAGCCGACCCCGCCGGATTCCCCGTTGACGACCAAGGAGGGCTGGCGCCGCTATGTCGAGCACGAGACCATCCCGCCGAAGCTGCTGCCCGCCACTGAGCGGGCAGAACCGACCGGAGAGGAACGGGCCCGGGCCGACGAGTCGTGGCGGGAGTATCACGCGGACCCGCCACTGGTGAACACCCCGACGATCCGCAAGGTGATGTCCACCGCCCGGCTGCTGATCCAGCTCAACCGCCACCAGGTCTCCGCGCGCCGCGGAGTGATCCTGTCCGGCGCATCCGGCACGGGCAGGACGACCGCGCTCACGCAGCTGGGCCGCGCGCACGAGCTGGCCACCGAGGCCGTCGTGAAAGCCGTTGAAGACAGGCAACCCGTGAGGTCGGACGCTCTGCAGTTCGCGCGTCCCCGGAGTGCGCCCCCAGTGCTTCCGCGCGTCGGCGGTGGCATGCTGTCGTGGCGCCAGGACCAATGAGAGCTCGTACGGGGGCATGGCCACGGTCGGCGCCCTGGCCGTACCCCCTACCGCTCAGGCTCTTGCTGAAGGTTGTCCTGTATGTCGTGAGCTGATGTCTCGCGGGATACTGGTGCTCGTTGTTGACCTGGGCGGGTGGGGTATTCGTGGTTGAGCTGCGGTGTGAGGTGGTCCGCTGGGTGGACGATGAGCCGTGGCCCGGGGTGGTCGAGGTTCAGTTCACGGATGCGGCGGGACGACGCTGGTCGTTGTTCGACAAGGCCCCGGTCTTCGCGGCAACGGCCGAGCTCGGCCCGGACTCGTCCTATCCGGTGGAGGTCACCGTCGCCTGCGTGGTCGCCCAAGGCCATGGCCTGCTGGAGGACGAGGTCGTCACCGTCTCCATCTCACCGCACGGCGTCACCACGCCCGACGGGCGGGAGGAGTTCGCAGTGAGGCAGGATCAGCTCATCCGCTGAGTGTGAGGTTGTGGAGCCGCGCGACGCCCTGCATCGGGTGGTGCACGCCGGCTCCTCGCAGGCGGCAGTCGCGGAGAATCTTCCGGTTCTTCATCCGTGAGAAGACGTGCTCGACCCGGGCCCGGGCCCTGCGACGGACAGCGTTGTCGGCTTCTTGCTCGGTGTGAGCTGCTCCGGTCCGCGACGGCGCCGGTGCGGAATCAGGGCACCCGTCCCCTGGCAGCCGCAGTCCGCCAGCACCGGCGCATCCTTGCAGGGCACTGTCGGCACCTGACTCGGCGAAGATCCGGCAGTCGTTGCGGTTGCCGGGCAGTGGCAGGCCGATGGCGACCACGAGCCGACATCGACCACAGCCGCCAGCAGCTGGCCGAACTCTATGCCGTAGCTCGCGGCCAGCCGGGCCAGGAACGCTGCGTCATCTCTCCCCGCAGCGGCGCCATCCGCCACACACCGCCCGCCGGCGACCTCTGGAGTACGGCCGCTGGTGAGATCCGATTCCCGGCGTCCATCGCCACCCATCCCAACGTCCCCCAGCTCGCCTAACGACCTGCAGACCCCGTAGTCGCGGGGACGAACCAACCCAGATGCGTCGTCCAGTCCGTCCCTACGCCCAGCGCATGCCGAGTGCGTCGAGTTCGGCGCGCCGCTCTGGGGTGAGCTTGTCAGCCCTGCGCCGGGCATTGTCGGTGAACATGCCGAGCCGGACTTCGGTTACCGCCCCGTCAGGCTCGACAAGCTGTTCGACAGCTTTCCGGGGTACCTGTAGGTGGCCTTCGCGGGTGTGGAACTGCTGGGCGGCCCGGATGTTGATGGCCCATTTGTCGGCTTGTGTGCGGGGCGCTTGTGGGCGTTCGTCGGGCAGTGCGGGGGTGAGGTGGAGCATGTTGGCGAGCATCCACTGTTGTGCGGGCAGCAGCTGCTCCCAGCCCAGCCGCTGTGCCTGGACCCACGCTCCGAGGTCTTCGCCCTGCACCGTGGCCTCGCCCGGCGCGGGCAGCGGGGTTCCGGCCTGGACCAGGTTGTGGCACAACCGGTAGCAGCGTTGCCAGGCGACGGGCCAGGCCGGGCACCAGCTCGGGTCGATCGCTTCCAGAGCGTCGCGGCGTTCTTCGGTCAGGGCCCCGGTGGTGGGGCCGATGGGGAGGCCGGCTTCGCGTCGTGCTTCGAGTTGCGCGAGCTTGCGGCCCGCGGTTCTCAAATTCTTGGCCCATACCCCTACTGGATGGCCGTTGAAGACGGCTGTGGTGGGCGGGAGGAAGTGGCCGTGTTCGGCTGCCCACCCCTGTGCTGCTGACAGCCCCTCCTGGAATGCGACGTCCCAGTGGGACCAGATCATGCCGAGGTTTTCGAGTTCTATGGCGCGTGCGGGCTTCATCTGGCCCGCGTTGAAGGATTTCCGCTGGTCGGCTACCCATGTCCCTAGCGGAAATTCAGAGGGCGCCCAATCATCCGGCGTGGTGAACGCATACGGGACTTTCAGATCTCCGTTTTCTTTCACGTATCTGGTCGCTGCCTGGATGCCCTGACGCCAGTAGGTGTTCTCCGGCCGGAGGATTCGGAGTTTCATGAATTGGGCGAGGATGGCGGGGTCGCGGGGGGTGGAGAAGGTGAGCAGGCTTTGTGCGGGTGCTGATGGGCCGCCCTTCCCGTTGCGCCGGCCGGTCGTGTCGAGGTCGGCTGCGGGCGGCTTCGGTGAGTGGCTGGTGGCCTGCTGCTCCGCGAGGCTTTCGATGGTGTCGGAGTCGTGTGAGCGGAGCGCAGCCAGGATCCTGGCCAAGGACTCGTATCCCTTGCTGGTGAGCATGGCGTCGGGGTCTTCGCCGGGTGCGAGGAAGACGGGCACCACCAGGCTGGCGACTTTGCCTTCGCCGGGGTTCATGCGGAGGGCGCGTCCGACGATTTGGAGGATGTCGACGGCGGATCCGCGGACGTCGGCGAAGAACACGGAGTCGCAATCTTTGGAGTCGATGCCTTCGCCGAGGACGCGAACGGAGCTGAGCAGTCGCAGGCGCATGGGGACCAGGTCGCCGTCGTGTCGCCGGCCGACGGGGTCGGCGAAGGTGGCGAGTGTCTGGCGGCGGTGGGTGGGGGAGTGCTCCCCGCACAGCCAGTCCGCCCACACCCGTGCGGGCTCCGGGTACGTCTGCGGGTCGTGCTCCCACAGGCGCCGGGCGACGGCGGGTACACCGGCCGCCATCGCTTCGGCTTCGCTGGTCCGGTAGTGGAACGTCAGCATGCGCCGCAGTCCGCGCTCTGCGGCGGTCTTGATCGCGGCGGTCTGCAACGCGGCGAGCCGGCTCCCGCGTACGTTGTCCGACCGGCTGTCAGCGCCGAGCAGTGCGGCGGCCTGGAGTTGCGGGTCGGTGACGTCGACGCATACCACCTGCCATGCGGCGACCAGCCCCAGATCGCGGGCCTTGGAAAGCGTCAGCCTGTAGGCCACGGGCCCGAACCACCCGTCGGGGTTGTCGTCCATGCTGGCCACGAGCACCGGTGCGCCCCCACCGCCTCCGCTGCCGTCTTCTTCGGTGTCCGGGGCTTCCCAGACGCGTGGGGTGGCGGTCATGTAGAGCCTGCGGTCGGCGGGGATGCGCAGGTTGTCGTGGATCGCAGCCCACGGCTTGCTGCCCCTGCCACTGACCCGGTGGGCTTCGTCGACGACCACGAGCGACCAGGCCGCAAGCCCGGCCTCATGGGCCCGCTGGAGGGTCCCCATCCCCACGCTGGCGTAGGTGGCGAACACGGTCACCTGCTCCAGGCCCCGCGTCCATGCCACGAGCTCGTCCACGTCGGTGGTGCACGCCAGCCCCTGCGCTTCGTCCGCCCGCAGGGAGCAGATCCCGTAGAACGCCCCGGTGCGGCCGCCGGCGCGCCAGGCGGCCGCCATCTGTGTCAGCAGGTCCAGGGTCGGGACCAGGACCAGGACCCGGCCGGCCCGTAGTTTCCGTGCGGTCAGAACCGCGATGAAGGTCTTTCCCGAGCCGGTCGCCGCGATGACTTGCGTCCGCAGCCCCTGCGCGGGCATTTCCTGTCCCGGCTGCAATTCAAGTCTCCGTACCGCCGCATCAGATGCTTCAATCTGGTGAGGGAATGGATGAAAACTTGCTTCCTCGCTTGCTGTTTCAGCCGCCAGTTTCATGGTCCGCCAACCACCCGAGCCCACATTGGGTCATCCAAGAATGGAAAGTTCTTCGCCGCTTGAACGCCATATCCGAGACAGTCCGTTCCCTGGTTCGCCGATCACAAGGCCGTCGGAAGAGTGCTCCACGCAGCCAAGCAGGCCGCTCGGGCCATCCGGCCACTCAATGATGAGGTGATCGCCAGACTCGACAACGTACTCCGCCCCGGAAGGTTCGAAAGTCACCGTGATCGGACTCTCGGACGCCTGGACCATGAAGCGCATGATGCCACCATTCCTGGAATGAGATGCCCCAGACCGGGCGTGCTCCGGGGCTGCTGTCTGAGTCCAGAGCTTAGCGCACAACATAATTTGACGCACCTCCTGGTCCACTCCCTCCCTCGTCTCTGACCTGTCTTCGTGATTGGCTTGGCCCTCCACGGGCTCGGACGTGACGGACAGGGGGGGCAGCACAGGTGGAACCAGAGCCGTCCACGCGCGAGGTGGACATCCTGCGAGTAGTGGACCAGGCCATGAGGTACCGGGCGGTGTGGGAAGAGGTCGCCACCACCCTCTGGGGGCGCCCCTTCCTGGATGTGGAGGACGGACTGCGGGCAACCGCCCGAAAGTGGGGGTTGTCCTCGACGACAACGCCACGGCAGCCATGCACATCCACGCCGGCCTCCGGGAGTAACCCCCTCCCCTTGCCGGCCTGCTTGTTGCCCGACCCGTATGACGCACTCCTGAGTCTGGTTGTCAGTGGTCCTCGGTACGGTTCTGGGCAGTGGGCCGGTCGGAGATCGTGAGGGACTCGCGGCCATGGGGGGTGGGTGTGGAAGGTCCCCGGCAGCCGGCTCGGGACTGGAATGGGATCCGTGACCCCACCCCCCACCAAGCCCCCTCTTTGCCAGCCTGCTTGTCGCCCGCCCCGCATGCCTGTTCATGCACCGGTTGCGGGGTGCGGAGCACACCGCCAGGACCCGAGCGGAGCGAGGGGCCAGGGGCCACCAAAAGGCGGGCGAAGCCCGCCGAATGGCGGCCCGTCAACCCCGAAGCGAAGCGAAGGGGTTGGCCCGGCTTCGCCGGGCCAACCGCGCGAAGCGCGGTCACGCTGAGCGAAGCGAAGCAGATACCACGAGCGAAGCGAGTGGTATCGCTTGCACAGCGCGCAGCGCTGTGGTACCCGCTCCGCGGG
>NZ_JBICTO010000006.1:0-411269 GCF_043197715.1 Streptomyces sp. NPDC049040
AAGCCTTTCAGCGCCGATGGTACTGCAGGGGGGACCCTGTGGGAGAGTAGGACACCGCCGAACAATTATTGAAGAAGGCCCCGGCCCCCGAGCTTTGTCTCGGGGGCCGGGGCTTTTTTGCTGCCCGTTACCCGGTGTTCACGTCGTACAGAGACTCTGGGCGCCCCGACAGGCGGAGGTGTGGAGACGTGCAGCAGATGACGACTGCCGGACGGCGGCACAGGATCGCTTCGGACACGACGGCGTCCGCCCTGCGCGACGCGCTGGTGAAGCTGGGCATAGGGGTCGGCGACGAGGTCATCGTGCCGTCGTTCGGGCCGTGTGCGCCCGCCGACGCGGTACGACTGGCGGGGGCCGTACCGGTCTTCGCGGACATCGACCCGCGGACCTTCTGCCTCGACCCGGACGCCGTCGCGGCCGGCGTCACCTCACGCACGGCGGCCATAGTGCCGGTGCACGTGTTCGGGCACCCGGCGCCCATGGCGCGCTTCAACGAACTGGCCGAGCGCTGCGCGCTGGCCGTGGTGGAAGAAGGGGCCGAGGGCGGCCGGACGGAGGACGCGGGAGCCGTCGCCAGGCGCCGTGCCCACGCGCGCTTCCTCGACTCGGCGTTGAAGGGCGTCGTCGTGCCGTACACCGAGCCGGGGGCACACCACCTCTACCACCGCTACACCGTGCGGATACCGGGCAACGGACGGCCCGACAGGGACGCCTTCGCCGCGGCCCTCGCCGCCCGCGGTGTGCGGGCGGCGGTGAGCGTGCCCGTACCGGTGCACCGGATGCCGGCGCACCGCTCGGGGGCCGTGCTGCCGCAGACCGAGCTGGTGGCCGCGGACACCCTTTCGCTGCCGGTGCACCCGGGCATCACCCAGCGGGAGTTGACGCACATGGCGGACACCTGCAACGGGCTCGGCGGCCTGATCTGAGCCGCGGGACCGACGCCTCGCGGTCCCGCTGAGCGGCATCCGGCCGAGTTTCCCGCACGTCCGTTCATGGGCTACGATCTTCCTGTCGACGCGCCCCAATAGCTCAGTCGGTAGAGCGTCTCCATGGTAAGGAGAAGGTCTACGGTTCGATTCCGTATTGGGGCTCTGACAAGGAAAGGCCCCCCGCCTCGGCGGGGGGCCTTTCCGCGTGTGCGGGTCCGATGTGCACGGGGCTGGCGGCGGGGTCAGCTCTCGGGGAGTGCCGGGACCCGCATCGCGAGGATGGCCATGTCGTCGGACGGGGCGTCGGAGGCGAAGCGTTCGACCGCGCGCTGGATGCGGGCAGCGACCGCGCCGGCCGTCAGGCCCGTACAGGTGGCAAGGACGTCCGCGAGGCCGTCGTCGCCGAGCATCCTGCTGCCCTCCCGGCGCTCGGTGACGCCGTCGGTGACACACAGCAGGACGTCGCCGGGGTCGAGGGTGACGGACTGCTCGACGAGTTCCAGGTCGTCCATCACGCCCAGCAGCGGCTGCGGGTCCGCGGCGGGCTCCACGGTGCCGTCAGGGCGCAGCCGCAGCGGCAGCGGATGGCCTGCGCAGACCATCCGCAGCACCGCGCTGCCGTCGTGCTGCGGCCACAACTCGCCGTAGAGCAGGGTCAGGAAGCGGCTGCGGGCGCCCTCGTCGAGGATGGCTGCGTTGAGCCGCTCGAGGACCGCGGGGCCGCCGAAGCCCTCGCGGGCCAGCAGCCGCAGGGCGTGCCGGGCGAGGCCGGTCACGGCGGCGGCCTCGGGGCCCGTACCGCAGACGTCGCCGATGGCGAAGCCCCAGCAGCCGTCGCGGATCGGGAAGAGGTCGTAGAAGTCGCCGCCGACCTCGTTGCCTTCACCTGCGGCGCGGTAGACGACCTCGACCTCGACGCCGGGGACGCGTGGCAGCTCCGGCGGGAGCAGGCTGCGCTGGAGGGCCTGGCTGATCGCGGTGCGCTCGCTGTAGAGGCGGGCGTTGTCCAGGGCGAGGGCCGCGCGGCGGGACAGGTCCTCGGCCAGTTCCAGGATCTCCTGGCGGAAGCGCTCGTCGGACGGCTTGCCGAGGGTGAGCATGCCGATGACGCGGTTGCGCGCGACCAGCGGCAGGACGACCGTCTCGCCGCCCACGGCGGCCGCGGTGGCGAGGGCCACGCCGGGCGTGCTGGGCTGGCGCCCTGCGATCGTCCCCGAGCCGCTGGGGCCGACGCCGAGGCTGCGCAGGGAGGCCCGCAGGGCGCTGGAGTGGGCCGCGTCGGACGGCGCGGTCCAGGCGCGGGCTCCGGGAGTCGGGTCGGGCTCAGGGGCGCGGACCTGGGACAGCAGTGCCTTGATGCCGTCGATGCGGTCCTCGTCCTCGTGCAGGACGAAGGCGAGTTCGGGCTCCGACTGCTCGGCGATCGTGTAGACGGCGCACCAACTGGCCAGCGTGGGCACGGTCATCTGGGCCATCAGCGCCAGTGTCTGGTCGCGTTCGAGGGTGCCGGCCAGCAGGTCCGAGGCCTCGACGAGGAAGGACAGCGAGCCGCGGCGGAGCCTTTCCAGTTCGGTGAGCCGGGCGCTCTCCACGGCCAGCGCGATCCGGTCGGCGGCGAACTGGAGCCGTAGCGCCTCCTGGTTGGAGTAGCGGCCCGGTGCCTCGGCGGCGACCCCGAGGGAGCCGGTGAGGCGGCCCTCGACCTTGAGCGGCACGGTGACGACCGAGCGCATGCCGGTGCCCGACAGCAGCGGGACCGCGCCGGGGACGGCGGTCAGGTCCTCGTGCACGGCGGGCATGCGGGCGCTGCCGTACCGTCCGGTGCCGGCCTCGACGGGCACGCGGGCGAAGCGCTGGCGGGCCGACGGCAGGCCTGTGGAGGCGCGGACTTCGAGCTCGGTCTCGTCGTCGGTGGCCAGCAGCAGGTAGGCGGCGTCGCCGTCGAGCATGTCGCGGGCGCGTTCCACGGTGCGCTGGAGCAGGCTGTCGAGGTCGTCGGGCGCGGGCGAGCCGATGAAGACCTCGAAGGCGTCGACGTTCTTGCCGCGCTGGACGAGGCCGGTGTCGGAGGGCGCGTTGCCGCGGGCCGGGGTCTGCAGGACGGCGCGCTCCTCGACGCGCACCAGCAGGCAGACGGTGGAGGGCTCGCCCGAGCTGTCGCGGACCCGCAGGTGGGAGCCGTAGACGGGCAGGACCCGGCCGTCGCTGTTGCGCAGCCCGTAGGTGCCCTCCCAGCGGGACAGCCGGAGTGCCTCGGCCAGGCCGATGCCGGTGCCGGGGGTCTGCGGCCAGGCGGTGAGGTCGGCGAGGGATTTGCCGAGCACGTCGGCCGCGGGGTGGCCGAAGAGGTCGGCCGCGTCGTCGTTCCATCGGGTGATGGCGCCGCGGCTGTCGACCTGGACGACCGCGACCCTGACCCGCTCGTCGGCGACGGGCAGCTCGGCGGTGGCCAGCAGCGGTCCTGCCGAGCGGGTGCCGGCGGGGCGCTCGGGCAGGTCGAGCTGGAACCACACGTGCTTGCCCGCCGCGGTGTACTCGACGCCCCAGCGGCTGGCGAGCGCGGCGCACAGCAGCAGGCCGCGGCCGCCTTCGTGGTCGGGGTCGCGGTGCGGCCTGCCGCGGCCCTGCAGCGGCACCTCGCGCTCGGGGTAGTGGTCCGCGACCTCGACGCGTACGGCCGTCTCGTAGCGCAGGCAGCGCACGTCGGCCGCGGTGCCCGCGTGCACCACCGCGTTGGTCACCAGTTCGCTGGTCAGCACCACCGCGTCGTCCACGACGTCGGCGAAGCCCCAGCCGTGCAGGGTGTCCCGTACGAAGGCCCTGGCCACGGCGACCGACCGCCCCACCGGTTCGAAGCTGGCCGATGCCCGAGCCGTGATCACGGATCTCCTCTTGACGGATTCTGTGGTGTCCCGCAGCCGGTGCCGGGTCGCGCCACGGTCGGTCGCCCGCCCGTGCACCGTGCTTCGTACTGCCATCAGGCAAGGCTAGTGCGTTGCGACCCGGCCGTCCCGTGCGGCTGTCAAACCGGAACGTCCCGTGCCGGATGCGGTACGTGTACGCACCCGATCACGGGTCTAGCGCCAACGACCCCGCCGTGTACGGGTTACGCGGGATGTTGCCGGGCCGGTACGCGGAGGTGGAACACTGGAGTCGCCTAACTCGGGTACATGCAGGTCGATCGACCCTCCAGGAGGGACACGGTGGAGTCTGGCGCATCGGCGCGGGGCGCAGTCACGCGTACGAAGAACGGGCGTTCCCGGGCCGGCGGGACCGTAGAGGTCGATTCTGCCGCGCTCACCAAGCTGCTCGCCGCGCTCGCCGCGATGCGGGACGGCAACTTCCGCCGCCGCCTGACGGTGACCGGAGACGGGGTGATGGCGGAGGTCGCCGCCGTCTTCAACGAGGTCGCCGACCGCAATCAGCACCTCACGGGCGAGCTGGCGCGCGTGCGCCGGGTCGTCGGCCGGGAGGGCAAGCTCACCGAGCGGCTGGAGACCGGGGCCTGCGAGGGCGCCTGGGCGGCCGCGATCGAGGCGTCGAACGCGCTGGTGGACGACCTGGTGCGGCCGGTCTCCGAGGTCGGCAGGGTGCTGTCGGCGGTGGCCGAGGGCGACCTCGAGCAGCGGATGGACTTGCGCGCGCAGAATCCGGACGGCTCCGCGCACCCGTTGCGCGGCGAATTCCTCAAGGTCGGCCGTACGGTCAACGGCCTGGTCGACCAGCTGTCGGCGTTCACCGACGAGGTGACCCGGGTGGCGAGCGAGGTCGGCACCGAGGGCAAGCTCGGCGGCCAGGCGAAGGTCCGCGGCATGGCGGGGTCCTGGAAGGACCTCACGGACTCCGTCAACACCATGGCGTACCGGCTGACCGCGCAGGTCCGCGACATCGCCCTGGTGACGACCGCGGTGCTCAAGGGCGACCTGTCACGCAAGGTCACCGTGCATGTCGCGGGCGAGATGCTGGAGCTGAAGAACACCGTCAACACGATGGTGGACCAGCTCTCCTCCTTCTCCTCCGAGGTCACCCGGGTCGCCCGGGAGGTCGGTACCGAGGGCGAACTCGGCGGCCAGGCGCAGGTGCCGGGCGTCGCCGGGGTGTGGAAGGACCTCACCGACTCGGTGAACCTGATGGCCGGCAACCTGACGGCCCAGGTGCGGGACATCGCCCAGGTGACGACGGCGGTCGCGAACGGCGACCTGACGCAGAAGATCACCATCGGCGCGCGCGGCGAGGTCGCTCAGCTCGCCGAGACGATCAACGCGATGACCGAGACGCTGCGGACGTTCGCCGACGAGGTGACCCGGGTCGCGGGTGAGATCGGGGCCGAGGGCCAGCTGGGCGGTCAGGCGCAGGTGCCGGGCGCGGCCGGCACGTGGAAGGACCTCACCGACTCGGTGAACACCGCCTTCCGCAACCTCACGGCGCAGGTGCGCGACATCGCGCAGGTGACGACGGCGGTCGCGGGCGGCGACCTGTCGCAGAAGGTCACCGTGGACGTCTCCGGCGAGATGCTGGAGCTGAAGAACACCGTCAACACGATGGTCGACCAGCTGTCCGCCTTCGGCGCCGAGGTGACGCGGGTGGCCCGCGAGGTCGGCGTGGAGGGCATCCTCGGCGGCCAGTCCCAGGTGCCGGGCGCGGCGGGCACCTGGAAGGACCTCACCGACTCGGTGAACACCGCCTTCCGCAACCTGACCGGCCAGGTCCGCAACATCGCGCAGGTCACCACGGCGGTCGCCAACGGGGACCTGTCGCAGAAGGTCACGGTCGACGTCTCCGGCGAGATGCTGGAGCTGAAGAACACCGTGAACCGGATGGTCGACCAGCTCGGCTCCTTCGCCGCCCAGGTGACCCGGATGGCCACCGACGTTGGCACGGAGGGCAGGCTCGGCGGCCAGGCGCGGGTGGACGGCGTCAGCGGCACCTGGAAGGACCTCACCGACTCCGTCAACTTCATGGCGGGCAACCTGACCTCGCAGGTGCGGCAGATCGCCCAGGTGACCACCGCGGTGGCCCGCGGCGACCTGTCGCAGAAGATCGACGTGGACGCGCGCGGCGAGATCCTGGAGCTGAAGAACACCATCAACACGATGGTGGACCAGCTGTCCTCGTTCGCCGAGCAGGTGACCCGGGTGGCCCGCGAGGTGGGCACCGAGGGGCGGCTCGGCGGTCAGGCGCAGGTGCCGGGCGTCGCCGGTGTGTGGCGGGACCTCACCGACTCGGTGAACTTCATGGCCGGCAACCTGACCGGCCAGGTCCGCAACATCGCGCAGGTCGCCACCGCGGTGGCCCGCGGCGACCTGTCGCAGAAGATCGACGTGGACGCGCGCGGCGAGATCCTGGAGCTGAAGAACACCCTCAACACGATGGTGGACCAGCTCTCCTCGTTCGCCGAGCAGGTGACCAGGGTCGCGCGCGAGGTGGGCACCGAGGGCATCCTCGGCGGGCAGGCGGAGGTCAAGGGTGTCAGCGGCACCTGGAAGGACCTCACCCAGTCCGTCAACTTCATGGCCAACAACCTGACCAGCCAGGTCCGCAACATCGCCGACGTGACCAGCGCGGTCGCCCAGGGCGACCTGTCACGGAAGATCACCGTCGACGCCAAGGGCGAGATCCTGGCACTGGTCACCACGGTGAACACGATGGTGGACACGCTGTCCGCGTTCGGTGACGAGGTGACCCGGGTGGCCCGCGAGGTGGGTACCGAGGGCCAGCTCGGCGGCCAGGCGCGGGTCCGTGACGCGTCGGGCATCTGGAAGGACCTGACCGACAACGTCAACCTGATGGCGAGCAACCTGACCAGCCAGGTGCGGTCGATCTCCTCGGTGGCCACGGCCGTCGCCAACGGCGACCTGACCAAGAAGATCAACGTCGACGCGCGCGGCGAGGTCGCCCAGCTCGCCGAGACCATCAACACGATGGTGGACACGCTCTCCGCCTTCGGTGACGAGGTCACCCGGGTGGCCCGCGAGGTGGGCACCGAGGGCATCCTCGGCGGCCAGGCCAGGGTGCCGGGCGTCAGCGGCACCTGGAAGGACCTCACCGAGTCCGTCAACGGCATGGCGTCCAACCTGACGGGCCAGGTGCGGCAGATCGCCCAGGTGACCACCGCGGTGGCCCGCGGCGACCTGTCCAAGAAGATCGACGTGGACGCGCGCGGCGAGATCCTGGAGCTCAAGACCACCATCAACACCATGGTGGGGCAGCTGTCGGCCTTCGGTGACGAGGTCACCCGGGTGGCGCGCGAGGTGGGCACGGAGGGCAGGCTCGGCGGCCAGGCGCGGGTGCCGGACGTCTCCGGCATCTGGAAGGACCTGACCGAGTCCGTCAACCTGATGGCCAACAACCTGACCAGCCAGGTCCGCAACATCGCCCAGGTCGCCACCGCGGTGACCCGCGGCGACCTCAACCTGCGGATCGACGTGGACGCCGCCGGCGAGATCCTGGAGCTCCAGGACTACATCAACACCATGATCGTCCGGCTCCGGGAGACCACGCTCGCCAACAAGGAGCAGGACTGGCTCAAGGGCAACCTGGCGCGTATCTCCGGTCTCATGCAGGGCCGCAGGGACCTCGGAGACGTGGCCGCGCTGATCATGAGCGAACTGACCCCCGTGGTCTCCGCGCAGCACGGCGCCTTCTTCCTCGCCGAGGACACCACCGAGGTCGGCGAGGAGTACGAGCTGCGGCTGCGCGGCAGCTACGGCTTCTCCCGGCGCACCATGTCGACGCTCTTCCTGCCGGGCGAGGGGCTGATCGGGCAGGCGGCGGTGGAGAAGCGGTCGATCCTCATCGAGCATGTCCCGCCGGGCTATCTGAAGATCACATCGGGTCTGGGCGACTCCCCGCCGTCGCATGTGATCGTGCTGCCGGTGCTGTTCGAGGGCCGGGTGCTGGGCGTCATCGAGCTGGCGGCCTTCCAGCCGTTCACCCAGATCCAGAAGGACTTCCTCAACCAGATCACCGACATCATCGCGATCAGCGTCAACACCATCAGCGTCAACACCAAGACCGAGGGCCTGCTCAAGCAGTCGCAGGAGCTGACCGAGCAGCTGCAGGAACGGTCTGCCGAGCTGGAGAACCGGCAGCGCGCCCTCCAGCTGTCCAACGCGGAGCTGGAGGAGAAGGCCGAGCTGCTGGCCCGGCAGAACCGCGACATCGAGGTCAAGAACACCGAGATCGAGGAGGCCAGGCAGGTCCTGGAGGAGCGCGCGGAACAGCTCGCCGTCTCGATGCGCTACAAGTCGGAATTCCTCGCCAACATGTCGCACGAGCTGCGCACCCCGCTCAACTCGCTGCTGATCCTGGCCAAGCTGCTGGCCGACAACGCCGACGGCAACCTGTCGCCCAAGCAGGTCGAGTTCGCCGAGACCATCCACGGCGCCGGTTCGGACCTGCTCCAGCTGATCAACGACATCCTGGACCTGTCGAAGGTCGAGGCGGGCAAGATGGACGTCTCGCCGACGCGTATCGCGCTGGTGCAGCTGGTCGACTACGTCGAGGCCACCTTCCGGCCGCTGACCGCGGAGAAGGGCCTGGACTTCTCGGTGCGGGTCTCGCCCGAGTTGCCTGTCACCCTGCACACCGACGAGCAGCGGCTGCTGCAGGTGCTGCGCAACCTGCTGTCCAACGCGGTGAAGTTCACCGACAGCGGCTCGGTGGAGCTGGTGATCCGGCCGGCCGGCAGCGAGGTGCCGCAGTCGATCCGCGAGCAGTTGCTGGAGGCCGGCACGCTGCGCGAGCCCGACCAGCCGCTGATCGCGTTCTCGGTGACCGATACGGGCATCGGGATCGCGGCAGGCAAGATGCGGGTGATCTTCGAGGCGTTCAAGCAGGCCGACGGCACCACCAGCCGCAAGTACGGCGGCACGGGCCTGGGCCTGTCGATCAGCCGGGAGATCGCCCGCCTGCTCGGCGGTGAGATCCACGCCGACAGCCAGCCGGGCCGCGGTTCGACCTTCACCCTGTACCTGCCGCTGAGCCTCGGCGAGACCCCGCAGGCACCTGCGCAGCTGCCGGCCGGTGCGAACGACCAGGACGCCCCGGCGGCCGCGCGTACCCGCAGCCCCGGCAGCAGCCTGGCCAGGCTCCGCCGCCGCTCCGCCCAGCCGGCCCCGCTGCCGGCAGGGCACGGGCAGAACGGCTCGGCCCACCACTCGTGGCCCGAGCAGAGCCAGCAGGCCGCGGAATCCGGCTTCTCCGGTGGTTTCAGCGGCGAGAAGGTGCTGATCGTCGACGACGACATCCGCAACGTCTTCGCCCTCACCAGCGTCCTGGAGCAGCACGGCCTGACCGTGCTGTACGCCGAGAACGGCCGGGAGGGTATCGAGGTGCTCGAGCAGTACGACGACGTCGCGATCGTGCTGATGGACATCATGATGCCGGAGATGGACGGCTACGCGACGACGACGGCGATCCGCAAGATGCCGCAGTTCGCCGGGCTGCCGATCATCGCCCTGACCGCCAAGGCGATGAAGGGCGACCGGGAGAAGAGCATCGAGTCCGGAGCGTCTGACTATGTCGCCAAACCGGTGGACACCGACCACCTGCTGACGCTGATGGAAGAGTGGATGCACTCCCGCTGACGAAGAAAAAGTTGAATTTTTTCCAACTGGCATGTCTGACGGGGTGTGAGAGCGAGAAGATCAGGGAACCTTCTCGTCTCCGCCTGCGTTTTCGGTATGTGGTGAGTGACGTGGTGGTGACAGGGTGTGGCGAACGGCGGGGTGCGGCTACCATGACCGGCACAAGGACGGGCGGCGTGACGGAGTCGTCCCCGGGGGCGGCGACCGGCGTGATGCCGGGGCGAGGAGGGCGGGCCATGGTGCAGAAGGCCAAGATCCTCCTGGTCGATGACCGGCCGGAGAACCTGTTGGCGCTGGAGGCGATCCTCTCGGCGCTCGATCAGACTCTGGTCAGGGCATCGTCCGGGGAGGAAGCGCTCAAAGCGCTGCTCACCGACGATTTCGCGGTGATCCTGCTGGATGTCCAGATGCCGGGCATGGACGGGTTCGAGACCGCGGCGCACATCAAGCGGCGGGAGCGGACCCGGGACATCCCGATCATCTTCCTCACCGCGATCAACCACGGCCCGCACCACACCTTCAGGGGTTACGCGGCGGGTGCGGTCGACTACATCTCCAAGCCCTTCGACCCGTGGGTGCTGCGGGCCAAGGTGTCGGTCTTCGTCGACCTCTACATGAAGAACTGCCAGCTGCGGGAGCAGGCAGGACTGCTGCGGCTCCAGCTGGAGCAGGGCCTGCCGTCCGGCGCCGAGGCCAACGGCTCCAAGGAGCCCGCGGGCCTGCTGGCCGAGCTGTCCGCCCGGCTGGCGGCCGTCGAGGAGCAGGCCGAGGCGCTGAGCAAGCAGCTCGGCGAGTCCGCTGACGCGGCAGCCGTGGCGACCGCGGCACACCTGGAGCGCAAACTCACCGGACTGCGCAGGGCGCTGGACGCGCTGGAGCCCGGCAGCAGCGGGGGTATCGTGCGGCAGGCCACCGGGGAGTAGAGCCGCCGCGGGGGCGCGCAACGGCCCGGCTCGTGACCTGCGGGGCAACGCCGGTTGACGCCACGTCAATGCCGTGGTGGTGTCTGCCCGACACGAACGGGCGTATCCGCAAGCACGCGTGTTCCCCGATCACAAGGGCGGTAACCTCGGCACCATGGCCCCACGTACGTCCGGCACCGCCAAGAAAGCCCCGGCGAAGCCTGCGGCCAAGAAGCCCGCGGCAAAGAAGGCCGCCGCCCGACCGCCCGCCAAGAAGGCGGCAGCGGCGCCCAAACCCGCGCCGAAACCGGCTCCCTCACCGACCAGCGGCGTCTACCGGATGCTGCGGGCGATCTGGCTCGGGCTCGCGCACACCGTGGGGGCCGTCTTCCGCGGCATAGGACGCGGCGCCCGCGGCCTGGACCCCGCGCACCGCAAGGACGGCCTCGGCCTGCTGCTGCTCGGGCTGACCCTGGTGGTCGCGGCGGGCACCTGGTCCGACCTGCACGGCCCGGTCGGCGACCTGGTGGAGATGCTGGTCACCGGCGCCTTCGGACGGCTCGACCTGCTGGTGCCGCTGCTGCTCGGCGCGGTCGCCGTCCGCCTGATGCGGCACCCCGAGCAGCCGGAGGCCAACGGCCGGATCGTGATCGGCCTGTCCGCGCTGGTCATCGGCATACTGGGCCTGATCCACGTGGCCTGCGGCTCGCCGACCCGAAGCGACGGGGCGACCGCGCTGCGGGACGCCGGCGGTTTGATCGGCTGGGCCGCCGCCTCCCCGCTGCTCTACACCGTCGGCGCCGTCCTCGCCGCGGCGCTGCTGCTGCTCATCACCGTCTTCGGGCTGCTCGTGGTCACCGCCACGCCGGTCGCCGCCGTCCCGCAGCGGCTGCGGGCCGCCGGAGCCAGGCTCGGCCTGTACGCCGCGCCGCCGGACCTCGACGCGGTGTCGCTGGAGGAGTTCTTCGACGCCGACGAGCCGCAGGGCATGCCGGGCACCCTGGACGACGAGGACGACTCCCCGGTGCGCCGGCTGCCGCGGAGGTTCGGCAAGGCCCAGGACGAGCCGTACGACGTCGACAGCGACCTCGGTGCGGAGGGGGCGCAGGACGCGGACGAGCCCAAGCCGCGGCGCAGGCCCCGCCGGCGGCCCGAGGCGTTGCCCGGGACCGCGCAGGCCGCGGGCTCGGACGCGGTGGACGTGGCGGCCGCGGCCGCGGCGGCGCTGGACGGCGCCGTCCTGCACGGGCTGCATCCGTCGCCGCTGGTCGCCGACCTGACCACCGGTGTCAGGAAGCCGGTGCCCGCCGCCCGCGGGGAGGAGGACACCGGCGGTGTCCCCGACCTCACCAAGCACAGCGCGGACCCTGGCGACCCGCTGCCGCCGCGCGCGGAGCAGCTCCAGCTGTCCGGCGACATCACCTACGGGCTGCCCTCGCTCGACCTGCTGGAGCGCGGCGGCCCCGGCCGCACGCGCAGCGCCGCCAACGACGCGGTCGTCGCCTCGCTGAGCCAGGTCTTCAAGGAGTTCAAGGTCGACGCGGTCGTCACCGGCTTCACCCGCGGCCCGACCGTCACCCGCTACGAGGTGGAGCTCGGCGCGGCCGTCAAGGTGGAGCGGATCACCGCGCTCGCCAAGAACATCGCCTACTCCGTCGCCAGCCCGGACGTGCGGATCATCAGCCCGATCCCCGGCAAGTCCGCGGTCGGCATCGAGATCCCCAACAGCGACCGGGAGATGGTCAACCTCGGCGACGTGCTGCGCTCCGCGGAGGCCGCGGGCGAGGACCACCCGATGACGGTGGCACTCGGCAAGGACGTCGAGGGCGGCTACGTGATGGCCAACCTCGCCAAGATGCCGCACGTCCTGGTCGCGGGCGCCACCGGCTCCGGCAAGTCGTCCTGCATCAACTGTTTGATCACCTCGATCATGGCCCGCGCGACTCCCGACGAGGTGCGGATGGTCCTGGTCGACCCCAAGCGGGTCGAGCTGACCGCCTACGAGGGCATCCCGCACCTGATCACCCCGATCATCACCAACCCCAAGCGGGCCGCCGAGGCCCTCCAGTGGGTGGTGCGCGAGATGGACCTGCGCTACGACGACCTGGCCGCGTACGGCTTCCGGCACATCGACGACTTCAACGCGGCGGTGCGTTCCGGCAAGGCCAAGACGCCCGAGGGCAGCGAGCGCGAGCTGACGCCGTACCCGTACCTGCTGGTGATCGTCGACGAGCTGGCCGACCTGATGATGGTCGCGCCGCGCGACGTCGAGGACTCCATCGTCCGGATCACGCAGCTGGCCAGGGCCGCCGGAATCCACCTGGTGCTGGCCACGCAGCGGCCGAGCGTCGACGTGGTGACCGGCCTGATCAAGGCCAACGTGCCGTCCCGGCTGGCCTTCGCGACCTCCTCGCTCGCCGACAGCCGGGTGATCCTGGACCAGCCGGGCGCCGAGAAGCTGATCGGGAAAGGCGACGGTCTCTTCCTGCCGATGGGCGCGAACAAGCCGATCCGGATGCAGGGCGCCTATGTCACGGAGGACGAGGTCGCCAAGGTCGTCGACCACTGCAAGGCGCAGCTCACCCCGTCGTACCGCAGTGACGTCACCGTCGGCAGCGGTCCCAAGAAGGAGATCGACGAGGAGATCGGCGACGACCTCGACCTGCTGTGCCAGGCCGCCGAGCTGGTGGTCTCCACCCAGTTCGGCTCCACGTCGATGCTCCAGCGCAAGCTGCGTGTGGGATTCGCCAAGGCGGGCAGGCTGATGGACCTGATGGAGTCGCGCGGCATCGTCGGCCCCAGCGAGGGTTCGAAGGCGCGCGACGTGATGGTGAAGGCGGACGAGCTGGACGGCGTGCTGACCGAGATCCGCGGCGGTGCGTGACCCGACACGCGGTGATGGCCGAAAAAGCGGTCGGATTCTTCGGGCAACCGTTTGATCTGTTCGTACGTCAACTTCGGCAGGGAAGGCGACATCCTGATGGCGGACAAAAACCGGCCGTCCGCTTGCCCCCCTGTTTCCTACCCCCCCTAGACTGAACTCCCAGCAGGCGGCTGCACGCTCGAAAGGCGCCCTCGTGTCCCTCGGCAACACGCCCACCGAAGACCGGCCTTCGGTCGGTCATGCCCTCGCCCAGGCCCGCATCGCCGCCGGGCTCTCCATCGACGAGGTCAGTACCAGCACCCGGGTGCGCGTCCCCATCGTGCAGTCGATCGAGCAGGACGACTTCTCGCGCTGCGGCGGCGACGTCTACGCACGCGGCCACATCCGCACACTCGCCCGCGCGGTCGGCCTCGACCCCGAGCCGCTGGTCGCGCAGTACGCGTCCGAGCACGGCACGGAGGTCGTGCCCGCGCCGGTCGCGCCGGTCTACTCGGCCGAGAAGATCCGCTCCGAGCCGCGCCGGCCCAACTGGACCGCGGCCATGGTCGCGGCGATCGTCGCGGTCATCGGCTTCGTCGGCTACACCGCCTTCACCGGCGACGACGGGAACGGCGCGAAGGCCGACCCCGCGCCGCCCACCCCGAGCAGCACCAAGGCGTCCACCACCCAGACCCCCAGCCCGCACCCGCCGACCCCCGACCCGACGGGCAGCGCCATCGCGGCCGCTCCCCCCGGCAAGGTCACGGTCAAGATCAGCGCCGAGGGCGGCGTCAGCTGGGTCCAGGCCACCGACCACAACGGCAAGCGGCTCTTCCAGGGCTCGCTCAAGAAGGGCGACTCGCAGACCTTCACCGACGACAAGAAGATCAAGCTCGTCGTCGGCAATGCGGGCGCGGTGCAGATGTTCGTCAACGGCAAGGACCTCGGCCCGGCCGGCGACGACGGCCAGGTGGTCCGGCTCACCTACACGCCGGGGGACCCGACGCAGGGCTAGCACCGCAACAGCCGCGCCCCGCGCGGCCGAGGTCTTCTCAGAGGGCGCGCGCGGCGGGACCCGAGGGGGTTCCGGCCGCGCGTGGCCGAGCCGCGAGGGGCGCGACAGGGCAGCGGGTAGTCTGAGTGCATGCCCGAACCCCGTACCGTCGCCCTTGTCACGCTCGGATGCGCCCGTAACGAAGTGGACTCAGAAGAGCTCGCCGGCCGGCTGGCGGCGGACGGCTGGCAGCTGGTCGAGGACGCAGCGGACGCCGACGTGGCGGTCGTGAACACCTGCGGCTTCGTCGAGGCGGCCAAGAAGGACTCCGTGGACGCCCTCCTGGAGGCCAACGAGCTCAAGGACCACGGCCGCACCCAGGCCGTCGTCGCCGTCGGCTGCATGGCCGAGCGGTACGGCAAGGAACTGGCGGACGCGCTGCCGGAGGCCGACGGGGTGCTCGGCTTCGACGACTACACCGACATCTCCGAGCGGCTGCGGACGATCCTGGCCGGCGGCGTCCACGCCCCGCACACCCCGCGCGACCGGCGCAAGCTGCTGCCGATCAGCCCCGCGGAGCGGCAGGCGTCAACGGTGGCACTGCCGGGTCACTCGCAGGAGGGTCCCCCGAACGGGGGTATCCCCGCGGTGGACGGCGGCTCCGCGGCGGGCGGTCCTGCGGCGGAGGGCGCCTCCGCGGCGGACGACGGCAGGGCCGTGGACCTGGCCGACCTGCCGGCGGGCGTCGCACCCGCCTCAGGACCACGCGCCCCGCTGCGGCGCCGGCTGGACTCCGGCCCGGTCGCCTCGGTGAAGCTCGCCTCCGGCTGCGACCGGCGCTGCACCTTCTGCGCCATCCCCTCCTTCCGCGGCTCCTTCATCTCCCGCCGCCCCTCCGACGTCCTCGGCGAGACCCGCTGGCTCGCCACCCAGGGCGTCAAAGAGGTCATGCTGGTCAGCGAGAACAACACCTCCTACGGCAAGGACCTCGGCGACATCCGGCTGCTGGAGACGCTGCTGCCCGAGCTGGCCGCGGTGGACGGCATCGAACGGATCCGGGTCAGCTACCTGCAGCCCGCCGAGATGCGGCCCGGGCTCATCGACGTGCTGACCTCCACCCCCGGCGTGGTGCCCTACTTCGACCTGTCCTTCCAGCACTCCGCCCCCGGCGTGCTGCGGGCGATGCGCAGGTTCGGCGACACCGACCGCTTCCTCGAACTGCTCGGCGCGATCCGCGCCAAGGCTCCGGAGGCGGGCGTGCGGTCCAACTTCATCGTGGGCTTCCCCGGCGAGACCGAGGCCGACCTGGCCGAACTCGAGCGCTTCCTGAGCGCCGCCCGGCTGGACGCGATCGGGGTCTTCGGCTACTCCGACGAGGACGGCACCGAGGCTGCGGGCTACGACGGCAAGCTGGACGACGACGTGATCGCCGCCCGGCTGGCCAGGGTCTCCCGGCTCGCCGAGGAGCTGACCGCGCAGCGTGCGGAGGAGCGCCTCGGGGACACCGTGCGGGTGCTGGTCGAGGCCGTGGACGAGGAGACCGGTGAGGTGACCGGCCGGGCCGACCACCAGGCGCCGGAGACGGACGGCCAGGTCGTGCTGGTGCCGGCCGACCCGGCCTGGCAGCCGCAACCCGGGACTTTCGTCGCGGCCAAGGTGACCGGCGCGCAGGGCGTCGACCTGGTGGCCGAGCCGCTGGGCGGGGCGGCCACCGTCGGCGCCCCGGGCACCCCGGTCGCCGACTCCATGGCGGGACCGGCGGTGGTGGGCAGATGAGCGGAGCTCCCGCGCCGGCCGCATCCCCTTCGCCGTCCTCATCCTCTTCCTCTTCCTCTTCTTCCTCCTCCGCTGCCGCTGCTGCCTCGTCCGGCGCGGGATCGCCGGACGCTTCCGTGTCGGACGCACCCGCTTCAGGCGCGACGGTGGCGCCTGCCTCGCTCGTCGACCCGGTGGCCGGTGTCGATCACGCCAGCGACCCGGTGGCCGAGAAGGCGGGCCTGTGGAACATCGCCAACCTGCTGACGATGACCCGGCTGGTGCTGGTCCCCGGCTTCGTGCTGCTGCTGGTCCACGACGACGGGCACGACCCCAAATGGCGCTCCTTCGCCTGGGCCGCGTTCGCCATCGCGATGATCACCGACCTGTTCGACGGTGAGCTGGCCAGGCGCTACGGGCTGGTCACCGATTTCGGCAAGATCGCCGACCCGATCGCGGACAAGGCGATCATGGGGGCGGCCCTGGTCGGGCTGTCCGCACTGGGTGACCTGCCGTGGTGGGTCACCGCGGTGATCCTCTTCCGCGAGCTGGGCATCACGCTGCTGCGCTTCTGGGTGATCAGACACGGGGTGATCCCGGCAAGCCGGGGCGGCAAGCTCAAGACGCTCACCCAGGGCGTCGCCGTCGGCATGTACATCCTGGTGCTGACCGGGCCGCTGGCCAGCTCGCGCGCCTGGCTGATGGCACTCGCCGTGGTGCTCACCGTGGTGACCGGCCTCGACTACGTACGGCAGGCCGTCGTGCTGCGGCGGGCCGGCCTCGCCGCGGAGCGGATGGCGGCGTCGGCCGAGGCAGCCGCCGCCTCCGGTGCTTCCCGCGAGTCCGGTGCTTCCCGCGCCTCCGGTGCGGCCGCCGCCGGCGGGCCGCATGCCGGCGGCGCGGGCGGGACCGACCCGGACGGGCCGGGGCAGGGCGGGCCGGGGCAGGGCGGATGACGCCCGGCGCCGCCGAGGCGCTGCGGCTGCTGGAGCAGCAGGGCGGGACCCTCGCCGTCGCGGAATCGCTCACCGGCGGCCTGGTGGCCGCGGAGCTCACCGCGGTGCCCGGCGCGTCCCGGACCTTCCGCGGCTCGGTCACGGCCTATGCCACCGCGCTCAAGCAGGAGCTGCTGGGGGTGGACGGGGCGCTGCTTGCCGCGAGAGGCGCAGTGGACGCCGAAGTGGCGCTCGCGATGGCCGAGGGCGTCCGCGGCAGGCTCGGCGCGGACTGGGGGGCGGCCACCACCGGCGTTGCCGGCCCCGACCCGCAGGACGGCCGACCGGTGGGCACCGTCTTCGTGGCGGTGGCGGGTCCCGGCGGGCTCGCCGAGGTCAGCGCGCTGCGGCTGGCGGGGGACCGCGAGTCGATCCGCCGGGCGTCGGTGGCGGCCGTGCTCGATCTGCTGGTCGAACAGCTGCGGAAGGCCTGCGAATAACCGGCCCGGCGTGCGTTCAGTGCCCGGAGACAGGGAAGAACACGGGGGGACGGGATGTTTGCAGCCCTGAGTGAACACGTCTTTGCTCCCCGCACGGCCGGTGTCCGAGGCGGTACGGTGGGGCGAGAAGGATGCGGTACCGCGATCCGAGGAGGGAGCCACCGATGATTCTGCTCCGTCGCCTGCTGGGTGACGTGCTGCGTCGGCAGCGCCAGCGCCAGGGCCGCACCCTGCGCGAGGTCTCCTCGTCCGCCCGGGTCTCGCTCGGCTACCTGTCGGAGGTCGAGAGGGGGCAGAAGGAGGCGTCCTCCGAACTGCTCTCCGCGATCTGCGATGCCCTGGACGTACCGATGTCCGAGGTGATGCGTGAGGTCAGCGACGATCTGTCGCTCGCCGAGCTGGCACAGTCCGCGGCGTCCGAGGCCACCACAGCGCCGATGCGGCCACTGCTCGGCACTGTCACATCGGTCACATCCGTCACGTCCACCCCGGACGAACGGATCACCATCAAGGCACCGAAGAAGTCCGCAGAAGCCGTGGACGTCGTCGCCGCCTGATTGCGCCCCGTGTTCGCGCGCGGCGGTGGATCTGCCTTTGCCGTGTTCAGAGCGGCGGGGCAGGGTAGGCGGTGAAGGTCGGCAACGGTCCTCAAGGACCGTGTCGGATCCGAACGCGTCGATCCGCTGGGAGAACGCATGAGTGTCGTGAAAAGCCCTCTGTCAGAACAGGACGGCAAGACTGTCGGTGACGCCCTGCAAGGCGCGCTCGTCGACCTTCTCGACCTGTCGCTGCTTGCCAAGCAGGTGCACTGGAATGTGGTGGGACCGCGGTTCAGGTCCATCCACCTCCAGCTCGACGAGGTCGTCAGCAGTGCCAGGACGCACTCCGACACCGTGGCGGAGCGCGCCTCGGCGATCGGCGTGAGCCCCGACGGCCGCGCCGGGACGGTCGCCAAGACCAGCGGCATCGACACGGTGACCGACGGCTGGGTCAAGGACTCCGAAGTCGTCGAGATCATGGTCGCCGCGCTCAGCGCCGTCATCACCCGGATGCGGGAACGCATCGAAGCGACGGACAAGCCGGACCCCGTCACCCAGGACATCCTGATCGGCCTCACCGCAGATCTCGAGAAGTTCCACTGGATGTTCCAGGCCGAGAACTCCTGACCGTCCGCCCGTTCGCTCCGGTAAGGAAACACGGGCATCACGGGGGCCGCCGTCGCGCGGCCCCCGCCGCGAACTCGGGGTTTCAAGGAGGCGGCCATGCGTGCGCTCCAGGACATCCCGGCAGTTCCTTCCCTCACGACCGGCCTCCCGGCTCCCGGGCGCCGGCTGCACCCCGGAGCAGGGCCGCGCTCCCGGTCCGCGCGCCGGCTGCGCTGCGTGATCGGCGTGATAGGCGGTGTCCTCTGGTGGGGGGCAGTGCTGCGGCTTGCGATACGGCCCGAGGCGGCCGGCCCGTGGCGCAGCGCGGTGGCCGCGGGCGGTTGGAGCCTCGGCCTGATACCCCTGCACGCGGTGCCCGCACGGATCCGCCGACCCCGAACGGCCCTGGCCGACGAAGGCGACGCCCCGGCCGTCTGACGACCCCGGGCCCCACCTACCGGGTGGGGACAGGCCCGCGCTGGCAACGTGGACACCAGTACGCCACCCTCCGCTGATCCACCGGACCGTGCTCGCCGACCTTCACCTGGGTGCCGCAGCGCAGGCAGGGCCGGTGCGCCCTGTCGTACACCCAGTGCGTACGGCCGCGCCGCGTGTCCCCGGTCGTCACATGGCCAGGGCGCGCCTTGTTCGCCTCGAGCAGCCGCTTGGCCAGCAGCACCATCTTCTCCGGCGCCGTCACCTCGCCGTACGGCGTCCACGGGGTCACCCCGCGCAGGAAGCACAGCTCGGCGACGTAGACATTGCCGATACCCGCGAGATTGCGCTGGTCGAGCAGGGCCTCGCCCACCGGCCGCTCCGGTCCTGCCGCCAGCCGTCGCAGCGCGGCCGCGGGATCCCAGTCCGGCCCGAGCAGGTCAGGCCCGAGATGGCCGACCACCGTCGACTCCTCGCCGGTGGGCAGCAGCGCGAGCACCGGCAGGCGGTAGCCGACGGCGATCCTCGACTCGTTCTCCAGCACCGCCCGCACCTGGTGCTCGGGGCCGCCCCGCCACCGCTCGCCGGGCGCGTAGAGGTGCCAGGAACCGTCCATCCGCAGATGCGAGTGCAGCGTCCAGTCGCCCTCCAGCCGCGTCATCAGGTGCTTCCCGCGCGACACGACCTCCAGTACCTGCCGCCCCGCGAGCTCCACCGTGGCCAGTTGCGGCACCCGCAGATCCGCCCGCACCAGCGGCCGCCCCGCCAACGCCGAATCCAACCGCTGAGCGGTCAGCCAGATCGTGTCTCCTTCAGGCACCCCTCCATCATCCCCTGCCGCCGCCGTGCCGCCCTGCTGCCCGCTGCCGTGCCCCGTGCTGCCGTGCTGCCCGCTGCCGTGCCGCCCCGCCGCCGGGCTCCGCTGACCCGGGGGGCGGACGCCGGAGGGTCAGGCGCCGTCGCGGAGCCGCAGCCCGCGTGGCGTGGCGTGGAAGCCGGCCGCTTCCAGGGCCCGGCCCAGGGGCGACGTCAGGGCGGACTCGCCGTTGGCCCGCTCGACGGTGAGCTTGCCGAGGGCACCCTCCCGTACCGCCAGCGCCAGCGCGTCCGCCGCGGCCTGCGTGCGTATCTCGTCCATGGGCCAGCCCAGCAGCGTCTTGCCGCCGCGCTCCACGTAGAGAGCGAGCTCGCCGTCGGTGAGCACGACCAGGGCGCCCGCCTTGCGACCCGGCCGGTGCCCGACGCCCGCCGGCTGCTCGGGCCACGGCAGGGCGGCGCCGTACGGATTGGCCGGGTCCGCCGCGGCGAGCACCACCGTCCTGGCGCGGCCGGCCTGCTCCTCCTCCCGTTCCCTGGCCGTGCTCAGCGCACGCAGCCGGTCCACCGCCCCGTCCATCGCGAACTGCGCCGCACCCAGCCCTTCGACCACGTAGCCGCGCCGTGCCTGGCCGGTCTCCTCGAACGCCGCCAGCACGCGATACGCCGCGGAGAAGCCGCCTTCGACGCCTTCCGCCGCCACCGCGCCCCGGGTCACCACCCCGTGCCGGTCGAGCAGGCAGTGGGTGAGGGCATGTGCCCGCAGCGTCGGGTCCTGTTCGGCCACCGGGACCAGCGACCAGCGTCCCGCGGTGGTCGGCGGACCGCTGCGCGAAGCCGTGGCGCGTGGCGCGGCCCGGCTCGCGAGCGAGCTGTACCGGCCCCGCGGTACCGACCTCGCCGCCCGGTGCGCCGTCGCCCCCGCGGTGCGGCCGGAGCCGAGCAGCGCACGCAGCGGCGCGATCGTGTCGTTGGTGAGCCGACCCGACCAGGCGAGGTCCCACACGGCCTCGGCGAGCTGCGGCTCCGTGACCTCGATGCCACCCGCACGCACCTGGTCGGCGATCTGCCGGAAGAACAGGCCGTATCCGCCGGACAGCGCCGTCAGCACGGCCTGGTGGAGCGGGTCGAGCTCCAGCGGCTGCGGTGCCGGGAGCAGCAGCGGTGCGGTGTCGGCGAGGTAGAGGGAGATCCAGCCGTCCTTGCCAGGCAGCGAGCCGGCCCCCGCCCACAGGATCTCGCCGGAGGCCGTCAGCTCGTCCAGCATCGCCGGGGTGTACCCGGTGACCCGGGACGGCAGCACCAGCTTCTCCAGAGCCGACGCGGGCACCGAAGCGCCCTGCAGCTGCTCGACCGCCCGTGCCAGGCCGTCCATTCCGCGCAGGCTGTGCGTGCCGACGTGCTGCCACTGCGGCAGGAAGACCCCCAGGGTGGCCGGGGGCACCGGCTCCACCTCGTGCCTGAGCGCGGCAAGGGACCTGCGCCGCAACCGGCGCAGCACCGTCGCGTCGCACCACTCCTGGCCGGCGCCGCCAGGCCTGAACTCGCCCTGCACCACCCGGCCGGACGCGCTGAGCCGGTGCAGCACACCGTCAGCCACCGCCGCTCCGAGCCCGAACCGGTCCGCCGCCTCACCGGTCGTGAACGGGCCGTGGGTGCGGGCATAGCGGGCCACCAGATCCCCCAGCGGATCCTTCACCGGCTCGGTGAACGCCACCGGCACCCCCACCGGCAGAGCCGTGCCCAGCGCGTCCCGCAGACGCCCCGCGTCCTCGACCGCCGCCCAGTGCTCGGCGCCGGCGATCCGCACCCGGATGGCCCGCCGGGCCGACTCGAGCTCCGCCGCCCATGCGGATTCCGCACCCCTGGCGGACAACTCCGCCTCGGTCAGCGGGCCGAGCAGCCGCAGCAGGTCCGCGACGGCCTCGGCGCTCCTGGCCCTGCGGTCCTCGGTCAGCCACTGCAATTCGCCGTCCAGCTCCGCCAGCACATCGGCGTCCAGAAGCTCGCGCAGCTCGGCCTGCCCCAGGAGTTCGGCCAGCAGCCGCGAGTCCAGCGACAGCGCGGCCGCCCGCCGCTCGGCCAGTGGTGAGTCGCCCTCGTAGAGGAACTGCGCGACATAGCCGAACAGCAGCGACCTGGCGAAGGGCGACGGCTCATTCGTGTTCACCTCGACCAGGCGGACCCTGCGTGCCTCGATGTCGCCCATGAGCTCCACCAGGCCCGGCACGTCGAACACGTCCTGGAGGCACTCGCGCACCGCTTCGAGCACGATCGGGAACGATCCGTACTCGGAGGCGACCTCCAGCAACTGCGAGGCCCGCTGCCGCTGCTGCCACAGCGGGGTGCGCTTCCCCGGGCTGCGGCGCGGCAGCAGCAGCGCGCGGGCGGCACACTCCCTGAACCGCGAGGCGAAGAGAGCGGAGCCGCCCACCTGGTCGGTGACCAGGTGCTCGACCTCGCTCTTGTCGAAGGCGACATCGGCGGCCCCCACCGGCGACTGCTCCGGGTCGTACTCCGCCCCGTGCTGTACGGGGGCGACGTCCAGCAGGTCAAGGCCCATCAGATCGGCGTCGGGCAGGCGCAGCACGATGCCGTCGTCGGCGTGCATCGCCTGCGCGTCCAGCCCGTACTTCTCCTGGAGCCGGGCGCCGAGCGCCAGCGCCCAGGGCGCGTGCACCTGCGCGCCGAACGGCGAGTGGATGATCACCCGCCAGTCGCCCAACTCGTCGCGGAACCGCTCGACCACGATCGTGCGGTCGTCCGGGATGTGGCCGCAGGCCTGCCGCTGCTCGGTGAGGTAGGCCAGTACGTTGTCCGCCGCCCAGGTGTCGAGCCCCGCCGCCGACAGCCGCTCCCTGGCCGGCCCTTCGGCGAGCGCGCCGACCTCCCGCAGCCAGGCCCCGAGCGCCCGGCCCAGCTCCAGCGGGCGGCCGAGCTGGTCGCCCTTCCAGAAGGGCAGCCGCCCTGGAACGCCCGGCGCGGGCGACACCAGCACCCGGTCCCTGGTGATGTCCTCGATCCGCCAGGAGGTGGTGCCCAGGGTGAAGACGTCGCCGACCCTGGACTCGTAGACCATCTCCTCGTCCAGCTCGCCGACCCGGCCTCCGCCCTTCTTCGGGTCGGACCCTGCGAGGAACACCCCGAAGAGCCCGCGGTCCGGGATGGTGCCGCCGGAGGTGACCGCGAGCCGCTGCGCTCCCGGCCGCCCGGTCACCGTGTTCGCCACCCGGTCCCACACGAGACGCGGGCGCAGCTCTGCGAAGGCGTCGGACGGATAGCGCCCGGCGAGCATGTCGAGCACCGCCGTGTACGCCGAGTGCGGCAGGGACGCGAAGGGCGCGGCGCGCCGCACCACGCTCAGCAACTCGTCGACGTCCCAGCTGCCCAGCGCGGTCATCGCGACGATCTGCTGGGCCAGCACGTCCAGCGGGTTGGCGGGCACCCGCAGCGACTCGATCGCCCCCGCCCGCATGCGCTCGGTGACCACCGCCGACTGCACGAGGTCACCGCGGTATTTGGGGAAGACCACCCCGGTGGAGACCGCGCCGACCTGGTGGCCCGCCCGGCCGACCCGCTGGAGCCCGGAGGCGACCGAGGGGGGCGACTCCACCTGCACGACCAGGTCGACGGCGCCCATGTCGATACCCAGCTCCAGGCTCGAGGTGGCGACGACGGCAGGCAGCCGGCCGGCTTTCAGATCCTCCTCGACCAGCGCCCGCTGCTCTTTGGACACCGAGCCGTGGTGTGCGCGGGCCAGGACCGGCGGGGCTCCGCGGGCCGCTCCCGATTGCGCCATGACCTGGGCGGGGGAGTGGGCCTCTGGCATCGGCTCGCCCTCGGCCCGCTCCTGGCCGATCTCGTTGAGCCGGTTGCACAGCCGCTCGGCCAGTCTGCGCGAATTGGCGAAGACGATCGTGGACCGGTGCGACTGCACCAGATCGGCGATCCGCTCCTCGACATGCGGCCAGATGGAGGGCCGCTCGGCAGCGCCGGCGGCCGGACCGCTGTGCTCGGCCTGGTCGGCGACCGGCGAGCCGCCCAGCTCTGCCAGATCCTCCACCGGCACCACCACGGACAGCTCGAACGCCTTCTGCGACGGCGGCTGGACCACGGCCACCCTGCGCTGCGGGGAGAGATAGCGGGCGATCTCGTCCACGGGGCGCACCGTGGCCGACAGCCCGATCCTGCGGGCGGGCCGGTCCAGCAGGTGGTCGAGGCGCTCGAGCGACAGGGCGAGATGGGCGCCGCGCTTGGTGCCGGCCACCGCGTGCACCTCGTCGAGGATCACGGTCTCCACCCCGCTCAGCGCCTCCCGGGCGGCGGAGGTGAGCATGAGGAACAGCGACTCCGGTGTGGTGATCAGGATGTCGGGCGGCCGGGTGACCAGCGCCCGCCGCTCCGCGGGCGGGGTGTCCCCCGAGCGGATCCCGACCCGCACCTCGGGCTCGGGCAGCCCGAGGCGCACCGACTCCTGGCGCAGACCCGCGAGCGGGCTGCGCAGATTGCGCTCCACATCCACCGCCAGGGCCTTCAGCGGTGACACGTACAGCACCCGGCAGCGCTTGCGCGCCTCGGCCGGCGGCGGGGTGGCGGCCAGCCGGTCGAGCGCGGCCAGGAAGGCGGCGAGGGTCTTGCCGGAACCGGTGGGTGCGACGACCAGCACGTCGGAATCCTCGGCGATGGCCGTCCACGCCCCGGCCTGGGCGGGGGTGGGCTCGCTGAACGCCCCCGTGAACCACGCGCGGGTGGCGGGGGAGAAAGCGTCGAGGCTGCTGCGACTGGGCATGCCACCATCCTGCCTCGCCGCACCGACACCGCGCCGAGCCGGAATCGGCACCTGTGGAAAACTCCTGGCGCGGTCACGCCACAATGGGCCCATGACGCCGGGTGAGCAGGCCAGACACTGGGAGCACCCGGCGCTGCCGGGGGTGGACCTGCTCCGGGCGCGCTACATCCGGCACACCTTTCCCCGGCATGCCCACGACGGCTACGTGATCGCCGCGGTCACCGCGGGAGTGGAGGGCATCGGCCTCCCGGAGGGGGCCGAGCGGGCCGGTGCGGGTGCCGTCGTACTGATCAACCCCGACACCCCCCACTCTGCTTACGCGGGGGAGGAGGAGGGCTGGGCCTACCGTGTCCTCTACCCCGCCCGGGAGGTCGTCGCCGCGGTGGCGGTCGACCTCTCCGCTCCGCGCGGCACCCCCGCCTTCACCGCCACCGTCCTGCACGACCCCGCCACGGCCCGGATGATCGCCGACGTCCACGCGGCCGCGGAGGGCGACAACGCGCTGGCGGCCGACATCTGCCTGCGGCTTCTGCTGGCCCGGCTGCTCACCCGGCACGGTGCGGGGCCCGCCACCCCCCGCGGCCGACCCGGAGGCCAGGCCGTCGCCGCCCGAGCCCGCGAGCTGCTGACGGCCAGGCTCGCGGATCCGCCGGGCCTGGAGGAGCTCGCCACCGCATTCGGCACCAGCCCCTTCGCCCTGCTGCGGGCGTTCAAGTCCGCCTACGGGCTGCCCCCGCACGCCTGGCTGACCGGCGAGCGCGTCAAGGCCGCCCGCCGGCTGCTGGACGCGGGCGTCGCACCCGCGGCCGCCGCGACCGCCGTCGGCTTCACCGACCAGCCGCACCTCAACCGCCACTTCACCCGGATCATAGGAGTCCCGCCGGGTGCCTACCAGCGCGAGCGCAAGAACGTACAAGACCCGCCGCGGGGCGCTTCCTAACCTGGGCGGATGACCGCACCACCGATACCCGACCGGGCCGACCAGCCGCCTTCGCCACCCGCCTCCCGCTCACGCGTGGTCCGAGATGCCCTCGGCGTCGGCGTGGCCGTGGGCCTTTCCGGCTTCGCCTTCGGTGTGACCTCCGCAGGCGCCGGGCTCTCGGTGCCCCAGAGCTGTGTGCTGTCCCTGCTGGTCTTCACCGGCGCCTCGCAGTTCGCCCTGGTCGGGGCGCTCGGGGCGGGCGGCAATCCCTTCGCGGCGGCCGCCGGAGCCTTCTTCCTCGGCGCACGCAATGCCTTCTACGGGCTGCGGCTGTCCCAACTGCTGCGGCTGCCCGCGTCGCTGCGCCCGCTGGCCGCGCAGTGGGTCATCGACGAGACCTCCGCGGTGGCGCTGGCACAGCGGGACCGGGCGAGCGCCAGGCTCGGCTTCACCGTGACCGGCGCCAGCCTGTACGCGCTGTGGAATCTCACCACCCTGGCCGGAGCGCTGGGCGCATCCGCGCTCGGCGACCCCGCCGCCTGGGGCCTGGACGCGGCTGGTCCCGCGGTCTTCCTCGCCCTGCTGGCCCCCATGGTCAAGGGCCGCACGGAACGCGCGGTGGCGGCACTGGCCGTCCTCCTCGCCCTGGCCGGGCTGTCCCTGCTGCCTGCCGGGGTGCCGGTTCTCGTCGCCGCCCTGGCCGCGCCACTGGTGCTGGCAGGCAGCCGGCGTGCCCGCGGCGACGGCGGAGCGGCCACCGCTCCTGCCGGGACGGTGCGGGACGAGGTGCGGCCATGAGCACAGACGTGAGCGTCTGGACGGCCATCGGCGTGACGGCGGCTGGCTGCTACGCCGTGAAACTGCTGGGGCTCTCGGTGCCGGCAGGGCTGCTGGAAAGGCCGCTGGTCAAGCGGCTCGCGGCACTGGTGCCCATCGCGCTGCTCGCCGCCCTGACCGCGCTCCAGACCTTCGGCACCGACCGGCTGCGGCTCGCCGTCGACGCCCGGGCCGCGGGGCTCGCGGCCGCATGGGCCGCGGTGCTGCTGCGGGCGCCCTTCCTGGTGGTGATCGCGGCGGCGGTGCTCGTCACCGCGGGTGTACGCGCCCTGTCCGGCACCTGACGGCGGGCGGATCCGTCCGGCGGGCGAGCGATACTGGCAGCCATGCGGTTGACGATTTTCTGGGAACGAATGCGCGCCCACTTCGGGGACGCCTACGCCGACTCCTTCGCACGTGACCATGTGATGGCGGAACTGGGCGGGCGTACGGTCCACCAGGCGCTGGACGACGGCTGGGAGGTCAAGGACGTCTGGCGTGCGGTGTGTGCCGCGATGGACGTGCCCGCGGCGCGGCGCTGACACGACGCCGGACGGGCCTGCCGCGCCCGTCCGGCCACACCGCGGGCCGCACCAGCGCATCCGCTGCGCCGAATGAGTCGATATCAGGACTTTCCCTCCGCCCGAGGCGACACTTGGCGCGTGGCAGGAACCGGCGACACACCCGATCCGGCCACGCCTCCTGCCCCGCCGCCCGGCGGACCCGGTTCGCACGACACGCCGCGTGCATCCCGCGCCGGCATGCCGCGCTGGCTGCCGCGGGCGCTGGTCCTCGCGCTCGTCCTCATCGCCTGCTACCAGTTCGCGCACTGGGCCTTCGACCGGCTCATCGGACTGCTCGTCAACGTGCTGATCTCCTTCTTCTGCGCCGTGGCGATCGAGCCCGCGGTGGCCTGGATGGCGACCCGCGGGGTGCGCCGCGGCGTGGCCACCGGCCTGGTCATCTTCCTGGTGCTGGCCGCGGCGGCGGGTTTCGTCCTGGCGCTCGGCTCGCTGCTGGTCGATCAGATCGGCACCATCGTGCGCAATCTGCCGCAGTACGTGAACGACATCGTCATGTGGATCAACAGGACCTTCGGCTCCCACCTCGATGCCGACAGGCTCAAGGACAACGTCCTGCACTCCGACTGGGTGCGCACCTACCTCGCGAACGGTGCGAGCAGCGTGTGGGGGCTGTCGGCCACCGTCATCGGCACCGTCTTCCAGCTCTTCACCGTGCTGCTGTTCACCTTCTACTTCGCCGCCGACGGCCCGCGGCTTCGCCGCTCGCTGTGCTCCGTACTGCCGCCCGCCCGCCAGTCCGAGGTGCTGCGGGCCTGGGAGATCGCGGTCGCCAAGACCGGCGGCTACCTCTACTCCCGCGCGCTGATGGCCCTGATCTCCGGGGTCGCGCACTACGTCCTGCTCCAGGCGCTCGGAGTGCCCTACGCGCCCGCGCTCGCGGTCTGGGTCGGGCTGGTCTCGCAGTTCATCCCGACCGTCGGCACCTATCTGGCGGGCGCCCTGCCGGTCCTGATCGCCTTCGCCGAGGACCCGTGGGACGCGTTGTGGGTGCTGATCTTCGTCGTGGTCTACCAGCAGTTCGAGAACTACCTGCTCCAGCCGCGGATCACCGCGCGCACCGTGGACATCCACCCCGCGGTCGCCTTCGGCTCCGTCGTCGCGGGGACGGCTCTGCTCGGGGCGGTCGGTGCCCTCATCGCCATCCCCGCGACCGCCACTTTGCAGGGCTTCTTCGCCGCCTACGTACGGCGCTACGAGGTGGACGACCCCCGCGCCTGACTGCCCGGCGGTTCGCTTGACACGGAATTCGAACATCCATTCTCATGGAGGAGCCGACCGGATTTCCTCCGGTTCGGCGGCACCGATTCGGGCCGGAACCACCGGCCGGAACCGCCCGAGTTATCCACAGGCCGGAGCGACGTCCGGGCGCATTGTCAGTGGCAGGCGCTAGCGTCGTGGACGTGAAGCGATCGAACCAGACATCCCGGGTGGAACCCATGGCAGGAAACGACCGCGACAAGGCGCTTGACGCCGCGCTCGCACAGATTGAACGGCAGTTCGGCAAAGGCGCTGTCATGCGCCTCGGCGACCGGCCGAATGAGCCCATCGAGGTCATCTCCACCGGGTCGACCGCCCTGGACGTGGCCCTCGGCGTCGGCGGACTGCCGCGCGGCCGGGTGGTGGAGGTGTACGGCCCCGAGTCCTCGGGCAAGACCACGCTGACCCTGCACGCGGTGGCCAACGCGCAGAAGGCCGGCGGCACGGTGGCGTTCGTGGACGCCGAGCACGCACTCGACCCCGACTACGCCAAGGCCCTCGGCGTCGACACCGACAACCTCCTGCTGTCCCAGCCGGACACCGGTGAGCAGGCGCTCGAGATCGTGGACATGCTGGTCCGCTCGGGCGCCATCGACCTCATCGTGATCGACTCCGTGGCAGCCCTCGTGCCGCGGGCCGAGATCGAGGGTGAGATGGGCGACTCGCACGTGGGCCTCCAGGCCCGGCTGATGAGCCAGGCGCTCCGCAAGATCACCAGCGCGCTCAACCAGTCGAAGACCACCGCGATCTTCATCAACCAGCTCCGCGAGAAGATCGGTGTGATGTTCGGCTCGCCCGAGACCACCACCGGTGGCCGCGCACTGAAGTTCTACGCCTCCGTCCGGCTCGACATCCGCCGGATCGAGACGCTCAAGGACGGTACCGACGCGGTCGGCAACCGCACCCGCGTCAAGGTCGTCAAGAACAAGGTCGCGCCGCCCTTCAAGCAGGCCGAGTTCGACATCCTCTACGGCCAGGGCATCAGCCGTGAGGGCGGCCTGATCGACATGGGTGTCGAGCACGGCTTCGTCCGCAAGTCCGGCGCCTGGTACACGTACGAGGGCGACCAGCTCGGCCAGGGCAAGGAGAACGTCCGCAACTTCCTCAAGGACAACCCGGACCTGGCGGACGAGATCGAGAAGCGGATCAAGGAGAAGCTGGGCGTCGGCGTCCCCAAGGTCGAGGCACCGGCAGTCCAGCCGGGGGACGACGCGGCAGGTGCCGCGGTGGTGCCGCCCAAGGCCGAGGTCCCGGCGCCGAAGAAGGCGGCCAAGGCCACCGCTGCCAAGGCGTGACGCCGTGGCACGCAGGTCCCAGGAGCGCGGCGGCTCTTCCGAGTCGAGGGCCTCGCAAGAGCCGCCGCTCGATCCCGAGGAGCAGGCGCGGGCGCTGTGCCTGCGCCTGCTCACCGGGACCCCTCGCACCCGTCGGCAGCTCGCCGACGCCATGCGCAAGCGGGAGATCCCCGATGAGATCGCGGAACACGTCCTGGAGCGCTTCCAGGACGTGGGGCTGATCGACGACCAGGCGTTCGCCAACGCCTGGGTGGAGTCGCGGCACCGCGGTCGCGGGCTGGCGCGCCGGGCCCTCGCCCGGGAGTTGCGCCATCGCGGGGTGGAAGCCGAGCTGGTGACCGAGGCGGTCGGCCTGCTCGATCCCGAGCAGGAGGAGGAGACCGCGCGGGCCTTGGTGCAGCGACGACTGCCGGGCACCCGCGGTCTGGACCGCGACCGCCGGATCCGGCGTCTTGCCGGGATGCTCGCCCGCAAGGGCTACGGCGAGGGCCTGGCACTCAAAGTGGTGCGCGACGCCCTCGCACAGGAGGGCGACGCGGACGGGGAGTCGTGGCACGACGCAGCGGAGGTGGACCAATGGGAATAGCCGAGCGGCCGGGCGGGCAGGCGTAGCGCCGGCCCGCACCGTACGCCGCCTACCGAGTACGCCCGCTGACGTGGGCGCCCGCCGCGCCGCTTCCCGGCACTCCGCGTGTGGCGGCATGCCGATCGTCCTCGCCGGCGCCATCGCCGTCCTGGCCGTCGTCCTCCTGGCCGTCGGTCGTGTGCGGCGGACCGCCACGGGCCAGGTCCGCGTAGGAGTACAGCTCCGCGGGGCGGCAGCCGACCATGGCTGTCACCAGATGCCCGTCCGGCCGGACCAGCAGCACGGTGTGCGCCGTCGCGCCCGGGTAGGTCTCGGCCACCAGGAGTTCCGCCGGCGTGGGCAGCGCGGCGACCGCGGACGCCAGCCGGGGCATCAGCCCGGCCGTCAGCCAGTGCCGGCTCTCCCACACCCCGGTGCCGGGTGCGATCAGGACCACGACCAGCCCCTGCCCCAGCCGGTCGTACAGCCGGCCGACCGTGCCGTCGAGCGCCGTCACCTGCACATCCCCGACCCGCCCGCCGGGCGGGGTGTCGCAGTCCGCGACCAGCGGCGACGCCCCGGACCTTCCCCCGCCCGACCGCGGCGCGGGCAGTGCCAGCGGCGACCGTCCGTAGACCAGGGAGGCCGCCGCCGCCCCGCGCCCGAGGTGGCTGTCGGTCAGCATCTCCGCCTGCCCGCGTGCCGACCCCGACAGCACCGACTGCCGTACGGTCTGCCAGGTACCACTCGCCCGGAGCATCGGAAGCACCTGGTCGGTGGCCCGCAGCCGGGCGCCGACCGCCCCGCGCCGCTCGGCCTCATAGCTGTCGAGCAGCAGCTTGGACGCACCGTCGTGCCATGCCAGGGCGAGTTTCCAGGACAGGTTCTCGGCGTCCCGCAGCCCCTCCTCGACGCTCTGCGCCCCGAGCGCGCCCATCAGGTGTGCGGCGTCCCCTGCCAGGAAAGCCCGGCCGGACCGCCACCGCCTGGCCAGCCGCTGATGCACCGAGTAGTCGGCGGAGCCCACGACCTCATAGGGGACGACGCTGCCGCACCAGGTGGCGAGCGTGCCGCGCAGCCGCTCCACCAGGGCGTCGGGAGCCAGCCCGCGGGCTTGCAGCGGCAGCAGCCAGTCCAGCCGCCACAGCCCGTCGGGCAGCGGCCGCGCCGTCACCTCCTGCCCGGCGGGCGCCCCCGGCGGGTCCCGGTGCAGCAGGGCCACACCCGGCTCGGGGAGTTCGGCTCGCACCACCGCGACCGCGTGCCGGTCCACCGCGGTGCGGCCAGGGAAGCGGACGCCCAGCAGCTTGCGGACCGTCGACCGCGGGCCGTCGCACCCCACCAGGTAGCTGCCCCGCCACCAGGTCTCGTGCGACCCGCTGGTGTGGACCGTGACCCCGCGCCCGTCCTGCTCCAGAGCGTCGACCCGGCAGCCCGCCACGATCCGGACGGAGCCGCAGCCGAGCAGTGCCTGCCGCAGGGCGTTCACGAGCCGGTGCTGTGCGATTTGCACCGGTGCCTCGTCCGCCGCGAAGTCGACCCTCGCCACCTCGGCCCGCCTGCGTACGGTGCGCCAGCCGGTCCAGGCGGCGCCCTCGCCGCGGACGGCGGGGCAGCCCAGCCGCTCGACCAGCGCGACTGCCGCGGGACCGAGGACGGCGGTGCGCGAGCGCCGCAGCCCCTCGGCGTCGGCGATCACCTCCGCCTCGTCCAGCAGGATGACGGGGACGTCGCGGCGGGCCAGCGCGAGGGCGAGGGTCAGGCCCACAGGGCCAGCCCCCGCGACGATCACCGGGTCCATGGAGCAGCCCCCGGAAGAAGTGCGGTCACAAAGCGTATGCAACCCACTGCGCCTGCCCACGTCAAGCGACAGTCGCACGTCGGCGCGGTGCGGCGACCGCATTCGGGGGCACGCGGTATGCATTGCCGGGCGCCCGTGACGCGTACCGGCTCGGTAACGGTCGGCACCGTGAGCCGGTACCCCCTTGACGCACCCCCGGCCGATCGGCGTGGATTCGGTCACACAGACCGGGCACGGTCCGCCGGCCGTCCGGATGGACCGGTTCCCGGTGCACCTGCGGCCACCGGTGGTGGGCAGGTCCGTGGAACGAGGCGTCCACAGACCGATCGGACCGGGCCCGACATGGGCAGGAACGTGGGCAGGGACAAGGCCGGACCGGCAGGACACGAGGAGGAGACCACGGATGCGGCTGCTGCTGGTGGAGGACGACGACCGGGTTGCCGCGGCCGTCTCCGCGCTCCTCGGCAAGCACGGGTTCGACGTCAGGCACGCCCGCAGCGGCGAGGAGGCGATGCAGGCGATGCTGCCCGACGGCGGCCCCGCCTTCGACTGCGTCCTGCTCGACCTCGGCCTGCCGGACCAGGACGGTTTCGAGGTGTGCAGCCGGATCAGGCGCAGGACGGCCACACCGGTGATCATGGTCACCGCGCGCGCCGACGTCAGGTCCCGGATCCACGGTCTGAACCTCGGCGCCGACGACTACATCGTGAAGCCGTACGACACCGGTGAACTGCTCGCCCGTATCCATGCCGTCAGCCGCCGCCCGCCGCTCAAGCCGGCCGGCCTCACGGCGCCCGAGCCGGTGTCAGGCGGGGCACAGCAGCCCGGGGCGCAGACGGCCGAGACGGCCGCCGCGCAGCGCACCCGGCTGCTGCTCGGCCCCGTCGCCGTCGAACTCCCCGCCCGCCGGGTCACCGTGGACGGCGACCCGATCGTGCTGACCCGGAAGGAGTTCGACCTGCTGGCGCTGCTCGCCGGGCGGCCAGGAGTGGTCTTCCGCCGCGAGCAGATCATCAGCGAGGTGTGGCGGACCGCGTGGGAGGGCACGGGCCGCACTCTCGAGGTCCACGTCGCGTCGCTGCGCTCCAAGCTGCGCACCCCGGCCATGATCGAGACGGTGCGCGGCGTCGGCTACCGGCTCGTCGTGCCGCCGGCCGGCTGACCGCAGGCAGGACAGGTCCCGTACCGTGCGCTCCCGACTGCTTCCGCTGCTGATCGTGCTGATGGCGGGTGTCCTGCTGGCCCTCGGCATCCCGCTCGCCGCGAGCCAGGCCGCCGCGCAGCAGCAGCGGGTCGTCGTCGACCGGATCGACGACACCACACGCTTCGCCGCGCTCGCGCAGTTCGTCACCGCACGCGACGAGCAGAAGTCCATGGTGGACAGCGTCGACGGCGAGCGGCTGCACACCCTGCGCACCGAGCTCGCCCGCTATCAGCAGCTCTACGGCATCAGCGCCGGCGTCTTCTACCGCGACAGCGGAGCCATGGCCGTGGCTCCGAGGAGTTGGCGGCTGCCCGCGCAGGGCGAGCTCTACGACGCCTACGAGTCGGCGCTGCTCGGCAGGCGCGCCCACGACCCGGCCCAGGTGTGGCCCTGGCAGCACCGCAGGCTGGCGATCGCATCGCCGATCGTGCGGGACGGAGATGTCGTGGCGGTCGTCGTCACCGACTCGCCGACCGGCGCCCTGCGCTCGCGCATCCTGCACGGCTGGATGCTGCTGGCCGCCGGTGAACTCGCCGCCATGGTCATCGCCGTGCTGTGCGCGGTCAGGCTGACCGGCTGGGTGCTGCTGCCGGTCGCCACCCTCGACCGGGTCACCCACGACATCGCAACCGGCCGGATGAAGTCCAGGGTCGGGGCCGCCGGCGGCCCGCCGGAGCTGCGGCGCCTGATCAGGTCGTTCAACGAGATGGCGGACAACGTCGAGGCCGTGCTCGACCAGCAGCGATCATTCGTCGCCGACGCCTCCCACCAGCTGCGCAACCCGTTGTCGGCGCTGCTGCTGCGGATCGAGCTGCTCGGCCTCGAACTGCCCGAGGGCCACACCGAGGCCGAGTCGGTCAAGGAGGAGGGGCACCGGCTGGCACAGGTGCTCGACGACCTGCTGGGCCTGGCGGTCGCCGAGAGGTCCGGGAGCCATCTGGTGGCCACGGACATCGTGGCCATGGCCCGCACGCGCACATCCGCCTGGCAGGCGGTCGCCGACCGGGCGGGCGTCGTCATGGACTTCGTCGCGCCGCGGGACGGCACCGCGGTGACCGGGTGGGCGGACCCCGTCGCCCTGTCCAGCGCGCTGGACGCGGTGCTGGACAATGCCATCAAGTTCACACCCGCAGGTGCTGCCGTCACGGTCACGGTGGCGGCGGACGGCGACAGCGCCGCGATCGTCGTTGCCGACAGTGGCCCCGGGCTCGCGGACGACGAGCTGCCCAGGGTGGGCGACCGGTTCTGGCGCAGCGCACGGCATCAGAACGTGCAGGGCTCGGGATTGGGGCTGTCCATCGCCAGGGCGCTGCTCACCCACGGCGGGGGCGCCATCGGGTACGCGCACGGCGATCCGACCGGCCTTGAGGTCACCCTCTCCGTGCCGCGCACGGCACCTGCGGTGGTGACGTAGCCGCTGCTGCGGGTCGGCAAGGTCACGCCTGGCCGGACGGGACTGGCCGGACCCGCCCTACGGCTTGACCGAGCGGTAGTAGCGTTCCGCGCCCGAGTGCAGTGGCAAGGGGTCGGTGAAGACCGCGGTGCGCAGGTCGACCAGTTGGGCCGCGTGCACGACCGTGCCGATCGCGTCCCTGCTGTCGATCACCGCCCGGGTCAGCCGCTCCACCAGTCCTGCGTCGGCGCGGTCCGTCGTGATCAGCAGATTGGCCACCGCGACGGTGGGCACCGCCTTGCCGCCCTGAGCCGCCGGGTAGGCGTCGGCCGGCATGATCGCCTGCCGGTAGTACGCCATCTCGGAGCCCATCGCGTGCAGCGGTGCCACCAGGTCGCCGAGTTGGACCAGTTTGATCCTGGCCACCGGGGTGGCCATCGCGGCCACCGCGGCGGTCGGCAGGCCACCCGACCAGAAGAAGGCGTCGAGCCGGCCGTCGAGCAGCATCGCGGGCGCCTGGTCGATGCCCACCGGCTCGGCTTTCAGGTCCGTGTTCATGTCCATGCCCGCCGCGGCGAACAGCCTGCGGGTGATGAGGTTGACGCCCGAATCCGCCTGTCCCACCCCGACCGTCATATGGCGCAGGTCCCGGATCGAGCGGACGGACGAGTCACGCGGTACGACCAGCTGCATGTAGTCGTCGTAGAGCCGTGCGACCGCCCGCAGCCTCGACTTGCCAGGACCGTCGTAACTCGCCACCGCGTCGGCCGCCGCGATCGTGAAGTCGGACCGCCCCGACGCGACCCGCTTGATGTTGTCGACGGACCCCTCGGTGTGCTCCAGCGTGACCTTGACCCCTGGCAGCGCCGTCTGCAGGTCGCCCTGGAGCAGCATTCCGTACTTCTCGTAGACCCCGTTGGCCACGCCCGTCGCGAAGGAGAGCGGGGCGCGCGGATAGCCGGGGCCGCCGGACGGCAGCAGCCACCACAGGAGCAGTGCCAGTGCGGAAGCGGCGGCCAGCACGCCTTGCAGCACCCGCCGGCGCCGGGCGCGGCGGTCCTGCGGCCACAGCGCACCGGTGCGGGGGAGGTCCATGCCCCGCGATCCTGCCAGGCCGCGATCACAGGGGGAAGGGGCGGCGGTCGGGGGGCGGGTCCCGCAGGTGTGCGCGGCGGTCGCGGACGGGCGCAGGCGCCGGGCGAAGGCACGGCAATCGCCACGCCTTTCGCCGGTCGCGCACGGCAGACCCGAGGCGGCGGCGAGGCGGCCCGGGAACCACGTACTCTGGTGGATTGTTATGAGCGCGCGTACTTACGAGGTCCGCACCTACGGGTGCCAGATGAACGTCCACGACTCCGAGCGGCTGTCCGGCCTGCTGGAGGGCGCCGGCTATGTGCGGGCTCCGGAGGGCTCCGACGGGGCGGACGTCGTCGTCTTCAACACCTGTGCGGTGCGGGAGAACGCCGACAACAGGCTCTACGGCAACCTCGGCCAGCTGGTGCCGAAGAAGGCGGCTCGGCCCGGCATGCAGATCGCCGTGGGCGGCTGCCTGGCGCAGAAGGACCGCGACACGATCGTGAAGCGCGCGCCTTGGGTCGACGTCGTGTTCGGCACGCACAACATCGGGCAGCTTCCCGTCCTGCTCGAACGGGCCAGGATCGCGGAAGAGGCCCAGGTCGAGATAGTCGAGTCGCTGGAGACCTTTCCCTCGACGCTGCCGTCCCGGCGCGAGTCGGCCTACGCGGCGTGGGTCGCGATCTCCGTGGGCTGCAACAACACCTGCACCTTCTGCATCGTGCCCGCGCTGCGCGGCAAGGAGAAGGACCGGCGGCCGGGCGATGTGCTCGCCGAGGTCGAGGCGCTCGTCGCCGAGGGCGTCATCGAGGTCACGCTGCTCGGCCAGAACGTCAACGCCTACGGGTCCGACATCGGCGACCGCGAGGCGTTCGGCAAGCTGCTGCGCGCCACCGGCGGTGTCGAGGGCCTGGAGCGGATCCGCTTCACCTCCCCGCACCCGCGGGACTTCACCGACGACGTGATCGCGGCGATGGCCGAGACCCCGACCGTGATGCACCAGCTGCACATGCCGCTCCAGTCGGGTTCCGACCGGGTGCTCAAGGCGATGCGGCGGTCGTACCGGCAGGACCGCTACCTCGGCATCATCGAGAAGGTCCGCGCCGCGATGCCGGACGCCGCCATCACCACCGACATCATCGTGGGCTTCCCCGGCGAGACCGAGGAGGACTTCGAGCAGACCCTGCACGTGGTGCGCGAGGCGCGCTTCGCGCAGGCCTTCACCTTCCAGTACAGCAAGCGGCCCGGCACCCCCGCCGCTGACATGGACGGCCAGATCCCCAAGGCCGTCGTCCAGGAGCGCTACGAGCGGCTGGTCGCCCTCCAGGAGGAGATCTCCTGGGAGCAGAACAAGACGCAGGTCGGCAGGACCCTCGAGGTGCTGGTCGCCGAGGGCGAGGGCCGCAAGGACGACGCCACCCGCCGGCTGTCGGGCCGCGCGCCCGACAACCGCCTGGTGCACTTCGAGCGCCCCGAGGGGCAGCGGGCCAGGCCGGGTGACATGGTGACCGTCGAGATCACCTACGCCGCTCCGCACCACCTGCTCGCCGAGCGGCCCGCGCTGTCGGTGCGCCGCACCCGGGCCGGGGACGCGTGGGAGCGGCGGACCGCCGCCCCGGCGCCGCAGCCGGCCGGTGTGATGCTCGGGCTGCCCACGATCGGGGCACCCGCTCCCGCGCCCGCCGAGGCGAACACCGTCGGCGGCTGCGTGCTCGACTGACCGACCTCGGGACGCCTGCCGGTCCCACCGCCCCGGGGGCCGCCGGTGCGGAGCGTCGCCGGAGGGAAGCGCCGCCGATGCGGAGGGGCGGCGCGCAAGGCGGTGTGACGCCGGAGGGAAGCGCGCGGCCCGGCTCGCCGTCCGCCACCGGCGGTAGGGTGTCGATCATGCTGGTCGCCGCTGCCGTCTGCCCCTGCCCACCGCTGCTGGTTCCCGAGGTGGCGGTAGGAGCCGCGCCGGAGCTGGACGCCCTGCGGGACGCCTGCGGGGACGCCCTCGGCCTGCTGGCCGCCTCCCGGCCCGACGTGCTGGTCGCAGTGGGCCCCGCCGACCTGCCGGGCCGCGGCGCCTTCCCCGGCGGTGCCCGCGGCTCCTTCCGACCGTTCGGCGTCGCGCTCGATGTGCGGCTCGGCCACGCGCCGGAGCCGCACGGTGCCGGCACCGCGACCGACGACGTACGGGCGCTGCCGCCTTCGCTCGCGGTCGCCGCCTGGCTGCTGCGCGGCTGGGACGCCGCACCGGTGGAGGGCCTGGGGGTCGGGGAGCCGCTTGCCCCGGAACGCTGCGCCGCCGCCGGACGGGAAGTCGCCGCGTCCGCGGAACGCGTCGCCCTGCTGGTGATGGGGGACGGCAGCGCGTGCCGCACGGTCAAGGCACCCGGTTACCTGGACGAGCGGGCCGACGCCTTCGACGCGGGCGTCGCCGCCGCGCTCGCCGACGCCGACACCGAGGCACTGGCCGCGCTCGACCCGGAACTGGCACAGCAGTTGCGCGCGGCCGGCCGGGCGCCCTGGCAGTTGCTGGCAGGAGCCGCGCAGGGCTCGGGCCTCGGCGGGGAGCTGCTGTACGAGGCGGCGCCCTACGGGGTCGGGTATTTCGTGGCCGGCTGGACGTAGCCAGGGGACGAGGCGCCGAGCGCGCCCGGCGGCTGGACGTGGCCGGCGGCGAGGCGCCGAGCGCGCTCGCCCATGGACAGGCCGCGGAAGGTGGAATCCCGCGGCCGTCCGGTATCACTCGCCGTACCGCAGCCTGCGAGAGGCAGCGACGGCTTCTGCGGGGGCGCAGGCGTCAGGCCTGCCCGCCGCTGTCCTGGCGGCCCTTGTCGCCGAGATTGCCCATGGCGTCCCTCGTCTTGTCCGCACCCGTGTCGATCCGGTCGGTGTGCTTGCCGCCGGTCCGCGAATCGGCTGTCTGGCTTGCCTTGTCGATACCCGAGTCGACCTTGTCGGGGTGCTGCTGGGCGGCGTCGCCGGCCTTGCTCTTCGCCAGGCCGAGCTTGTCCTTGAGCGTGTCCATGAAGCTCATCTGGCACCTTCCCTCGAAGATGGCGCATCCAGGGCGGCGGCCTTCGCCGTTCTGCGACGAGCTGGGCGCAAAACACCACAAGCATCGCAAAATGCCCCTCACCTGAGACGATACTCGCGCCACCGGGAATGCGCGCCGCCGGCCGTGGCCCGGCTGTGCTCCGACAGTGCGAGCCGGGCGCCCGATCTTTGGGAGACTGGCACCGTGAAGAACCGTGTGATCACCGTCGTCGGTCCCACCGCGGCCGGAAAGTCGGACCTCGGTGTCGCCCTTGCCCGCACGCTGGGCGGCGAGGTGATCAACGCCGACTCCATGCAGCTCTACCGCGGCATGGACATCGGCACCGCGAAGCTCCCGGCGGACGAGCGGCAGGGAGTGCCGCACCACCTGCTGGACATCTGGGACGTGACGCAGGCCGCCAACGTCGCCGACTACCAGCGGCTGGCCCGCGACCGGATCGCCTCCCTGCACGCGGAGGGCCGCGTCCCGGTGCTGGTCGGCGGCTCGGGCCTGTACGTCCGCGCCGCGATCGACCCGCTGGAATTCCCCGGCACCGACGCCGCCGTACGCGCCCGGCTCGAGGCCGAGCTCGACATGCGCGGCCCCGGCGCCCTGCACGCCAGGCTGGCCGCCGTCGACCCAGCCGCCGCCCACGCGATCCTGCCGAGCAACGGACGCCGGATCGTCCGGGCCCTGGAGGTCGTCGAGATCACCGGCCGCCCCTTCACCGCCAACCTGCCGCAGACCGAGACGCAGGAGTCCGTCTACGACACCGTGCAGATCGGCCTCGATGTTCCCCGGCCGCTGCTCGACGAGCGCATCGCGCTGCGGGTCGACCGCATGTGGGCGGCCGGCCTGGTGGCGGAGGTGCGCGAGCTGGAAGCCGTGGGACTGCGGGAGGGCCGCACCGCCTCCCGCGCTCTCGGCTACCAGCAGGTGCTGGCCGCACTCGCCGGAGAATGCACCGAGGACCAGGCGCGCGCGGACACCGTGCGGGCCACGAAACGTTTCGCGCGGCGACAGGATTCGTGGTTCAGACGCGACGGGCGTGTGCACTGGCTCACTGCCCAGGACCCGGAACTCACCGACCGCGCCCTGACGTTGCTCGAAGGAGCGGTCACAGCCTGATCACGTGATGGCATCGGGACGCTCAGGCGTCCGGAAGCAGCCCTTCGGCCGTGCCATCATCGAGCATCCAGCTACGGTGTCGAGGACTTGGGAGGGCGCGTGGCGATGGCAGCCGGCCCACGCGACACCCCTCAGGGGCGCGAACCAGCAGCGGGCTCCTGGGAGTCCCATGCGTCACAGGGGGCAAACGGCGTCCCTGGCGATGGTGGGGAACACCTCGACGAGCTGGCGCAGTTGGAGTCGCTCGACGCCCTCGGTGACCCGCTCGACCCGCTGGGTTCGATCGACGCCGTCCTGCCGCTCGACGGTGGGCAGTCCTTCCGCGAGCTGCGACCGCAGCGCCGGCTGCGGATCTGGCAGCTCGCCCCGATCATCGCGCTCGCGGTGGGCGGGTCCCTCATGTTCGCCTTTCCTCTCGCCTTCGAGTCCGGCGACGCCGGTCCCGTCGTCGCGATGCTCGGCCTGCTGCTGTGCTGCTGCTCGGCCGGCTGGGGTCTGATGGCCGCCCGCCGGGTCGGGTACACCTGGCCGGGGTTGCCCGCCCGAGGCTCCGGCGCACGCGTCGACTGGCGGTTCGTCGCCGGCTACGCCGCCCTGATCGCGGTGCTCGCCGCTCTGGCCGTCTGGAGGGTCGCCCGGCTGCGCTGACGCCCCGCGCCGCCTGCGACTGTCCTCCCGCGTACGATCGACATGTGACTGACGCGCGCCACGGCACCCTCCCTTCGGCCTTCCTCAAGGGCCACGGGACCGAGAACGACTTCGTGATCGTCCCCGACCCGGACGGCCTGCTCGACCTGTCCGCCGAGCAGGTGGCCCGGCTGTGCGACCGCCGCGCCGGGATCGGCGGCGACGGCCTGCTGCGTGTCGTACGGTCCGCCGCCCACCCCGAGGCGGCAGACCTCGCCGACCGGGCCGAGTGGTTCATGGACTACCGCAACAGCGACGGCAGCATCGCCGAGATGTGCGGCAACGGCGTCCGCGTCTTCGCCCGCTACCTCCAGCGGGCCGGGCTCGCCGACGCCGGAGACCTGGCCATCGCCACGCGTGCGGGAGTGCGCGAGGTGCACATCGCCAAGGACGGCGACGACGGTACCCCCGGTGCGATCACCGCGGGCATGGGCCGCGCGGTCCTCCCCGGCGGAGCGGTGACGGTCACCGTCGACGGCCGCAGCCGGCCCGCGCTGCACGTCAGCATGGGCAACCCGCACGCCGTCGTCTTCGTCGACGACCTCGACGATGCCGGTGACCTCTTCCGCGCCCCCGCCGTGGAGCCGGCCGAGGCCTACCCCGCCGGTACGAACGTCGAATTCGTCGTGGACCGCGGACCACGCCACGTGGCGATGCGCGTCCACGAGCGCGGGTCGGGGGAGACCAGGTCCTGCGGCACCGGCGCCTGCGCCGTCATGGTCGCCGCCGCCCGCCGCGACGGCCTGGACCCCGCGAAGACCGGCAGCCCCGTCACCTACACGGTCGACGTCCCCGGCGGCCGGCTGGTGATCACCGAGAACGTCGACGGCCGGATCGAGATGACCGGCCCCGCGGTGATCGTCGCCGAAGGAGTCCTCGAACCCGTTCTGTCCGCGCCCCACCTGGCCGGCTGATCGCCCTGGACCGGACTGCCGTGCGGCTCATTCCGCCAGGAATCCCCGTACACCGTCCCTCTAACGGGTGATGGGGATCACTCTCGGCGAGAGCGTGACGGCCGCACGTGGTGGGCTCGATAGCATCAATCACCGGCGCGGCCCCGCGGGTCGTGCGAGGGCTTCCGCAGCCGGTTCATGCTGCCGGAGGTGCCGATGAGCGCAGACAACGCGGTGGACGCCGAGCGCGCCGACGAGGCCCGTCGACGCGGCCTGCGACGCATCGATCTGCGCCGGCTCGGCCGGGCCGCGCTGCTCGGCCCTGGCACCAGGGACCGGCTGCCCGGCGCCATCGAGCACCTCATCAAGGTCCACCGCGCCCGGCATCCGCGCGCGGGTTCCGAAGCCGTCGAGACGCTGCGCCGCGCGTATGTGCTCGCCGAGTCCTCGCACCGGGGCCAGACCCGCAAGAGCGGTGAGCCCTTCATCACCCATCCGCTCGCCGTCACCCTCATCCTGGCGGAACTCGGGGCCGAGACGACCACGTTGACCGCATCGCTGCTCCACGACACCGTCGAGGACACCGATGTGACGCTGGATCAGGTGCGGGAGGAATTCGGTGCCGAAGTGACCCATCTCGTCGATGGCGTCACCAAGCTGGAGAAGGTCGACCACGGTGCCGCCGCCGAGCCCGAGACCTTCCGCAAGATGCTGGTCGCCACCGGCAGCGACGTCCGGGTGATGTCGATCAAGCTCGCCGACCGGCTGCACAACGTCCGCACCCTCGGGGTGATGCGGCCCGACAAGCAGGCCAGGATCGCCAAGGTCACCCGCGACGTGCTCATCCCGCTCGCCGAGCGGCTCGGCGTGCAGGCGCTCAAGACCGAGCTCGAGGACCGGGTCTTCGCGATCCTCCACCCCGCCGAATACGCCCGCACCCAGGCCATGATCGCCGCCAACGCGCAGCGGCCCGACCTGCTGGCCACGATCGCCGAGGACCTGCGCAAGGTGCTGCGCGACGCGGACATCGCGGCCGAGGTCGCCATCAGGCCGCGGCACGCGGTCTCCGTCCACCGGCTGCTGCTCAAGCGCGGTGGCGCGGAACTCGGCGGCGGTGACTTCGGGCGCCTGCTCGTCCTGGTCGGGGAGGACGCCGACTGCTATGCGGTGCTCGGCGAGCTGCACACCTGCTTCACCCCGGTGATCGCCGAGTTCAAGGACTTCATCGCCGCTCCGAAATTCAACCTCTACCGGTCGCTGCACACCGCCATCGCCGACGACCAGGGCCGGATCGCCGAGGTCCTGGTCCGCACCCGCCAGATGCACCGGGTCGCGGAGGCCGGGGTGATCGCCCTCGGCGACCCGCGCGCCGCGGCCGAGCAGCTGGAGTCCGCCGGCCGCACGCCACCGCTCGTCACGGGTGGTGCCGGTGCCGCGGGCGGCGCGGGACGCACCGCGCCGGGGACCGCGGCCGCCGAGGTCTGGGGGAAGGTCGACCCGACCCAGCCTGGCTGGCTCGCCCGACTTCTCGAATGGCAGCGCGAGGCGCCCGATCCCGACACCTTCTGGACCGCGCTGCGCGACGACCTCGCACAGGACCGCGAGATCACCGTCTTCACCGCGGAGGGCGGCGACGCCTCCGGCACGATCCGGCTGCCCGCAGGCGCCAGCTGCGTCGATGCCGCCTATGCCGTGCACGGCGAGGGCGGCCGCCGATGTATCGGCGTGCGGGTCAACGGCCGACTGGCTCCGCTGGGCACCCGGCTGCGCGACGGTGACAGCCTGCAGCTCCTGCTGGACGACGCGGCCGCCTCCCGCCCGGCCGCCGACTGGCTCGAGCACGCCACCACACCGGCGGCCCGGATCGCGATCACCCGCTGGCTGGCGCTGCACCCGGCGCCCGCCGACGACGACCAGCCCGCCCCCGCACCCGCCGTACGTCCCGCCAGGGCCGCGGGCAGCGCCCCCGCGGCCCAGCCGGTGGCGGTCACCGACCTCCCCGGGGCCGCGGTGCGGCTCGCCCGCTGCTGCACGCCCGTCCCGCCCGACGCGGTGACGGGCTTCGTCATCCGCGGCGGCGCAGTGACCGTCCACCGGGTCGAGTGCCCCACCACCGGAAGGATGGCCACGGCCGGGCGGGCACCCGTACCGGTCAGGTGGCGGGACGGCATGCCCGCGGGCGGCTACCGTGCCACGGTGCTCGCCGAGGCGCTGAGCCGCCCACGGCTGCTCGCCGACCTCACCGAGGTGATCGCCACCGAGGGGGTCGGCATCGTCTCGGCCGCGGTGGAGCCGCCGCAGGAGCACCGGGTGCGGCACACCTACACCGTGGAGCTGCCCGACCCCCGGGCTCTCACCGGGCTGATGCGCGCCATGCGGGCGGTACCCGGCGTCTACGACGTCTACCGCGCCAAGCCCGCTGTCACCGTGAGCCGTGGCTGACCTCTTCACTGCCGTCCCGGTCGTGCTCACGCGCACCCACCTCCCGAGTCCTCCACCGGCTCGCCTTGTCGAGCGCGAATGGTTACTCTGAGTGAACGGGCGGCCGCGGTGGCCCGTTCCCGGGCGGCGTCACCCGTACGGGTGGTCCTCACGCTGCGCGCATCCGCCGGGAAACCCGCGTGACCGCGGGGGTCCGGCGTGCGACCATCGTATTGACGGCACGAACGGGTGCCGGACACTGACCGTACGACCTAAGGATCCGATGACCTCCTCCTCTTCTTCCTCTTCGAACGACCGCCAGCGCCTCCCCGAGAGCCTTCGGGCCGACGCCCTGATGGAAGAGGACGTCGCCTGGAGCACGCAGATCGACGGAGACCGGGACGGCGATCAGCTCGACCGCTCCGAGCGGGCCTCGCTCCGCCGGGTCGTGGGACTGTCCACAGAGCTCGAGGACGTCACCGAGGTCGAGTACCGGCAGCTGCGCCTGGAGCGCGTGGTGCTCGTCGGCGTCTGGACCTCGGGCACCGTGGACGACGCCGAGAATTCGCTGGCGGAACTCGCCGCGCTCGCCGAGACCGCGGGCGCCATGGTCCTCGACGGCGTGATCCAGCGCCGCGACAAGCCGGACCCGGCCACGTACATCGGCTCGGGCAAGGCCCAGGAGCTGCGGGACATCGTGCTGGAAAGCGGCGCCGACACCGTCGTCTGCGACGGTGAGCTGAGCCCCGGCCAGCTCATCCATCTCGAAGACGTGGTCAAGGTCAAGGTCGTCGACCGCACCGCGCTGATCCTGGACATCTTCGCCCAGCACGCCAAGTCCCGTGAGGGCAAGGCGCAGGTCTCGCTCGCCCAGATGCAGTACATGCTGCCGAGGCTGCGAGGCTGGGGCCAGTCGCTGTCCCGGCAGATGGGTGGTGGCGGCTCCGGCTCGTCCGGCGGCGGCATGGCCACCCGCGGTCCCGGTGAGACCAAGATCGAGACCGACCGCCGGCGCATCCGCGAGAAGATGGCCAAGATGCGCCGGGAGATCGCGGAGATGAAGACCAGCCGCGACCTCAAGCGCCAGGAACGCAAGCGCCACAAGGTCCCGTCGGTGGCCATCGCCGGCTACACCAACGCGGGCAAGTCCTCGCTGCTCAACCGGCTCACCGGTGCGGGTGTCCTGGTGGAGAATTCACTGTTCGCCACCCTGGACCCGACCGTACGCAGGGCGGAGACGCCCAGCGGGCGGCTCTACACCCTCGCCGACACCGTCGGGTTCGTCCGGCACCTGCCGCACCACCTGGTGGAGGCCTTCCGTTCCACGATGGAGGAGGTCGCGGACGCCGACCTGATCCTGCACGTGGTCGACGGCTCGCACCCGGTGCCCGAGGAGCAGCTGGCCGCGGTCCGCGAGGTGTTCCGCGACGTCGGCGCGCTCGATGTGCCCGAGATCGTCGTGATCAACAAGGCGGACGCAGCCGACCCGCTGGTGCTCCAGCGCCTGCTGCGCAACGAGAAGCACGCCATCGCCGTGTCGGCACGCACCGGCAAGGGCATGGACGAGCTGCTCGAGATGATCGACAGCGAACTGCCGCGCCCTGACGTGGAGGTGGAGGCCCTGGTGCCCTACACCCACGGCGGCCTGGTCTCCCGGGTGCACGCAGGCGGCGAGGTGCTCTCCGAGGAGCACACCGGCGACGGCACTCTGCTCAAGGTGAGGGTGCACGAGGAGCTGGCGGCGGAATTGGCGCCGTTCACCCTCGCCACGCACCGCTGACCGACCCGGTCGCGGGCCGGGCACACCGCCCGGTGCCCCGGCCGGCTGCACCGCATGGGTGAGGCCCCGTCTCCAGGAGACGGGGCCTCACCCATGTCCTCAGCTGAATTTGCTGCTGACGGCGTCGAAGACCTTCTTGGCGTCCGCGCCGAGCCGCGGGCCGGCCAGCCAGGTGGCGGTCACCGGGCCGATCGAGGTGTTGCTGACCAGCGCGGTGCTCCCGTCCGGCCGCTTGGCGAACCATCCCCCGCCGGAGGAGCCCGCCGTCATGGTGCAGCCGATGCGGTATTCGGTGGGCTGCCGAGCGTCGAGCGAGAGCCGCCCCGGCTTGCCTGCGCAGTCGAACATCCGCTGCCCGTCGTAGGGCGGCGCCGCCGGATACCCCCAGGCGTCCAGGCTGCCGACCTGCGCTGTCGACGGGGCGTCGAACCACACCGGCATGGCCGAGCCCACCGTCTCCTCCAGCGACCTGCCGCCCTTCTCCGGCACCACGTGCAGCACGGCGAAGTCGTAGGGCGAGCCGCTGCCGCCCGACTCGGCCCCGGTGTCGATCCACTGCTGCGAGGTGCTGGCCCCGTCGGCCCAGAAGACCCCGTAAGGCGCCAGCACGTCGCGCTTGGCGCCCTTGAGCGCCGCGGCGCTCTTGCCCGTGTCGTTGTATGCGGGCACGAACGCGATGTTGCGGTACCAGCCGCCGTCCGCTCCCGCGTGCACGCAGTGGCCGGCCGTCCAGACCAGGTTGGACTTGCCCGGGTGCGCCGGGTCCTGGACCACGGTCGCCGAGCAGACCATCGAGCCCTTGGGGCTGTCGAAGAACAGCTTCCCGACGTCAGGTGCGCTCTGGTGGTAGGGAGTGGCCACCTGGCGCGCCGTCACGGGTGCGGGGGCGCGGTCGGTCTGGCCCTGGTCGGACGGTACGTCGACGGGGACGTTCTTGTCCTGCGGGTCGGCGGCCTGCATCCGGTCGTCGTTCCACAGGCCCTCGATCACCGGGTTGACGAAATCGGCTGCCTTGCGCAGCCATTGGGACTTGTCCCAGTTCTTCCAGGCCCCGCGCTTGTACGCCTCTTCCCACTTCTTCAGGTCGGTGACGCTGGTCGGCAGCGACGTCGGAAGGGAAAGGTCGAGCTTCGGCTTCTTCGCCGTGGTCTGCGCCGACGTGGGCTTGGCGTCGTTCCCGTCATCCGACGACTGGCACGCGCTTGCCGTGGCCACCAGGACCACGGCCGCTGCAGCCGCCATCAGCGACCGACGTATCGAAGACATGAACGTGAGCCCCCTGCGAAGTCTGCGCCCCGGACGAGCAGTTGCGTGTCCGGCACGGACGGCGCATGGTCACGCCGTCGGTGTGAGGGACGGTCACCGCCCGTTCACCGGTTCCTTCGCGAAACTTCTGTGCGCGGCCCGTGATCGGTCCGTCACCGCGTCGTTAGTACGGGCGGGGGACGCATCGACGACAGGCGACTCGGAGGAGACAGCACGTGGCGGCCATTTCGAGCGCGCCGGAACATCTCGCGGCGCCGGTCGGCGACCGCGACGAGCCCACGGCGGGGGAGGGGATCCTGCGCAGACAGGCGCAGCGCGAGTCCGCCGCCCGCACCTACGCGCGCTCGCTGCCCGTGGTGCCGGTGAGGGCCCGGGGGATGACCGTCGAGGGCGCCGACGGCCGCCGCTACCTGGACTGCCTGTCAGGGGCGGGGACCCTCGCGCTCGGCCACAACCACCCCGTCGTCCTGGAGGCGATCAGGGGCGTCCTCGACTCCGGCGCGCCGCTGCACGTGCTGGATCTGGCGACGCCGGTGAAGGACGCGTTCACAACGGCCCTTTTCGAGACGCTGCCGTCGGCGCTCGCCGAGCACGGCCGGATCCAGTTCTGCGGTCCCGCGGGCACCGACGCGGTCGAGGCGGCCATCAAGCTCACCAGGACCGCGACCGGGCGCGGCGGGCTGCTGGCCTTCTCCGGCGCCTATCACGGCATGACGGCGGCGGCACTCGCCGCGACGGGCGACACGGCGGCCCGCGCGGCCCTGCACGGGGCCGAAGCCCAGGTCACCCGGTTGCCGTTCCCGTACGACTACCGCTGCCCCTTCGGCATCGGCGGCGAGCGCGGCGCGGAATTGGCCGCGCGCTGGACCGCGCACCTGCTGGACGACCCCAAGGGCGGCGTGCAGCCGCCCGCGGGGATGCTCCTCGAAGCGGTACAGGGCGAAGGGGGCGTGATCCCGGCGCCCGACGGCTGGCTGCGGCGGATGCGGACCATCACCGCCGACCGCGACATCCCACTGATCGTGGACGAGGTGCAGACCGGGGTCGGCAGGACCGGCACCTTCTGGGCCGTCGAGCGGAGCGGCATCGTGCCGGACGTCATGGTGCTGTCCAAGGCCATCGGCGGCAGCCTCCCGCTGGCCGTCATCGTCTACCGCGAGGAGCTGGACGGCTGGCTGCCCGGTGCCCACGCGGGGACCTTCCGCGGTAATCAGCTCGCCATGGCCGCGGGCGCCGCGACCCTGCGCTTCGTCCGCGGGAACGCCCTGCACGAGCGCGCGGAGACCATCGGCTCCCGCATGCTCGGCCTGCTGCGCGGACTGGCCGCGCACCATCCCTGCATCGGGGACGTACGCGGCCGCGGTCTGATGATCGGCGTGGAGATGGTCGACGCCGGTGCGGAGGCGGACGACCACGGCGCGCTGCCCGCCGCACCGCACCTGGCCGCGCGCGTCCAGCGCGAGGCCCTGCACCGGGGCCTGATCGTCGAACTCGGCGGCAGGTACGGCAGCGTCGTCAGGCTGCTGCCGCCGCTGACCATCACCGACGAGCAGGCCGAGGCCGTACTCGAACGCCTCGCCGCAGCCATCGAAGCCGCCGACGCCGCCGCACCGGGCGCCGCCGCATGACGCCCGCACCCGACATCCTCCGCAGCCCCGCGGCAATGATCAGTGGAGCCCATGTATGACCGCCCCCGTAGAAGCCGCCGTGGCCCCGGCCACGGAACCCACCGGTGTGCCGCTCCAGCGCCCGCACTCCCCGCAGGACGCCGGAGCACAGCTCCACGAGGCCCCCCTCGGCATCGGTCCCGATCCGCTGCACCACCCGGACGCCCATCTCGTCGCCGACGCGGCGGCCACCGACAACCTGCTGCGGTGCTGGGTACGGGAGAGGGGGCTGCCGCGGCCCGCCGACGCCGTGCTGCGGATCGCCCTGCCTGCCAGCGGGCTGGAGGCCAGGGCGGCCGTCCGCCACTGGTCGCCCACCGGCCACCACCGCTTCGGGCCGGCCCGTCCCACGGCCGGCGGGCCCGCCCTGACCGCGGTCGAGCTGTCCGCGCTGCTGGCCAGGGAAGGCGGCGGCGAGGCAGCCGAGGCCGCCGACCTGGTGGCCAGGGTGGCCGACTCGGTACGCCGCACCGCAGCGTTCGTCACAGAACGCCGCACGCGGCCTGGCCCCGCGGACGCCGAACTGCCCTTCCTCGACTCCGAGCAGTCCCTGATCTTCGGGCACCCGATGCACCCGGCGCCGAAGAGCCGCGAAGGGCTCAGCGAGAACGAGAACGCGGCGTACTCCCCGGAGACGCGCGGCTCCTTCCCGCTGCACTGGCTCGCCGTCGACGCGGGCCTGCTCGCCACCGACTCCGCCTGGACCGAAGGGGGCCGCCCGATCGACGCGGTCGACCTGATCGGCTCCCTCGCCGGCCACGGCCCGACCAGGCCGGACGGCACCGCGCTGCTCCCGCTGCACCCCTGGCAGGCCCGCGACATCCACCACCGGCCCGGTGTGCGCGCCCTGTTCGAGGCGGGGCTGCTGCACGACCTCGGCCCGCACGGCGAGGCGTGGCACCCCACCTCCTCGGTGCGCACCGTCTACCGGGCCGACGCCCCTGCCATGCTGAAGCTGTCGCTCGGCATCCGCATCACCAACTCCCGCCGGGAGAACCTCCGCAAGGAACTGCTGCGCGGCACCGAGGTCCACCGGCTGCTGCGCAGCGGTCTCGCAGCCGAGTGGCATGCCTCCCACCCCGGCTTCGACATCGTGCGCGACCCCGCCTGGCTCGCCGTCGACACCGAGGACGGCGACCCGGTCGCGGGCCTCGACGTCGTGATCCGGCACAGCCCCTTCGGAGCGGGCGACCGGGCGCACTGCATCGCCGGGCTGGCCTCGCCGCGCCCCTGGCCGGCCGACGGATCGGCGCCCCTGATGCGGTCAAGGCTCGCCGTGCTCGTCGCCAGGCTCGCGGAGCGGACAGGGCGGTCGGGCCCGGCCGTCGCGACCGAGTGGTTCCTGCGCTACCTCGACGCCGTGGTCCGGCCGCTGCTCTGGCTGGACGGCGAGGCCGGCATCGCGTTGGAGGCACACCAGCAGAACACCCTCGTCCTGCTCGACGAGGACGGCTGGCCCTGCGGCGGCCGCTACCGGGACAACCAGGGCTACTACTACCGCGCCTCGCACCGCGCGGACCTGGAACGGCGGCTGCCGGGCATCGGAGTCGCGAGCGACACCTTCGTCGCTGACGAGATCGCGGACGAGCGCTTCGCGTACTACGTCGGCATCAACAACGTCCTCGGCCTGATCGGCGCCCTCGGGTCGCAGCAACTCGCCGACGAGCGGGTGCTGCTCGCCGCCTTCCGCCGGCTCCTGACCAGGGAGGCGCAGGTCGGCAGCAGCAGCCTGCCGGGACTCCTGCTGCACAGCGCACAGCTGCGCTGCAAGGCCAACCTGCTGACCCGGCTGCACGGTATGGACGAACTCGTCGGCCCGGTCGACAGCCAGTCGGTCTACATCACCATGCCCAACCCGCTGGCCGTCTGACAGGCGCCGCGCGCGGGAGAGGAGCAGCCACCTTGCCATCCGCCGACCCCGGCACAGAGGACACCCTCGATCTGACCCTGCCACCCGAATTCCTCGCGCTCTTCGCCGCTCCCGGCGCGCCACCCGGCCGGGCCGCCGCCAGGCCCGACCCGGCGGGTGCAAGAACGGGCCTGGTCGGAGACATCGCGCGGTGGGCCGCCGCCGACACGCCGGCGGGACGCTTCCGCCTCGTACCGGCCGACGCCGTACGCGACCTCGCGATGATCAGCGGTTGGATGAACGATCCGGCGGTCGCGGAATTCTGGGAGCTCGCAGGGGACCCGGTGGTGACCAGGCGGCACCTGGACGCCCAACTCGGCGGCGACGGCCGCAGCATCCCCTGCCTGGGCCTGCTCGACGGCACCCCGATGAGCTACTGGGAGGTCTACCGCGCCGACCTCGACCCGCTGGCCAGGCACTACCCCGCCAGGCCGCAGGACATCGGCGTCCACCTGCTCATCGGCGACGCCGCGGACCGCGGCAGGGGGCTCGGCGGCACCCTGATCAGGGCGGTGGCCGACCTGATCCTGGACCACAGGACCGGTTGCGGGCGCGTGATCTCGGAACCCGACCTGCGCAACACCCCTTCCGTGGCAGCCTTTCTCGCAGCCGGCTTCCGGCTGTCCGCCGAGGCCGACGTCCCCGGCAAGCGCGCGGCCCTCATGGTCCGCGACCGCAGCCTGCGCCACCTGATCTGATCGGCCCCCCGGTCCCCCCACCCGCCTGCACCCCCGGTCCCGCAGGAGTCCACCGTGATCGCCACCTCACCTTCCTCCGACGACGCCGCCGCCTGGCAGCGCGCGGCCCGGCGCCTGCTGGCGAAGCTGCTCGCCGAACTCGCCTACGAGGAGGTGATCGTCCCGGAGCCGGAACCCGCGGCCGGCCCGGCGGCCTACCGGCTGCGGCTCAGCGACACCCTGACCTACCGCTTCCACGCCCGCAGGGGCGCGTACGGCAGCTGGCGGGTCGACCCCGCGAGCATCGGCCCCGACGGCGATCCGCTGCACTTCGTCAGCCAGGCCCACGACCGCGTGCTCGGCCTGAGCGGGGACACCACAGGGCACCTCATCCGCGAGCTGCTCGCCACCCTGCGTGCCGACATGCGCCTCGACGCCGGCGCGCTGAGCGCCGCGGAACTCGCCGACCTGGACTACGCGGAGCTCGAAGGGCACCAGACGGGACACCCCTGGCTGGTCGCCAACAAGGGGCGTATCGGATTCTCCGACGCCGACGCCGCCCGCTGGGCCCCCGAGGCCCGCAGGCAGCACCGGCTGCCGTGGATCGCCGTGCACAGGGAACTCGCCCGATACCGCGCCGTCGACACGCTGGCCACCCCCGACCTGCTCTACGCGGACGAGCTTTCGTCCGCCACTCTCGACGCCTTCCACCACACCATCGCCGACCGGGACCGCGACCCGGCCGACTACCTGCTGCTGCCCGTGCACCCCTGGCAGTGGGAGCACGTGGTCCTGCCGCTCTTCGCGCCCGCCGTCGCCGACTCGACCATCATCGCCCTCGGCACCGACAACGACCTCAGACTGCCCCAGCAGTCCGTCAGGACCTTTCTCAACACCAGCCACCCGCTGCGCCGCACGGTCAAGCTGCCGCTGTCGGTGCTCAACACCCTGGTGTGGCGGGGCCTGCCCACGGAACGCACCCTGGCCGCCCCCGCCGTCACCGCGTGGGTGCAGCGGCTGCGTACCGCAGATCCGTTTCTGCGCGACGAGACCAGGGTGGTCCTGCTGGGCGAGGTCGCCTCGGTGACCGTGGCGCACCCGCAGTACGACCGGCTGCCGACCGTCCCGTACCAATACCGCGAGCTGCTGGGGTGCATCTGGCGCGAGCCGCTGGCCGCACACCTCGAACCGGGGGAGCGCGCCAGGACGCTGGCATCGCTGCTGCACACCGACCCGCAAGGCCGCTCCTTCACCGCAGAGCTCGTCGCGCGCTCAGGCGTCGCCCCCGCCACCTGGCTGCGGCACCTCTTCGGGGCGCTGCTGCCGCCGCTGCTGCACTTCCTCTACCGCTACGGCACGGTCTTCTCGCCGCACGGTGAGAACGCCATCGTCGTCTTCGACGAGCACGACCTCCCGGTGCGGCTCGCGATCAAGGACTTCGTCGACGACGTCAACGTCAGCGCCGTGGCGCTGCCCGAGCACGACACGATGCCCGACGACGTCAGGGCGGTCCTGCTGACCGAGGAGCCGGCCTTCCTCACCCAGTTCATCCACTCGGGGCTCTTCGTCGGGGTGCTGCGGTACCTGGCGCCCCTGTGCGAGGACCAGCTGGGGGTGCCCGAGGCCGACTTCTGGGGCCTGGTGCGGGGCGAGATCCTGCGCCACCAGGAACGTTTCGCCGACCTCAAGGAACGATTCGCCTGCTTCGACCTGCTCACGCCGCGCATCGCCCGGCTGTGCCTCAACCGCAACCGCCTGCACCTCGACGGATACCGCGACCGGCCCGAGCGGCCGCACGCCGCGGTCCACGGGACCGTGCCCAACCCGTTGCACACGGGCTGACCTCGGCCGCGCCCTGCCACCGGCGCCAGCCGCTACGATCGCGGCACCGGTCGTACCGCGGAAGGACGGGGGCGGATGCGCGAGGAACAGGGCGTCGGATCCTGCCCGGAATGCGGCACTCCCGGCTCCTTCACCGGCCAGCTGGTCTGCCAGGGGTGCTACGTGCCGTTCGCCCTGATGGCCGCGGTGCACGCGGCGGCGGAGCCCCCGCCCTTCCTGACCGCCCCGACGGTACGGCTGGCCCGGCCCGGCGCGCCACGCCCCGCGGCGGCAGGACCCGACACGCCGGAAGCCGCCCCGCCGCGGGCGGAGCCTCCGCGCGCCGCGGCCGAAGCGGAGTACACCCGGCTCACCAACCTCGTCCCGGGCGCCAGGCCCGGATCGGAGCGGACCCGCAGGGAGGCGTCCGTGCACGCCCTGCGGCTGTGCTTCCCCGGCGGCGACGTGGTCGAGGTGGCGGCGGGATTCTCGATCCGGCTCGGCCGCGACCCCCAGCTGTGCCCCGCAGTGGTCTTCCTCGCCGACCGCGACAACCTCTCGCGCATCCACGCCAGAGTGGGCCTCGAAACCGACGGCACGGCATGGATCACCGACGAGGACTCCACCAACGGCACCTATGTGGGCGGCTACCGGCTGGCGACGAACCAGAGGGCGCCCCTGCGGCCCGGGGACACCTTCAGGCTCGCAGCCGACGTCCACGTCAGCGTGCTGCCCTGACCGACGCGTAGGCGGCGGTGCACCGGGCGAGCGGATGGTCGGCGCCGAGCGCCTCGGCGGCACTCGCGGCCAGCTCCTCCAGCTGCCTGCGGGTCGCCTCGATGCCGTTCAGGCCCTCGAGCGCCCTCGCCCTGCCGAAGAGCGCGGCAAAGGAGGCGGGTTCGCTGTCCGCGCCCTGGCGCAGGATCTGCTGCCTCGCCTGCCAGTAACGGTCGTCGGCCTCGTGGAAGCGGCCGGCGGCGAGCAGCCCCTCGCCCTCCTCGACCAGAGTCCACACCAGGTGCCGGGTGCCGCGGTCCAGGGTGGTCGGGGTCCGCGGCAGCGCCGCGGGCCGCATCATCCCGCGCAGCCGCTCCGCCACCTCGGCGGCGCTCGCCGGGCGGTCCCGCGGAGCCTTGGCGAGCAACTGGTGCACCAGCCCCGCCAGCTCAGGGGTCACCTCGGGGCGCCGCTCGTCGATCCGCTCCGGCTGCCCGTGCACATGGAGATAGGCGTAGCCGATGTGATTCCCCGCGGTGAAGGGCGGTACCCCCGCGAGCATGGCGTAGAGGACGCAGCCGAGTGAATACAGGTCGGACCGCGCGGTGACCTCCCCGCCCTGTGCCTGCTCCGGCGTGAAATACGGCGGCGAGCCCAGCAGCGCCCGCGGCTCCGTGAAGCGGGTCACGTCCGGGTCCTGCGGGACGACCAGTCCGAAGTCGCAGATCTTGACGACGCCGTCAGGGAGCAGCATCAGATTCTCGGGCTTGATGTCGCGGTGCACCAGTCCGCGCTCATGCGCGTGCTGGAGTCCTGCGCAGACCTGCGCGCCGTACGCCAGCACGTCCGGCACCGGCAGCCCGCCGCGATCCAGCAGGACATTGCGGAAATCGGTGCCCGGCAGGAGTTCCATGACGATGAACTGCCGGCCCTCGTGCTCGCCGGCGTCGTGGATGGTCGCCACGTTGGGGTGGCTCAGGGCCGCGGCGGCGACCGCCTCCCGGCGGAAGCGCCCCTGGTGCTCCCTGCGTTCGACGTCGGCCCACTCGGGGCGCAGCGTCAGCACCTTCACGGCGACCCTGCGGCCAAGCCCCTGGTCGACCGCCGTGTAGACCTGCCCGAAGCCGCCGCCGCCCAGCAGCGCCTCCAGCCGGTATCGGCCGCTCAGGACCGATCCGGCACCGACATCCCTCGTCACGGCAACCCCGTTCGTTCGACCTCGTGCAGCGGCAGCCGGATCATGGGGCTCCCGCAGCCGCGCCGCCCTCCGGCGCTGCGACCGTACCGCCCGCCGGGCCGCCCCGGCCCGCGGCCGAAAGAACCGGGTCGGTCGGGGGCCGCGGCGGCGACCGGAAGGCGTGCGACCGGAAGGCGGCGCCTTTCGACGGGACCGGTCCGCGGGATGACCGGCAATGGCGCAGCCGGACGGCGTTGTCGGTGGGTGCCCGTAGGCTTGCCTCCCTATGACTGACACGCCCCCACCCGCGCTCACCGACCTCCTGCACGCCGCCGTCACCGCCGTCGGAGGCGTGGAGCGGGCCGGGCAGGTCACCATGGCCGAGGCCGTCGCCGCCGCCGTGGACGACAAGTCCCATCTGCTCGTCCAGGCGGGCACCGGCACCGGTAAATCCCTCGGGTACCTGGTGCCCGCGCTCGCCCACGGGGAGCGGGTGGTGGTGGCCACCGCCACCCTCGCGCTCCAGCGCCAGCTGGTCGAGCGCGACCTGCCCCGCACCGTCACCGCGCTGCGGCCGCTGCTGCGCCGCGAGCCGCAGTTCGCCATGCTCAAGGGCCGCTCGAACTACCTGTGCCTGCACCGCCTGCACGAGGGCGCGCCCCAGGACGACGAGGAAGGCCTCTTCGATCCGTTCGAGGCGGCGACGCCGACCAGCAAGCTCGGCCAGGACCTGCTGCGGATGCGGGACTGGGCCGACGAGACGGAGACAGGCGACCGTGACGGACTCACCCCCGGCGTGTCGGACCGGGCGTGGGGCCAGGTCTCGGTCAGCTCGCGCGAATGCCTGGGCGCCACCAAGTGCGCCTACGGCGCTGAGTGCTTCGCCGAGGCCGCACGCGAGCGCGCAAAGCTGGCCGACGTGGTGGTCACCAACCACGCGCTGCTCGCGATCGACGCGATCGAGGGCACCCCTGTGCTGCCCGGCCACGAGGTGCTGATCATCGACGAGGGGCACGAGCTGGTCTCCCGGGTCACCGGGGTCGCCACCGGCGAGCTGAGCGCGGGCAGCGTGAACCGCGCCGTCAAGCGGGCCGCCCGGCTGGTCAACGAGAAGGCCGCGGACGCCCTGCTGAGCGCCGCCGAGGGCTTCGAGCGGGTCATGGAGCTGGCGCTGCCGGGCCGGCTGGAGGAGATCCCCGAGGACCTGGCCTACGTCCTGGCCGCACTGCGGGACGCCTGCCGCCAGGTGATCACCGCGCTGGGCGACACCCGTGACAAATCGGTGCAGGACGAGGACGCGGTGCGCAAGCAGGCCCGTGCCGCGGTCGAGCACGTGCACGAGGTGAGCGAGAGGCTGGTCTCCGCCTCGGAGTACGACGTGGTCTGGTGCGAGCGCCACGACCGCTTCGGCGCCTCACTGCGGGTCGCCCCTCTCAACGTGTCGGGTCTGCTGCGCGAGAAGCTCTTCACCGAGCGGTCCGTCGTCCTGACCTCCGCCACGCTCAAGCTCGGCGGCGACTTCAACGGCGTGGCGGCCTCCCTCGGGCTGGCCGCGGAGGGCACCGGCGGCGAGGAGGCGGCGCCCTGGAAGGGCATCGACGTCGGCTCGCCCTTCGACTATCGCAAGCAGGGCATCCTCTACGTGGCCCGGCATCTGTCCCCGCCCGGCAGGGACGCGGGACGCGAGGACATGCTGGACGAACTCGCCGAGCTGATCGAGGCGGCCGGCGGTCGCACGCTCGGCCTGTTCTCCTCGATGCGCGGTGCCCAGGCGGCCGCGGAGGCGATGCGCGGGCGGCTGGACCACCCGGTGCTGCTCCAGGGCGAGGAGACGCTGGGCGAGCTGATCCGCACCTTCTCGCAGGACGCCAGGACGTGCTTGTTCGGCACGCTCTCGCTGTGGCAGGGCGTCGATGTGCCCGGTGTGAACTGCCAGTTGGTGGTGATGGACCGGATTCCCTTCCCGCGGCCGGACGACCCGCTGATGAGCGCCCGGCAGAAGTCGGTCGAGGAGCACGGCGGCAACGGTTTCATGGCCGTGGCGGCCACGCACGCCGCGCTGCTGATGGCACAGGGCGCGGGCCGGTTGATCAGGGCGTCGGGCGACCGCGGCGTGGTCGCCGTGCTCGACCCGAGGCTGGCGACGGCCCGCTACGGCGGCTTCCTGCGGTCCTCGATGCCCGACCTCTGGTACACCACCGACCGCAATCAGGTGCGGCGCTCGCTGGCCTCCATCGACGCGGCCGCGAAGGTCTGAGCGGCGGGCGGCCGCGTCCGGGAGACGCGGCTGCGATCGGCGTCGCGACGAGTCCGCCCCGGAACCGCCGTACGGTTTCCGGGGCGCTCGGACGACCCGCGCGTCAGACCCTGCGCAGTACCGCGACGACCTTGCCGAGGATGGTGGCCTCGTCGCCGGGGATGGGCTGGTAGGCGGCATTGTGCGGCAGCAGCCACACATGCCCGTTGTCCCGCTTGAAGCGCTTCACGGTGGCCTCGCCGTCGAGCATGGCGGCGACGATGTCCCCGTTCTCCGCGACCGGCTGGCGGCGGACGGTGACCCAGTCGCCGTCGCAGATGGCGGCCTCGATCATCGAGTCGCCGACCACTTTCAGCACGAACAGTTCGCCGTCACCGACGAGTTGACGGGGCAGCGGAAAGACGTCCTCGACCGATTCCTCGGCCAGAATCGGTCCACCTGCCGCAATCCGTCCGACGAGCGGAACATAGGAGGCGGAGGGTTTGCCGGAGGTGTCGGTCGGCTGGGGGTGCCCGGCGTCGGAGGCCCGGACTTCATAGGCACGCGGCCGGTGCGGGTCGCGGCGCAGGAAACCCTTGCGTTCGAGCGCCATCAGCTGATGGGCGACCGAGGACGTACTCGACAGCCCGACGGCCTGGCCGATTTCACGCATGGACGGGGGGTATCCGCGGCGCTGGACCGAATCCCTGATGACTTCGATGACCCTGCGCTGGCGTTCTGTGAGGCCGGAGCTGTCGGCGCGAATACCCGGGGGCCGTCCGGGAAGGGAGCGCGCGGGCTTCGGGCTGTTCTCTTCGTTCATCACGTCCAACGGGCCGATTCGATCCGGGGAGCGGTCACGGGCGTTCAATGTCCCTGCGGCACTCTCTGCGGTGGTGGTCACGGCGGCCCCTTTCGAGATGTTCTCCCACCGCATGAACTGCGGGAGGCCCGCTTCGCAGCCGCGGGCAGTTAGTACAACGGTAGTGGGTTTCGAAAGGTTGCGCCAAACACACGTTCGAGTGAATTTGCATAAATCCGCTGACGTGATCAAGGTACCGGGTGTATTGATCGAATGGAAGTTCGACCTCCGCTTGTGTCGGCGGGCGGTCGGTCCGGGGTGCCGAATGCCGGCGTGACGCTCCGGTGGTGCCGCGTCCCAGTGTGTCACCGCCGCCCGGGTGAGCGTCCCGGTACCGGGTGTGTGCGGCCGTGCACGGGCGCAGGCCTGCGACACGCTTGACGGGGAACGTGAATCCATCGCACCACATCTAGTGGTTGGATAGGACCCGGCCCCCACCGGTTGTGGTCGGAACGGGGACCCGGCGGGTTCAACGCCGAGGGAATCACCTATGCTTGGGGCTGCTTCACGGGGTCGTCCGACTCCACGGAAGCCCTGTTGTCGCGCGCTCACCACGGGGTGAGGGAGGGAGTAGGAACGATGCACTGCCCCTTCTGCCGACACCCCGACAGCCGTGTCGTCGACAGCCGCACCACCGATGACGGCGCCTCGATCCGCCGGCGCCGGCAGTGCCCCGACTGCGGTCGGCGGTTCACCACCGTGGAGACCGCGTCACTGATGGTGATCAAGCGAAGCGGCGTCACGGAGCCCTTCAGCCGCAGCAAGGTGATCGCCGGTGTGCGCAAGGCATGCCAGGGCCGCCCCGTCACCGAGGACGCACTCGCCCAGCTCGGGCAGCGGGTCGAAGAGGCGGTCAGGGCCACCGGCAGCGCGGAGCTGTCGACCCACGACGTGGGACTGGCCATACTCGGCCCGCTCCAGGACCTCGATCTCGTCGCGTATCTGCGGTTCGCCTCGGTCTACCGCGCGTTCGATTCGCTCGAGGACTTCGAGAGGGCCATCACGGAGCTGCGCGAGCAGCTGCCGCCCACCACTCCTGGCGGGCTCGACGAGGACCTCGGCGTCCCCGCGCCCGCGTCCGCCGCCGACTGAGCGGCGCACAGGACACCGGATTTCGCCGGAGCGCGACGCGCGCCGAGGCTGTGGACAACACCGTGCTGCGGGAAGAACCGCGCACATCAGGGCGTTTTCGCCCGTATAGGGAGGCGGAATGACAGAGACGACGAGCGGCCCGGCACGCGGTTCCCGCACCAAGGGGTCCAAGACGAGCAAGGGCCTGCGCATGGAGCGCATCCACACCACCCCCGGCGTGCATCCGTACGACGAGGTGGTCTGGCAGCACCGTGACGTCGTCATGACCAACTGGCGCGACGGTTCGATCAACTTCGAGCAGCGTGGCGTCGAGTTCCCCGACTTCTGGTCGGTGAACGCGGTCAACATCGTCACCAGCAAGTACTTCCGCGGCGCGGTGGGCAGTCCGCAGCGCGAGAAGAGCCTGAAGCAGCTGATCGACCGGGTGGTGCTCACCTATCGCAAGGCGGGCGAGAAGCACGGCTACTTCGGCTCGCCCGACGAGGCCGAGGTCTTCGAGCACGAGCTGACCTACGCGCTGCTGCACCAGGTCTTCAGCTTCAATTCGCCGGTCTGGTTCAACGTGGGCACCGCACAGCCCCAGCAGGTCTCCGCCTGCTTCATCCTGTCCGTCGACGACTCCATGGAGTCGATCCTCGACTGGTACAAGGAAGAGGGGATGATCTTCAAGGGCGGCTCGGGCGCAGGCCTGAACCTGTCCCGGATCCGCTCCTCGAAGGAGCTGCTCTCCTCCGGCGGCAACGCCTCGGGACCGGTCTCCTTCATGCGCGGCGCCGATGCCTCCGCAGGAACGATCAAGTCGGGCGGTGCCACCCGCCGCGCCGCCAAGATGGTCGTCCTGGACGTGGACCACCCGGACGTCGAGGCCTTCATCGAGACGAAGGTCAAGGAGGAGGAGAAGGTCCGCGCCCTGCGTGATGCGGGCTTCGACATGGACCTGGGCGGCGACGACATCACGTCCGTCCAGTACCAGAACGCCAACAACTCCGTCCGCGTCAACGACGAGTTCATGAAGGCGTACGAGTCGTCCGCGAAGTTCGGCCTGCGCGCCCGTATGACCGGCGAGGTCATCGAAGAGGTCGACGCGCGGTCGCTGTTCCGCAAGCTGGCCGAGGCCGCGTGGGCGTGCGCCGACCCCGGCATCCAGTACGACGACACGATCAACCACTGGCACACCTCGCCGGAAACCGGCAGGATCACCGCCTCCAACCCGTGCAGCGAGTACATGCACCTGGACAACTCCAGCTGCAACCTCGCCTCGCTGAACCTGCTCAAGTTCCTGCGCGACGATGGCGAGGGCAACCAGTCCTTCGACGCCGAGCGCTTCGCGAAGGTCGTCGAGCTGGTCATCACCGCGATGGACATCTCCATCTCCTTCGCGGACTTCCCGACCGAGAAGATCGGTGAGACCACCCGCGCGTTCCGCCAGCTGGGCATCGGATACGCCAACCTGGGTGCCCTGCTCATGGCCACAGGCCACGCCTACGACTCGGACGGCGGCCGTGGGCTCGCGGGAGCCATCACCTCGCTGATGACCGGAACCTCCTACCGGCGGTCCGCGGAACTGGCGGCGGTCGTGGGCGCCTACGACGGCTACGCCCGCAACGCGGACGCACACAAGCGCGTCATGAAGCAGCACGCCGATGCCAACGGCGCCGCCCGCAGGGTCGACGACCTGGACAGCCCCGTATGGGCGGCGGCGACCGAGGCCTGGCAGGACGTCGTCCGGCTCGGTGAGAAGAACGGCTTCCGCAACGCGCAGGCCTCCGTGCTCGCGCCGACCGGCACGATCGGCCTGATGATGGACTGCGACACCACGGGTGTCGAACCGGACCTTGCCCTGGTGAAGTTCAAGAAGCTCGTCGGCGGCGGCTCGATGCAGATCGTGAACAACACGGTCCCCACCGCGCTGCGCAGGCTCGGCTACCAGCCCGAGCAGATCGAGGCGATCGTCGCCCACATCGCCGAGCACGGCAATGTGATCGACGCTCCCGGCCTCAGCCACGAGCACTACGAGGTCTTCGACTGCGCCATGGGCGAGCGGGCGATCTCGGCGATGGGCCACGTGCGCATGATGGCGGCGGCACAGCCCTTCCTCTCCGGCGCCATCTCCAAGACGGTGAACCTGCCGGAGTCGGCCACCGTCGAGGAGGTCGAGGAGGTCTACTACGAGGGCTGGAAGCTCGGCCTGAAGGCGCTCGCGATCTACCGCGACAACTGCAAGGTCGGCCAGCCGCTGTCGGCCAAGAAGAAGGACGACACGAAGGCCGTCGCGGCTGGCGAGGCGCCCGCGCAGGTCGAGAAGGTCATCGAGTACCACCCGGTGCGCAAGCGCCTGCCCAAGGGCCGTCCCGGCATCACCACGTCCTTCACGGTCGGCGGCGCCGAGGGCTACATGACGGCGAACTCGTACCCCGACGACGGCCTCGGCGAGGTCTTCCTGAAGATGTCCAAGCAGGGTTCCACCCTCGCGGGCATGATGGACGCCTTCTCCATCGCCGTGTCGGTCGGCATGCAGTACGGCGTCCCGCTGGAGACGTACGTCTCGAAGTTCACCAACATGCGCTTCGAGCCGGCCGGACTCACCGACGACCCGGACGTGCGGATGGCGCAGTCGATCGTCGACTACATCTTCCGCCGTCTCGCGCTGGACTTCCTGCCCTTCGAGACCCGTTCCGCCCTCGGCATCCACTCGGCCGACGAGCGGCAGCGGCACCTGGACACCGGCTCGTACGAGGCCGGCGAGGACGAGGTCGACGTCGAGGGGCTGGCCCAGTCCGCACCGCGGCAGGTCGAACCCCGTGCGCCGCTGACGGTGGCAAAGGCCCCCGCGGCGGCCACCCCGGCGCCCAAGGAGGCCCACAACTCCACGGAGCTGCTGGAGATCCAGCTCGGCCTCAACGCCGACGCCCCGCTGTGCTTCTCCTGCGGCACCAAGATGCGCCGCGCCGGGAGCTGCTACCTCTGCGAGGGCTGCGGCTCGACCAGCGGGTGCAGCTGATCCGGGGCGCGCTGACCGGATGAACGGCAGCTGACAGCGGTGGGGAGCCGGCCTCGATGGCCGGCTCCCCACCGTTTTCGCGTGCCGCCCGTCGTGCGGCAGGGCGCTGCCGCGGCGGCGGCGGGCGGAACCGAGTAGCGGGTCGGCACGTCCGCCGGCCTCCGCGCCACTACGATGGCGCGGTGTTGGTGAAGTGGATACGCTGCGGCGTCCTCGACCGGGCCGGTTTCGACCGGGGGCAGCGCAAATGGGCGGCGCTCAGGGAGCAGCCCGGGTTCCACGGCCAGGGCGGCGGCTGGAGCCGCTCCCAGCCCGGCGTGGTCCACCTCTTCGCCTTCTGGGATCGGCAGGCGTCCTACGACTCCTTCATGGCGGGGCCCCACGACGCCGTGGCAGCGCCCCAGACCGGTACCTTCGAGATGCTGGCGGCGCGGACCTTCACCCGGCGGCTCGACGTCAAGGTCGGCTTCGAGCCGCGCTTCTCCGACGCCGATGTGCTCAGGGTGGCGCTGTGCAAGGTGCGCCCCGAACGCGTCGACCACTTCGTGCAGATGCAGGAGCGCGTCTGGAATCCCGCGATGGCCGGTTCACCCGGCATGCTGCGGGGTGTCTTCGCCGAGAGTCCCGAGAGCGACTTCCTGGTCATGTCGGCGTGGAATTCCGCCACGGAGCGCGGCAAGTACCGGGAGGGAGCGGTGGCACGGCTATCCGACCGGGCCGACCTCGACGGCGACGTGCTGTCCGTGGCGGGGGACGTGGTCGACGTGGTGCAGGACTGGACGGTGTGAAGGCGGCGGCTCGCTCAGCCGCCGCTGCCGGCTCGGGCCGCGGCGCCCGGGCGTAGCAAGGCCGCCAGCGCCGCGGTGATCTGCTCCGCCAGCCCGGTGTCCACCGGGGCGTGCCGGCTGATCAGCCGATACCACATGGTGCCGAAGGCGAAGTCGACCGCGAGGTCGAGAGTGACCGCCTCGTCCGAGAGGGTGCCGTCCGCGACGCCGCGGGCGAGCAGCAGGAGCAGGGCGTGCCGTCGCGGGCCGATGACGGTGGCCTGGAGCCGATGCGAGAGCTCCGGGTCGTGCTGCGCCTCTGCCATCAGCCCGACCAGCGCATTTCCTGTGAGCGCTGTGGTGAGCGTGAAGGTGGCGTCGAGCAGGGTCCGCACGTCGCGCAGCGTGTCGCCGGTCTCCGGGTCCAGATGCTCCGCCTTGCGCAGCCCCAGGTCGCGCAGGGCGTCGATCAGCACGTCCTGCTTCGCGGGCCACCAGCGGTAGACCGTCTGGCGCCCCACCCCCGCGGTCTCCGCGATGCCCTTCATCGTCAGCGCCTGGTATCCGCCGCTCTGGCACAGCGCCAGGGCCGCGTCGAGCACGGCGCGTCTGGCCGTCTCGCTGCGGGGCCTGCCGCGTGCGGGTGTCTCATCCATGAAGCCACTTTACAAGGCACCCTGTCTCGCATATGGTTAACGAGTCAGCCTGTCTCGTAAATGGAGTGCGCAATGCCCGCATCGTCAGAACGTGTCGTCGTCATCGGTGGCACATCGGGAATCGGCCTGGCCACCGCGGAAGAGCAGCTGCGAGCCGGCCGCGAAGTGATCGTCACCGGCCGGGACAAGACCAGGCTGGACGCGGCCCTCGCGCGGCTCGGAGAGGGCGCGACCGGTGTGTCGCTGGACGCGCTCGACGAGACGGCCACCCACGATTTCTTCTCCGGCCTGGACCCGGTCGACCACGTGGTGGTGGCCGTGACCGGCAGCACCGCCGCAGGTCCCTTCGAGGCCCTGCCGATAGCCGAACTGCGGGCCGCTGCGGAAGGCAAGCTGGTCGCCCAGACCGTCGCGGCACAGGCCGCCCTCAAGGCGCTGCGCCCCGGGGGGTCGATCACCTTCGTCACCGCGGGATCCGCCGGTTCCGCGCGTCCGGGCACCGCGGGACTCGCCGCGGTCAATGCGGCGGTGGAGGCGATGGTCCCGGTCCTCGCCGTCGAATTGGCCCCGATCCGGGTCAATGCCGTGTCGCCCGGCATCATCGACACCCCCTGGTGGGACTGGATGGACGCCGAGACCCGTCAGCAGGCGTTCGACAGCTTCGCGTCGACGGCGCCCGCCGGGCGGGTCGGCCGCCCTGAGGACATCGCCGGCGCGATCGGCTACCTGATAGGGGCGACGTTCACCACCGGAGTGGTGCTGTCGGTCGACGGAGGGTCGCGCCTGCGGCCTGCCGCACTGTGACCGGCGACGGCCGGCGGACCGTCCTGATCACCGGTTCCACCGATGGAATGGGTCGCTGGCTGGCCCTGCGGCTCGCAGAGGCGGGCGACCGCGTCCTCATCCACGGCAGGCATGCGGACCGCGCGGAGGAGGTGCGCGGCGCGATCCGCCAGGCCACCGGCGAGGACCGGGCCGAGGTGCTGCTCGCCGATCTCGCGCGATTGTCCGAGGTCGACCGGCTGGCAGATGAGGTGGCCGCCCGCGTCGACCGGCTCGATGTGCTGGTCAACAACGCGGGGATCGGCGGCGCCTCGCCCGGCGGCAGAAGGGAGGTCGACGCATACGGGATCGAGCGCCGCTTCGCCGTGAACTACCTGGCCGGATATCGGCTGACCCGCCGGCTCCTGCCGCTGCTCATCGCGTCAGCGCCGTCCCGGGTCGTCAATGTCGCCTCGGCGGGCCAGCATGCCATCGACTTCGCGGACCCGATGCTTGCGGCGGACTATGACCCGACCCGCGCGTATTCCCAGAGCAAGCTCGCACAGATCATGTTCACCTTCGACCTCGCGGAGGAAGTGAGCGGGACGGGTGTCACGGTGGACGCGCTGCACCCGGCCACATTCATGGACACCACGATGGTGCGGGAGGTCGGCATCAGCCCCTGGAGCACCGTGGAAGAGGGCGGTACGGCGACGCTGCGTTTCATCAATGCCATCGAGCCGGGAAGCGGGCGCTATTTCAACGGCCTCGGCGAGGCGCGCGCCGACCGGCAGGCCTATGACGCCGACGCCCGGCGGAAGCTCCGGCAGCTGACGGACGATCTCATAGCCGGGCAGGCGACCGCCCGGCACTGACCCCCCGCACCGCACCGTCGCGCGGCCTGGAAAGCGGCCCACCGGCGCGAACGGCGGCATGGCATGCGGCCGGGTCGGCGGCGTCGGCGAGCCACCGGTCCGGTCGCACCATAGGCTGATCGTCATGGGACGTCCGCACCGCATCGTGCTCATCCGGCACGGCGAGTCCCAGGGCAACCGCGATGACACCATTTACGAAAGGGTGCCGGACCACGCCCTGGAGCTCACCCCGACCGGCGTGCGCCAGGCCACCCTGGCCGGCGAGAAGCTGCGGCAGCTGTTCGGCGAGGAACGGGTCCAGGCCTTCGTCTCGCCCTACCGGCGGACGTGGCACACCTTCCGGGCACTGGGCCTTGACCCACGCCTCACCAGGGCCAAGGAGGAGCCGCGGCTCAGAGAGCAGGACTGGGGCAACTGGCAGGACGTCGAGGACATCCAGCGGCAGCGCAAGGCACGCGACGCGTACGGCCACTTCTTCTACCGCTTCGCGATGGGGGAGAGCGGCGCGGACGTCTACGACCGGGTCGGGGCCTTTCTCGAGACCCTCTACCGCGCTTTCGACAAGGAGGACTTCCCGCCGAACGTCCTGATAGTCACCCACGGGCTCACCATGCGCCTGTTCTGCATGCGCTGGTTCCACTGGACGGTCGAGGAGTTCGAGGCGCTGTCGAACCCGAACAACGCGGAGATGCGCACCCTGCTGCTCGCACCGTCGGGGCAGTACACGCTGGACCGGCCCTTCGAACGGTGGCGGACACCGGGGCCTCCCGGTGGCGGGGACTGGTGAGCTTCGGCCGCTCGCCGGGATCGGCGCTCCGGCGGCATCATGTGCGCACCGGCGAGCCGCCGGTGGGGCGCGGCAGTCGAAGCCGCGGTGATGGCAGGTTGGTGCGTTCTGGTGCAGCTTGCTTCCCGGCAGTCCCGACGGGCCCACTGCGGGACCCCGCGCGAATGCGGACTGCGGCGCCGGCGGAGTCCGGGGGAGGCGAAGCTCTCGGCCCGCATCGAGGGTGCGGCGGGTCCGGTCACCGGCTCCTCACGGTGGGGGTGTCCGTGGACGCCGCGACCTCGTCGAGCAGGCTGAGGGCGTCGGCAACCGAGCCGGCCGGGTCCTGGACGGGGTAGAGCACCCCGCGCACGGTCCGTTCCGCGTCCAGCAGCAGTGTCAGACGCTTGAGGCGGTCCGTACCGGCAGCGCGGAAGGTGGGGAGCCGCAGCGACGTCGTCAGCCGCAGTTCGGCGTCCGACAGCAGCGGGAATTGGATGCGCGCGTGTTCGGCGAACGCCGCAAGCTGGTCGGGCCGTTGGGTGCTGACGCCGTAGACGCGGGCACCGCGCTCCTCGAACTCCGGCAATCTGTCGCGATAGGCGCACGACTCCAGGGTGCACCCCGCGGCGCCGGGGATGTCGCCCCAACCGGGCGGATAGCCCTGGGTGTCAGGGGCGAAGGCGCCGGGGAAGCAGTAGAGGACCGTCCATGGCGTAGCCGCGACCGGGTCGACCTCCGCTTCGCCCGCCCGGTCGGTCGAGGTGGCCGCCGCCAGCGCCGTCTCCGGCAGCCGGGTGCCGACGAGCGCGTGCACGCGCCGGGTCTCTGCCGAGTCGGCGGGGCTGGTCGCCGAGAGCGCGCCGTCGCCCATGACGTAGCGGCCGCCCCAGTCCTGAAGCGCGACCAGGACCGGTAGCAGGCCCTGGCCGGCGGCCGTGAGGTGGTAGCTGTAGCGCGGCGGGTGCGGGTGGTAGAGCCGCTTCTCCAGGACTCCGTCCGCGACGAGGGTGACCAGCCGTTCCGAGAGGACCTTGCGGCTGATGCCCAGGCTCTCGCGCAGCGCGTCGAAGTGGCAGGTCCCGCCGGCGATGTCGCGTACGACGAGCAGTGTCCACCAGTCGCCGACGACCGCGAGCGCCTGGGCGATGGAGCAGTCCGGGTCCGCGACCCTCGAAGTGCGCATGCCTCCACCTTGCCATCCGGACAACGCCCACCTCTATAGTGAGTCTCCTTTAGAGACTGACTATCTCGGGGGGGATCACGATGCCCGGCACAGGGGTGCGCCGCGGTCGCGACGTGCGGCAGGGTCCGAAGCGCTCGGCAAGCGGAGGGAACGTCGGCGGAATCGGACGTGCGGAGGGCGCGGCGTCCCCGGCCGGTGGGCGTGCCGCGATGTTCTGGCGGTACTGGACGGCTTCGGCCGTCAGCGGCGCAGGCGACGCGGTCACCTCCGTCGCGCTGCCGCTTGTCGCGGTGGGCGTACTGGGCGCCGGGGGCTTCCAGGTCAGCCTCGTCACGGCGGCGGGATTCGCCGCCTGGATCCTGATCGGGCTTCCCGCGGGAGTGCTGGTCCAACGGCTGCCGCTGCGTGGCACCCAGGTGGCCATGGACCTGGTGCGCGCGGTGGCGATCGCCTCGGTGCCGGTTGCCGCCGCCTTCGACGTGGGCAACGCGACCTTCCTGCCCTCGGTGGTGGCCAAGGAGGAGCTCACCTCCCGAAACAGCCTCACCTCCGGCACGCAGGCGGTGAACCAGCTCGCCGGGCCGTCGCTGGGCGGTGTGCTGGTGCAGTTGCTCGGCGCGGCGGGCACCCTGGCCGTCGACGCGGTCAGCTACCTGGCCTCGGGGGCGCTGCTGCGCACGCTGCCCCGCCCCGAGGCCCGCCACGGCAGGGCGGCCCCATCCGGGACCGCGCCGAGGACGTCGGCGCTCATCAGGGAGGGCTGGCAGTACGTGGTCCGCCACCGGGTGGTGGGCCCGTGCGTGGCGATGGCCACCTCGGTCAACTTCGTCTGCGGCGGACTCACCGCGCTCATCCCGGTCTTCCTGGTCAGGACCCTGGACGCCCCCGTGGCGTCGGTGGGCGTGCTGATCGCCGCGGAAGGGGTCGGCAGCCTGATCGGAGCCGCCCTGACGCCCAGGCTGGCAAAGTCGGTCGGCAGCGCGCGGGCGCTGCTGGTCGCGTGCGGCCTCGGCGCGTGCGCGGCACTGCTGATGCCGCTGGCGGGCCGAGGCGCCGGCCTGCTGCTGTTCGCGCTGGGCAACGCCGGTTTCGGGGCCGGGGTGGTGGTGCTGAGCATCCTCACCCGCACGCACCGGCAGATGACGACGCCGCCCGACCTGCTTCCCCGGGTGATGGCGACGGTGCGCTTCGTGTCCTGGGGCGCGATCCCCTTCGGCGCGCTGGCGGCAGGCGCCGCGTCCACGCTCTGGGGAACCCGCGGGGCGCTGTGGCTCGTCTGCGGGCTGGCCTTCGTCCCGCCGGTGATCCTGCTGGCCGGGCCGCTCCGACGGGTCCGCCGACTGGAGGCACCGACCGGCGCCGGGTGACGCAGCCCCTCGTCGCGCCCCGGTGCCCGCTGATAGACAGTGATCCACTAGACGGTGATCCACTGGGATCCACCTGTACATGGGGGTGCGCACATGATCGGCATCGGCGGGCTCGAGGCGTCGGACCGGGACGACTGGGAGGCGCTGTTCCGCGCCTACATCGACTTCTACCAGCGTGTCGAGCCGCCCGAGATGTACGAGAGGGCCTGGCGTGAATTCCGTGTGGGAACGCGTATGCACGCCCTCGGCGCGAAGCTGGACGGCAGGCTCATCGGCATCGTGCACTTCCTCGTCCACCCCAGTACGTCAGGGCCTGACGTCTGCTATCTGCAGGACCTCTTCACCGCGCCGGACGTCCGCGGCAAGGGCACGGCTCGCGCGCTGATCGCCGCCGTGTCCGACTGGGCGCGGGCGCGGGAGTGCAGCCGTGTCTACTGGAACACCCACGAATCGAACAGCACGGCCCGCCACCTCTACGACAAGGTCGCGGAGAACCGCGGCTTCATCCGCTACCAGATCGAACTGCCGCATTGATCCCTGTCGCCCGCCCCGGCCTGCCCGCGGCGATCACTGTCAGTGATGTCCGTGGGCGGAGTCGGACGCGCCGCCGAAAAGTCGTGCGACGGCCCTGAAGGGCAGTGTGACGACCGTGGCGACGGCGCTTCCCACCTTGGCGAACACGTCGCCGATTGCCTTCAGCATGATGCTCCTCTCCCGAAGACTGCGGGCCGCTTCCGGGATGGTCCGGTAAAGGTGCCCCAGCCCCCTGTCCTTGCGCCTTCCCCGGGTGGCCCGCCGCATGGCTCGTGGGGGGCGCCGATCTCCGGTGACCCGGGACGACCGCGCTCTCCGGGATGCGGTTTGGCGGGATCGGACCAGACTGGGACAGGAGCGGGAGGGGCGTCGACGCTCCGACCCGTCGGCGTGCCGGGTCTCTCTCCGCGCATGAGTGCGCGACGGACCACCGCGCTGCCGGAGACGTCGCGACGGGAGAGGCCGGAGAACGCCTGGTACGGCGCCTGAACGTGGCACCGCATCTCGCTGCGAGCACGCGCATCCCACCATGAGAAGGCGAAGCGTGATGGATGAACCGAGGAACCTCGGCCTGGCGGCAGCCCTCGCAGGCGGCTACCTGCTCGGCCGCGCCAAGAAGAACCAGATGGCGCTCACCGCCGCCGCCGTACTGGCGGGCAGGGGCCTGAGGCCCGGCTCCGCCCTCGCCGCCGGCGCCCGCAGGGTGCCAGGGCTTCCGGGATCCAAGGACGACGGGGGTGATGGTGACGACGGCGGAGAGCAGGGCAGCGGCAGCCCCAGGCGAGGACTTGCCCGGAAGGCGGCGGACCGCGGGGTGAACGCCCTGACCGAGGCCCTCCGTCAACGCACGCGCAGCCTGTCGCCGGAGGGGGCGGACGAGCAGGAGAATCCGCCGGAGGAAGATGACGGCGACTCGGAGGACGCGGACGAGGACGCGGTCGCGGAGGAGGACGAGGACGCCGAGGAGGACGAGGCAGTGGCGCCTCGCAGGCCGGCGGGGCGGCCCGGGAAGAAGTCGGCGAAGACGCCCAAGGCGAAGAAGCCCGCGGCCGGGAAACCCGCCGCGAGGAAGGCCCGGGAGAGCGCCGAGGACGAGCCGGCTCCGGCGAAGAAGCCCAAGAAGCGGGCCGCCTCCGCGAAGCCTCCCGCCGGGCGCTCAGGAGCTGCCGGGAAGGCCGCACCCAAGGCGAAGCCCGCGGCCAGAGGCAGGCCCGCGAAGAAGACGGCTGCACGCTCGAAACGGGACAGGTGATCCTTGATGGCCACCGGCAAGAAGACCTCACAAGCAGAGCAGACCCCGCTCAGCCAGCTCAAGCAGGAACTCGGGCGCTATCTGACCGCCCGCGCCAAGAGCGCTGCGCATCGAACGGGCAGCAAATTGATGGACAAGGCCGGCCACATCGTCCAGGTCGACGAGGACAGCGGCGTCGTCCCGAAGATGGGAGCACGCCTTCTGCACGGGGAGTCACCCGTCAAGGCGATCACGGAAAAGGCGTCCTCGGGCGCCGGAGGTGTCGCGGGCAAGGTCAAGGACGCGGTGACCGGGGGCGGGGACGGCGGTGGCGGCGATGACGGCGGCGGTGGTGGCGGCGGAGGCGGAGGCACCTCCGACGTCAAGGCCACGGACATCGTCGAGATGATCGATGTGGGCGTGCCGCTGCGGACTGCCTACGACCACTGGACCGAGTACGAGAACTTCAGCGGTTTCACCAAGGGCGTGAAGCGGGCCGAGAGAGGGGACGAAGCCACCAGCGAGTGGACCGTCAAGGTCGGCCCTTCCACCCGGTCGTGGAAGGCGACGACCCAGGAGCAGTTGCCCGACGACCGGATCGTCTGGACCTCCGAGGGCACCGCGGGCAGCACGCAGGGAGCCGTCAGCTTCCACGAGATCACCCCGACGCTGACCCGGATCGTCCTCGTTCTGGTGTATTCGCCCAGCGGCCTCGTGGAGAAGACCGGCAACCTGTGGCGTGCGCAAGGCCGTAGGGCGCGGCTGGATTTCAAAGGTTTCCAGCGGTACGTGACCTTCGCGGAGGACGAGGCAGAAGGCTGGCGCGGTGAGATCCGCGACGGTCAGGTCGTCCGCACCCATGAGGAGGCCATGGCGGAGGAGAACGAGGAGGAAGACGAGGAAGACGAGGACGAGGAGGACGAGGAGGACAGCGAGTACGAGGACGACGACGAATACGAGGACGGGGAGGAAGACGGGGAGGAGGACGAGGAGGACGATGCCTGACGACGGAGGGACCGTTGTGCCGCGGTCGGCACCGGGGAACGACATGTCGCACGCAGACGGGGATCCGGACGTCCACCTGGACGTCCCCACCCTGAATGTCGATGAAATCGACCTGCACGTCGAGGACCTGCGGGCCAGGGTCTCCCTGCACGCCGAGGTGCTGGACCTGCTCAAGCTGGACGTGGGGGTGGACGTCGTCCTCGGCGAGGTCGAGCTGGACATCAAGGGAGTCGAGGCCCAGGCACTGCTGAACGTCCGCCTGGACAACGTGGCTGCGATCCTCCACGACGTCCTCGACACGATCGACCGCAATCCGCAGATCCTGGAGCAGATCACCGCGCCCGCCGGGGAGGCCGTCGCCGCCGCCGGTCAAGGCGCAGGCAGGGCCGTGGGCGAACTGGGACGCGGTGCGGGGGAAGCGGTGGAGGAAGTGGGCGGGGGCGCAGGCAAGGCAGTGGACTCCGCGGGACACGCCGTCGGCGAGGCCGCAGGAGACGTCGCCGACCACGCGGGACGTGCCGTCGAGGATGTCGGTTCCGACGCGACCGACGCCGTCACGGATGCGGGCGACGTCGTCGAGGGCGCAGCGGAGATGACCAGCGACGCAGCCGAATCAGCCGAGGATGCCGCGGACGACACAGCTGAGACAGTCGAGGATGCCGCGGACGACGCTGCCGGGACAGTCGAGGATGCCGCGGACGACGCTGCCGGAACGGCTGGTGACGGGGCCCAGACCTCGGAGGATGCCGAAACGGCAACTTCGGAGGATGCCGAAGCGCCGGCGGGAGGCGCCGATCAAGGCGGCGACGCGCGGGAGAACGCCCCGGCTGCGGAGGAGACTGCGAGCACCCCCGAAATGCCCGCCCGCCGCCACGGCAGGCGCAAGGGTGGCAAGTCGTCCTCCCGCGGCACGGGTGCGCGCCGTGGCCGCGGGCGGCCGAAGGTCCGTGGCGAGAGCGACGCCCGCCGCCATGCACCACGCTCGCGCCACACGACCGGATAGCCCCAGGACCGCGCGGCGACACCTCGCACACCGCAGGTTGGTGACAGGCCGTTCACCCCGACGGACGCGCCCGGAAGTCGGCGGGCGCGAGGCGGGGTGAGGATGGAAACGGCCCCGGACCCCCCTCCGCACCGCGGAGCGCCCGGTCCGGCGTCACCTGTGACCGCCCGCCAGGGGTCCCGCGTGCGAAGGAGAGCTATGACCGAGACCGGCTCCGAGGGGGCTACGACCGTCGCTGCGGGAAACGGGGGCGGCCGTCCTGCCGAGCACGGGCACCTGGACGCGATGGGCCTGCGGGACCTGCGGCGCGTGGGGCTGAACCCGGACTTCTGGCACCCCGTCGCCGTCTCGGGAAGCGTGCGTCGGGGCAAGGCCTTCGCCACGGCCTTCGCCGGTCAGCGCATCGCGCTCTACCGGGCGCAGAGCGGCACCGTGCACGCGCTGGAGGACCGCTGCGCGCACCGCCAGGTGCCGTTGAGCATGGGTGTCGTGGAGGGCGAGGTGCTCCGCTGCTGCTACCACGCGTGGGCCTACCGCGGTGACGGCCGCATCTCGCAGATCCCTTACCTGTCCAAGGGCGACGGCCGGCCGCCGCGCGGTGTGCGCGCGTATCCCGTCCGCGAGGCGTACGGCCTCGTCTTCGTCTTTCCCGGCGATCCGGCCAAGGCGGCGGCCACCGCGCTGCCCGAAGTACCGCTGTTCGGCTCGCCCCGGCACAAGACCATGACCTTCTCGCGGGTGGTGCGCTGCCACTACTCGTTCATGCACGAGAACCTGCTCGACATGAACCACCAGTTCCTGCACCGGGGCGTCGTCGGCAGGCTGCAACCGAAGCTGCTGGGCCACGAGACGCGCGCGTCCTCGGTCGAGGCCCGCTACCTGTTCACCCACGGCGGAGGCAAGCGGAACCGCGGAGCCGCCCTGCTGGCCGCGGAGGGCATCGGGGGCGGCGACTCGGCGGACGTCATGACCATCCGCACGGAATACCCGCACCAGCGGCTCGAGCTGGTCCCGGAGAACGCCGAGCGCCCGGCGTTCAGCCTGTGGGTGGCCTACGTGCCCGAGGACGCCGAGCAGCGCACCTGCCACGCCTACGGCCTGCTCACCATCGAGAAGCCGCGCATTCCCGGCGCCCTGCAGCTGGCCTGGCCGTTGATCCGGCGCTTCACCGAGCGGGTCTTCGCCGAGGACCGTACGGCCGTGGAGGCCGAGCAGCGGGCGTGGGACGAACAGGGCAGGGACCTCAACCACGAGGTCTTCCCGCTGATCATGAACGTCCGCGAGGTGCTCCGCTCCAACGGCGTCCCCATCCGCCCGCAGGCCGCCCTGTGCGGCACCGACCGCGCATGCGGCGACGCGGCGGACGCCGGCGCTGCATCGACCGGCTGTCCTTCCGCGGCGCCTGAGGTCCCGGCCGGCCAGGTGCTCGCCTCCCCGCCGCCGGCCGGCTGAGCGCCCGAGTTCCGCGGGCGACCCGGGCCCAACGGGCCTGACCCGCCACCGGGACCGGGCGGGCCAGCGCGTCCCGACCCGCCACCGGGACCGGGCGGGCCAGCGCGTCCCGACCCGCCGCCCGCGATCGAGTCCTCGCAGACCAAAGCCGGTGCGTGACCGGATCGGCGCAGGTCATTACGATATGCCGAATGAAGTCGTCGCCGGTCTCCCGTGCTCTCGCCAGCCTCCGGGGGCTGGCCGTGGGCGACGCCCTGGGTTCGCAGTTCTTCGTCCCGGCCCACTACCCGGCACTCCAGAACGGCGAACTGCCGCCAGGCACCTGGCAGTGGACCGACGACACCGAAATGGCCTGCTCCGTCGTGGCCGTCCTCGCCCGGCACGGGCGCGTCGACCAGGACGCGCTCGCGATGTCCTTCGCCGAGCACCATGACTTCGACCGGGGTTACGGCCCCGCCGTCAACCGCATGCTCCGGCTGATCCGCCAGGAAGGTGCCGACTGGCGGGAGCTGGCGGCAGGTCTCTTCAACGGCCAGGGATCGTGGGGCAACGGCGCCGCGATGCGGGTCGCCCCGCTCGGCGCCTGGTACGCGGGCGATCCGGTGCAGGCAAGCCACCAGGCGGAGATCTCCGCGTACACCACGCACCAGCACCGGGAGGCGGTCGCCGGAGCGATGGCGGTGGCCGCCGCCGCGGCGCTCGTCGCCGACCCCGGAGGACCGCAGGATCCGTCCGACCTGCTCGGCGCGGTCGTCGGTCTCGTGCCGCGCAGCGCCGTGCAGGCGGGCATCCGCCGCGCGCGCGACATGCTCGACTACGCGGACGTCGCCACCGTCGCGGCGGTGCTCGGCTGCGGCCGCAGGACCAGCGCCCACGACACCGTGCCCTTCGCCCTGTGGTCGGCCGCGCGCCACCTCGGTGACTACGAGCGGGCGTTCTGGACCACCGCGAAGGCGGGCGGCGATGTCGACACGACCTGCGCGATCGTCGGCGGCATCATCGCAGCACGGCCGGGCGGCGAACCGCCGGCGGCATGGACCGATCGGACCGAAGCACTGCCGGACTGGGCCGTGATGTCCTGATGGGCCCGTGGAAGCGGAGGGAGACCGGCGGGTAGGCTGGTGTCCGCCATGGCGTACCAACCACCCACACACAGCGTCGAACGCTCGATGCGAGCCACCCTCGGCGTGAAAACCGTCGCAGGCATCGACGAAGTGGGGCGCGGCGCCTGGGCAGGACCGGTCACCGTCTGCGCCGCCGTCACCGGCCTGCGCCGCCCGCCGGAAGGCCTCACCGACTCCAAGCTGATCACCCCCAAGCGCCGCACCCGGCTGGCAGCGCTGCTCACCGGCTGGGTGACGTGCTACGCGCTCGGCCAGGCCTCCTCCGAGGAGATCGACGAGCTGGGCATGACAGCCGCCCTGCGGCTCGCCGCGCTGCGCGCTCTCGACGGGCTGCCCGAGCCGCCGGAGGCGGTCATACTCGACGGCAAGCACAACTACCTGGGCGGCGGCGGGCCGTGGCAGGTCAGGACGGTGATCAAAGGCGACCAGTCGTGCGTGTCGGTCGCCGCGGCCTCCGTCATCGCCAAGGTGCAGCGCGACAGCGAGATGGCCGAACTGGGCACGGACTACGTCCCGTTCGCGTTCGACGACAACGCCGGCTACCCCTCACCCGTCCACCGCTCCGCACTCGAGGAGCTGGGGCCGACGCCGCTGCACCGGATGTCGTGGTCGTACCTTGACTCGATGCCGCGCTGGCAGCACTTGAAGAAGGTCCGCAATCCGGACGACACAGGGGAACAACTCGGTTTCGATTTCTGATCCAGCCCCCACCCCCCGCTGCGCATTCGGTGCGCGTTTGATAGACATCAACCCATGCCTCTCACCCCCGAGGAGCCTCAGATTCACGAGAGCGTCCCGGGTCCTCGCACTGCTCCGACCAGCGGTCGGAGTGCGTCGACCCCCCGTCCTGTCCCAGGTCCGCCCCGGCCCGCCGCGCCGCGGCCGGCGCCGCCGAGGGCAGTCGCCGCTGTCGGCTCGACTTCCGGCCACGCCGGAACCGGCCGCCAGATCGGCACCCCCGGACCCGCACCTGCGAACCAGCCGGTCATCCCTACCGCTGCCGCAGCGGTGCCCGCGCAGCGCCCGGCCACCACGCAGACCGCACAGATCCAGCTCATCCCCGCCCCGGCAGACGGTGCGCTGGACGCGGCCGAGGAGGCCGTCGACCTGCTGCTCGACACCGGTCGCGCGCCCGGCGAGATCCTGCTGCTCACCACCGGAGAGCAGCACCCGTGGGCCGCGCACGAGCTCAGCTTCGGCGAAGCGTCCTACTGGGCGCAGCACGACGCGGCCGACGACGTCTTCTACGCCGACATCACCGCCTCACGCGCCACCGGCCGACCGGTCGTGGTCGTTGCGCTCAACGGCGGAAGCGACGACACGCTGCCGCGGGAGCTGGCCACCGCGCTGGCCCGTGCCGGTGTCCTGCTGATCGTGTGCGGCGACCCGGCCCGTATCAACAGCGCGCTCGGCGCCAGCGCCTGAGCGTTCCCGGGCGGGGAGGTCCCGCCCGGGAACCGCTCAGCGCGCCGAGGCGTGGCGCAGCGTCTGCGGTGTGCCGTTGGCGACCACGGGGGCCGGGTCGGTCCTCGGGCGCGACCACGAGGTCGCGTTCGGCGTACGCCCGGCGCGGTTCTCACCGATGACATGCCAGCCGTCGCCGGTGAGCGTCACGTACGAGCCGCAGCGCAGCCCGTGCAGCGTGCAGGCGTCGCGCAGGCCCCACATCCAGGCGCCGTCCTCGGCGGTCCACCCCGGCGCTCCTTCGCGGCAGATCATCAGCACCGCGGTGCGTACGGGCTTGCGCAGACGCAGGTCGTGCGGAATGACGCGACGCAGGTGGGACAGCAGCGCGTTGCGCCGTTCCCACCCGTCAACGACGCCGCTGCGGGCGCCGAACGAGGCGCTGGCCCGGATCCGCCCGTCCGGGTCGTACACCGCGACCACCGCGGTGGACGGCGGCGGAAGGTGTCTCGCGTGCAGGTCCTTGACCACTTCGCGTGGATTCGCGAGCAGGGGCACACCGATGTCGGTCCACTCGGTGGGTTCCAGACTGCGGGTTGCGGGAGAAACGATGGCGGAGGACGTCTCCGGAACGAAGCCGATGGTCACGGTCCTCCCTTCACGGATGCACCCGTGGACCGGCCGCGGGCGTGCGCCGGTCAGGTGGCTCGGAGAGCCGTTCGGGGATCCGCCTCCAATTCTTCCCCGCGTATTGCCCTGCGGCAACGGGCAATTGGCGTCCGCGACCGGAATGGTCCCGTCCGTCGGATAGATCCCGGCCTTCGCCCGGCGGCCGGGCCGCTCACCCCTGAACGGCCAGGACCAGCGGGAACACCGCCGTGGCGCCGGCCCGGCGGAGCAGCCGGGCGATGACAGCCAGTGTCCAGCCGGTGTCCGAGAAATCGTCGACCAGCAGCACTGGTCCTGACGCCGCCTTCACAGCTTCAACCAATTCCGGCGGCAGGACCCATGCTGCGTGCAGTGCCCGTACGCGCTGGGCACTGTTGCTGCGCGGCACACCGCCGGGGTCCGCGCCGTCCGCGTATTCGGCCCTGCCGAGCAGCGGCATCCGGCCGACCTCGGCGATTCGGGCGCTCAGCGTCTCCACCAGCACGCCGTGACGGCGCGAGGCGACCGAGACCACCCCGACCGGACGCGCCGGTGCGTCCGGCGCGCCACTGGCCCAACCGCCCGGGCCCTTGGCCCAGTCGGCCAGGACCTGCACCACTGCTTCCACCGCTTCCGGCGGTACGGGCCGGTCGGCGGCCCCCTCGGCGAACAGCGGTCGCAGGCGGTTGCCCCAGCCGATGTCCGACAGCCGGCCCAGGGCCCGCCCGCCGGACGCCTGCTCGGTGGCCGGAATGCGCCCCTTGAACGGGACCCCGATCGCTTCAAGTCCCGTCGGCCACATCTTGCGCGGCTCCAACTCCACGCCGGGGCGCCCCAGCGCCTGCCGCGCGAGGTCGAGCGACCCGGCGGAGACCTCCGTGGGGAAGCGCGCTCCCGCGCAGTTGTCGCAGCGCCCGCACGGCTCGGCCAGCTCGTCGTCGAGCTGCCGGCGCAGGAATTCCATCCGGCACGCGGTACTTCCCGCGTAGTCGCGCATCGCCTGCTGCTCGGCCTCGCGCTGGCGCGCGACCCACGCGTAGCGCTCGGTGTCGTAGGCCCACGGTTCGCCGGTGGACGTCCAGCCACCGCGCACCCGGCGGACCGCGCCGTCCACGTCGAGCACCTTGAGCATGATCTCCAGCCGGGAGCGGCGCAGGTCGACCCGGGTCTCGAGCGCGGGCACCGACAGCGGCCTGTCAGCCGCCTCGAGCGCCGCCAGGGTGCGGCGGACCTGCTCCTCGGGCGGGAAGGCGAGGGACGCGAAATACCGCCAGATCGACTCGTCCTCGCGGCCCGGCAGCAGCAGCACCTCCGCGTGGTCGACACCGCGGCCCGCGCGGCCGACCTGCTGGTAGTAGGCGATCGGCGATGAGGGGGAACCGACATGGACCACGAAACCGAGATCCGGTTTGTCGAACCCCATGCCGAGCGCGGAGGTCGCCACCAGCGCCTTGACCCGGTTGGCCAGCAGGTCCGCCTCGGCGGCCTGCCGGTCGGCGTTCTCGGTGCGGCCGGAGTAGGAGGCCACCGGGTATCCGCGCTGCCGCAGGAAGGCGGTGATCTCGTCGGCTGCGGCCACCGTCAGGGTGTAGATGATGCCTGAACCGGGGAGGGTGTCGAGGTGGTCGGCGAGCCAGGCCAGCCGGTGCGCCGCGTCGGGCAGCCGCAGCACCCCGAGTGACAGGCTCTCGCGGTCCAGTGGGCCGCGCAGGACCAGGGTGCCCTCGTCGTCCGCCCCCGTGACGCCGGTGCCCAGCTGCTCGGCGACGTCGGCGGTCACCCGGGCGTTGGCGGTCGCGGTGGTCGCCAGCACGGGCACTCCCGGCGGGAGGTCGGCGAGCATCGTGCGCAGCCGCCGGTAGTCGGGACGGAAGTCGTGGCCCCAGTCGGAGATGCAGTGCGCTTCGTCCACGACCAGCAGGCCCGTCGTCGCGGCGAGCTTCGGCAGCACCTGGTCGCGGAAGTCGGGATTGTTGAGCCGTTCGGGGCTGACGAGCAGGACGTCCACCTCTCCTGCCGCCACCTCCGCCTCGATCCCGCCCCACTCCTCGGCGTTCGACGAGTTGATCGTGCGCGCCGTGATCCCGGCCCGCGCGGCGGCCTCGACCTGGTTGCGCATCAGCGCGAGCAGCGGCGAGACGATCACGGTCGGGCCCGCGCCCCGCCCGCGCAGCAGCGCGGTGGCCACGAAGTAGACCGCCGACTTGCCCCACCCGGTGCGCTGCACCACCAGCGTCCTGCGTGCGTGCGCCACCAGCGCTTCGACGGCGCGCCACTGGTCCTCGCGCAGCCGCGCGGCACCCGCTTCCGCACCGACCAGCCGGCTCAGGACGATGTCGGCCGCAGCGCGCAGTTCGGTGGTCGATTCAGTCATGCCCCCATGCAACAGGACAGCACCGACAGAGCGCCAACCCCGTTCCGTGACCTGTGGACAACTCGGGACCGAAAGTTATCCACAGGTTTTGAGGGGGTCTGGTGCGGAGTGTGGTGACTGCGGCAAGCTCGACTCATGACACAGAGCAACCGAATTGACCACGAAGAGTCATCAGCGCCCGCGGGTGAGATGAAGGTCGTCCTGCACGGGCCGGACGAACTCGCGGACGCCCTGCCGTTCTTGCTGGGATACCACCCGGACGACTCGATCGTCCTGCTGGCCCTGCACGGCGAGCACGGGCGACTCGGCGGCAGACTGCGACTGAGGCTCCCGGAGGAGCCGCAGGATCCCACCGAGTGGCCGGACCTGGCACGGCAGCTCGCGGACTGCCTGGTGACAGGCAGCATGCGGCGTGGCGGCCGGCCGACCTCCATCGTCGTCTTCCTCTGCCGGGATCCGCGCGTCGGCGAGCGGTCCTCCGAGGTGATGGAGCGCCTGCGGCCGCTCGCCCAGCAGCTCCGCATCGCCTGCGGCGAAATGGACGTCCCGGTGATCGAGGCGCTGTGCCTCTCGGGGGGCCGCTGGTGGTCATACTGCCGGCCCGGGTCCGGGGGCGCCGGGCCGGAGGATCCCGACGACGGCGTCCCGGTCGCGGAGCCCGGCGGATCCGAGCTCGCCGCCGCGGCCGCCTTCCACGGCATCCGGATGCCGTTGTCGCTGAGCGACCTGGAGTCCCGCCTCCGCCCGGCCGAGCCGCGCGACCCGGCGCACGAGACGGCGCTCGACCTGGCCTGCGCGAGATTGGTGCCGCGCATGCTCGACAGGAGCGCCGGCGCGTCCGTCACGCAGCGCACCGTCGAGCTGGCACGCGGCTCATTGGAGGTGTTCGCCTCCGTGCCGCTGATCAACGACCCGGTGCGGTCCGACAGGAGGGACGACGAACTCCTCGACCACGGCCAAGCAGCCGAGATGATCCTCGGTCTCCAGGATCACGGAGCGCGCGACCAGGTCGTGGAGTGGGCGGATCCGGTCAGGGCCGACGCGGCGATCCGGCTGTGGCGCGCGCTGGCAAGGCGCTGCGCGGGGGTGTACGCGGAGCACGCCGCCGCGCTGCTGGCCCTGACCGGCTGGGTGGCCTGGTGCTCGGGCGACGAGGCGGAGGCGCGGGTCGCCTTGTGCGCGGCCCTGGACCTCGAACCGCACTGCACCTTCGCCCGCCTGCTGCAGCACGCCGTCCGCCAGGGGCTGGACCCGGAAGCGGTGCGGCGGTCCTTGCGGAGCACCCGCCGCAGAAGGCTCATGGAGGCGACTACAGTTCGCCGCGGACCAGCCGGACCAGCCGGTCCAGGACCCGGCCGTCGCTCACCCGGAGGCCGTCGTGCTCGTATTCGTCGGTGACCCAGGTGCGCAGACCCCTGATCGCGCGAGCGGTCTCCAGCGAATCGGCAGTGTCGACGTACATGTCGTCGTGGTAGACGGCCGCCGTGACGGGCACCTTGTTGGCCGCCAGGCGGTCCGGGTCGTAGAGATCCGGCCACTGCTCGCGCTGTGCCAGCAGCTCGGCCGCCTCGCGCAATGGTGCAAGCGCCGGATCGGTCTCGAACATCCACGGGTGGATGGTCTCCCCGGTGAAGAGCACGGGTTCTTCGCCGTCCAGTGCGGCGTCCGCGTCGAAGGCGGGGAATTCGCCGCGGACGGTTTCGGCCGCCCACCGGGTGCCCTGCGCGGAGGCGGACTCCTGGCCGTAGCAGGCCTCGTGCAGCAGGGCGTAGAGAGGATTCGCGGCGAAGGAGAGATGCCCCTGGACCTCGAAGAGGAAGGAGTCGGACAGGACGCGCCCGGCAGGGCCGGTGACGAAGGCGTCCTCGATCAGGTAGTGCAGGACGTGGGAGCCGCTGCCCGAGCCCAGCATCAGGCCGAGGGACTGGAAGGCGCGAGGAGTGAGCACACCGCCGCCCGGAAGCGCGACGGGGCTGTCCCGCAGATGGCGGACGATGTCACGGACCGCCTCCACGTCCTCGGGGTAGCGGGCGTAGTGCGCGGTGTTCTTCCGCTGGATCCGCGGGTAGGCCGCTCGATAGACGTCCTCCGCGGTCACCCGCAGCCCCGGCAGGCCGCCGGTGATCAGTACTTCGCTGAGCGCGTCGGGCGCGAAGGACAGGTAGTTGACGGCGCAGAAGCCGCCGAAGCTCTGGCCGAGGACGCTCCACGGCCGGTCCTCGCCGAGCAGGCTGCGCCGGATGGACTCGCAGTCGCGCACGATCGCGTCGGCCCGGAAACGGGAGAGGTATTCCGCCTGCGCGGCCGCGTCGCCGCGCGCGGGCAGCGTCAGGCGGTTCGCCGGAGTGGAGAGCCCCGTGCCGCGCTGGTCGAGCAGCAGCACGCGGTAGTCGTCCAGGGCGCGTGCGAGCCAGCCGTCCTTGCCCAGCGGGCGCGGGCTGCGGTTGCCCGGCCCGCCCTGGAGGAAGAGCAGCCAGGGCAGCCGGTCGGGATCCTTGCCCGCTGCCACCACTTCCCGCGCGAAGATCTCGATGCGCTCGCCGTCGGGCTCCGCGTGGTCGAGCGGTACGCGGAATCGGTGATCTGTGACGACGGTGCCTGGCAGGCGGTGGACGGGCATGCTGCCTCTTCTCTGCTTCGCGGGCCTCCGGGCCCTGCGCGTGTGCTCTCTCGTTCAAGAACCGTAGACGGCCCCGCGTCCCGGAGGCTCGGCGCGCCGCCCGTCAGCGGTGCGGCGACCACCCGGTGCGACTGCCGAACCGCTCCCGGCCGCAAGCGGACGCGACCACCGGACCTGGCGCGCGCCCACGGGACCACCGGACCTGCCGCGTCGGCGTGGCAGCGGGCGGGCGGCCGTCCGCCGTGCCCTGCGCCTCGGCGTCACGGGTCGGTCGGCCGGGGCCGGCGAGGGGCAGGGGAAGGCCGCGACGAGGCCGCAACCCGGTGTCCGGGGGCGAGCCGGACACCGGGAGAACGTGATCGCGGAGCAGGTGTCGATCCTGCTGATTATCGTCAAGCAGACGACTAAGATCGCTGCATGTCGCCCTACGACCCGTCGGCCTTCCCGCCCTTCGCCGTCACCGTCGATCTGGTCGTGCTCACCGTGCGGGACCACGCGCTGTGTGCGCTGTCGGTACGCCGTGGCGAGCCTCCCTACCAGGGCAGATGGGCACTGCCCGGCGGCTTCGTACGGGCCGACGAGGATCTGTCGCAGGCGGCGGCACGCGAGCTGGCCGAGGAGACCGGGCTGCGCGCGCAGAGCGGGGCGCACCTCGAACAGCTCGCGACCTACGGCGACCCGCAGCGTGATCCGCGAATGCGGGTGGTGAGCGTCGCGCACCTCGTGCTCGCGCCCGACCTGCCGGCACCGCGGGCGGGCGGCGACGCCCGCAGCGCGCGCTGGGCGCCGGTCGGCACACTGCTGGCCGAGGGCGCCCAGGAGCACACCGGCGAAGCGGCGCCGCTGGCCTTCGACCACGCCCGGATCCTGGCGGACGGGGTGGAGCGGGCAAGGTCGAAGATCGAGTACTCGTCCCTGGCCACCGCCTTCTGCCCGCCCGAATTCACCGTGGGCGAGCTGCGCCGGGTCTACGAGGCGGTGTGGGGGGTGGCGCTCGACCCGCGCAACTTCCACCGCAAGGTGACCGGCACGGTGGGGTTCCTGGTGCCGACCGGGGGGACGACGACACGTCAGGGCGGTCGTCCCGCACAGTTGTTCAGGGCGGGAGGGGCCACCCTGCTCAATCCGCCGATGCTCCGGCCCGAGGTGTAGTTCGTAGGGCGATTTACCCCTTTTCCGGCGTTATGGTGCTGGGGTGATCCAGGCCATCGGATTGACCAGCGTCCCTCGCCGCAGCGCCCCGCCGACCGTCGCCGACCTCACCTTCGACATCCGCCCGGGTGAGGTCACCGGTCTGCTCGGACCGGCGCGGTCGGGCAAGTCCACCGCCCTGCGCCTGCTGCTCGGCCTGGAAGCAGGCAGGGGCGCCACTCTCGTCGACGGCCGCCCGCTGCACGAACTGGCCAGGCCTGCCCGCGCCATCGGCGCGGTCCTCGGCGACGTGCCAGGACACCCCCGCCGTACCGCGCGCGGCCATTTGCGGATGCTCTGCGCCGCCCACGGCCTCAGGGCCGCCCGTGCCGACGACCTGCTGGAGACCGTCGGCCTCGACGCGGTGGCCGACCGGCGCCTGGGCACCTACTCGCTCGGCATGGACCGCAGGCTGGCCTTCGCCGTGGCGCTGCTGCCCGACCCGCACACCCTCGTCCTTGACGACCCGGTCCGCGAGCTGCCGCCGCGCGAAGCGGCCTGGGTCCACTCCCTCGCCCGCCGGCACGCGGCCGCGGGCGGCGCCGTGCTGCTGACCGGCCGGGACCCCGGAGCCCTGGCCAGGACTGCGGACCGCGTGATCGCCCTCGCGGACGGCCGGGTCGTCGCCGACCAGCCGGCGGCGCTCTTCGCCGGCACCCGGCTGCGCCCGCACGTGGCCGTACGGTCGCCCTACGCCCAGCGGCTGGCAGGACTGCTGGCCGAGGACGGCGCCGAAGTCGTCACGACCAGCGGGAGCCGCATCGCGGTCTACGGCGCCACGTCGGCAGCCGTGGGGGAGGTCGCCTACCGGCACGGGATCCTGCTGCACCAGCTGGCCGACGAGACGGCCGCGGGAGGAGCCGGGGACACCGGCCCGTCCCGGGACGAGAAGGACACCGCGCCGCGACCGGCCCCGAGGAAGCGCCCCGCGCCCCGCCGTACACCGCACAACCCGCTGTATCCGGTGCGCTACGAGCTGCGCCGCTGCTTCGGTGTGCGCACCCCCTGGCCCGCGGCGGCAGCCGCCCTCGTCGTGTCCGTGATCAGCACGCTGCTGCTGGCGCGCGGCGGCGCCGCCCACGTCTCGCCGCTGCGCCTGCTGTCCGGCTGGCCGGCGGCGCTCCCGCTGCCCGCCGCCGCGATCGGCGCGGGGGCGCTGGGCGCGCTGTCGTACGGGCAGGAGTTCGCCTTCCCCGCCTTGACCCCCGGCTTCGGACCTGAACCCCGGGCGCCGCGGCTGCTCGCGGCCAAGCTCGCGGTGAGCGGCGCCCTGGCCGTGGTCCTCGCCGGCCTGGCGGCTCTGGTGGACACCGCCGCACTGCGGCTGACCCTCGGTCCCGGCCGCGCCCCCGACATGACGGTGCTGTCGGCCGGCACGGCAGGCTGGGCGGCATTGGCCGTCGGATGCGCCTGGACCGGGGTGCTCGCGGCGTGCGCGTTCCGTACCACCGCACTCGGACTGTCCGCGGTCCTGTCGGTGCCGCTGCTTGTCGCACCCGGCGTACGGGCGCTGCTCGGTGGGCGGCCGGGGCGCGAATTCCTCGACGCGGGCGGTGCGTTGTGGTCGGTGCTGACGGGGGCGCCGCGCGCCGACGACCGTGCGGCGCTCGAAGCGCTGCACTGGGCCGCCCAACCGCTCTTCGTCGCCCTGGCGTTGTCGCTGTCCGTCCTGGTCATCGCCTATCTGGCAGGCGGATTGCGCGGGCGCAGGCGCGACCGGACGCCAACTCCCGTCCGGTCCCGGGGAGCTGTCCGCGTCGAGGGCGAAGAGGGTTGATTCGCCCCGATAAAACGTCAATTATCAGGTGATGAGCGCTCACCCTTTCGTGTGCTTTTCAGCAAAGCCCTCAAGGCCCGCTCCGGCATCGCCGACAAAGGATGCGTGAGTACCCTTGCGCACACCATGATGACCGCGGCTCGATCCGCCGACTCCGGCATCGCCGGCCCGGGCGAGCTGGACCGCTATTCCTATGCCGACGCCCCCGGCGCCGACCGCCCGGGGCTGGGCTCCTGGGACGGCATGGACCCGGACATGGGCCGGGTCGGCCGCCGGGCGGGCGGCAGCCGGGGCCGGGGACTGCACGGCCAACTCGTCCAGCAGCTCGGACAGATGATCGTGTCCGGCGACCTCGGCGCCGACCGCCCGCTGGTTCCCGAGGAGATCGGCCAGCGCTTCGAGGTCTCCCGCACCGTGGTGCGCGAGTCCCTGCGGGTGCTCGAGGCCAAGGGCCTGGTCAGCGCCCGGCCCAATGTCGGTACCCGGGTCCGTCCGGTCAGCGACTGGAATCTGCTGGACCCCGACATCATCGAATGGCGAGCCTTCGGTCCGCAGCGCGACGAGCAGCGCCGCGAGCTGCTCGAGCTGCGCTGGACCATCGAGCCGCTCGCCGCCCGGCTCGCCGCGGGGCACGGCCGCGAGGACGTGCAGCAGCGGCTGGCGGACATGGCCGAGATCATGGCCCACGCCGCCGCCCAGGGCGACGCGCTCACCTTCACGCGCGCCGACGTGGAATTCCACACCCTGCTCCTCCAGGTCGCCGGCAACCGCATGCTCGAGCACCTGTCCGGCATCGTGTCCTCCGCTCTGCATGTCTCCGGCGGCCCCGTCACCGGCTGTGAGCGGCCCGGCGACACATCGGTGGGGCTGCACCACCGGATCGTCGAGGCGCTCGCCGAGGGCGACGGCGGCACTGCGGAGGCGGCGATGCGCCAGCTGCTCACCGTCCCGTCCGATCAGTCCGCGGCTCCCGCCGACCATGTCGTCCCGGCCCCCCGAGAGCACTGACCGCCCCGCCCGGCCGCCGCCGGCCCCTTTGTCAGGGGCTCGCGGCGGCTCGCGCGCGTCACATGTCCGACTTTGCCGCTGATCTGCACAATTTGGGGTGTGACTCGGGCCACGTAAGCTGGGCGTAACGCCAGGCGAGGCAGTGCGATGACTTAAGAGGTGGCGGCCGTACGAGGAATATTCAGCATCGAACTTGACGCTGAGTCGCTGTGCGGTTCCACCGAGTCGTTCCCATCGTTCCGAGAGGTTGTTCGTGTCGGCCAGCACATCCCGTACGCTCCCGTCCGAGATCGCCGAGTCCGAGTCTCTGATGGCGCTCATCGAGCAGGGTAAGGCCCAGGGGCAGATCGCAGGCGACGACGTGCGTCGGGCGTTCGAAGCGGACCAGATTCCGGCAACCCAGTGGAAGAACGTTCTGCGCAGCCTCAACCAGGTCCTCGACGAGGAGGGTGTGACGCTGATGGTGAGTGCCGCTGAGGCGCCCAAGCGCACCCGTAAGAGCGTCGCAGCCAAGAGCCCGGCGAAGCGTACTGCCACCAAGACGGTCGCCACCAAGGCGGCCCCTGCCAAGAAGACCGTAGCGCCCAAGGCTCCCGCTTCCGAGGCGGCGGCCGAGGCCGAGACCACGGTGGAGCCATCGGTGGAGGCGGAAAACCCAGCAGCCAAGAAGGCGCCTGCGAAGAAGGCCGCCGCCAAGAAGACAGCCGCCAAGAAGGCCCCCGCGAAGAAGGTGGCGGCCAAGAAGACCGCTGCTTCGGGCGAGGACGAGGCGGTCGAGGCGGAAGAGGCGATCGAGGACGCCGCTCCCGGCAAGGCCGGCGAGGAAGAGACCGAGAAGACGGAGTCCGAGAGCTTCGTGCTCTCCGACGACGACGAGGACGACGCGCCCGCACAGCAGGTCGCGGTCGCCGGCGCCACCGCCGACCCGGTCAAGGACTACCTCAAGCAGATCGGCAAGGTCCCGCTGCTCAATGCCGAGCAGGAGGTGGAGCTGGCCAAGCGCATCGAGGCCGGCCTCTTCGCCGAGGACAAGCTCGCCGCCGCCGACAAGCTCGCGCCCAAGCTCAAGCGCGAGCTGGAGATCATCGCCGAGGACGGCCGCTGGGCCAAGAACCACCTGCTGGAGGCCAACCTCCGGCTGGTCGTCTCGCTGGCCAAGCGCTACACCGGCCGCGGCATGCTCTTCCTCGACCTGATCCAGGAGGGCAACCTGGGCCTGATCCGTGCGGTCGAGAAGTTCGACTACACGAAGGGCTTCAAGTTCTCCACCTACGCCACGTGGTGGATCCGGCAGGCGATCACCCGCGCGATGGCCGACCAGGCCCGCACCATCCGTATCCCGGTGCACATGGTCGAGGTCATCAACAAGCTGGCCCGCGTCCAGCGCCAGATGCTCCAGGACCTGGGCCGCGAGCCCACCCCGGAGGAGCTGGCCAAGGAACTCGACATGACCCCGGAGAAGGTCATCGAGGTCCAGAAGTACGGCCGCGAGCCGATTTCGCTGCACACCCCGCTCGGCGAGGACGGCGACAGCGAGTTCGGTGACCTGATCGAGGACTCCGAGGCGGTCGTGCCCGCCGACGCGGTGAGCTTCACGCTCCTCCAGGAGCAGCTGCACTCGGTGCTCGACACCCTGTCCGAGCGCGAGGCGGGCGTGGTCTCCATGCGCTTCGGCCTGACCGACGGGCAGCCCAAGACGCTGGACGAGATCGGCAAGGTCTACGGCGTCACCCGGGAGCGGATCCGGCAGATCGAGTCCAAGACCATGTCCAAGCTGCGGCACCCGTCGCGCTCGCAGGTGCTCAGGGACTACCTCGACTGACGCTCCCCGATCCGCCGCCCTGCCCGGCAGGGCGGCGGATCTCTGCGGATGCGGCCTCCGGCCCGATGGATGACTCTGGGTGTCCAGAGAGATCCACAGGGTCAGGAGGCCGTATGCGTTCCCCCATCCACGCCCGCTTGTGCCGTCGTGCCGTGGGCGGCCGCCGCACACTGATAACCGTGGCGGCCCTGCTGCCCGCGTTCGCCATTCCCTTGGCGGCGCCCGCAGCTCCGGCCGCCGCCAACGGAGTCGTGGTGGGAGGGGCCCCGACCACGACCGACAGCGAGCCGTGGGTGGTGGCGCTCGGCAGCCGCGAGCGTTTCGGCACCGGCCGGTCGGGCCAGTTCTGCGGGGGTGTGGCCGTCGGGCCACGCACGGTCGTCACCGCGGCACACTGCTTCGGTGAGGAGGCGCTGGGCGTCGCCGACTGGCGCAGCCTGCCGGATCTGCGGGTCATCGCCGGGCGCACCGACCTCAGCGGGACTGCGGGGGAGGAGATCCCGCTCTCCGATGTGTGGGTCAACCCGGGTTTCGACGCGGCGACCAATGCCGGCGACGTCGCGGTGATCACGTTGCCGCAGGCGCTGCCGGAGGGATCCGTCATACCGATGGCGGCCCCGGGGGACACTGCTGCGTACACGGCGGGGACCCGGGCGCAGGTCTACGGGTGGGGTGACACGACCGGGCAGGGCTCCTATCCGCAGTCGCTGCGGACGGCCGCGGTGGACGTCCTCGCCGATTCGGTCTGCGAGAAGGCCTATCCGGGAAATGCCGACGGTACGTATCTGCGCGCATCCATGGTGTGCGCGGGGGTGGAAGGCGGCGGCAAGGACGCCTGCCAGGGGGACAGCGGCGGACCGCTGGTGGCGGCCGATCGACTGATCGGTCTCGTTTCTTGGGGAGCAGGCTGCGCTGACGCCGCCTACCCGGGGGTGTACACGCGCGTCTCCGCGGTGTCTGAGCTGGTCGCCCAGCACATGTGACGGAAGGCCTGCGGGCGGACACCCCCTCTTGGGGTCCGTCCGCCCGCAGGTCCGAGCCAGTCGCTGATGCGATGTGTCAGCGCTCGTCGTCTCCCGCCGACGCCGGGGGGTCGGTAAGCCGTCCGGTCTCGTCCTGTATTTCCGCAGCGATCTTCTTGAGCTCCGGCTCGAACTTGCGTCCGTGGTGTGCGCAGAAGAGCAGCTCACCGCCACTGGTGAGCACGACACGCAGGTAGGCCTGAGCGCCGCAACGGTCGCAGCGGTCTGCCGCAGTCAGCGGACTCGCGGGGGTCAGAACAGTAGTCACGTCGCCTCTTCTCTAGCTCGACGAGCTGTCGTACCAGGGTCAACATCCAACCAGGCCGAAAACGTTCCCGCTGACGACTTTTCCTCGAAAACGGGCCTCGGTGTGACTGGGTGTTACCGATTGGCGGCGAATGGGAGTCAATGCGCCGGATGTCGCTTTTAGGGCTTTTGGTGCGCTTGTCCAAGCTTGGCCCCGGCCGGCTTGCCGGAGTGTTGGTGAGGACGTGCCCGGAGCCTAAATGGTTCATGCGTCTTTGGGAACGTGACATGTGTATCACTCGCGAGAGTTATCGAACGCTTGCTCGAAAAGGACTAGGATGGGCGCTCGGATACCGGGTCGCGGCGTAGCCGCCCTCCCCGACCTCGGTACCCTCTCACCGATACGGCCGAAGACCTTCAGGCCGTCCAGATCGAGGAGTTGTCCGCGTGACCGCCGAAACATCCGTGCCGTCCTCCGCGCTGCTGACGGGCGCAGATCGCGACGGCTCCAATTACACAGCGCGGCACCTGCTCGTTCTCGAGGGGCTCGAAGCGGTCCGCAAACGCCCCGGCATGTACATCGGCTCAACCGACAGCCGCGGCCTCATGCACTGCGTCTGGGAGATCATCGACAATTCCGTCGACGAGGCTCTGGGCGGCCACTGCGACCACATCGAGGTGATCCTCCGCGAGGACTCCTCCATCGAGGTCCGTGACAACGGCCGCGGAATCCCGGTCGACGTCGAGCCCAAGACCGGCCTGTCCGGCGTCGAGGTCGTCATGACCAAGCTGCACGCGGGCGGCAAGTTCGGCGGCGGCTCCTACGCGGCCTCCGGCGGCCTGCACGGCGTCGGCGCGTCCGTCGTCAACGCGCTGTCGGCCCGCCTCGACGTCGAGGTCGACAGGAGCGGCCACACCCACGCCATCAGCTTCCGCCGCGGCGTGCCCGGCGCATTCGGCGGGCCGGGCCCCGACGCGCCCTTCGAGCCCGCCAGCGGCGTGAAGAAGGCCAAGAAGGTCCCCCGCACCCGCACCGGCACCCGCGTGCGCTACTGGGCGGACCGCCAGATCTTCCTCAAGGACGCCAAGCTCTCGCTCGAGACCCTGCACCAGCGGGCACGGCAGACCGCGTTCCTCGTCCCCGGGCTGACCATCGTGGTGCGCGACGAGCGCGGCATCGAGTCGGACAAACCCGTCGAGGAGGTCTTCCACTTCGACGGCGGCATCAGCGAGTTCTGCGAGTTCCTGGCCCCCGACAAGCCGATCTGCGACGTCCTGCGGCTCACCGGCAGCGGCACCTTCAAGGAGACCGTTCCGGTCCTCGACGACCGCGGCCACATGACACCGACCGAGGTCACCCGCGAACTGGGCGTCGACATCGCGCTGCGCTGGGGCACCGGCTACGACACCACCGCCAGGTCGTTCGTCAACATCATCGCCACGCCCAAGGGCGGCACCCACGTGACGGGCTTCGAGCGCTCCGTCACCAAGACGATGAACGAAGCGCTGCGGTCCGCCAAGCTGCTGCGGGTCGCCGAGGACGACATCGTCAAGGACGACGCCATGGAGGGCCTGACGGCGGTCGTCACCGTACGCCTCGCCGAGCCGCAGTTCGAGGGCCAGACCAAGGAGGTGCTCGGCACCTCGGCCGCCAACAGGATCGTGGCGACCGTGGTGGCCAAGGAGCTGAAGGAGTTCCTGACCTCCACCAAGCGGGACGCCAAGGCACAGGCCCGCGCGGTGCTGGAGAAGGCCGTTGCCGCCGCCAGGACCCGTATCGCGGCCCGCCAGCACAAGGAGGCACAGCGCAGGAAGACGGCGCTCGAGACCTCCTCGCTGCCGGCCAAGCTCGCCGACTGCCGCAGCGACGACGTGGACCGCAGCGAACTGTTCATCGTCGAGGGCGACTCGGCACTCGGCACCGCCAAACTGGCCCGCAATTCCGAGTTCCAGGCCCTGCTGCCCATCCGCGGCAAGATTCTCAACACCCAGAAGTCGTCGGTCTCCGACATGCTCAAGAACGCCGAATGCGGCGCCATCATCCAGGTGATAGGAGCCGGCTCCGGGCGCACCTTCGACATCGACCAGGCACGCTACGGCAAGGTGATCTTCCTGGCCGACGCCGATGTCGACGGCGCCCACATCCGCTGCCTGCTGCTCACCCTCTTCCAGCGCTACATGCGCCCGATGGTGGAACAGGGCCGGGTCTTCTCCGCGGTCCCCCCGCTGCACCGGATCGAGCTCGTCCAGCCCAAGAAGGGCCAGGACAAATACATCTACACCTACTCCGACAACGAACTGCGCCAGACCCTGCTCGACCTCCAGCGCCGCAACGTCCGCTACAAGGACGGCATCCAGCGCTACAAGGGCCTCGGCGAGATGGACGCCAACCAGCTGGCCGAAACCACGATGGACCCCCGCCACCGCACCCTGCGCCGCATCAACATCAGCGACATCGAAGCGGCCGAGCAGGCCTTCGACCTGCTGATGGGCAACGAGGTCGCGCCGCGCAAGGAGTTCATCACCAACTCTGCCACGACGCTCGACCGCTCGAAGATCGACGTCTGACGTGCCGCGGAGGCCCCGGGGCGCCCCTGCGGCCCGCGCACCGTCCGCAAGCGTACTGACGGAACGTCAGTACGGGCAGTGGTTGCGCCGCCGCCCGGGCCTCTGGGTCGCCCTCTTCGGGTGGTCTGCATATTCTTCGTTGCGCTTTGTGCGTGAATGTCGTATGTCAGCCTGATTTGGAAGGACAAACCCGCTTTCCCCGAGTGATCACATGCCTCATTGGCACGGGATCCGACCTGCGTCATGATGGCCCGTCGGTGACTGAGCCGATACGGTGACAGGCCGAGTTCTCCGGGGGGAGTTAATTGGTGGCCCCTACCCATGACATGTCAGGTCCACCGCTTCGCCGGCACCGGGTGGTCCCCGCGGCCGGACCGTCGAGAGTCGGACGGCTGGACGACGAGGTGCCCTTTCTCGCCCGGCTGGAGCAGAAGCAGCGGGTGCTTCTTCTGGAGCTCGGGCATCCCATGAAGTACGGGCCACGTGCCACCCTGGTCCAGCAGGACGAGCCATCCACCCACGTCATCATCATCCTCAGCGGTTGGACCAAGGTCACCCGCTCAGCGGCGAACGGCTACGAGGCTCTGCTTGCGCTGCGGGGCCCCGGCGACATCGTCGGGGAGGCCTCCGCCGTCAGCGGCCGGCCCCGTTCGGCAACGGTGACCGCGCTCGGGGAGATGGATGCAGTCACCATCGATCGAGACAGCTTCCTGACCCACCTCTCCGCCTCTCCCACCACCGCCCTCCAGCTTCTCGGTCTGACTGCGGACCGTACTCGGGCGAGCGACCGACATCGCGTGGAGCAGGGCGCGCTCGGCGTCCGTGAGCGGCTGGCGATCCTTCTGCTGGATCTGGCCCGGGCTCACGGCGAGCAGGACCCGGAAGGCGTGCGCCTGACTACCGGGCTGAGCCAGCACGAGCTGGCGGGCTCGGTTGGAGCGTCACGGGAGGCTGTGGCCCGGCTCCTGAAGGACCTACGGGAGCGCGGCATCGTCCGGACCAGCCGCCGGGGGCTCGTCATCGTGCGCCCCGACCAGCTGCGCCGGATCGCACACGGCAGCTAGCCGTCCGACGCGGGGGTCATCGGCGGACGGCGTCTGTGCACTCGGTCACAGACGAGGTGTGCCATCGTTCCTCCCCGGCTGTCAGACCTCTGGGGGATAGTGCTGCGGACCGAGCCGACCCCCCCGAGAGGCACGCATGTCCTTATCCCTTGCCGAACCCGTCAACCGTACGTTCCTGCTTGTCGACATCGAGAGTTTCAGCAACCGGGACAACGTCGAGCAGGCGGTTCTGCGCCGAGAACTGCACAACGTGGTGGAGGACGTCCTCGCCGGAGCGGGTGTGGAACCGAACCTGCAGTACCAGGAGGACCGCGGAGACGGGCTGATCATCCTGGTCAGTGCCGACATCCCGAAAGCCGCACTGCTGCGAGCGCTGTTGACGACAGCTCCGGACTCGTTGCGCGCGTACAACCGCGTGGCGTCGAGCAGTGCTCAGATGCGGCTGCGGACCGTCCTGGCCTCGGGGGAGGTCGCCTTCGACCCGCGTGAGGGGACGGTCGGCGGCCTCGTCGGCCACGATCTGAACCAGGCGTGCCGGCTGCTCGACGCCGACGTTCTACGCCGAGCGCTCGAGCAGCGGGCCACCGACTGCGTCCTGTGCGTCTCAACGCCCGTGTACGAAGGCGTCGTCCGCCATGGCTATCGCGGTCTGCGGCCGGAGGAGTTCCACCGGGTGCCTGTGTCGGTGAAGAAGGACCACCTGAGCGCGTGGCTACACGGCCCGCTCCCGCTGGATACGTCCGCCGCGGCTTCCGCGTCGGATGCGAACGGCAGCGGCGAACCCGGTGGAACAACCCCGCAGACCCCAGACACTCAGGGCGGATCGACCGGCCGAGGCGGGACGAGCCTCACAGTCAACGGCGGCTCCCTGACCTTCGGCGGCAGCCAGGTCGGAGGTGACCAGATCGGCGTGAGCGGCGGAAACGTCACCGGCGAAGTCATCATGGGGAGCGTCCGACACGAGGACCGGGGCGGCCCCCGGTGAGCGAGCAACCCGCCCAAGACAAGCCGGACCATCACGGCCCGGGAGAGCCCGAGACGGCAACTGGTCGGCAGGAGCAGCCTGGTGAAGAGCAGGCCAAGGACACGGAACAGGAGAACGACACCCCGCAGGACCCGTGGACGGCTCGGCGCGAGCTGATCAATCACGTACCGGCTGCCCTCGGAGGCAGCCTGGTCGGCGGCAACCAGACCGGAGTCAGCGGCGGCAGCGTCCTCGGCGATGTCGTCCTGGGTACAAAGATCGAGCAGACTTTCCGCCTCGGAGTATCCAGTCACGCGTCCGGCGACATCCCTGCCGCCGAGATCGAGGAACGCGCCAAAGTCTTCGCGGGATATGAGGAGCTGGTGCACCCGCTGCTCGAGCGGCTGCGCGACGAACGAGTCCTCGTACTGTCAGGCGCGCCCTTCACCGGCCGCCACAGTGCCGCCCTGATGCTGCTGCACGCGCTGGAGGCCGTACCCGTACGCGCCCTCGACCCCAAGACCAAGCCCACCGCGCTCAAGGAGGAGGTGGTGGGGGCGTCGCTGGGCTACCTCGTCACCGACCTGGTCACGAGCCGGGATGAGCCGCTGCGCGAGATCGACCTCTGGTCGGTGCGGGACGAGCTGCGGAAGAGGAACGCTTACCTCGTCATCACGGTCGACCTCTACGCCGTCCTGCACGGCGTCAGAGTCGTGGAGTGGCAGCCTCCGTCCCCGGAGGCCGTGTTGCGCTCGCATCTTCACGCTCTGGTCGACGACCCACCGCGGGAGAGGTATCTGCTCGCTCTGCCCGCAGCCTGCGACTTCCTTGCCCAGGGGGACCATCAGCTTCGCGAGGCGGCCGTTTTCGCGGAGGCCCTCGCCAGCCACGCGGACGGCGAGACCGGCCAAGAGAAGCTGGACGACGTCGGTAGGGCACTGCTTCGCAACCAGGTCCAGGAATGGTTCAGCGAGGAACGGACACTCCTGCGGGACAAGGCCTTCCTCCTCTCCCTCGCGGCGTTCGACGAGGCCGCGTACGCCCTTACCGCAGAACTCAGTGACGACCTGTTCGCCCTGTTCCAGCGAACCCAGGACGCGGGATCGAGTCCGCGTGTAGGGATCTTCGGCACGTCGATAACCCAACGCCTGACCCTCGCGCGCGCCACGGAGTACCTCAAGGAGGAGCACACCGAATGGGGGCCGGTGACGCAGCGCATGGTCCGCTTCCGTGAGCCCAGGACGGCAGGCGAGATCCTCCGCGAGGTGTGGACGGGCCACCCGTCCGCCCGTCCTGCACTGATCCGCTGGCTGGAGCGGCTAGCCGAGGACGGCCGGCCGCTGGTGCGGACCAGGGCCGCAATGACCGCGGCGGTGCTGGCCATCGCCGACCTGCCCTCGGCTATGGCGCTGCTCATTGAACGTTGGGCGGCTTCGAGGCGCTACCGGACCTGTCTGGTCGCCGCCAACGCCCTCGCGATGGCCCATACCGTGGGTGCACCCAACATCCCGGGAATCCTCCGGGCCTGGTGCGGCGAACCGCCCGAGTCCCGGCTGCGGTGGACCGCGATCCGCGTCTACGGGCTGATGGGCGCGAACATGCCGCGGGAGGCGCTGGAAGCGCTGGCGGATGCCGCCCGGGGCGAAGACGACGAGGCGCGGGTCATGCACATCGCCGAGTCCGTCGCCCTGCTGCTGACAGATCAGTCACCCGCTGTGCGGACGGAGGTCCTCTGCGATCTGGTTCAGCTGCTCAAGGAGACGCCACCGGTCTCCCAGCTGGCGATGCACGCCTTCGTCCTGGCATGTCTCCACACCGACGACCGGCTGCTCCTGCGGTGGTATGCCGAGGCCGCTGCCCAGCAAGGCACCGAGGATGCCCGGCACCTGGCTCATCTTTGGCGGACAGTACTCAGTGACATGCGCTTCACCAACGGCGCGCAGCGGGCGCTGGGCGGTTGGGTCCGCGCGGCGGAGGACGACCTCCGATGCGAGCGAGAGTTGGCCGTGTTGCTTCCCGCGCTCGCGACGACCGCCGAGGATCGCAAACGGCTCGGCTACATGCTGCGCACCCTGCGCGACAAGCATGACGAGCAACCTGCCGTGGCGAAGCGCCTGCTGGACACGTTGACGGATCCCACGAGCACCGGCCGCCATTCTGTGCGGTGAACGCACACGGAGCAAGGAGAGGTGAACCATGGCGGATTTCCGCCGCAAACCGGACTGGGACCAGGACGCACACCGGCACAGCGTCCTCGTCGACCCCGTTGTGACGGTGCGGCAGTTAAGGCGGTTCGACCACAGCAAGAACTACAGCCGGATCGACAACGCCCTGGTCTTCACGACGAACAAGGGTGAGTACGACGTCTACCTTCCGCCGCGGCGTCCGACCCGGTCGGAGCTGGCCACACGGCGGTACACCGCCGTCTACGAGGTCGACATAGGTATTCACTCATGCACCTGTTCGCTGTCGCTGCCGAGCGACAACGACGCCTTCGAGTTCAGCGCTGAACTCGCGATGACGTGGCAGGTGGCCCGGCCCGACATTTTTGTGACCAGCCGCGAGCGGGACGTGCCCGGGCTCGTCACCAGGCGGCTGGAGCAGCTGGCACGCGAGGTCGGCCGCAAGTTCCCCATCGACCGGAGCGCGGATGCCGAACGCGCCATGAGCGAGGCGGTTGCCGCGGGCGGGCCTTTGGCGGGCGATGCCGGACTGCGGGTGTCGTGGACGCTGCGGCTGCGGCAGGACGACGATGCCGTCGCCCAGCAGCGCGAGTTGCGCGAGATCCGCTACAGCGATGAGAGGCTCGGCTCCGCCCACGATCTTGCGATGCGTGAGGACCGGCTGCGAGCTGAGCGGGACCGGGTGCAGGCTGAGCAGCAGCACGAACTCGCCATGCGGCGCAGCCGTCAGGAGGCAGAGCTGCGTGAGCTCGAGGCGAAGAAGATCGAGTATTACCAGTTGCACCTCCAGCGTGGTGGTGTGGCGTCCTGGGCCCTCCATCTGAGTCAGCATCCGGAAGACTCCCAGCTGGTCATGGAGAACCTCCGCAAGGATCAACTGCTGCTGATCCAAAGCCAGAAAGAGGTCGCCCTGCAAGTTCTGAAGGGCGAGAGCAGCCTGGAGGACTACCAGCGTTCCCACGTGAACGACTCCGCGATACGCGTCATCGAGGAGTTCCTCACCCGCGGCCTCCCCGGCGCCGATCCGGCTCCCCCGGTAGCAGGATCGCTGCCCTGGCAGTCGGCGAAGAGCGCAGAAGTCGACTCGGACGACGGTCCCGAGGACCAGCGGTGAACGAGCGGGCCCCGGACGGTTCGATGACAGGTTCGCGCCTCTTGTCGGAACTGCGCGCGGAGACCGCGCATGCGGACAACAAGGCGTCCTTGCTTCTGGGCGCCCTGAGTATGACGGCCGGCCTGCTCGGCGGTCTGCTCGCCACCCGCCGCTGGTCGGTGTCAGATCTGTCTCCCACTGGAACGGTGCTGTGGTGGGGAGCCGTGACCGCCCTGGCCGGTTCCCTGCTCTCCTTGCTTCTCGCCGTACGTCCCAGGTACAGCACCAGTGCCTGGAGCCCAGGGCGCCCGCTGACGTACTTCGATGACATCCGCCGAGCGGCAGGGCAGGGTCTCCTTGCCGAGGCACTCGACCACACCAGGGCGAGCTCTGACACAGGCCTACTCAGCGCACTGGCAGAGAACAGCCGCATCGTGGCCAGCAAGCACTTCTGGATACGCGTCGGCCTGGACTTCTACTGCGCGGGAGTGCTCCTCTTGCCGGTCGCGCTCGCCCTGCACTGACTTCTCCCGCCTAACTGCTGCCGCGACCTGTCGGCACGGCCGAACGCACGTATAGGAATTCGTCATCATGGCCACCCCGTCCGACCCCCTGCGTGTCCCTCCCGACATTCCCCCGTACCCCACCAGCCTGGCCCCGCCCCCACCGCCGTACCCCGGCACAGTGCTTCCGGGCTGCCCACCGAGCACGCGCCTTCCCCCGCCCCGTCGGCCTTCCGGCGCGGGCGACACCGACATTCGACGCTCGGGACGGGTGCACCTTGCGAGCCGGCAGCGCAACGTCGATGCTGCCGCAGTGGGTCAACTGCTGCTGCATCTGCCCCCGTTCGTCATGAGTCTGCTGATCGTGGCCACGATCTCGTACGCCCTTCTTCCGAGCGCGGGATGGGTGGCTGTGCTCGTCTGGCTCAGCTCGGGCACCCTGGCGTTCCACCGGCCCACGGAAAGCGTTCTCGCCCGGCACCTGCTGAACCTTCGCTACCCGACCCCGCGAGAGCGCGCACGGCTGGAGCCGATCTGGCGGGAGGTGACCGCTCGGGCGGGTATCGAAGGACGCGCCTACGAACTGTGGGTTGAGGAGAGCGACGACCTCAACGCTCTCGCCGCGGCGGGCCACATCGTGAGCGTCACACGTTTCTCCCTAGAGAACCTGCCCAGTGGTCATCTCGCCGCGGTTCTCGCGCACGAACTGGCTCACCACGTCGGCGGCCATGCGTGGTCTTCCCTGCTGGGTGAGTGGTACGGCGTGCCGGGGCGGCTGGCGTGGGCCGCTGTGCGCAGCGTCGCCCGGCTCGGTGTCAAGCTCAGCCGTCGCCTCAACGGCTGTCTGGTGCTTTTCCTCCTCCTCGCGGCGGGCAGCGCCGTGCTCGCATTCGCGGTGTCCTACTGGGTCGTCATCCTGGCAGTGCTCGTGGCTCCCTATCCGTTGGCCGCTGTGGCACGCCGGGCGGAATTACGCGCGGACCAGCACGCGGCGGCGCTCGGTTTCGGGCCGCTGCTCGCCGAGGTGCTCCAGATCATGCACACGCAGGAACCCGGAAACAACGCCCTGGCCGCTTCCTTCGCCGCACGCGAGGAAACGGGCGCCTTCGGGACGATAGTCCCGGCGCACGGCGTACGCCCCGGCCGGCTGGGCAAGCTCCTTGCTTCGCACCCCGACTACCACACGCGCATGCACCGCTTGGCTCCCTACCTTGAGCCGACGCGCTGAACCGCTTCGTGGCGGGCGCCTGGCGTGCCCCGCCGTCGGAGGCGCATTGGGTAGCGCCACGCCACCTGGCGGCCCGCGTGGAGCGGTCCGCAAACAGTCCGCAGGACAGTCGAAAACGGCCGTCGGGGGCCAACGCTGGCCATCGGGAAAATGCCTGGTCAGCGCCGAATCGGCGGCTTCGCCGCAGGTCAGAAGGGTGGGTGATTGGTTCATCACCAATTCGGCCTCCACCCTGGACCGGGCGCGGATCGACGTGTGAGGCACGGCGGAGCAGAGGGCGGGCGCAGCGTTCCCTCTGCGTTCCGCACGCTGTCCGCAGGCGAACTGATGTCAGTTCGGGGGAGTGGTTACGCCGCCGTCTCGGCCTCTATGCCACCCCCCGTCCAAGCGGTCCGCGTAGGCCTCGTCGACGGGAGCTTGGGGTCCGCCCGTCGAAGTCGGGCCACAGGTGGGTACGGGTGTTGGCCGTCATGGCCGCGTTGGCGTGGCCGAGGTGCTCGGAGAGTCTGAAACGCCCTGCTGGTCGCGCTCCACGTGCACCATGACTTTCGTGCGGTTGGCGTCGACCCGTGGAAGGCGACGACGCCCGGCGCTGCGCCTCGCCTGCGACGGTCGTTCCGGTGACCCGCTCGTCGGATATCTGCGTGTCGAAGTCGCGCTTGACCCCACCACTCAAGTCGCCCGATGGCTGAGGGTGTGGCGCGCTACTCGATGCGCCCAATGCCGTCCTTGAACTGCGGGAACTCTTCGGAACTGGGTCACTGGTCGTCCGCCACGCGCACACGCAGGCACCTGGACCTCGGCCGGTTCGTCCATGGTGTGCATCGAATTCGTGTTGCAACTCAAGCGCCTGAATTCGCGAATACTGAGCACTCGGCGCCCCGAACCTGGGCATTCGTCGCGTGTCGGTTGGCGATCATTGCCTGGCCCTAACCGCAGGGCCGGACCTGGGAGACTAGTGATCATGACCGACCGTCGACCGCTCTCGCTGCCCGCCTCTCCGAGCCCGCTTCCGACGCTCTCGTACCCGCCCAGGCGGGTGGGCGCCGGCTGATGCCGGTCGAGCAGGGCGCCGACTTCCGCCAGCCGCCCGGCGAGACCGAGCCCGCACCCGCCCCGGCCCGACGTCCGCTCGCCCCCGGCGGCCTCACCTTCTCAAACCCGGACCGCCATATCTGATCGTTACCACCACGGGTTGCGCCACGTCCAGGACCAGCTCACCACCTAGCCCCACCGCCCGGTGTGCCAGTGCCTCCACCTGGACAGTGGTCGTAGCCGGCCCGGCTCCCGCCTCGGATACCGTGTTCCTCTACGGGGTGCCATAACGGATGTGACGCCCCCCACCGGAGGTAGTCAGCGTATGAGTTCAAAGCGCAGCAAGAATCCAGCCCTGCCCGTACTTGACGACGCATTCCGACTCGCGTCGGTCAAGGACGCCGAAGAGTCCACCCGTGACTTGGCCGCGCGGCTGGCCACCACCGAGCTGCGCCGCGTTTCCCACCCGGGCCGGGTCACCTGGGAGCCCACCGATCAGGCCGAGCCCGTACCGGTCCCGCCGACTGTGGTCGACGGTGACGGGGACCTGTGGCTGCGGGACCGGGGCACTGGCACCTGGACCATGCCCGAGTTCGACCCGAAGGAATTCTCGGCCCGCTGTGGCGAGGTTCTGACGTGGAACCAGCTTGCCCACGAGTTCGGCCCGCTGACTGCACTGGCCGACGACCGCCGCATCGGCGGCGGCCGGCGCTGACCGCGCAGCCTTCAGGGATGACCGCGCCCCTGAAGCGCCCGTTACGGGTAGCTGGGAGCTCCAGCTCACCGCCGAGCTCGACGATGGCGGCGAGCAGGTGAGCGTGGTGGTCGGTCACGATGTCTCCATGTTGCAGCCGGATACGTCGTCGCTGTCCGTGGGGTCGGGGTGGAAGAAGCAGGGGTAGTGGAGTCCGGTCTCCGGAGTGATGTTGAACACCGCGCATAGGTGCTGTGGGTCAGCGCCGGTGACGGCGGCCTCTTCGAGGATTCGGTCCTCGCGAAGTTGCTGGGCGGTGACCGGGAGGCCGCGCAGCAGAGGCTGCATCCAGCCGGCTGTGACCGGGGCCCGGGTGTGCGCGGTCTGCGAGCTGCCTCGCGGGTGCGATCGAGGCTGGCGAAGGCCGCATCACCCGCCGCGTTGGGTGGCACCTGTCCGCACCAAGGACACGGCGTTCACGCGATCAGCGCCTCGCGGATCTGCCGCTGCGTCACCTTGTTCCGGGCACGGACCGACAGCCGCTCCAGTTCGGGGTGGCCCCGTTTTTGAGGGACGCGCGCCAAAGCTCGTATGGCAGTGCCGGTCAGCCGGGTTCGCGAGGGTGGACATTCGACCAGGGCGCCCAGGGTGCGGATGGATGCGGGGTGCGGTGGGAGCAAGGAGAGCAGCCAGGTGAGCCCGGCGAGTGCGGGCAGGTTGTACGGGTCGTAGCCACCGTCGCGGCGTCCGCCGCCGTTGGTGGCGAGATTCAGCCAGGCGGTCATCGTGCGCCGGAGCACTTCAGTGTCGATCGGAGCGGTGAGGGCCAGAGCCCGGCGGTCCCAGGTGCGGGTGGGACGCGCCACCGGTGCGAGCTTGGCGTGGTCGATGAAGCCGAGCCAAGGGTCGCCTAGCGAGCGCGAGTCGGCAAGAACAGCGTCAGCCCATGGTTCACCGGGGTTGAGTACTGGTTCGTGAAGGCGGGTGAGTACGGGCGCCGTGCACTCCGGGTGCCAGTCGTGCTCCAGCGCGGAGCGCCGGAGCAAGCCGACGACTGCGTCGGGCAGGCGCCTGTCGGCGTCCAGCAGAGCGTGGCTGCACGTCCAGAGCTCGTCCGCGATGCCGCTGGACCAGAGCTGGTCCGCCATCTCCACCAGAAGCGACTCCCACGCCGCGCACCAGCTGGCGTCGGCGACCTCACGCGAGACAGCGGCGAGCAGCACCAGCCCGCGGTTGCCAACTTCGGCGTCGACCGGGTCTGCTGCTGCGTGCTCGACGAAGGACTGGGCAAGCGCGACTCGGTCCGGCTCCGGGAGACCGCGCAGCACAGTCGTCACGCCGAAGCCCTCGTGCCATGGGTCTCTCGCGAGGAGCAAGGCGCGCGACAGCTCGGCGAGGTCGCCCTTGCCGACCAGTTCCCGGACGTATTCAACCCGCTCAGCCGACTCCCACGGGGACGTCACCAGATCCATGGCGGTGAGACTACGGGCTGCCACTGACAGCGCACGGGATGCGCCTTGAAGGGCTCGCTTGGGGTGCCGACCCCGCCCCTCACGACTCGTGCGGCCCGCCGAGCCGGTTGTGTGCTGACCACTTGGAAGTGCGGCGTGGGAGGAGGCGAGACCAGTCCGCAAACGGTCCGCAGGAAAGTCGAAAACGGCCGTCGGGGGCCAACGCTGGCCATCGGGAAAACGCCTGGTCAGCACAGGATCGGCGGCTTCGCCGCAGGTCAGAAGGGTGACCGAATGGTTCATCACCAACTCGGCCACGACGCTCGACCGCTCGAAAATCGACGTCTGAGCCCCGGGCGGGTGGCCCCGTTCTCGCTGTGCCGAGGGCCGGCACCGCGCTGACGTTCGGACGGCGGGGGGCGTTTGCATGCCGGGGGGGACGGCGTTCGGGTCGTGCGTGAGATCCTCACCGCCATGGTGGGGAACCAGCGTGGGCAGCGGGCGGTGGGAAGTGTGGAGACCCACGTTCGGGGCTTCTTTCAGGGACATTCGGTCACTGGCGAGGACTGGGACCTCGGGCCCGGGCGCAGGGAAATGGTTCCTGGCTTGAGGATTCTCACCGTGAGCCCGGGGCCGCGTGCCGACAGTTGGGCCTACGTCACTGCGGGCTGCTGGTCGGTGGCCGAGCGGGACGGTCACGGGGTGGAGTTCGTCCTCACGGCGCCTGTTCGTGACGAGCGGTTCGTCGACCTTCTCGCGATGACCGCCTATTACCACGCCGTTCAGCACCTGGATCTTGCGCACAGCCTGCCCATCGGGGAGCCCTGGCAACCCGGGTCCGAGTGTGACCACCTGCTGGTCAGCCTGCCGTATCTCCACGGCCCGGACCTGGAACACTGCCGGTTGCCTGACGGCAGCGCGCGCATCCTGTGGCTCGTGCCGGTTACCGCGGCCGAGATGGCGTACCGACGGGAGCATGGTCACGAAGCACTCGAGCAGCTCTTCGACGAGCGCGCGATCATCCCGACCGATCCGATGAGACGATCCGTCGTCTGAGGCCTCCGGCCCAACCGGCCCAACCGGCCCAGAGCGCAGGGGCCCTGCTCGGGCATCCCTCGCGGAGGCGACGGGCGCCGGCGCTGTCACCTGTTGTCGGGCGCGCCCGACAAGCCGTTCCAATTCAGGGTGGCCCCGTTTGTGAGGGACGCGGGCCGGCGCGCGTATGACGGCGCCGGTCAGCCCGGCTCGTCGCGACGCGTGGGGCCAGCCGGGTCAGCCGAGTCCCCGCCACGCGGAATCGCACCGTCGGAGGACGTCCCGGCCGGTCCGCCAACGGTCCGAAGGGCGGGCGGGAGAAGGTATGTTCTGGTCCGTCATCGGCCGGCGCCGATGCCATTGCTTGGCTTTCGGGCCGGAAATCGGCGCCGTCGCCGTGGCGTTGGGGTCGGCCACGGATACACGGGCCCACGTGGTCGCCGGATCCCAGCAATCCTGACGGTGGACACCTGGAGGCCGTGATGTCGGAAGCCCATGGCGAGGACCGCGTCCCGCGGAGCACGTTCATGTTCGTCTTTCGGGGAGGTGCTGTTGCGCGCAATGACCTGTCGCCGTCGGAGCTTCAGGCCCATGTCCGGAAGTGGTACCGCTGGTCGGAGGAGTTGGCGGGACAGGGCAGGCGTAACACCGGGACCGCTCTCGACGGTCCGGGGGCCACGCTTCGCGGTCGTGAGGCGGTCACCGACGGACCGTACGCCGAGTCGAAGGATCTCGTGACCGGCAGCATGATCTTCGAGGCGGCCTCCCTGGAGGACGCCATCGAGGTCGCCCGCGGCTGCCCGACATACGAGTTCGGCGGGTCGGTCGAGGTGCGGCCGATCCAGGATTCCCGGAGCTGACGCTCGTGGACGAAGCGCCCGAGTCGGCGTCATCGGCGGAGCTGGTCGAGGACCTGTTCCGCAAGGAGTACGCGCACCTGGTCAGCGCGCTGACCCGGGTCCTGGGCCTGTCGAACATCCCGCTCGTCGAGGATGTCGTCCACGACGCGCTGGTGAGCGCCATGCAGGCGTGGCGCTTCGGGCTGCCGCAGGACCCGAAGGCGTGGATCCTCCGGGTGGCGCACAACCGGGCGATCGACATCATCCGCCGGGAGCAGCGGCGCCGCTCCTTCCTGCCGGAACTGGCGACGGCCACCGCGCTGACGGACACCATCGAGGCGGCCCTGGCTCCGGCTGCCGAGGGCGCGGGCAAGTTGGCGATGATGTTCGCTGTGTGCGACCCCGGCCTGAGCCGCGAGACGCACGTCACCCTGATCCTTCGCTGGCTGTGCGGGCTGTCGCCCAAGGAGATCGGTCAGGCCTTCCTCGTGGACACCCAGACCATCGACCGGCGCTTGCACCGTGGCCGCGGACGCCTGCGGGAACTGGGCCGGTTGCCCGACGTGGACGACCTGCCCGACATCGACACCCGGCGCGGCTCGGTCCTGCGAGCGCTCTATCTGCTGTTCAACGAGGGCTACCACGGCAGCAATCCCCGGAATCCGGTACGCCCCTTCCTGTGCAACGACGCTCTGGACCTGACCGAACTGCTGCTGCAGGCGAAGGCGACCGCGCATCCGGATGTGCACGCGCTGGCTGCCTTGTTCTGCTTCAACGCCGCTCGTCTGTCCACACGCATGGACGAGCGGGGTGTCTTCGTCCCCCTTGAGGACCAGGACCGGCGCCGCTGGGACCGGGCGCGCATCGAGCGCGGTCTGATCCATCTGGCCGACGCGGCCACCGGGGATCACATGTCTCGTTGGCACCTGGAGGCCGGCATCGCCTTCGAGCACGTGATCGCGCCGTCGGTCCGGGAGACGGACTGGGACAGGATCGTCGGCTTCTACGAGGCCCTCGCCGAACGGTCCCGGAGCCCCATCGTGGCGCTCAACCGTGCGCTGGCCGTGGCCGAACGGGACGGCGTCGACGAGGGCCGCCGCGAGCTGACCGCCCTGGCGGAGGAGCCCAAGCTGTCCCGGTACCCGTTCTACTGGGCGGCCCTTGCCGACCTGGAACGGCGGGCAGGCCGCCACGCCGCGGCCCGGGAGTCCTACGAGCAGGCGATCGCCCTCTCCCGCAGTACCGCCGAGCGTGCCGCCTTCGAGCGGCGGATCGAGAGCCTGGAAATCTCCTAGCGGCGTGTCCGGTTTCGGCGTCCGCCGTTCGTCTTCCTCCTGAGATCACCCGATCACACTAGGAGAGACCGATGCAGGATTCGTCAACGGACGTCGTGAAGGACCCTCGCCGCCGGCGGCGCGCCGGGGGCCCGGACCAGCGGAGGCAGCCGTGACCGCGGGGGGCCCCGGCAACGACCTCGGCGGCGGCAAGGCCGCTCACTCGGGCGACGCGCACAGGTGGCGGGCGTTCTCGCTGCTGGCCGTGGCGTACTTCATGACGGCGGTCGACATGCTGATCGTCAACGTCGCGCTGCCGACGATCGGCCGCAAGCTGGACTTCGCGCAGGCGGACCTGCAGTGGGTGGTGACCGCGTACGCGCTCACCTTCGGCGGCTTCCTGCTGCTGGGCGGCCGAGCCGCCGACCTGCTCGGGCGCAGGCGGGTGTTCACCGCCGGGCTGGCGCTGTTCACGGCGGCCTCGCTGGCCTGCGCGCTGGCCACCAGCGGCATCTTCCTGATCATCATGCGGAGCGTCCAGGGCCTGGGCGCAGCCATGGTGCTGCCCGCCGCGCTGTCGATCGTGATGAACATGTTCCCCGAGGGCACGGAACGCAACAAGGCGCTCGGCCTGTGGGGTGCCATCGGCGCCAGCGGCGCGACCGTGGGCGTACTGGCGGGCGGTGTCCTCACCCGCTATGCCGGCTGGCCGTACATTTTCCACCTGAACGTGGTCGTCGGCGGGGCCGCGCTGCTCCTGACCAGGCGTGTGGTGCCGGAAAGCAGGTTGCGCGGCGCACGCCGCCGCTACGACCCGTTCGGGGCCGTCACCGTGACCGCCGCTCTGGTGATCATGGTCTACGCCATCTCGCAGGCGCCGACCGCCGGGTGGACGGCCACCAGGACCCTGGGATTGATCGCGACGTCGGCGGCACTGCTGGCCGTATTCGTGGCCATCGAGGCCAGGGCGCAGGCGCCACTGCTGCCGCTGCGGCTCTTTCGGCTGAGCACCCTCGCCGGGTCCAACGCCGTCGGGTTCCTGCTGGGCGCCGCCTTCTACGGGTACATCTTCGTCGGCACCCTCTACATGCAGCAGGTGCTCCGGTACTCCGCGCTGAGCACCGGCCTTGCCTGGCTCACCGTCGGCCTGACCGGAGTGGTCCTCGCGGGGCCGGCGCAGATGCTCGTCACCCGCACCTCCATCAGCGTGGTGATGGCGGCCGGGCTCACCCTGACCGGCGCCGGGATCCTCTGGGCGAGCCAGGCGTCCGCCCACACCGGCTTCTGGGCGGGCCTGGCCGGCCCCTTCTTCCTCACCGGCACCGTCACCTGGATCTTCATCCCGGTATCGATCGGAGCCCTGGTCGGCGTCACAGAGCGCGACGCGGGAGTCGCCTCCGGCCTCATCGACTCATCCCAGCAACTCGGCGGCGCGATCGGGATCGCCGTCGCCTCCACCGTGGCGACCACACGCACCCGCGACCTGCACGCCCAGGGGTACGCCATCGCCGACGCGCTCTCCGGCGGCCTCCACACCGCCTTGTGGGTCTGCGGACTCACCGCCCTGTCCGCCATCCCCCTGGTCTTCCTCCTCGTCCGGCGCACCCACACCACCCAGGCTGCGACCCTCCCGCACAACCGGGTCCCGGAACCTGCCCCCTCCGACTGACCACCGCCGGGGCGGCCGCACGCCTCATCCCCTCAAGGCAAGGAGCATTCCCGTGCGCAAACTCATCGAGTCGACGCTCGTCACGCTGGACGGCGTCATCGAAGCCCCTGAACGCTGGGCCCTTTTCGACGCCGAGTCCTCGGCACTGTCGCTTGAACAGCTCGACAGACACGAGGCATTCGTCATGGGCCGTACGACCTACGAGAACTTCCACGCGAACTGGGGCCACGTCACCGGCAACCCCTACATCGACCGCATCAACGCCATGCCCAAGTACGTCGCCTCCCGCTCGCTGAAGGAGACGACATGGAATGCCACCCTGCTGGGTCCCGACCCGTCCGACGCGATCGCGAGGCTGAAGCGGCAGCCGGGCAAGGACCTCGTCAAATACGGCACCACCCGTTTCGACGCCACCCTCGTCAGAGACCACCTGATCGACGAATTCCGCTTCTGGTACATGCCCGTCGTGGCCGGCTCGGGGCAACGGCTCTTCGAACACGTGGACACCGCAGGCCTGGATCTCCGGCTCACCGACGAGAGGCGATTGCGGAACGGGTCGGTCATCCTCACCTATGTGCCGCGCTGAGCGGGCCCGCCGAGTCCGACGAGCAGGGCGGCGTGGCGGTGGTGGCGCGGTCAGCGTTCCGCAGCCAGTTCGTCGTCCACCTCGTGGGCCCGGCGGAGGTAGTCCGTGTGGCGGGGATCGCCCAGATCGCGCAGGGTGTCCGCGGCGTCGGCGAGGGCCGCGAACAGCAGGTAGGTGGGCTCGTCCCATTGCTCGCACAGGTCCACCAGGGGGAGCAGGATGTCCCTGGCCTCCTCCAGGCGGTGCAGGCGGCGCAGGGCGTCGGCGCGGTTGAGCAGGATCTGCTCGATGCCGTAGGCGTCGGGCCCGGTGAGTTGCTCCGCCTCCGCCAAGAGGACCAGTGCCCGCGTCGCCGCCTCGGAGCCCGAGCCGCCGTGGCGCATGAGGTGCGCGGCGTAGTCGTTGAGTACGGAGGCCAGTTCGGCGGCGTCCTCCTGGGTTCCGCCGGCCGCGTGGCACTCGCGGGCGACGGCAAGGGCGTGGCGGAACTCCTCGTCGGCGCGTTCCGGCTGTCCCGCCGTGGCCAGGAGCGAGGCGTACAGGTTGAGCGCACCGGCGTACTCGTCGTGCGGTGTGTGCGAGGCGAGTTCCACCCCTTCCCGCATGGGCGCGAGCGCCGCGTCGGCGCCTTGCGCCCGCTGCACGGCGAGCGCGTAGTTGATCAGGTACGTCGCGTGCAGGCGTTTGACGGGCACACCGGCGGTCTCGTAAAGCCGTACGGCCCGAGCGCCCGCGGCCAGTGCCGCCTCCGGGTCCGCGTCCCTGACCCGGTGGTAGACGGACAGCCGGTCCATGAGGTTGGCGGCCTCGGGCAGCCCTTCGCCGTACTCCTCGGCCTGGTCGACCAGCCTGAGCACGTGCGGCTCCGCGTCGCGCCACTCCGGCCAGGAGTCGTGGTCGTGGGTGTCCTCCCGGAGCGCGACGCTCAGGAAGCGCAGCGCGATGTTCGCCCACCGGCGCCGCTCGGCCGCGTCGAGCCGTTCGGCGGGGAGCGCGTGCATGGCGGCAGGCATCACGACCCGCGCCACGCCGTCGTCGCACGGCGGCGGCAGCAGCAGTCCGCGGTCGAGCAGTTCGCGCAGCACCCCCGCCAGCATCGCGGTGCTCGCGGCGAGTTCGCGCAGCGGTGGCGGCAGCGGCCCCCAGGCGGCGGACAGGAAGGAGACGCGCAGCGGCTCCGGCGCCAGCATGCTGAGCAGGGTCAGCAGGTCGGTGCCTGCCGGCGGCCCCATGTGCCGGGCCCGGTGCCACTCGTAGCCGAAGTGACCGCGGGCCAGTTCTTCGGCCTCGTCGGCAATCTCGGGCGCGACGGCTGCGGAGCGGGTCGGAAAGCGATTCCGCAGGGCGGCCTGCACCTCGTGGAACAGCGCGGCCAGGCCCGGCCGGGCCCGGCCCGTCGGCTTGGCGCTCAGCCACATCCGGCCCTCGATCTTCTGGTCCAGGTCCCGCCCTGCCAGCGGCGGCTCGATGTCGTTGCGCTGCGCCCCGGCCAGATCCTCCAGGCGGACGCCGAGTACGACATGCAGCCACCACAGCACCACGGCCTGCTCGGGGGAGCCCGCCAGACCGCCGCGGACGACGGAGGGCAGCGCGTCCCGGGCCTGCTCGACGCCGCGTGTCACCCGGTCCACCAGCCAGCGGCCGCGCGCGAGGTCCGGATCGTCCCCGCGTCTCGCACGCTGGGACGGGTCCGTCCGCCGCGCTCCTCCGGCCGGGCCGAAGACCGCGAACGCGGGGGAGGCCGCGACTGCTCGCAGGGCCTCGGCCTCCGCCTGCGAGTCGCCGCCGATCCGCTGCGCGGCCACGGTGTGCACCAGCCGCAGTCCGGCCCGGAACGAGCGCCAGTGGGCCTCGACCGCGGCAACGGGATCGGCGTCCTCGCCGGTGGCGGCCGTTTTCACCTCGGGGCCGTCGATTTCACCCGGACCCTCGCGGTTCGATCTGCCCATGAACACCTCACCCCTCGTTCCGATGCACGTCCGACCCGCGTCCGGCCGATCCGGCCCCCGCTTCTTCATCAACTACCGCACCAGTGACGAGCCGTTCGGAGCTGCCCTGATCGACACCGCCCTGTGCGGCCGCTTCGGCTCCGACGCGGTCTTCTTCGCGTCGCGCTCGCTCGCGCCCGGCAGGGATTTCTCGGCGGGCATCCTGGATGCCGTCACCGGGGCCTCGGTGGTGCTCGTCGTCATCGGGCCGCGCTGGCTCGAGGCGGTCGACCGTTGCGGGCGGTCCAGGCTGGAGGACCCGGGCGACTGGGTGCGCAGGGAGATCATCGAGGCGTTCCGCGGTGGCGCCCGCGTGGTGCCCGTACTGCTGAACTGCGACCTGCCCGCCGAGCACCGACTCCCGGTTCCGCTGGCCCGGTTGAGCACCCTGCAATATCTGCGGCTGCACCACAGGAACGCCGGCGCCGACCTCGAGCGGCTCATGCGCGAACTCGGTTCGATCGTCTCCCCCCTCGCCCAACGATCTGCCGAATAAATCGGAAATATCATAGGACAGCGGCTGTTCTTCCGGCTATGGTCGCACCGTCAACCAGCTCAGGGAGGCGATCCGCGATTACCGGTACCGACTTCGGGCGTGGGTTACGGGAGCGCCGGATGCGCGCGGGGCTGTCGCTGGCGCAGTTCGGCGCTCTCGTGCACTTCTCCCCGTCCTACCTGTCCCGTATCGAGGCGGGCGAGCGCCCCGTCGGCGGGCGGCTCGCCGGCGCGTGCGACCGGGTGCTCGGCGCCGACGGCGCACTCGCCGCACTCGCGCCGGCCCGCAAGCCCCGCGCCGGGACACGCCCACCGCGCGAGGGGGCGACCCCGGACGACGTCCCGGCACCGGACTACACGGCGGCGCCGCCGCGCGGACACGACGACGAGGACGACCTCCGGCACTTCGTCGCACACCTCACCCGACTGCGCGGACTCGCCCAGCGGCTGCCGCCGGCGCTGGTGATGGAGCAGCTCGTCCCGTCCGTCCGCACCCTGGAAGTGCTCGCCCGCGCGGCCCCCACTGCGAAAGGCCGCCTCGGATACCTGGAGACCTGCGCGTTCTACTGCGACTTCGCGGGCTGGATGAGCCAGGAGGCCGGCGACGCCCAGGCGGCCGACCGCTGGATCGGCCGGACCGAAGTCCTTGCCGCCGAAGCCGGTTCGGCCGAGCTCGCCGACCATGCGCTGGTCCGCAGGGCGGGCCTCGCCCTCTACCGCGGTGACGCCGAGACCGTGGTCCGCCTGGCGGTCGAGGCCGGCCGCCGGTCCACCGCGAGCCCGCGGGTCCGGGCACTGGCCGCCTATCGGGAGGCGCAGGGGCTGGCGTTGGCCGGCCAGGCGTCCGCGTGCGCATCGGCCCTCGACCGGGGTGCCGGACTGCTGGAGCGGGCCCGCAGCGGTCGGCCGAGGCGTAACGGACTCTTCGTCGGCTCCGCCTCGACGTCCGGGAGGCACGGTCTGATCAGCGGTTGGTGCTTGTACGACCTGGGGCAGCCGGACGAGGGCGCGGCCGCCATCTCGGCGGAGCTGGAGACCTTCCCCATGGCGTCACGGCGGGCGTGGGCCCTCTTCACGGCGCGACTGGCGCTGTGCCATGTCGCCGCCGATGATCCGGGCGCGGCGATCCGCACCGTCGGCGACCTCCTGCGGGAGAGCGCGGGGTTGTCTTCCCATACCGTCCTGAGCCAGCAGCGCCTGCTCGCGGCACAGCTCCGACGCCACCTGGGGCGACCGGAATTGCGCGAGGTCTACCTGTCCCTGACGACCGCGGGAGTCTGAGCGAGCCGGGGCACCGCCGGCCCCGAGGCCGACTGCCGGAGCCGGTGGCTTTTGGCAACAGGCAAGGGGATGGCAAGCGGGAACGGCCTGCCTAGGCTCATCGGCCACAGGGGGGCAGCACGGTGGCCGCACCGGAAGGGGCGCGCGCCGGGGGCCGTGCGGATGCCCGACACCACCTCGAGACGAGGGAAAGACATGGGCAGCAAACAAGCGAGTCTGAGCACCACGCTCACGGTCAAGCAGTGCGCGGAGGTCTTCCGTGAGGGCGCGTCACAGGCGCGGGGCATCGGTTCGATGCTCGGGGGCATCGCCGCCAAAGTCGCGGGCAACGACCAGAGCGGCTTCTTCACCCCGACCGACAACTCGCCCTTCGCGGCGCTGGACGACGACCCGCCGGCCTTCTCGGTGGGAGCGCTGATCCCGAAGTTCAGCGCGGGGGCGCAGGGGAACGGCACCGCGATCCACATGTACGTGTGGGACCGGGGGGCGACGCGGGCGGTGGAGTTGTTCTCGCCGCACGGGATCGGCGGAGGAATGCACGCGAGCAAGCTCGTCACCAAGGTCGGCGCGGCGTTCGAGGCCGCCGACCCCAGGTGCCGCCGCACCGCGGGCTAGGCCCCGCTGTGCGATTCTTCACCCGCCGCGCGGCGCTACCGCCCACCCGCTACGGCTACCAGCCGCCGCGGGGGGCGGTCGGGCTGCGCTGGATCTGCACCGCCGACGACTGCGGTCGCGGCGGCCCCGAGGCCCCCGGCGACCCTTGGCCGCGCCGCTGCCCGGGGTGCCACCGGACGGAGATCGCGACGTTCGAGCTGGCCGAGCCCTGGCAGCACGCGGCCAGGCGGGCCGAGATCGACGCCCGCCTCGGCGCGTACCCGGGGTACGGGGACCCGGTGGCGGCGCGGGCCGACGATCTCGTCTGGCAAGCGGAGGAGGCGCTGCTGTCGGACTCGGCCCAGCGCGCCGAGGACGCGCGCACCGCGCTCGACCACTTCGTGGCGGAACAGCCGGCCGCAGGCGCCTTCACCGGCCACGAAGCGCGCTTCCGGCTCGTCGACGTCGCGATGCGGCACGGCGCACACGGGCTGGCCGCCCGGGAGCTCGTCGCCTGGCACGAAGCCCGCCCGTTCGACAATCCCGAGTCGAACCAGGACCGGGCGGACTGCCGCTCCCTCGCCGACCGCCTGATCGAGTATCTGGAGGATCCGGCAACCGCCGGCTCCCCCTACCGGGCGGAACTCTGGACGCGGCTGCGCGACCTGATGCCCCGTATCGCCCAGGTGGCGACGGCCGGGAACACGGCCGGCTTCAACCGGTTGGGGAGGCAGCACACCACAGGGAACCGGGAGGAGGAGCTGATGGTGGTGGAGTTGCGCCGCCTGGCCGAGGCCGACAGGTCGGGGAGCGGCGGCGCGCGCACCGGGCTCCCGCCCCAGGCGGCGCGCCGACTGGAGATCCTGGGCCGGGACAGGATCGCCGGGCAGGACAGCGGGGTGGACGGATCGCTGATCTTCGAGGTGTGCCTTCAGCCCTTCATGTCCAGCGACCCCGAGGACATCGCTCAGGCGGTGCTGCCGATCGGCGGATGGCCCGTCTACGGCGCCTCGCGGATGCTCCAGGACCTGAGGTCGCACGACGACAGCTCGGCCGCCTATCTGCGGGTGCTGGACGCGGGGCTGGACTTCCTGCACACGTCAGGCGTCGGCGCCGAGCACCTCAATGGCTGGGACCACCAGCGGTGGAACGAGACCCGCGGTCCCGGGACATGGTGACCACGGGCACCGCTGACACGAGTCCTCCGCACGGGCGCGGCCCGTGCGGGGTTCCATCCGAAACACCGCGCCCCTGCCGGAAGGCCGGGGCGGGATCCGATCAGGAGGACAGCAACATGGCATGTGCGTGCGAGAAGGACCGGGGTGCGGGCAACAAGTGCGCCCACTGCAAGGAGGGCAACCACAGGGCCTGTTCGTCGTTCGGCAAGTGCTCCTGAGTCGACTTCCGTAGGGTGGTGGCAGAAGCACGCCAACGCCGCACAGCGCCGGTCACGGGCCTGACCAGGTGCCCTGGCGCCGGGGCGGGCGAGCGTCCTGCCGACCGTCCGCGGACGCGCGAGGCACCCGCACCGTCGAGGGAGACATCGGAAGTCTCCACTCGTCGGCGCGGGTGCCTCGCGTGCAGGGCGCGCCGCTTTGCCTGAACCACCAGGCGGGCGGTCCGCAGCGGAGCCGGGAGCGGGCGGCCGAAGGGCCGGACGCCGTCCACCGGGAGATCGCCGGCTGCGCCCGAGCGACGACTTCGCCGCAGGTCGGACGCCTGTCGGATCGGTCGTCCTCACCTCTGCCACCACCCGCCCCAGCCGGGCCCGGCGTGCCTCCGCCGGCCCGCGAAGGTCCGCGGCCCCGCTGACGCCGGGCCCGTGCGGACGACGCCGGTTTCACCACCGCGGGTATCCCTGAGAGCACCCTGAAACCGCGCTGAACGGGCGGTCCGCCATGCTCCGCGGCATGACGACGGCCCCTTCAGGGGTGGCGCACGGGGAGGGGATCACCATGGACGGCCTGCGATCGATCCGCCGGCACGCGGCGGCCTTCGGGCGCTTCGCCGGGCTGGGCAGCGGGGTCACGCTGGCGGCCTCTGCGGCCCTGGTCCTGCTGTCGCGGTGGATCCCGTGGATGGCGGCGAACGCGCTGACCACCGTCGTCTCCACCCTGGTCGCCACCGAACTGCACGCCCGCGTCTCCTTCGGCCACGGACGGCCCGGCCTGGCCGGCCACCTCAAGGGCGCCGCCACCATGGCCTTCGGCTGGCTGGTCACCTCCGCCGCGGTCGGCTCGCTGGCCGCGCTCTGTCCCGGTGCGGGGGTCGTCCTGGAGCAGGCGGTGTACCTGTCGGCCACCGCGCTGGTCGGACTCGGCCGCTACGTGGTGCTGCGCCTTGCGGTGTTCGCGGAGCGCCCCCCGAGGCCCAGGCCCGGTGGCGCCCGGGTGCGTGCCTCGTACGACGCGGCGGCGTGAGGGCCGGCCGGGTGGGGCAGCGGGGATCACTGTGCTCGCTCTGCCGCCGCCGTCCCGGACGTCCGGCCCGCGGCGGAGCAAGGGCGGCTCGGGGGAGCGGTCAGGCCTGACGGGCGCGGGACGCGAGGCGGTCGGCGAACGCGACGACGAGGTCGCGCAGCTCGGCGGGGCGTTCGATGACGAACGGCAGGTCGAGTGCGGCCAGTACGGGCGGCAGCCAGTCGAGCTCCTCCACTTTCAGCTCGGCGCGCAGCCAGGCCGCGGCCGCCGGATCCGAGCCCGCCGCGTGGTGCGGCTCTTCCAGGTTCGCCACCGTGGCCGGGAGGCGGGCGCGGATCTGCTCGACCGTCCCGTGGATCCGCAGGGTCACCTCATGGCGGTAGCCGGCCGTGGCGAATCCCGACAGCACACGCTGCGCCGGATCAGGTCCCGCGGGCACCTCGAACGATCCGGGCAGGGTCCTGGCGCCCGTGATGCGGTCGAGCCTGAAGGTCCGGTCCTCGCCGATCGCGGGGTCCGTGCCCGTGACGTACCACCGGCCCGAGTGGGCGACGATCCCGTACGTGTGCAGCGGGCGTTCGCTGTGGCGGCCGTCGCGGTCGGTGTATCGGATCGACAGCGGCCGCCGGTGGCGTACCGCGTCTGCGACGGTCAGCAGGACCTCGGCGTCCGGGTGGGCGAAGCCGCCGGGCGGAGTGGTGAACGCGAGGGATTCCAGGACCGTGTCGAGCCTGCGGGCCAGGGGTTTGGGCAGCACTCTGCGGATCTTGGCCGCCGCCGTCTCGCTCGCCGTGTCCGCCGTCGGCAGCAGCCCCGCCCGGCGGCCCGCCATCAGGCCGAGCAGCGCGGCGAGCGCTTCGTCGTCGCTGAACATGAGCGGGGGCAGGCGGTATCCCGGGGCCAGCCGGTACCCGCCGTGGCGTCCCCGCACCGCCTCCACCGGCACGTCGAGCTCGGTCAGCTGCTCCACGTACCGCCGCACGGTCCGCCCGTCGACGCCGAGCCGGTCGGCGAGTTCGGCCACCGTCCTGATGCCGCCCGACTGCAGCAGCTCCAGGAGGGTCAGCACGCGCACGGTGGGTCGGGACATATCCCGAGCCTAGCGCGAATACCGGGCCGATTCTGTCCTCTATTCGTCCTAGCCTGCGGAGTGCACCAGCTCCGTCAACCTGGGAGGAACACCATGAACCTCGTCTCGATCCGCATCATCACCGGCGATGTCGCGCGCCTCGTCGAGTTCTACGAGAAGGCCACGGGGGTGCCCGCGACCTGGGCCACCGAGGATTTCGCCGAGCTCGGCACACCCGGCGCCACCCTCGCGATCGCGGGCACCCGCACCGTCCCGCTGTTCGCCCCGGGTTCGGCCCGCCCGGCGGACAACCACAGCGTGATCATCGAATTCCTCGTCGACGACGTGGACCGCGTGCACGGGAACCTGGCCGGCTTCGTCGACGACTTCGTCAACGAGCCCACGACGATGCCCTGGGGCAACCGGTCCCTGCTCTTCCGCGACCCCGACGGCAATCTCGTCAACTTCTTCACCCCGGTGACCCCGGCGGCCATCGGGAAGTTCGCTCGCTGACCCCCGGTGCCGCCGCCCGCGCGGGCGCCCGGGGCGCTGGGCGGTCACCCGCCCGGCCTCGCGCGCCCGCCTTTGGTCCAGACCTATTGACGGGCCCGGCTGCCGCTCCTACGATCCCGACGGTCACAGCGCGCATGTTTCCACCTCACCCAGAGCCGGGCGTCAAGCCCCCCACACCTGCTCATGCCCATGGCGCGGCGAGAAGGCGGCGCAGCACGTCCGTCGGGAATCGCGTACTCGACGTCCGGCTGACGCCTGCCGCCCTCGTCCGGATCCCGGCCGCTGCCGCGGCGACGCACACGGGAGCGCGCCACTCCGAACTCCTTCCCCCCAGGAGGCAGCCGTGGAACGTGCATCACACGGGCATCACACGAGTAACGCCCAGCACAGATCGACCGTCCTGAAGCGCGTCATCGCCGGGATGAGCTCCGCCGCCGTCATCGGCGCCGGCCTCGCCCTCGCCGGCTCCGGCGCCGCCGGGGCCGCGACCACCAACCTCGTGGTCAACTCCGGCTTCGAGAGCGGACTGTCCGACTGGACCTGCTCAGGCAGCTCGGCCGTGGGCAGTCCCGTGCACTCCGGCACCTCGGCGCTCAAGGCCACACCATCCGGCCTGGACAACGCCCAGTGCACCCAGAGCATCAGTGTGCAGCCCAACTCCTCGTACACGTTGAGCGCCTACGTCCAGGGCAGCTACGTCTACCTGGGCGCCACCGGCACCGGCGCCGCCGCGGACCCGTCCACCTGGACGCCGAGCGCCTCGTCGTACACCCGGCTCAGCCTCGACTTCACCACCGGCGCGAGCACCCACTCGGTGACCGTCTACCTGCACGGCTGGTACGGGCAGCCCACGTACTACGCCGACGACGTCTCGCTCACCGGCCCCGGCGGCACCACCACCACGCCGCCCACGACCACGCCGCCGACGACCACCCCGCCCACCAGCACCCCGCCGACCACGACCCCGCCCACCAGCACCCCGCCGACCACGACCCCGCCCACCAGCACCCCGCCGACCACGACCCCGCCGGGCGGCACCTGCGCCCCGAAGCCCAAGCCGTCGGGCAAGGTTTTGCAGGGGTACTGGGAGAACTGGGACGGCGCCGCGAACGGCGTGCACCCCGGCCTCGGCTGGACCCCCATCACCGACAGCCGGATCGCCCAGCACGGCTACAACGTCATCAACGCCGCCTTCCCCGTCATCCTCCCGGACGGCACCGTCGAGTGGCAGGACGGCATGGACAGCGGCGTCAAGGTCGCCACGCCCGCCGAGATGTGCCAGGCCAAGGCGGCAGGGGCCACGATCCTGATGTCCATCGGCGGCGCGACCGCCAGCGTCGACCTGAGCTCCAGCACCGTCGCCGACCGGTTCGTCGCGACCATCGTCCCGATCCTCAAGAAGTACAACTTCGACGGGATCGACATCGACATCGAGAGCGGCCTCGTCGGCAGCGGCAACATCAACACGCTGTCCACCTCCCAGGCCAACCTCGAGCGCGTCATCGACGGCGTGCTGGCGCAGATGCCCGCGGGCTTCGGCCTCACCATGGCGCCCGAGACCGCGTACGTCACGGGCGGCAGCGTCGTCTACGGGTCGATCTGGGGCGCCTACCTGCCGATCGTGAAGAAGTACGCGGACAACGGCCGCCTGTGGTGGCTGAACATGCAGTACTACAACGGCAGCATGTACGGCTGCTCCGGCGACTCGTACGAGGCGGGCACCGTGGCGGGCTTCACCACCCAGACCACCTGTCTGAACAACGGGCTGGTCGTCCAGGGCACCACGGTCAAGGTGCCCTACGACAAGCAGGTGCCGGGGCTGCCGGCCCAACCCGGCGCGGGCGGCGGCTACATGACGCCCGCCCTGGTCGGCCAATCGTGGAACGCCTTCGGCGGCGCGCTGAAGGGCCTCATGACGTGGTCGGTCAACTGGGACGGCTCGAAGGGCTGGACCTTCGGCAACAACGTCAAGTCACTACAGGGGCGTTGACGCCCAGGGCCTTCGGCTCGTCACATCGCAAGGCGGGCGGGCGGCACGGCCGTCAGTAAGGTGACAGGTCCAGCGCGGCCAGCCCGGCGCGGACGGCCTCGGCGATGAGCGTGTCGTCCGGGGCGGTCCGCTGCCGGGTGCGGTCGGTCAGGACCGCGACGACGATCGGCGCGCCCGCGCCCGGCCAGACCACCCCGACGTCATTGCGGGTGCCCTGGCCGCCGCTGCCCGTCTTGTCCGCGGCCTTCCAGCCCTTGGGCAGCGCCGCCCTGATGTAGTGGCCGCCGGTGGTGTTGCCCGGCATCCAGTCCGTGAGCAGCGCCCGGTGGGCGGCGGGAAGGGCCGCCACGAGCCCGGCGGGGCGAGCGCCGACGCCGGCAGGGCGAGCGCCGGCCCGATGCTCCGAGCCGGTTCGCCGTGCGGGAAAGCACATGTCAGGCAGCCTTCTCCCGGGTGCGGGTGATGTCACAGAGGCAGGGACGGCACTTCCGGCGGAATGCCCGGGTCGCGGGGGAGCCGCCGCCAGGTGGCGTTGCCGCCCGGTCCCCGGGCGGTCCGCGGGGCGACCGGGAAGGCCGTCGGACGCCCGCTGTCCACCCCACGCCGTGCCGGTCGCGCTCCTGACGTGGCGCCTGAGGTGAAGTTACGCTGCCGGGACTGTCGTTGAGTGGAGGCTCCGTAATGGGACGCAACCGTCGCAGGCACCCAGACGCGCATTCAACCAGGCCTGACCCACGGCGCCGGGCGGTGCGGGCGATGTCCGCACTCGCCGTCACCGCGGTGGTCGGCGCCCTCACCGCGGCCGCGCCGGCGCACCACGATCCGGGGTCGCCGCCCGCCAAGTCCCCGGTCGCCGTCGGCTACGGAGGGGCCGTCTCCAGCGTGGACGCCGACGCCACCGCGGCAGGCGTCGAGGTGCTGCGGCACGGCGGGAACGCGGTGGACGCCGCCGTGGCCACCGCCGCGGCGCTCGGCGTCACCGAGCCGTACTCCTCAGGTATCGGCGGTGGCGGCTACTTCGTGTACTACAGCGCCCGCCAGCACAAGGTGTTCACCATCGACGGCCGCGAGACCGCGCCGCACAGTGCCACCGACCAGCTGTTCGTTGAGGACGGCCGGCCGCTGGCCTTCGCCGACGCGGTCACCAGCGGCCGCAGCGTCGGGGTGCCGGGCACCGCCGCGACCTGGCAGACGGCACTCGACTCGTGGGGCTCACGGTCGCTGGGCGAGGTGCTGCGGCCCGCGGAGAAGATCGCTCGCGACGGCTTCACGGTGGACGCGACCTTCAACTCCCAGACCGCGGCCAACCAGGACCGGTTCAAGGACTTCCCGGCCACCGCCGCGCTCTTCCTGCCTGGCGGGCAGCCCCCGGCCGTCGGCTCCACCCTGCGCAACCCGCAACTCGCCCGCACCTACCAGGAACTGGGCGCCAAGGGGATCCGCGCGATCTACCGCGGCGACATCGGTGCGGACATCGTCAGCACGGTGCGCAAGCCCCCGGTCGACCCCGCCGCCACCCGCGTGGTGCGCACCGGCGACCTGACCGCAGCGGACCTGGCGGCCTACACCGCGAAGAAGCAGGCGCCGACGCACACCGGCTACCGCGGCCTGGACGTGTACGGGCCCGCGCCGTCCTCGTCGGGCGGCACCACGGTGGCCGAGGCGCTGAACGTGCTGGAGCACACCGACCTCAAGGACGCCTCGCAGGCCCAGTATCTGCACCACTACATCGAGGCGAGCCGGATCGCGTTCGCCGACCGCGGCCGCTGGGTCGGCGACCCCGCCTTCGAGCAGGTGCCGACCGCCGGGCTGACGTCGCAGCGGTTCGCCGACTCGCGCGCCTGCCTGATCAAGGACGACGCGGTGCTGACCAGCCCGCTGGCCCCGGGCGATCCCGCGCACCCCGCCGCGTGCGGTGGCACGGGAACGGCCGCGCCGACCACGTACGAGGGCGAGAACACCACGCATCTGACGGTGGCCGACAAGTGGGGCGACGTCGTCGCCTACACCCTGACCATCGAGCAGACCGGCGGCAGCGCGATCACCGTGCCGGGCCGCGGCTTCCTGCTCAACAACGAGCTGACCGACTTCTCCTTCGTGCCCGCCAATCCGGCCGTGCACGACCCGAACCTGCCGGGTCCTGGCAAGCGGCCGCGCTCGTCGATCTCCCCGACCATCGTTCTCAAGGACGGCCGCCCGGACTTCGCGATCGGCTCGCCCGGCGGCGCGACGATCATCACCACCGTGCTCCAGGTCCTCACCGAACACGTCGACCGCGGCCTGCCCCTGGTCGACGCGATCGCCGCCCCCCGCGCCAGCCAGCGCAACGCGGCGAACACCGAGCTCGAACCCGCCTTGTGGGACAGCCCGTTGAAGACCGACCTGGAGGGCATCGGCCACCACTTCGTCCAGAACCCCGAGATCGGCGCGGCCACCGGGGTCCAACGCCTCCCGGACGGGCGCTGGCTGGCCGCGGCCGAGCCGGTGCGCAGGGGCGGCGGGTCCGCGGCGGTGGTGGTTCCGGCGGGGTAGCGGGCCTTCGCCGTTCCCGCGTGCCGGAGGCGGGCGGGCCGGCGTGAGCGGTGCGGGAGGGCAGGAGATCGGCTGCCCTCCCGCAGGCATGCCCTGGTGGGGGCGGCGCCATCGCACGGGTCGCGGGCCGGCGGTGCGGCGCCGTCGCACGGGTCGCGGGCGGCCCGCCCGCCACAGGCGCCCCACCCTCCCCGGCCTCGCGGACCGGGGAAGGCGCATGCACCCGTGCCGGCGACCGCTCCTACGGCACATTCTCCGCTCGGATCTCTTGACAACGTTGTCGGCGCGAGTGACGCTAGCGGCGCTTTCCTTCCGGGCGCGCCAGCGTGCGAGCCCTTACCCGCGCGTGGAGTTGTCGTATGGCCAGAGAGCTTTGCCCCTGCTTATGACGGTGGCCGCCCCACGACCACGGCCGAGGTCCCGTACGACGGCCGTCGACGTCGAGGCGACCGGACCGGCGGACGCGGAGCGAGAACCGCACCAGCGACGCGAACTCCGCCCGAAGCGGGCGGAAGACGCCACCGGGATCACCCCTCGCGGCAGGCGACGGCCGCGACACCACTCCCACCGAAAGGCTCTGTTGTGTCACATCCCCCTCACGCCCACCTGCTGTCCTTGAGACGGTGGGTGAGCGCGGCCGCGGCGCTGATGCTGCCCGTGCTGACGCTCGCCGTGTCACCGGCGGCGCAGGCGGCGGACGGCAACGCCACGGCGGCGGGCGGCTTCGGCTCCTCGTTCGAGTCGGCCGACCCGCAACCCGCAACGAACACCGTCGAGGTCGACGCGCACGGCGACCCCGTCCAGCACAACCTCAGCGGAACGAGCCCCTCCGGCCTGCCCGGCAGCCTGCTCGGCAAGGTCGACGCGGTGACCGCGAGCGCGGAGAACCCGCCGGGCGAGGTCGCGGTGAACCTCAAGGACGGCAATCCGTCGACCAAGTGGCTGGACTTCCACTCCACCGGCTGGGCCGCCTACCACCTGGCCGAGCCCGCCGCCGCGGTCACCTACTCGCTGACCTCCGCCAACGACTCGCCCACCCGCGACCCCAAGGACTTCACCCTCCAGGGATCCGACGACGGCAGCGGCTGGGTGGACCTGGACAAGCGGACCGGGGTGACCTTCAGCAGCCGCTTCGCCACCAACACCTACGACTTCGCCAACACGACGGCGTACGCGTACTACCGGCTGAACATCACCGCGAACTCCGGTGACTCGATCATCCAGCTCGCCGACTGGGACATCAGCGACGGTACGAACGTGCAGCCGCCGGCCACCCCGATGGTCACCACCCCCGGGACCGGCCCGGTCAGCGGATACAACATGAAGGCGAGCGCCGGCTTCACCGGGGTCGCCTCGCTGCGCTACTCGGGCGGCGCGCAGGCCGCCGGCGAATCGTCCGCCACCAACCGGCTGTTCGACGTCGACATCCCGGTCGGTCCCAAGACCCGGCTGTCCTACCGGATCTTCCCCGAGTTCACCGGCCGCGACGCCCAGTACCCGTCGACGTACGCCGCCGTGGACCTGCACTTCACCGACGGGACCTACCTGAGCCGGCGCTCGCCCGTCGACCAGCACGGCTACCCGCTCACGGCCGCGGGCCAGGGCGCGTCGAAGGTGCTCTACGCCGACCAGTGGAACGCCGTCGAGTCGGAGATCGGCAAGGTCGCCGCGGGCAAGACGATCGACCGCATCCTGCTCGCCTACGACGACCCGCAGGCCAAGGCGGCGACCCGCTTCCAGGGCTGGCTCGACGATGTGACCGTCACGGGCACCCCGACGCCGATCGATGCCTCGAGCCTGACGAACTACGTCGACACCCGCCGCGGGACCAACGCCTCCGGCTCGTTCTCGCGCGGCAACAACCTGCCCATCGCGGCGGTGCCGAACGGCTTCAACTTCTTCACCCCGGTCACCGACGCGTCGTCCCAGTCGTGGGAGTACTCCTACCAGCAGGCGAACAACGCGGCCAACCTGCCCATGCTCCAGGGACTCGCCATCTCGCACGAGCCGAGCCCGTGGATGGGCGACCGTGACCAGATGTCGGTCATGCCCGTACCGGCCGGCGGATCGCTGACCGGGTCGCCGAGCACCCGCGCACTCGCCTTCAGCCACGACGACGAGACCGCGCGGCCCGACCTGTACCAGGTCACCCTGCAGGACGGCCTGGTCGCGCGCATGGCGCCGACCGACCACGGCGGCATCATGCAGTTCACCTTCCCCTCCGGGCAGGCCACCGGCAGCCTCGTCTTCTTCAACGGCACCTTCACCATCGGCACCGACGGCACCTTCACCGGCTGGGTGGACAACGGCAGCGGGTTGTCGGCCGGGCACACCAGGATGTTCGTGGCCGGCGCCTTCGACCGGGCACCGACGGCGTCCTCCGGCACCTCCGCGACCTTCGACACCTCGTCGGAGGCGCAGGTGACGATGCGCATAGCCACGTCGTTCATCTCGACCGACCAGGCGCACAGGAATCTCGACATGGAGGTCACCGGGCGCAGCTTCGACCAGATACGCACCGCGGCCACCGCGGCATGGAACGAGCGGCTCGGCCGTATCTCGGTGGCGGGCGCCACCCAGACCCAGCAGGTGACGCTGTACTCCAACCTGTACCGGCTGAACCTCTACCCGAACTCGCAGTCGGAGAACACCGGCACCGCGTCCGCGCCGCACTGGCAGTACGCCAGCCCGGTGTCACCGGCGACCGGCACGACGACCGCCACCACCACCGGCGCGAAGCTCGTCGACGGACAGCTCTACGTGAACAACGGCTTCTGGGACACCTACCGCACCGTGTGGCCCGCCTACTCGCTGCTGTACCCGGACGTCGCGGCCAAGATCGCGGACGGCTTCGTCCAGCAGTACCGTGACGGCGGCTGGATAGCCCGCTGGTCCTCCCCCGGCTACGCCGACCTGATGACCGGCACCAGCGCGGACAACGCGCTGGCCGAGGCGTACCTCAACGGCGTGAAGCTGCCGGACCCGCTCGCCGCGTACGACGCGGTGGTCAAGGACGCCACGGTCGCCTCCGGGCGCAGCGAGGTCGGCCGCAAGGGGATCGAGTCCTCGCTCTTCCTCGGCTACACCCCGACCTCCACCGGCGAGTCGGTGTCCTGGGCGCTGGAAGGCTTCATCAGCGACTACGGCATCGGCAACATGGGCGCGGCCCTGGCGAAGGACCCGAAGACACCGAAGGCGGAGCGCGGCCGGCTCAAGGAGGAGTCCGCCTACTTCCTGGAGCGTGCCCGCGACTACGTCAACCTCTTCGACACCAAGACGAAGTTCTTCGAAGGACGCAGCGCGGCAGGCGACTTCCAGGCGGGCGACCCGCTGGACTGGGGCGGCGTCTACACCGAGACCGACGGGTGGAACTACGCCTTCACCGCCCAGCAGGACGGCCAGGGCCTGGCCAACCTGTACGGCGGCAAGAAGGGCCTCGAGCAGAAGCTCGACCAGTTCTTCGCCACCCCGGAGAACGCCGACCACCCCGGCGGCTACGGCGGCACCATCCACGAGATGATCGAGGCGCAGGCGGTCCGGCTGGGCCAGCTCGGCATGAGCAACCAGCCGTCGCACCACATCCCCTACATGTACGACTACGCCGGCGCGCCCGCCAAGACCCAGGCGCTCGTCCGGGAGATCATGCAGCGGCTCTACGTCGGTGACGAGATCGGCCAGGGCTACCCGGGCGACGAGGACAACGGCGAGTCGTCGTCGTGGTACATCCTCAGTTCGCTGGGCATCTACCCGCTCCAGGTCGGCTCCTCCAACTGGGCCATCGGTTCTCCGCAGTTCACCAAGATGACCGTCCACAGGAGCACCGGCGACATCGTCGTCAACGCGCCGGACAACAGCACCGGGAACGTCTACGTGCAGGGCGTGAAGGTCAACGGCAAGACGCAGCGCTCGGTGTCCATCGACTCCTCCGTGCTCGCGCACGGCGGCACGATCGACTTCCGGATGGGCCCGAAGCCGTCGACGTGGGGCACCGGCGGCAACGACGCCCCGCCGTCCCTGACCAAGGGCAGCGCGGCACCCCAGCCGCTGCAGGACACCACGGGCCCCGGGCTCGGCACCGCCACCGCCGACAACGGGCAGGACGCCTCGAAGCTCTTCGACGACACGTCGACGACGCAGGTGACCTTCGCCACCGGCACCCCGCGGATCACCTGGGCCTACCGCGGCGGCAAGCAGACGCCGACCACCTACACCCTCACCTCGGGGGCGGCCACGGGTGACCCGGCGGACTGGAAGCTCCAGGGTTCCGACGACGGGATCACCTGGACCACGGTGGACTCCCGCAGCGGCGAGGTCTTCCCGTGGCGGGACCAGACCCGGCCGTTCACCATCGCCAGGCCGGGCAAGTTCGCGCAGTTCCGCCTGGTGGTGACGAAGACCGCGGGAGCCGCACAGGCGAACCTCGCCGAGGTCGAGCTGCTCGCGGGCGGGGACGTCCGGCTCGGCGGCAAGACGGTCGGTGTCGACGCGGCGCAGAACCCGGTGCACGCGACGGCCGGTGTGGCCGTGTCGACGCCGCTGGCGACGATCGCCGGCGGTACCGCGAGCGGCTACCGTGCCACGATCGACTGGGGCGACGGGTCGCCGGCCGCGACCGGGGTGGTCTCCGCGAGCTCGCGCGGCGTGTACAGCGTCTCCGGGTCGCACACCTACGCCAAGCCCGGCTACTACCAGGCGAGCGTCCAGGCGACCGACGGCGCGAGCCAGGGGTCCGCGACCGTCGGTGTCGACGTGTCGTTCGCTCCGGAGTCAGGGCTCACGGCGGCCTTCGACACCGTCTGCGTCGGCGACGACGGAGTGCTGGCGGCGAACTGCGACGCGGTGGGCTACGGCTTCTCGCGCAGCGCCCTGGCGGACGCCGGTGTGACAGCCGGGAAGCAGACCGAAGTCCCGGGCACGGCACTGCACTTCACCCTTCCGGTGACCGGTGCGGGCGCGCCTGACGACGCGACGGGCAACGGCAGCACGATCGTGCTGAACCTGCCGGACGACGCGAAGGACATCTCCTTCGTCGGCACCGGCACCGAGGGCAACCAGAGCACGACCGGCACCGCGACCTTCAGCGACGGCAGCACAGCCGCCATCCCGATCCAGATGAGCGACTGGACGCTGGGCGGCAACGCCCAGGGCACACCCGCCTACGGCAACATCGTCGTCGCCAAGTCCGCCTACCGGCTGAGGGGCGCGAGCAAGGACAGCGCGCAGCCCTTCCTCTTCGCCACCGCCCCCTACCGGATCCCGGAGGGCAAGAAGCTCGTCTCGGTCACCCTGCCGGCACAGACCGGCGACCCGGGCAAGGTGGGCAGGATCCACGTGTTCGCCATCGCCGACGACGGCACGGCGGCCGCCGCGCTGACCACCACCGCCGGGCAGGACGCGACGGCCACCGCGGGCAACGCCCTCTCGGCGCAGCTCGGTTCCGTGGCCGGCGGGGTCACCGACGCGACCGGTTACCACGCGCGGGTCCAGTGGGGCGACGGCACGGTGCCCCAGGACGTCACGGTCGACGCGTCCGGTGCGATGAGCGGACAGCACACCTACCAGCAGCCGGGCACCTACACCGTGCGCGTCACCGCCTGGGACACGCTGTCCAGCGCCACCGGGACGTTCACCGTCACCGTGGCGCGGCAGGCGGCGCATCCGTCCATCACGGCAGCGGTGGTCTCCGGGGGCCACGACAAGGATTCGGTCGCCGTCACCGGCACCGGGTTCACGCCGGGGGAGCGGGTGACCGTCAGGCTCGGCACCAAGCCCGCCACCGACCTCACGGTGACGGCCTCCTCCGGCGGCGCGGTCCACGCCACGGTCGAGGTGCCCAGGGGCACGCGGCCCGGACGCTACGCGGTCACCGCCACCGGTGCGTCCTCGCGGACGCCGGCGACGGCCACGGTGCAGGTGGGCGACCACTGATGAGAACCGCCGCGGGGCACCCGGTGGATCCCTCGACCGCCAGGGCGCCGGGGGGTGCGGCTGCCTGACGGTTTCGGTGCCCGGCTCGTACCAGCGAGCCGGGCACCGCCATGTCCGGGGGCTTTCACGCGCGGCGCCGGGCGGGGAGGGGGTCATCGCGAGCCCGCGCCGTCGCGGTGCGGGCCGCTCCCAGGAGCGCGGGGCGGGGCGGCCGCGGCCCCTGGAGGCGACTGCGTGGCGGAGCCGCCCGCCGAGGCCTCGCCCGCGTCCTCGGCGTCGGCCATGGCCGCCTCATAGGCCCGCAGGGTCCTGACGAACATCCGCCGCTGCTCGGGGGTCAGGGGATCGAGTGCCTGACGCCAGGCGTGCGCCCCCCGCGCCAGCCAGCCGTCGATGGACGGCCGCCGGTCATCGGTGATGCTGACGATGCGCCGGCGCCGGTCCGACTCGTCCTCGCGCCGCTCCAGGATCCCCTTCCGGCTCAGCTCGCCGACCATGAGGCTGACGGTGGTCGGGGCGACCTCCAGACGCGCCGCGAGATCGTTCACGGTCATCGGGCCGTCGAACAGCAGGCAGGACAGCAGCGACAGGTGCCGCGGCGCCAGTGCGAGCGACTGCAGTTCCTCAGGCACCGGGATCCGCTTCGCGCGTCCGGCCATGCGGGGCATGAGCAGCAGCAGTGCCCTGATCGCCTCGTCGACCCCCGGCCCGGGTCCTTCCGGGTCCGCCGTGCGGCCCTGGCTCTCGATTGACATCGGCCATCCGTCCATTTACCTTTAGAGTCAAAGATATTTCGCTTGCAAAGCAAAACTGTTGTGATGATAGCGACCCATCCGGACGGAGCTGTGATGCCGCACTTCGAGGTACGGATCCACGAGGAGGAGCTCGACGGGAAAGTCGAGGCGAAGCTCGTCCTCGCCCTGACCGACGCGCTGGTCAGGGTCTACGGAGAGCGAGCGCGCCCCATGGCGGTCGTCGAGCTGTTCGGCATCCCGCGCCACCGGTGGGGAACCGGCGGCGAAACCGGCACGGTGAACGCCCCGATCGTCTCGCTCAACCTGCGGGAAGTCGCCCTGAATCTGCCGGGAACGCCCCACGCCTCCGAGCGGCTGATCGCGTCGATCACCGACGCCGTGGCGGAGGTCTTCGGCGAGTCCGTCAGGCGCAAGGTGACGGTCCACATCGTCGGCGTCCCCGCCGGGCGCTCCGGTGTCGGCGGCGAGGTCGATCCGCCCCCGGCAGGCTGAGCATCCCGGTCACGGCGACGAGGACCGGGCCGGAGGCGGTCCGGCCTGCCGGTCGAGGAATTCGATCAGCCGCCTCTCGGAGGCCCCGACGTACTCGCGCCGCTCAGGGGGGAGCAAGGCCAGGGCGTCCACGAGGACCTGCTGCCGGGGGACGTGCACCATCGCCCCGCAGTAGATCCGGCAGCAAGGGCACCAGGCGAGTCCGACGCAGTGCTCGAACATGGCGGACCCGGGGGGATGGAAACGGTGGCGGTACGAGCGGACAGGGGTCCCGCAGATGCCGCAGACCGGCACGTCCCCGTCGAGGACCGTCTCCCAGATCCCGACCTTGCGCCAGTGCGGGGGACCGGCCGGTGCTCTTCATGTCGTCATGCCGCCCATTGTGCGGGAAGCCTGTCCGGTCGCGAGGCGAAACGGGGGATGGCGCGTGGCGGGCGCTCGTGCGCGCTCTGCCCGGCTGCGCGGCGTGCGGTGCGGGTGGCCGGTACGCGCCGCGTGGTGCGCGTGGTCCGCTGCCCGCACCCGCCCGGCAGGCGAGGGGCGGAGGGAGGCGTGAGAATCGGGAGGGGGCTGACACCGGGAGGTGGGAGATGGCGGGCATCGAAGGCCAGACCGTCGTACTGATCGGCGCCAGTGCCGGGATCGGGCTGGAGACCGGGCGCCAGGTGAAGGCAGGCGGCGGCCGGCTGGTCATGGTCGGCCGCAATCCGGAGCGGCTGCAGGAGGCCGCCCGCGAACTCGACCCGGTGAGCACGGCGGCGTTCGACGCCACCGACACCGAACGCCTCAAGCGCTTCTTCGATGAGCTGCCAGGCCCGGTGGACCACGTGCTGGTCACGGCGGGCCGGCCGTCCTACATTCCGCTGGCGGACATGGACCTCGCCGCCGCCCGCGGCGACGTCGACCAGCGGATCGCGATGAATCTGGGGGTCGCGCTCCACAGCAGGGGCAAGGTCAGGGCCGGCGGGACGCTGCTGTTCATCGGCGGCACCGGAGGGCGGCGGCCCGGGGTCGGGATGACGCTGATGTCCACCGTCACCGCGATGCTGCCCGCGCTGACGGCGAACCTGGCGCTGGAGATGGCGCCGATCCGGGTGAACCTCATCGCCGCGGGCTTCGTGGACACGCCTCTGTCGGCCTCGCTGCTTGGCGATGAGCTGGAGGCCCGGCGCGAGGAGCTGCGCAGCACGCTGCCGATCCGGCGGGTCGTCGTCGCCGCCGACGTCGCCGCGCTTGCCCTCCACCTCATGAGCAACGAGGCCCTCACCGGGGGCACCTACGACATCGACGGCGGACAGCAGCTGCTCTCCTGATTTTCAGTGCCCCCAGGGTGTGTCGGACGTCGGCAGCCAGCCGGTCGTCGTCACGTCACACGCGGGAGGGGCGGGGGTGCGTGACCGTGCCCGGGCGGTCGGATACGCCTGCCGGCAGGGGATCACCTGATGGGGTGAACGTTTGTGGTTGTTGGACCGGGATCTTCCCGCTCTGTCCATGATTGGGCATACGGCCCATCCGGCCGTGGAACGAGGAGAGTTCGGTGGACAAGCACGACGGCGGCGACCCCCTGGCCCTGCGGGTGGACGACCCGTGGCGGGATGCCGGAGGAGCAGAGCTCTGGGTGCCCGATCAGGGGGCGCCGGCCGCGCCACCTGTCGCGGCGCCACCGGCTGCCGCGGGGGCGGCCGGGGACCGGGGAGCGATCTACAAGGAGGTCCAGGACAGCGCGGCGTTCCAGGAGGTGAGAGGCCGTTATCGCGGGTTCGCGTTCCCCGCGGCGGCGGCCTTCGTCGCCTGGTATCTGCTCTATGTCGTGCTGGCCACCACAGCTCCCGGGCTGATGGGGCGCCGGGTGGTCGGGGAGGTGAATGTGGCGTTGGTCGCCGGACTGGCGCAGTTCGCCACGACCTTCTTGTTGACCTGGGCGTATGTCAGACACGCGAGGGTGCACAGGGATCGGGCGGCGCTGGACCTGCGCTGGACGCTGGCGACCAGGACCGGACAGGAGCGGGTGCGTTGAGCGGCGGGCGCATGATGGTGGCCGACCGCTTCCTGGCGAATTCGGCCGGGGAGCACCAGGGCCTGGCGGTGGTGCTGTTCACGGTGTTCGTGTCGGTGACACTCGCGATCACCGCGTGGGCGGGCCGGCGGCGCAGTTCGTCGGAGGAGTTCTTCGTCGGCGGGCGGATGTTCTCCCCGATGCAGAACGGCTTCGCCATCGCGGGCGACTACATGTCGGCGGCGTCCTTCCTCGGCATCTCGGGGCTGATCGCGCTGTTCGGCTACGACGGGCTGCTGTACTCGGTGGGCTTCCTGGTGGCGTGGCTCGTGGTGCTCATGCTGGTCGCGGAGCTGGTGCGCAACTGCGGGCGCTACACGCTGGCCGATGTGCTGTCCGCGCGGATGCGGCAGCGGCCGGTGCGGCTCGCGGCGGGCACCTCGTCCGTCGTGGTGTCGGTGCTCTACCTGGTGGCGCAGATGGTCGGCGCGGGCAGCCTGGTCGGATTGCTGATCGGCGGTCAGGGGACCGCGGCGAAGACCTGGGCGGTGATCGGGGTCGGGGCGCTGATGGTGTTCTACGTGTCCTTCGGCGGGATGCGGGCCACCACCTGGATCCAGATCGTCAAGACCGTGCTGCTGATCGGCGGCACGGTCCTGCTCACCGTGATGGTGCTGGTGCGCTTCCACGGCAATGTCGACGACCTGCTGCACTCGGCGGCCGCCGGCAGCGGGCGCGGGGAGTCCTTCCTCGCCCCCGGGCTGAGGTACGGCGGGAGCTGGACATCCCGGCTGGACTTCATCAGCCTCGGGCTCGCGCTGGTGCTGGGGACCGCGGGGCTGCCGCACATCCTTTCGCGCTTCTACACCGTGCCGACCGCGCGCTCGGCACGGCGGTCCGTGGTGTGGGCGATCGGGCTGATCGGGGCTTTCTACCTGATGACGATCGTGCTCGGCTTCGGTGCCGCGGCGGTGGTCGGCTCCGGCACGGTGCGGGAGTCCAACGCGGCCGGCAACACGGCGGTGCCGCTGCTCGCCGAGGCACTGGGCGGCGGGTCGGGGACGACCTGGGGCACCGTGCTGTTCGCGGTGGTCGGCGCGGTCGCCTTCGCCACGATCCTGGCGGTGGTCGCCGGAATCACCCTGGCCTCGTCGGCCTCCGTGGCCCACGACCTCTACACCGCGGTTCGGCGGCCGGCCGCCAGGCACGGGCGGCGCGACCCTGCCGAGGAGGCGATGGAGCAGGACGAGGTGCGGGTGGCGCGCTACGCGGCGGTGGGCATCGGCGCGGTGGCGATCGGCCTGAGCCTGCTGGCGCAGGACCAGAACATCGCGTTCCTGGTCGGCCTCGCCTTCGCGGTGGCCGCGTCCGCGAACCTGCCCGCGCTGCTCTACTCGCTGTTCTGGCGGCGCTTCACGACCCGCGGCTCGGTGTGGGCGATCTACGGCGGGCTGGTCCCCGCGCTGCTGCTTGTGGTGCTGTCGCCGGTGGTGTCGGGACGCCCGGACGCGCTCTTCCCCGGCGTCGACTTCCATCTCTTCCCGCTGGAGAACCCGGGCCTGATCTCGATTCCGCTGGGCTTCCTCGCCGGATGGCTCGGCACGGTGCTCTCGCCCGAGCCGGCCGACCCGGGGCGCTACGCCGAGACCGAGGTCAGGTCGCTCACCGGGGCGGGCGCGGTGTAGGGCGGGCGCGGTGGAGGCGGGTACGGCGGCGGAGGGCCGTCAGGTCGCCTGCGCCCAGGCGTAGCGGTGCTCGGGGCGGCCGGTGTCGCCGTACTTCAGGGTGAGCCGGAGCCGCCCCGCCTGCTCCAGGTGCTTGAGGTAGCGCTGGGCGGTGGACCTGCTCAACCCGGCGCGCTCCGCCACCTCATGGGCGGACAGCGGGTGCGGCGCCGCCCGCAGCACCCGGCGGATCAGGTCGGCGGTGGGCGCGGAGTGGCCCTTGGGCAGGGTGGCGGGCGCCGCGGACGCCGTACGCAGCGCGCCGAAGATCCGGTCGACCTGCTCCTGGCCCGCCTCACCGCCGCCGCCACCGACCACCCCGTCCAGGGTGCGGCGCAGCGCCGCGTAGCCGTCGAGCTTGGCCCGCAGCCCCGCGAAGCCGAACGGCTTGACGAGGTACTGCAGCACGCCGAATCGCATCGCGGCCTGCACCGTCGCGACATCCCTGGCAGCCGTCACCATGATCACGTCGGCGGAGTGGCCCAGCTGCCGCATCCGGCGGACCAGCGTCAGACCGGTCTCGTCCGGCAGATAGTGGTCGAGCAGCACCAGGTCGATCCGGTCGCGCTCCAGGGTGGCGAGCGCCTGCGCCGCGGTGTGCGCACGGGCGGCCACCCGGAAGCCGGGGACCTTGCCGACGTAGGCCGAGTTGATCTCGGCGACCCGGAAGTCGTCGTCCACGACCAGCACGTCGATCATCGGACACCTCCGGTGAGCGCGAGGGCGTCGGCGCCGCATTCGGCCATGTCCGCGCCGAGCAGCGACTCGGGCAGCACCACGGTGAAGACCGCGCCGCCCCCGGCCCTGGCGGCGACCCTGGCGGTGCCGCCGTAGCGTTCCGCGAGCCGGCGCACCAGGGCGAGGCCCAGGCCGCGGCCGCGGTGGGACGGCGGCTCCTTGGTGGTCCAGCCCTCGTCGAAGATCCGCCCGCGCAGGTCGGGAGGCACCCCGGGCCCGTCGTCGCCCACCCGCAGCAGCACCGTGGCCCCCTCGGGGCGCAGCTCCACCTCGACCTCGGAGGCGGCGGCGTCCAGCGCGTTGTCCACGAGGTTGCCCAGCACCGTCACCAGGTCGCGCGGGTCGACCACCCGGTCGGGCAGCAGCGTGCCCGGCGCGATCCGCAGGGTCACCCCGCGTTCGGCCGCGATGGCCGCCTTCCCCACCAGCAGCGCCGCCACCAGCGGGTCGCGCACCCGGTCCGAGACCTCCTCGGCCGAGGCCCTGTGGGTGTCCGCCACCTCGGCCACGTAGTCCACGGCGGCCTCGTGCAGACCGAGTTCGAGCAGCCCCAGCAGGGTGTGCAGCCGGTTGGCGTGCTCGTGGTCCTGGGCCCGCAGCGCGTCGAGCAGGCCGTGGGTGGAGTCCAGTTCGCGGCCCAGCAGTTCGAGTTCCGTGCGGTCCCGCAGGGTGACCACCGCGCCGCCGCCCTCGGTCGGCATCCGGTTGGCGACCAGCACCCGCCCGCCGCTGACGGTCAGCAGGTCCTTGCCCTCGGCCCGTCCCGCCAGCACGTCGGTGGTCCGCCCCGCAGGCAGCACCCCGTCGAGCGGGCGCCCCGCGGCGTCGCCGTCGAGCCCGAGCAGCCGCTGCGCCTCGTCGTTGACCAGCCGGATCCTGCCGTGCGGGTCGAGCGCCACGACGCCCTCGCGGATGCCGTGCAGCATCGCCTCCCGCTCGTCGAGCAGCGCCGAGATGTCGGCGAAGGCCAGCCCGTGGGTGGCCCTTTGCAGCCGCCGCGACGCCCACAGCGCCGCCAGTACGCCGACCGCGAGCGCCGCGCCCGCGTAGCGCAGCAGCGGCACCACGGCCAGCAGCCTGGCCCGCACCCCCGTGTAGGCGAAGCCGACCGACACCGCGCCGACGATCCTCCCGTGCGCGTCGCGCAGCGGCACCTTGCCGCGCGCGCTGCGTCCCAGCGTGCCGCTGTCGATCTGCATGATGTCGCGGCCGCCGAGGGCGACGCTCGGATCGGTCGAGACGTGCTCGCCGATCCTGGCGGTGTCGGTGTGCGACCAGCGGGTGCCGCGGGTGTCCATCACCACGATGTAGCTGGCGTCGGTGGCCACCCTGATCCGCTCCGCCTCGGCCTGCACCGGTCCTTCCGGGGTCGGCGGGGTGGTCAGCAGCGACTGCGCCACCTGCGGTTCCGCGGCCACCGTCTGCGCGATGGCCAGCGCCCTGTGCATGGACTGTTCGTCCAGCTGGCGGCTGAGCGGCGCCAGGAAGAGGCCGATCGCCAGGGCGGTCACCCCGCCGGTGATCATCAGCTGTATCAGCAGCACCTGCGCCGAGACACGGCGCGGCCATCCGATCCGCATCATCAGCTCCTCCGGCTCCGGGCCCCCGACCTGCCGGCATCCGCCGACGTCCGTGTCGTCAACGCAACGTAAACGCTGCACGCCCGGATGGGCAGAGTCCGTTTCCCATTCGTTGTCCCTGCGGTGCGCAAAACGAGCAGAAGGCCTGCTTGTGCGCACAAGGAGGCCTTGCGCTCACAAGGCTGCCGGGGCCCGCCGGCCGCTCGTAGCGTCCAGCGCCATGACCCATGACACGAGCCCCGCCATCGAGCTGCGGGGGGCGGGCAAGGCGTTCAGGACCCCGTCCGGCGCCCTGCACACCGCCGTAAGGGAACTGGACCTGACGGTGGAGCGCGGCGAGTTCGTCGCGGTCGTCGGCCCCACCGGCTGCGGCAAGTCCACCACGCTGACCCTGGTCAGCGGCCTCGAGGAGCCCACGCAGGGCGAGGTGCTCGTCGGCGGTGAGCCGGTGCGCGGCATCGGCACCGACGTCGGCTTCGTCTTCCAGCAGGACGCCGTCTTCCCCTGGCGGACGGTGCTGTCCAACGTCATGGCCGGGCCGCGCTTCCGCGGGGCGGCCAAGGCCGAGGCGCGGGAGCGGGCCAGGGACTGGCTGGCCAGGGTGGGCCTGACGGCGTTCGAGGACCGCTACCCGCACCAGCTCTCCGGCGGGCAGCGCAAGCGCGTCGCGCTCGCCGCCACCTTCGTCAACGACCCGTCGATCCTGCTCATGGACGAGCCCTTCTCCGCGCTCGACGTGCAGACCAGGGCGCTGATGTCGGACCAGCTGCTCGACCTGTGGGCGGGCACCGGATCCTCCGTGGTCTTCGTCACGCACGACCTGGAGGAGTCGATCGCGCTCGCCGACAAGGTCGTGGTGATGACGGCGGGCCCGGCCACCGTCAAGGAGGTCTTCACGATCGACCTGCCGCGCCCCCGCAAGGTCGAGGAGGTCCGGCTCGAACCCCGCTTCATCGAGATCTACCGGGAGATCTGGTCCTCGCTCGGCCAAGAGGTCCGCATCACCCGTGAAAGGGGCACCGGAAATGCCGCCTGAGTCCGCCGTACTGCCGCAGCCGGCCGCCAAGCCCACCGACCGCACGGCGGCCCGCGCCCGCGCCGTACGCAACCGCACCCTGCTGGTCAACGGATGCCGGCTGCTGGTGCTCGTCGTCGTGCTCGGCCTGTGGGAGTGGTCCGCCCGAGCAGGCGTCATCGACCCGTTCAACTTCTCGATGCCCAGCAGGATCTGGGACCAGATCCAGACCTGGACGACCCATGGCACGGCCCAGGGCTCGCTGGGCGCGCAGGTCTGGGCCACCCTCTACGAGGCCCTGTACGGCTGGGTGATCGGGGTGGCGGCCGGTGTGCTGCTGGGCATCGCCCTGGGCCGGGTGCGCTTCCTCGCCGATGTCTTCGGGCCGTACGTGAAGATCCTCAACGCGATGCCGAGGATCGTGCTCGCCCCGATCTTCCTCATCTGGTTCGGCCTCGGCCCGGCCTCCAAGATCGCCTCCGCGGTCGTCCTGGTCTTCTTCCCGGTCTTCTTCAACGCCTTCCAGGGCGCCCGCGAGGTCGACCGCAACCTGGTCGCCAACGCCCGCATCCTGGGCGCGAGCAACCGCCGGGTCACCCTGCAGGTGGTCATCCCCTCGGCCACCTCGTGGATCTTCACCAGCCTGCACATCAGCTTCGGCTTCGCGCTGATCGGCGCGATCGTCGGCGAGTACATCGGCGCGACGAAGGGCATCGGCCTGCTCGTCGCGAACTCGCAGGGCACCCTCAACTCCGCCGGGGTCTACGCCGCCATGGTGATCCTCGCCGTGGTCGCCCTGGCCGCCGAGGGGCTCCTGACGCTCGTGGAGAAGCGGCTCTTCCGCTGGAAGCCGGTCCAGCCCGGCGCCGAGCGCTGACCACCGCGGCACCTCCTGCCGCTTCCCGACCCCCGCCCGACCCTCACAAGGACGTGACCATGCGCAAGAACACCCGGATCGCCGCGCTGACCCTCGCCGGAACCCTGGCCCTGACCACCCTGACCGCCTGCGCCGACGACGCCTCCTCAGGCGGCTCCGGCTCCGACACCGCCGCCGGCTCCGGGCCGGCCGCGGGCTCCGGCAAGACCACCAAGGTCAAGATCATGGTCGGCGGCCTCGACAAGGTCATCTACATGCCGGCGATGCTCTCCGAGAGACTCGGCTACTTCAAGGCCGAGGGCCTGGACGTCACGCTGCTGACCGAGCCCGCGGGCGTGGACGCCACCACCGCCCTGGTCGCAGGTGAGGTGCAGGGCGCCGTCGGCTTCTACGACCACACCCTGGACCTGCAGACCAAGGGCAAGCACGTGGAGTCGGTGGTGCAGTTCGCCCAGGCGCCCGGCGAGGTCGAGGTCGTGTCCACCAAGGCGGCGGGCGACATCGCCTCGGCCGAGGACTTCAAGGGCAAGCACCTGGGCATCACCGGCCTGGGCTCGTCCACCGACTTCCTCACCAAGTACCTCGCGGTGCACAACGGCCTGAAGGTCAGCGACATCACCCCGGTCGCCGTCGGCGCCGGCCAGACCTTCATCGCCGCACTCCAGCACGGCTCCATCCAGGCCGGCATGACCACCGACCCGACCGTCGCGCAGATCCTGGACAAGGGCGCGGGCAAGGTGCTCTACGACATGCGCACGCCCGAGGGCTCGCGCCAGGCGCTCGGCGGCCTCTACCCGTCCTCCAGCCTCTACATGAACACCGACTGGGTGGACAGCCACAAGGACACCGTCCAGAAGCTGGCCGACGCCTTCGTGAAGACCCTCCGCTGGATGTCGGCGCACACCCCGGAGGAGATCGCCGCGAAGATGCCCGCGGACTACGCGCAGGGCGGGGCGAAGCTGTACGCGGAGTCGATCAAGGCGACGCTGCCGATGTTCACCACTGACGGTGTGATGCCTGCCGACGGCCCGGCCACCGTGGAGAACGTGCTGAAGGCCTTCAACCCCAACCTCCAGCACACCACCGTGGACCTCAGCCGGACCTTCACCACGGAATTCGTCAAGAACGTCCACTGAAAGGTCCGTCGACCGCGGCCACCCCGGTCGCCGTCAGCCCTGCCGGGGTGCCCAGCGGGCCGTCGCAGCTCTCCGGCCGCGGCGGCCGCGCCGCGCGCTGCGCCACCGCCACCTCCCAGGCCCTGCCGTCGGTGTGGGTGACCAGCACCGACCAGCCGCCGCCGGGTTCCGCGGCGGTACGCCGCACCGTCAGCGCGCCCTCCAGGTCGACACCCGCGAGGGCGCGCACGGCCAGGTCCGCCGCCTGCCCCGGGCGGTCCCACGCGGACCGGCCGCGGCAGCCTTCGAGGACCACCCGGCCGGTCCGTGCCGCCGCGAGCACCTCCTTGGCCAGCCGGCCGTCCACCCGGCCGTAGGTGTAGCCGTAAGGCAGCACCAGCATGGTGGGGGAGAAGCGGTGGCCGCCCAGATGCGTGATCTCCCAGGCGTCCGCGTCCCCTGAGGCGGCCAGTTCCGCGGCGAGCGGGCGGCCGTACACCGCGCAGCAGCGGTCCCGCCTGCCGTTGGTGCACACCAGCGCCAGCGGCGGGCCCACGTGGGCCCGGCCGAAGCCGCCGTGCGCGCCCTGGCCGAGGGCCGTGAAGTCGAGTTCCGCCAGCTCCGCGGGGTCGGTGAGCGAGTCCGTGCGGATCCAGGCGTCGCCCGGCGCGGTGTGCGCGAGGTAGACGCGGTGCCTGGCGGCCGTGTGCAGGTCGGCGTGCCGACCGGGCCTGCGGATCAGCGCGACCCGCACCCCCGTGCCGTCGGCGGCCCGGTCGAGCGCCCGGCCCAGCGCCGGGTCCAGCCGGCTCCCGGTCAGCGCCTTGCGTCCCCACGGCCCTGGCTGCTCGACCAGCAGCCAGGTCCTGGCGGTGGACGCGGTGGCGCCCACCGGCTCGCCGAGCTCCGCCGACGCCGTCGTACACGTACTCACGAAGGTGAGCCTAACCTCCGCCGGGGGGCCGCCGGGACGGCACCCGGCCGCCGTGCGGCTACACCGGGCCCGCCACCACCGCCACCGGCTTGGCCAGCGGGACGCCCGAGCCGTCGCGGCGCGGGTCCTTGGGCGGGAGTTCGGCCGCCGCGCCGGTCGCGGTCGCGGCCCTGGCCGGCGCGGCGCCCGCCCAGGCGAAGGCCAGGCCCGTCTCGCCGCGCAGGAAGCGCTGGCAGCGCACCCCGCCGGTGGCGCGGCCCTTGCGCGGATACTGGTCGAACGGGGTGAGCTTCGCGGTGCCCTCGCCCGTCCCGTCCAGCGTGTCCTCGGCGCGGGCCACCGTGAAGACCACCGCGTCCACCGCCGGGTCGACCGCGGTGAAGGAGATCACCTTGACCCCGTCGGCGAGCTTGACGCCCGCCATGCCGCCGGCGGGGCGGCCCTGCGGGCGCACCTGCGCGGCCGGATACCGCAGCAGCTGGGCGTCGTCGGTGATGAAGACCAGGTCCTCCTCGCCGGTGCGCAGCTCCACCGCGCCGACCACGGTGTCGCCTTCCTTGAGGCCGATGACCTCCAGGTCGTCCTTGTTCGCCGGGTAGTCGGGCACCACCCGCTTGACCACACCCTGCTCGGTGCCCAGCGCCAGGCCAGGCGAGGACTCGTCGAGCGTGGTCAGGCACAGCACCCGCTCGCCGTCCTCGAGCGAGAGGAATTCGCCCAGCGGCGCACCCCCTGCCAGCGAGGGCGCGCCCGAGGTGGGCGGCAGCATCGGCAGGTCGATGACCGTGATCCGCAGCAGCCGGCCGTACGAGGTGACCGCGCCGACATCCGCGCGCGCCGTGGTCGGCACCGCGGAGACGATCACGTCGTGCTTGGCCCGCCGGCCCCCGCTCTCGCCCGGCTCCGCACCCTCGGATGTGCGGGCCAGCAGCCCGGTCGAGGACAGCATCACCCGGCAGGGGTCGTCGGCGACCTCCAGCGGCACCGCGGCGACCGGCGTGTCCGCCGACTCCAGCAGCACGGTCCTGCGCTCGGTGCCGTACTGCTTGGCCACGGCGGCCAATTCCGACGACACCAGCTTGCGCAGCTCCGCGTCCGACTCCAGGATCCGGGTCAGCTCGGAGATCTCCTCGGTGAGCTTGTCGCGCTCCGCCTCCAGCTCGATCCGGTCGAAGCGGGTCAGCCGGCGCAGCGGGGTGTCCAGGATGTACTGCGTCTGGATCTCGGACAGCCCGAAGCGCTGCATCAGGCCGTCCTTGGCCTGGGCGGCGTTGTCGCTGGCCCGGATGATCGCGATGACCTCGTCGATGTCGACGAGCGCGACCAGCAGGCCGTCCACCAGGTGCAGCCGGTCGCGGCGCTTGGTGCGGCGGAATTCGCTGCGCCTGCGCACGACGTCGAAGCGGTGGTCGACGTAGACCTGGAGCAGCTCGCGCAGGCCCAGGGTGAGCGGCTGGCCGTCCACCAGCGCCACGTTGTTGATGCCGAAGGAGTCCTCCATCGGCGTGAGCTTGTAGAGCTGCTCGAGCACGGCCTCCGGGTTGAAGCCGTTCTTGATCTCGATGACCAGCCGCAGGCCGTGCTCGCGGTCGGTGAGGTCCTTGACGTCGGCGATGCCCTGGAGCTTCTTCGCGCCGACCATGTCCTTGATCTTGGCGATGACCTTCTCGGGCCCGACGGTGAAGGGCAGTTCGGTGACGACCAGGCCCTTGCGGCGCGGTGTGACGTCCTCCACCGAGACGGTGGCGCGGATCTTGAAGGTGCCGCGGCCGCTCTCGTACGCGTCCCTGATGCCGGTCAGCCCGATGATCCGGCCGCCGGTGGGCAGGTCGGGTCCTGGGATGTGCCGCATCAGGGCGTCCAGGTCCGCGTTGGGGTAGCGGATCAGGTGCCGGGCGGCGGCGATGACCTCGCCCAGGTTGTGCGGAGGCATGTTGGTGGCCATGCCGACGGCGATCCCGGAGGCGCCGTTGACCAGCAGGTTCGGATACGCCGACGGCAGGACGGCGGGCTCCTGCTCCTGGCCGTCGTAGTTGGGCGCGAAGTCGACGGTGTCCTCGTCGATCGACTCGACCATCAGGCGCGCGGGACCCGACATGCGGGCCTCGGTATAGCGCATCGCGGCCGGCATGTCGTCGAGCGAGCCGAAGTTCCCGTGCCCGTCGACCAGCGGGAGGCGCTGCGAGAACGGCTGCGCCATCCGCACCATGGCGTCGTAGATCGACGCGTCGCCGTGCGGGTGCAGCTTGCCCATCACCTCGCCGACGACCCGGGCGCACTTGACGAAGGCGCGGTCGGGGCGCAGGCCCATCTCGTTCATCTGGTAGACGATGCGGCGGTGCACCGGCTTCATGCCGTCACGGGCGTCTGGCAGGGCGCGCGCGTAGATCACCGAGTAGGCGTACTCAAGATACGAGGCCTGCATCTCGTCCACGACGTCGATGTCGAGGATGCGCTCCTCGAAGCCGTCGTCGGGCGGCGGGGACTTCGTCGTGCGGCGGGCCATCTCGGCGGCGCTCCTTCGTCTGGACCGGAAGGTCGTTCGGCTGGACCGGTGAACTGACGCGGACCATTGTGGACCGCGCCACGGACAACGCCGACCACGACCCGGCACGAGCGCGCCCGCGACCGGGAACTTCGCCGCCCGCCGACTCGCTTGCCTAGAGTGGCAGCACTCTACGCAGTCACGAGCACGCGACCGGAAGGACAGCTTGCCCATGGGTCACACGGCCACGCCGGAGGCACACTCCAGCGGCCTGACAGCCACCGAGCACCGCCTGGCGAACGGCCTGCGGGTGGTGCTCTCAGAGGACCACCTCACCCCGGTCGCGGCGGTCTGCCTCTGGTACGACGTCGGTTCGCGGCACGAGGTCAAGGGCCGCACCGGCCTCGCCCACCTCTTCGAGCACCTGATGTTCCAGGGTTCGGCCAGCGTCCAGGGCAACGGCCACTTCGAACTGGTCCAGGGTGCGGGCGGCTCCCTCAACGGCACCACCAGCTTCGAGCGCACCAACTACTTCGAGACGATGCCCGCCCACCAGGTGGAACTGGCCCTGTGGCTGGAGGCCGACCGGATGGGCAGCCTGCTGGACGCCCTGGACCAGGAGAGCCTGGACAACCAGCGGGACGTGGTGAAGAACGAGCGCCGCCAGCGGTACGACAACGTGCCCTACGGCACCGCCTTCGAGCGCCTCACCGCCCTCGCCTACCCCGACGGCCACCCCTACCACCACACCCCGATCGGCTCGATGGCCGACCTGGACGCCGCCTCCCTCGAGGACGCCAGGGCCTTCTTCAGGACGTACTACGCCCCGGGGAACGCGGTGCTCTCCGTCGTCGGCGACATCGACCCCGAGCAGACGCTGGCCTGGGTGGAGAAGTACTTCGGCACCATCCCCGCGCACGACGGCAAGCCCGCGCCGCGGGACGGCGCGCTGCCCGAGGTGATGGGCGGTCAGCTGCGCGAGGTCGTCGAGGAGGATGTGCCCTCGCGGGCCCTCATGGCGGCCTACCGGCTGCCCGAGGACGGCACTCGTGCGGGTGATGCCGCGGATCTGGCGCTGACGGTGCTGGGCGGCGGCGAGTCGTCCCGGCTGCACAACCGGCTGGTGCGGCGCGACCGTACGGCGGTCACCGCCGGATTCGGGCTGCTGCGGCTGGCCGGGGCGCCGTCGCTCGGCTGGCTGGACGTCAAGGCGTCCAGTGGCGTCGAACTGGGCGACATCGAGGCCTCGGTGGACGAGGAGCTGGCGCGCTTCGCCGCCGAGGGCCCGACGCCCGAGGAGATGGAGCGGGCGCAGGCCCAGCTGGAGCGCGAGTGGCTTGACCGGCTGGCGACGGTCGGCGGCCGGGCGGACGAACTGTGCCGCTTCGCGGTCCTGTTCGGCGACCCGCAGCTGGCGCTGACCGCGGTGCAGCGGGTGCTCTCGATCACGCCGGAGGAGGTCAAGGAGGTGGCCGCGGCCCGGCTGCGTCCCGACAACAGGGCGGTGCTCGTCTACGAGCCCACCGGCAACAGCCAGCAGGACGACTCGGACGACGAGGCAGACGAGGAAGAGGGCGAGCTGTGAGCGACACCGCTGCCGTCATGACGTTCCACCCGCAGCCGCAGGCGGGCGACCCCAAGCCGTGGGCCTTCCCGGCCCCGGAGCGCGGCGCCCTCGGCAACGGCCTGACCCTGCTGACCAGCCACCGCCCAGGCCAGCAGGTCGTCGCCGTCGAGGTGCTGCTGGCCGCGCCGCTGGACGCCGAGCCCGAGGGCCTCGACGGCGTCGGCACCATCATGGCCAGGGCGCTGTCGGAGGGCACCGACGAGCACAGCGCGGAGGAGTTCGCGGCCGAGCTCGAGCGCTGCGGCGCCACCTTGGACGCGCACGCCGACCACCCCGGGGTGCGGGTCTCGCTCGAGGTGCCCGCCTCCCGGCTCGACAGGGCGCTCGCGCTGCTCGCGCAGGCACTGCGGGCGCCGGCCTTCCCCGAGGACGAGATCAAGCGGCTGGTCGCCAACCGGCTCGACGAGATCCCGCACGAGCTGGCCAATCCGGGCCGGCGCGCCGCCATGGCGCTGTCCAAGGAGCTCTTCCCGGCCACCCTGCGCTGCTCCCGGCCGCGGCAGGGCACGGAGGAGACGGTCCGCAGGATCGACGCCGCGGCGGTGCGCGCCTTCTACGCAGCCCATGTGCGGCCCGCGACGTCCACCGCGGTCGTGGTGGGCGACCTGACCGGCATCGACCTGCCCGCGCTGCTCGACGACACGCTCGGCCGCTGGACCGGTTCCAAGGCCGAGGCGCGTCCCCGTCCCGCGATCACCGCGGACGACAGCGCCAGGGTGGTCATCGTCGACCGGCCGGGCGCGGTGCAGACCCAGCTGCTGATCGGGCGCACGGGCGCGGACCGCCACGACCCGGTGTGGGCCGCGCAGGTGATCGGCACCTACTGCCTCGGCGGCACCCTGACCTCCCGGCTCGACCGGGTGCTGCGCGAGGAGAAGGGCTACACCTACGGGGTGCGGGCCTTCGGCCAGGTGCTGCTGGGGTCGGCCGACGGCACGGGAGCGGCGCTGCTGGCGATCAGCGGCTCGGTGGCCACCGAGGTGACCGGCGAGGCGCTGGCCGACCTCCGGCAGGTGATCCGCACCGTTGCCGACGGCGGCCTGACCGACGACGAGCGGGACGTCGCGGTGCAGAACCTGGTCGGGGTGGCGCCGCTGCGCTACGAGACCGCCGCCGCGGTGGCCGGCACCCTCACCGACCAGGTGGAGCAGCAGCTGCCCGACGACTTCCAGGCCCGGCTCTACGCCCGCCTCGCGGCGACCGGCACCGTGGAGGCGACCGCGGCCGCGGTGAGCGCCTTCCCGCTCGACCGCCTGGTGGTGGTCCTGGTCGGCGACGCCTCGGTGATCGCCGACCCGGTGCGCGAGCTGGGCATCGGCCCGGTGCGCGTCACCAGCTGAGCCCGCATCCGCAGCACCGTGCCACCCGGAACCCCGGCGCCCGCCAAGGCGCCGGGGTTCCGTGCATATCGGGCCGAATTCCGGGACCGCATTCCCTTTTCCTTCCGTACTGGAATAGAGTCGCTGCAGAATACGGGGAAAGAACGGAGTCCTGCGATGCGGAATCGGATGTGAACGGGACGGAAGGCACGGCGAGGCGTATCTCCGCCGAGGTGGTGTGTACGGCCATCCGCGACGACATCGTCGCCGGTTACTTCCCGCCGGGCAGCCGGCTGACCGAGGACCTGCTCGCGCAGCGCTACGGCGTCTCGCGGGTGCCGGTGCGCGAGGCGCTGCGCACCCTGGAGTCCGAGGGGTTCGTCAGGACCCGCAAGCATGCGGGCGCCTCGGTCGCGGAGCCCACCGAGCAGGAGGCGGCCGACCTGCTCGACATCCGCGGGCTGCTGGAGCCGCTGGGCACCGCGCGTGCCGCGCAGCGGCGCACCGACGCCCACCTCAAGGTGCTGCGCGGGCTGGTGCGGCTCGGGCAGGAGCGGGCGGTGCAGGGGCAGTTGTCGGATCTCCCGTCGCTGAGCGGCTGGTTCCACGAGACCCTGGCCCAGGCGTCGGGCAGCCCGACCCTCGCCGCGCTGCTGATCCAGCTGCGGCACAAGATCTCCTGGGTCTACGCCGACGGCGGCTCCGCCAGGGCCGCGGAGGCGTGGGAGGAGCACGCCGCGATCGTGGACGCGGTCGCCCGCGGCGACGCGGAGCGGGCCCGCAGGCTCGCCGCCGTCCATGTCGAGCACGCCGCCGCGGTGAGGACCCTGAAACACCGCGTAAACGCGGTGCGCCGCCGAAATTAACAATCGCACCGTATACAAGAGTCGTGAATTGCCGCACCGGCGTCGCCCTCGGCAATTGCAGAAAAGCGGGCCCCCGCGATCCGTGAGGACTGCGGGGACCCGCTGAATTCCGCGTGCGCACATGTGCGCAGACGGGTGGGAAATGCGGTGCCGGGCGCGGGCGGTGCCTGCGGGGAATCCGGCGGAAGGTCGCTCAGACGGTCTCGGGAAGCTCTTCGAGGCCTTCCGCGACCAGCTTCGCCAGCCGGTCGAGCGCGGCCGCCGCCTGCTGGGCGTCCTCGGCGTCCGAGGCCAGTACGACCTCCTCGCCGCCCTGTGCGCCCAGGCTCAGCACCGCGAGCATGGAGGCGGCGTTCACCGGGCCGCCGTCCGCCTTGGCGATGGTCACCGGCACCCCGGCGGCGGTCGCCGCGCGGACGAAGATGGACGCGGGGCGGGCGTGCAGGCCTTCCGCCCAGCCGACGTTGACGCGGCGCTCAACCATGGTGTTGCCCCTCAATGTGTGTCAGGTCGTGCAAGTTGTCTAGACCATTTTTGCACGACCGGAGTGCTGCTCCCGCACGCCGGTACGCTGAGCCAAGACTGCCCCTTGCGCCTGCCCGCCGCGAACCGGGCACGCCGCATACGCTGGGACCATGACCGACCCGCAGGACCCGCAGGACCCGCAGGACACCGGGCGCCGGCCCTACCCCGTCCACTGGGAGGCCGACGTCGTGCTGCGGGACGGCGGCATCGCGCACATCCGGCCGATCGGTCCCGACGACGCGGGACGGCTCGTGGACTTCTACGAGCAGGTCTCCGACGAGTCGAAGTACTACCGCTTCTTCGCCCCCTACCCGCGGCTGTCCGACCGGGACGTGCACCGCTTCACGCACCACGACTACGACGACCGGGTCGGCCTGGCCGCGACCGTCGGCGGCGAGTTCATCGCCACCGTCCGCTACGACCGCACCGACGAGGCCGGCCGGTCGGTCTCCGGCAGGACCGGCACCCGCGCCGAGGTCGCCTTCCTGGTGCAGGACGCCCACCAGGGCCGCGGGGTCGCCTCCGCGCTGCTCGAACACATCGCCGCCGTCGCCCGCGAGCGCGGCATCCTGCACTTCACCGCGGAGGTCCTGCCCGCCAACCGCAAGATGGTCAAGGTCTTCACCGACGCGGGCTACACCCAGCAGCGCAGCTTCGCCGACGGCGTCGTCCACCTCGATCTGGACCTGGAGCCCACCACCGAGTCCGTGCAGGTCATGCGGTCGAGGGAGCACCGAGCCGAGGCCAGGTCGGTGCAGCGGCTGCTGCGCCCAGAATCCGTCGCGGTGGTCGGTGCGGGCCGCAGGCCCGGCGGGGTCGGCCGAACCGTGCTCCGCAACATCCTCGCGGGCGGCTTCACCGGCAGGCTCTACGCCGTCAACGACTCCTTCCCGCCCGCGGGCACCGACCTCGACGGCGTCCCCGGGCACCCTTCCGTGCGCGGGATCACCGAGGCCGGGGGGAGCGTCGACCTCGCGGTGGTCGCCGTGCCCGCCGAGCGGGTGCCGCAGGCCGTCGCGGACTGCGGGGAGGCCGGCGTACGCGGCCTGGTGGTGGTCGCGGCCGGCTACTCCGAGACCGGCCCCGAGGGCAGGGAGCGGCAGCGCGACCTCGTACGGCAGGCCCGCAGCCACGGGATGCGCGTCATCGGGCCGAACGCCTTCGGGGTGTTGAACACCGCACCCGCGGTCCGGCTCAACGCCTCGCTCTCGCCCGGGATGCCGCACCAGGGGCGGCTCGGACTCTTCACCCAGTCCGGGGCGATCGGCATCGCGCTGCTGTCCGGGCTGCACCGGCGGGGCGCCGGGCCCTCCACCTTCGTCTCGGCGGGCAACCGGGCCGACGTCTCGGGCAACGACCTGCTCCAGTTCTGGCAAGACGACCCGGACACCGACGCGGTGCTGATGTACCTCGAATCCTTCGGCAATCCGCGCAAATTCACCCGGCTCGCCCGGCGCACCGCGGCCGCCAAGCCCGTCGTGGTGGTCAAGGGCGCGCTGCACACCGGCTCGGTGCCCGCGGGGCACAGCGTGCCGGTCGCCCGCATCCCCGACAGCACGGTGGACGCCCTCTTCCGGCAGGCCGGGGTGATCCGGGTCGACACCGTCACGGAACTGCTCGACGCCGGGCTCTTCCTCGCCCTCCAGCCGCTGCCGGCCGGCGACCGGGTCGCGATCCTGGGCAATTCCGAATCGCTCGGCCTGCTCACCTACGACGCCGCGCTCACCGCGGGGCTGCGCCCCGCCGCCCCGCTCGACCTCACCACCTCGGCCACCCCCGCGGACTTCGCCGCCGCGCTCACCCGGGCGCTCGCCGACCCGGGCACGGACGCGGTGGTGGTCACCGCGATCCCCCGGGTCGGCACGGAGGAGCCGGAGGAGCCGGGAGACCCGGCGTCCGCAGAGCCCACTCTCGCCGCCGGTGCGCAGGCCGGTGCGCAGGCCGGTGCCGAGACCGAGGACGATCCGCCCCTGGCCGACGCCCTGCGGCGGGCGGCGGGGGGCGACAAGCCGGTGGTCGTGGTCCACCTGGCCCTGGACGCCTTCGCCGACCGGCTCGGCGCCCCCGGCGGGCCCGGCGCCCGCATCCCCGCCTACCGGGCCCCCGACCGGGCGGTCAGCGCCCTGGCGGAGGCCGCCGGATACGCGGCGTGGCGGGCGGCCGCGGCCGAGCCGGGCCGGGTGCCGCAGTTCGACGACATCCAGGAGGCGGCGGCCGCGGCCGACGTGCGCCGGCTGCTGCCCGACGGCTCACCGCCGGTGGAGACCACCCTGTCCGACCAGGACGCGGCGACCCTGCTCGGGCGCTACGGCATCACCGTCCGCCGCGCGCTGCCTGCTCCCGACCCCGACGCCGCGGCCGCCGCGGCCGTCGCACTCGGCTACCCGGTCGCGCTCAAGACCACCGCACCGCACCTGCGGCACCGCGCCGACCTCGGCGGTGTGCGGCTCGACCTCGCCGACGAGGCCGACCTGCGGCGGGCCTACGCGGAGCTCACCGCCAGGCTCGGCGGGCCCGCGGAGCTGCTGCCCGTCGTGCAGGCGATGGCGCCCCGCGGCGTCGACACGGTGGTGCGGGCCGGCATGGACCCCGGCGCGGGGGCCGTGCTGTCCTTCGGCCTGGCCGGGCCGCCGTCGGAATTGCTCGGGGACGTCGCGCACCGGCTCGTTCCGGCCACCGACCGGGACGTCGCGGAGCTCGTCCGCTCCATCAAGGCGGCCCCGCTGCTTTTCGGCTGGCGCGGGGCGGAGCCGGTCGACACGGGGGCGCTCGAGGCGCTGCTGCTGCGGGTGTCGATGCTGGCCGACGACCTTCCCGAGGTCGTCGGGGTCCGCCTGGACCCGGTGGTCGTCGCCCCCCACGGGCTCACCGTCCTGGGTGCCGTGGTGCGGCTGGCCCCGCCGCCGGCCCGTACCGACCTCGGGCCGCGCGCCCTGTCCTCCTTCTGACCCCGGCGGGCCGCCGCGCCGCAACCGGGAGAAAACGGCGTCGCACCCCGCAGGGGGTGCCCGGTGACGCGATTAGGATGGGCGGCATGGCGAAGACCGGGACCACGACGCAGGGCCTGCGCACGGCGATCGAGCGCAGCGGCTACTACCCGACGCTGGTGTCGGAGGCCGTGGAGGCCGCGGTCGGGCAGGAGCCGGTCGCGTCGTACCTGGTCCACCAGGAGACGACGTTCGACGCGAACGAGGTGCGGCGCCATGTCACCGTGCTGGTGCTGACCGAGGGGCGCTTCATCGTCAGCCACACCGACGAGCAGGCCGCGGACGACACCTCGCCGACCCCGTACGCCACCACGTCGACCGAGTCGGTGAAGATCGGCCGGATCTCATCGGTCGTGGTGAGCCGGGTGGTGGCGAACCCGGAGTCGTACACACCGGGCACCCTGCCGCGCGAGGTGGTGCTGACGATCGGCTGGGGGGCGGTCTCCCGGCTCGACCTGGAGCCGGCCGCCTGCGGCGACCCGAACTGCGAGGCCGACCACGGGTACACCGGCTCCTCCACCGCGGACGACCTGTCGCTGCGGGTGAGCGAGGCGGGCGACGGGCCCGACACCGTACGGCAGACCCTGGCCTTCGCGCAGGCGCTCTCCGAGGCGACCGCGGCCGTCGACTGATGGGCCATCCGTTCCACGCAGGCGCCGACCCGGTGCCGCTCGACCCGCGCGACGCCCCCGTGCCCGGCTACGGCAAGACCGCGCTGTGCGACGTGATCCCGGCCGCCGTCGCGGGCTTCGGCATCCCCGGCATGCCCGCGACCGGGCTCGAACTGGCCCACGCCGACCGGGTGTGCGTCTTCCTGGTCGACGGCCTCGGCTGGGAGCTGATAAGGCGGCACCCGCAGGAGGCGCCGTATCTGTCCTCCCTGCTGCCGACGTCGCTCGGCGGCACCGGCCGGCCGCTGACCGCGGGCTTCCCAGCGACCACCGCCACCTCGCTGGCCTCGGTCGGCACCGGGCTGCCGCCCGGCGCGCACGGTCTGGCCGGCTACACCACGCTGAACCCGGCCACCGGCGAGCTGATGAACCAGCTGCGCTGGCAGCCCTGGACGTCGCCCACGGCCTGGCAGCCGTATCCGACGGTCTTCCGGCTGGCCGACGCCGCGGGTGTCGCGACCTGCCAGGTGTCCTCGCCGACCTTCCAGAACACCCCGCTGACCAAGGTGGCGCTGTCCGGCGGCACCTTCCACGGGCGGCTCACCGGCGAGGAGCGCGTCGACCTGGCCGCCGACCGGCTGGCCGCCGCTGACCGGACCCTGGTCTACACCTACTACAGCGAGCTGGACGGGATGGGTCACCGGCACGGCGTGGACTCCGACGCGTGGCGCGGGCAGCTGATGATGGTGGACCGCCTCGCGCAGCGGCTCGCCGAGCAGCTGCCGCCGCGGGCCGTCATGTACGTGACCGCGGACCACGGCATGATCGACATCCCCTTCGACGAGGACTCGCGGATCGACTTCGACGAGGACTGGGAGCTGCGGGCCGGCGTCGCGGTGCTGGGCGGCGAGGGCAGGGCGCGGCACGTCTACGCGGTGCCGGGCGCCGCCGCAGACGTGCACGCGGTGTGGAGCGAGGTGCTGGGGGACCGGATGTGGGTGGCGGCCAGGGACGAGGCGGTCGAGGCCGGCTGGTTCGGGCCCGACCCGGATCCCCGGGTGCTCGCCAGGATCGGCGACGTGGTCGCCGCCGCGAGCGACGACATCGCGATCGTGGCCTCCCGCACCGAGCCGGGGGAGTCCAGGATGACGGGCCTGCACGGCTCGATGACCCCCGTGGAACAGCTCGTGCCGCTGCTCGAAGTACGCTCCTGACGTCCTCGTCCCTCCCACGTCCCCCAGCGAAAGGCCGCCGTCCCACCCATGTCCGAGCTGGTCTTCTTCTCCGGAACGATGGACTGCGGCAAGAGCACGCTCGCCCTCCAGATCGTCCACAACCGCACCTCCCGCGGCCTGCAGGCGGTGATCTTCACCCGCGACGACCGGGCAGGGGAGGGCAAGCTGTCGTCCCGGCTCGGCCTGGTCACCGACGCGGTCGAGGTGACCGACGGCATGGACCTCCACGGCCATCTGGTCGGATTGATAAGCCGCGGCGGCCGGGTGGACTACGCGGTCGTGGACGAGGCGCAGTTCCTGGCACCCGACCAGATCGACCAGCTGGCCAGGGCGGTGGACGAACTCGACGTGGACGTCTTCGCCTTCGGCATCACCACCGACTTCCGCACCCGGCTCTTCCCCGGCTCCCAGCGGCTGATCGAACTCGCCGACCGCATCGAGGCGTTGCAGGTCGAGGCGCTGTGCTGGTGCGGCGCGCGGGCCACCCACAACGCCCGCACGGTCGACGGGGTGATGGTCGTGGAGGGCGCGCAGGTGGTGATCGGGGACGTCGACGGCAGGTCGGCCGATGTGGGCTACGAGGTGCTGTGCCGCCGCCACCACCGGCGCAGGACGACCAGCGTGAGCGCGGCCGCCGGTGCGCTGTCGCCCGACGTGCTGCCGGTGACGCCTTCGTAGGGCGGGACCCGGCGGCCGCCAGGAGCGGCGGCCGCCGGGTCCTGCTGCCGGTCAGCCGGCCGAGGCCGGACCGAACCTGGCGACGACCGTGCGGTCCGCCGTCACCGTGACGGCGGTCGTCGGCGCGGTGCTGCCGAGGTCGGTGCCGTCCACCGTCCAGCCGAGCAGCCGGAAGCCGCGCGCCGGCACCGCGGTGACCTTCACCGTGTCGCCCTTCTCGTAGCGGCCGGGTTCGGTCGCGTTGCCGGTGACCCGGACGGTGCCGCCGGTCGCCGGGTCCGCGGTGGCCGTCACCGACTGCTGCACCATGTTGATCGCCATGATGTTGTGCAGCCTCACGGGACCGGTGTACGTGGTGCCGTTGTAGCGCAGCACGTTGACCGCCTCCACGTCCGCTGAAGGACCGGCCTTGACGGTGTAGCCGCCGTCGCCGAGGTTGTCCGTGCCCAGGTTGAAGGCGCGGACGTCACCGGAGTCGACGGCCAGACCGTCGTGCATGCCGTATCCGAAGACGTCGAGGACCGTCAGGTGCCGGGCCCCGTCGACATGCACCAGGTCGGTGTTCTTGCGGGTGTAGCCGTCGATGGTCTGCGCGAACAGGTTGCTTCCCAGACCCCAGTTCGGCAGGTCGAAACCGGTCCTGTTCACCGCGTTGCCGTTGCTGAGCACGCCGTCGATCGACCCGTGGTCGGCGGCGCCGACCGTGATGCCCCGGTTCAGGAACACGCCGCCCACCTTGTGCACCACGAAGCCGTCGTTGCGGTCCGACGTCAGGTCGATGCCGTTCCACGAGTCGGTCATGGTGACGTCGACGACGTAGGTGCCCGGTGCGGTGCCCCTGATGTCGTAGGGGTAGGGGACGTATCCGGTGGCCGGGTTGTTCTCCGGGTGGAAGACCCGCAGGCCGCGGACCCCGGCGCCGTTGCCCGCGAGGGTGACGAGCGCGGTGGCGGTGGCGGGCTCCGCGGTGTCGCGACCCTCGTAGGCGAACAGCACGGTGCCGCCGCTGTTCCCGCCCTCGTCCCGGTTCGGGGACGCGGCTGCCCCCCGCAGCTCGACGCCGGCCGGGACCTTCACATGGGTCCCGACGCGATACCAGCCCGCGGGCAGGTAGACGGTGCCGCCGCCCTGGGCGCCCGCCCGGTCGAGCAGGCGCTGGAGCGGGGCGGTGGCGTCGGCCGCCGGCAGGTAGCCGACGCCGTGCGGTACACCGTCCGCGACGTAGAGCGCCTGTCGCGCGGGTGCCGGGTCGGCGGCCGCGGACGGGGCTGCCGGGACCGTGCCGGGCATCTTCACGACGGTGCCGGAGGTGGGCCCGTCCACCGTGGTGCCGGTGACCTTCACGTAGCCCGCGGAGGCGTTGCGGATCGAGGCGGCGCTGCCCTGGAGGGTGCCGCCCGCGAAGGACATGCCCCAGCGGTTGTCGATGTCGTCCACCTGGAGGGCGACGTCGGTACGCACCACCGTGGTGCGCAGGAACGCGCCCACGAACGCGGCCCGCTGGCCCTTGACCACCTGGATCCCGAGGTGGAGGTCGGACAGCGAGATCCCGGAGAACTGGTCCCACTCCAGGTCACCGAGCACGAGACCGGTGGCGTTGGCCCGCGTCCAGCGGTCCAGTTCGGCCCGCTTCGGCGGCTTGTACGCCGAAGGCGCCTTCGCCCAGTAGGAGTTGGAGAAGGTGATGTCGTTCCAGGTGCCGACGTCGGAGCCGTTGAAGGCGGTGACGCCGTCGGACAGCACCGTGCCCCTGACGTCGTCGACCGTCGCCGACTCGTGCACCTGGCCCTGCACCGCGGGCCTGCCGCGGTCGTCGGCCTTGGTGGAGACGCCGATGCCCTTGTACGAGTTGAGCATCGTGACGTGCGAGACCGTGCCCATCATGAAGTTCGCGTCGCTCTGCCAGGCGGAGCCCGGGATCTCGAAGGTGTAGCCGTACGGCACCGGGTCGGTGGCGCTCTGCCGGGGGTAGTAGGTCGTCAGGCCCTGCACCGAGGCGCTGCCGCCGATCCGGAAGAGTACGGGGCCGTCCGCGCCGGCCGGCAGGTCGGCGCTGATCACGGTGCCGTAGGAGCCGGAGCCGTGGTCCGGGTCGCGCCGGTCGCCGCGCAGCGAGCAGAAGGCCGGGATCTCCACGGTGGTGGTGATCCGGTAGGTGCCCGCGCCCATCCACACGGTTCCGCCGCCCGCGTCCTGGCAGTCGTAGAGCGCCGCCTGCACCGCGGCGGTCGCGTCCCGGTGGCCGGTGGCGTCGGCGCCGTGGTCGCGCACGTCGAAGTCCGCGACCACCGGATCGCCGGTGGGGTAGCGGGTGTGGACCAGGACCGGCTCGGGCGTGACCGCCTTGCGCAGGTGCACTTCGAGGTCGGCGAGCGACACCTTGCTCGCGCCGGGCGCGTAGCCGGTGACCGCGAGGCGGACCCAGCGTGCGGTGGTCGCGGGGAAGGCGGTGCCGGTCACCGAGTCGGGACCGGTGCTGCCGTTGCGGCCCACGTCGCGGAAGTGGGTGCCGTCGGTGGAGAGCTGGACGGTGTAGTCCCAGGCGAAGGTGCTCTGCCAGGTCGTCTGCACCTGGTCGAAGCGCTTGGCGGCGCCCAGGTCGAGGGTGAAGGTCTCGCCCTTGCCGCCGTCACCGCTGACCCAGGCGGTGGAGCTGTCGCCGTCGATGGCGGCGGCGGCCGAGGACCCGGCGGCGCTGCTCGACGCGGAGGCCGTGCCCAGGTGCGCCAGGTCGGTGTCCACGGCCAGCGCGTGGAAGCCGTCAAGGGCGGTCTGCAGGGCGTGGAAGGCGGCGCGGGCCTGCTCGTCGGTGACGCCGCTGCCGTTCGCGACCGACCGGGCCGCGTCCGCGGCCTGCTTCAGCGCGTCCTTGGCACCCGCCGGGTACTGCCCGTCGCGGGTGCCCTCGCGGGCCGCCAGGTAGGCCAGATCCGCCTGTGCCACCAGCTGCTTCAGCCCGGTCGTCGGGTCGAGCGCCTTGGGCAGCGCGGTCACCGAGACCCGTGCCACCTTCAGCTCACCGGCGCCGCCACCGGTGGTGATGCGGAAGTCGGAGCCGTTGGAGCGGTTGGTGAGGATCGCGTCGTCCAGCAGGAAGGTGTGGGTCTTCCAGGTTCCCGAGTCGCCGTAGGTGAAGACCGGGGACTGCTTGAACATCTGCGGGATGGTGTCGCCGGGGGAGTCGTACTCGAGCTGGATGGATCCGTTGCCCCGGTCGAAGTAGTCGATGCTGACGGCGACCGGGTCGCGGTTGTCGTAGATCGTGGCGTCGTCGGCGTTCATGTAGAAGAAGCCGGTCTCCGCGCCGGGGTTGCTGTGGTCGGTGCCCCAGTAGCCGCGGCCGTCCTGCACACCGGTGACCAGGTGGGTCTCGTTGTCGCCGGCCCGCGGGGTGACGCCGTGCACGTCGACGGCGGTGCCGAGGTCCACGGAGAGGCCGGCCGCGATCCGGACCGCGGCGACCGTGACGTCGGCAGGCGCGTCGCCCTGGACGCCGGATATCCGCAGCTGCCGGCCGGCGGAGAAGTCCGCTGGGATCGTGAAGGCCTCGGTCCTGAAGGCCCCCGAGCCGCCGAGCGCGGCACTGCCCAGCACCTCGCCCGTACCCCGGGTCAGCCGCAGGGCGCCGCCGCCCGCGTCCTGGTAGGTGACGGCGACGGTCAGCTGATCCGCCGTCACCGTGTCGGTGTACTCCTGGTCGAGGTCGAACGCCAGGTAGCCGGCGCCGGCCGCGACATCGGTGCGCCAGTACGGGGTGCCGTCCTGCGTCCCGGTCTTCAGGGCCGCGGGGTCGTCACCCGCGGCCGCGGTCAGCCCGAGGGTGAAGGGCCGGGGGCCGAGGTCGGCGCCGATCCCCAGCGGGTAGAGCGCGGGTGCGGCCGCCGACGCCGGCAGCGAGGCCGGCAGCAGCAGGGCGACGGCGGCGAGCAGCAGCAGGGCGGGCGCGCGCAGCAGCGCCCGGATACGCGTACGTCTGGGTGGCACGGACAACCTCCGAATATCACGATGGGACGTGCGGGTCAGGGGGTCGTACGGGTGGGGCGGCAGACGGCAGGCGCTCCGGCCGCCTCCGCAGGCCGGGCGGCGGGCGGCGCGCGGACGTCGCCCGCCGCCAGGAGCGGACGGCGGTGGCGGTGCGGAGAAAAGGGCCGGTGCCGCTGCGCGGCGGCAGGACCCGCGGGTCCTGCCGCGTGCTCAGGCCAGGCGCAGCCGGAGCGTGAGGATCTGGAAAGGGCGCAGGTCGAGCGGCAGCCCGCCGCCGGCCTCCGGTGCGAGCCGCTCCACCGGGTTCTCCAGCAGGTCGGTGACCTCGGCACCGGACACCGCGAAGTCGGTGCGCAGCACCCCGCGGGCGGAGCCGCCGCGCGACTCGTACAGCCGCACCACGACGTCGCCCGACCGGTCGTCCGCGAGCTTGACCGTCTCGACGGTGATGTCCGGGTTGTCCACGGTGATCAGGGCGGCGCCGCCGGCCGGCGCCTCGCCCGCCGGGCGCAGCGGCAGGTTGAGGGCGTAGCCCGCCGCGACGGCGTCGCCGATGTCGGCGCCGACGACCAGTGCGTAGGTGAAGCGGTGCCGGCCGCGGTCGGCCTGCGGGTCGGGGCTGTGCGGGGAGCGCAGCAGCGACAGCCGCAGGGTGGTCGTGGTGCCGCCGTCGCCGCGGGTCTGCCGGGACACGTCGTGGCCGTAGGTGGAGTCGTTGACGACCGCCGCGCCCCAGCCGTGCTCGCCGATGTGCACCCAGCGGTGCGCCCACAGCTCGAAACGGGCCGCGTCCCAGCTGGTGTTCTCATGCGTGGGGCGCCGTACGTGGCCGAACTGGATCTCCGCGCTCTCGGTGTCCGCGTGCACGTTGACCGGCCAGGCGGCCTTGAGCAGGGTGTCCCGCTCCTGCCAGTCGATGTCGGTCCTGACCGTGAGCCGGTCGCTGCCCGCGGTCAGTTCCAGGTGCTGCACCAGGTGCGAGGCGCCGAAGGCCCGCTCCACCCGGACGGCGGCCAGCAGCGGCCCCGACTCGGCCACCTCCACCGACACCGCCTCGGTGAGGTCCTTGACGGTGTCCCGGTAGTAGCCGTCGATGTTCCAGGCGCTCCACAGGTTCGGGTCGTCGGGGTGCAGCTGGAGCAGGTTGCCCGCGCTGCCGGGCGCGATGGCCTCCCGGCCCGCCCGCAGGTCGCGGACGGAGCGCACCAGTCCCTCCGCGTCGATCCGAACCCGCAGCACCCCGTTGTCCAGCACGGTCGCGCCGTCCTCGGTGCTCGCGGTGACCGGCGGCAGCCCGGAGGCCACCGCCCGCCCGGTGCCCAGCGGCGGTGCCTCCACCAGCACCGCCTGCCGCCCGTCGGAGAGCGGCTGGCCGCCCTCGGCGCGCGGCTGCGCCGGCACCACGGCCACTTCGCGGCGGGCGTAGGGACCGGCGTTGAAGAAGGCCAGGCCCTCGCCGCCGTCCAGCGCGGCACCGATCACCTCGGCGAGCTCCGCCTGCAGTTCCGCGTGCACGGCTTCGGCCTCCTGGTGGACCCAGGCGATGGAGGAGCCCGGCAGGATGTCGTGGAACTGGTGCAGCAGGACCCGCTGCCAGATCGACTCCAGGCGCTCGTACGGGTAAGGGGCGCCGCGGCGCACCGCCGCGGCCACCGACCACAGTTCCGCCTCCCGCAGCAGCGCCTCCGCCCGCCGGTTGCCGCGCTTGGTGCGGGCCTGGCTGGTGTAGGTGCCGCGGTGGTTCTCCAGGTACAGCTCGCCGCGCCAGACCGGCAGCCGGTCGTACTCCGCGCGGGCCGCCGCGAAGAAGTCCGCGGGGTCGCCGACCTCCACCCGGGTGGATCCCTCCAGGTTGCGCAGCCTGCGGGCCTTCTCCAGCATCTCCCGGGTGGGGCCGCCGCCGCCGTCGCCGAAGCCGAAGGGGGCAAGGGACCGGGTCGCGGCGCCCTTGTCGGCGAAGTTGTCCTCGGCGTGGGCCAGTTCCGCGCCGGTCAGGCTCGCGTTGTAGGTGTCGACCGGCGGGAAGTGGGTGAAGATCCGGGTGCCGTCGATGCCCTCCCAGTCGAAGGTGTGGTGCGGCAGCCGGTTGGTCTCGTTCCACGACAGCTTCTGGGTGAGGAACCAGCTCGCCCCCGCCAGCTTCGCCAGCTGCGGGTAGGCGGCGGTGTAGCCGAAGGAGTCCGGCAGCCACACCCCTTCCTGCGCGATGCCGAACTCCTCGGCGAAGAAGCGCCGGCCGAAGACCAGCTGCCTGGCCAGCGCCTCACCGCCGGGCAGGTTGCCGTCGGCCTCGACCCACATGCCGCCGACCGGCGCCCAGTTGCCCTCGCTGACGGCCTTCTTGATCCGCTCGAAGATCTCCGGACGGCGCTCCTTGATCCAGGCGTACTGCTGCGCGGAGGAGCAGGCGAAGACCAGCTCGGGGTACTCCTCGGCGAGTGTCGTCATGTTGGTGAAGGTGCGGGCGCACTTGCGCACCGTCTCCCGGATCGGCCACAGCCACGCGGAGTCGATGTGGGCGTGGCCGACCGCGGTGACGGTGTGCGCGGAGGCGTAGGCGGGCCTGGACAGCACGTCGGCCAGCAGGTCGCGGGCGGTCTGCGCGGTGCCGGGGACGTCTCTGACGTCGACGGCGTCGATCGCGTGCGCGAGCGCCCGCAGGATCTCGTGCCGGCGCGAACCGCCCACCGGCAGCTGCCGCATCAGCTCGTCGAGCACCTCCATGTCGTGCAGCAGGTGCCACACCGCGCCGTGGCGGACCGCGAGGTGCGCGGCACGCAGCCGGTAGAGGTGCCCGGTGCCCGCCGTCTCCCGGGACCCGAAGTGGGTGCCGACGGACTTCGCGCCCTCGATCATCGGGTTGGCGGCCAGCTCCACCAGCAGGTCCACCGGCTCCCCGCCGGCCGCGGGCTCGGCGAGCAGCACGCTGCGGTGGTGCGGGTGCAGCCCCTGGAGCGGTGAGCCGGCGGCGTCGTGCACGAAGCCCTCGGCCTGGCCGCCGGGACCCATGGACAGGTCGAAGCCCAGGTCGAAGACCGCCTCGACGCGCTGCCCCGCCCACTCCCGCGGGATGCGCCCGGTGACCTTGAGCCAGCTGGTCGACCAGGGGCCGCCCCAGGTGTCGCCGATCGCGATCGGTTCGTAGGCCGCGGTCAGGGCGTCGGCCACCGGGACGGGTTCGCCGGGGACGTGCCAGGCGGCGAGAGCGAGGTCCACGGGGTCCCCGTGGAGCGCCGGTCTGACCACCTGCGCCAGGAATTTGGTGATCCGCTCTTCGACGATGTGCCGGTCGTCATGCACTGGTGTGCTCTTTCTGCTGGATGGTCTGCCGGGTCGTGCGCCGGTCCTAGGCGGTGCGCCAGGTGCGCCGGGGGACGAACCCCAGCAGATCGGTACATGCGGTCGTGTCGAACAGGCTGCCGTGCCCGGCCACCGATGCGGGTACGGGCACGCCGGGATGGTGGGCGGCCATCAGCTCGGCGGACGGCACGGCGGACGTGGTGTCGGCCGCGGTGACGTTGACGACGTGGCAGCCGTGTATGTCGCCCTCGACCGCGAGGCGGATCGCCCGCGCCGCGTCGAGGGTGTGCAGCCAGCCCCACAGGTCGTGACGTTGCCCGGCGGGGTCGGCCGCGCACGCGGCGAGGAAGTGGTCGAGGCGCTCACCGGTGCCGGTGAAGGGGAAGCGCATGCAGACCGCGTCGAGCCCCCAGCGCCGGTGCGCCGTCGCGGCGACCTCTTCGAGCACCACCTTGGACAGCCCGTAGGGGTCACGGACCAGGCTGGGATGCGCCTCGTCCAGCGGTACGTACGCGGGCGAGACCGGTACGGGGGACCAGGCGAGGCCGGCCGCCGCCATGCTGGAGGCGGCCACCACCCGGCGCACCCCCGCCGCGCCCGCCTCGTCGAAGACCCGGTGCGCGGTGTGGCAGTTGGCGGCGAACATCGCGCTGCGGTCGTCCACGTTGGGGTGCGGGATCGCCCCCAGGTGCACCACCGCCTCGACGCCTTCCATCGCCTTGCCCACCAGGTCGCGGTCCTGGAGGTCGCCGATGTGCACCCGCTCGGCCCGGGGTTCGTCGGTGGGCACCAGGTCGGTCAGCACCAACCGGTGCCCGGCCGCCAGGAGTTCCTCGGTGACATGGGAGCCGATGTGGCCCGCGGCCCCCGTCACCAGGATCCGCATCAGCCCTTCACCGCCCCGACCAGGCCGTTGACGAAGTAGCGCTGCAGGCTCAGGAACAGCAGGATCACCGGGACCACCACGATCAGCGCGCCGGCCATCAGGTTGTTGTAGTGCGGCACGTTCTCCGCCGCGAGGCTCTGCAGGCCGAGCGGCAGGGTGTAGGTGGTCTCGTTGTTCAGCGACACCCTGGTGAGCAGGTACTCGTTCCAGGTGGGGATCGCGGTGATCAGCGCCACCGTGATCAGCGCCGGCCGGGTCAGCGGCAGGTAGATGCGGGTGAAGATGTGGAATTCGTTGGCGCCGTCGACCCGCGCCGACTCCCGCAGCTCTTTCGGCACCGCGGTGAAGGCGCCGGTCATCAGCAGTACCGACAGCGGCGCCCCGCCGTTGACGAAGGGCAGCACCAGGCCCATGTGGGTGCCCAGGATGCCCATCTTGTCCTCCAGCAGCACGATGGGCAGCATCACCGTGACACCGGGGACGAAGAGCAGCGCCACGAAGAGCTTCTGCAGCGCCCCGCGGCCGGGGAAGTCCAGCACCGCGAAGGCGTAGCCGGCGGCCGCGTAGACCACCAGCGTCAGCACCACGGTCAGCGCGGAGACTTCGAGGCTGTTCATGAAGTAGCGGAAGAAGTGCAGCTGGTTCCAGGTGTCGGCCAGCGTGCCGAGGGTGGGGTGGTGCGGGATCAGATGGCCGCCGCGCACCACCTCGACCTGGTTCTTGAAGGCCGCGGAGACCATCCACAAGAAGGGGTAGATGCTGATCACGCCGTAGAGCGCGAGCAGCGCGCCGACCAGCACCCGGGCGCTGATCCTGCGGGCCCGCACTGCTCCTGAGCCGGTGGGCCCCGGCGTGTGCGGGGGCCGCGAGGCGAGGGGAATCGTTGTCATGTTTTGCTCCGCATGACTCGCAGGTTGATCAGCGCGATGACCAGCGCGGCGGCGAAGAGGATCCAGCCGAGCGCGCTGGCGAGCCCGAGGGTCGGCGCGAGATCCTTGAGGAAGGCCAGCCGGTAGGCCTCGAGGCCCAGCACGTTGGTGTGGTCGCCGGGGCCGCCGTTGGTCATCACCAGGAAGGTCTGGAAGCCCTGCAGCGAGTCGCGCAGGTTGAGCAGCACCACGATCGAGGTGATCGGGCGTACCAGCGGCCACACCACGGAGACGTTGGTGCGCCACCAGCCGGCGCCGTCCAGCTGGGAGGCTTCCAGCACGCTGCGGTCGATGCCCTGGAGCCCGGTCAGGTACAGCAGCATCGCCACCGGCACCGCACCCCACACGGTCACCACGATCATGGTGGGCAGCGCGGTGGCCGGGTTGCCGAGCCAGCCCTGCGGCTGGGACAGCGAACCCATGCCGAGGCTGCCGAGCACGGTGTTGATCGCGCCGTCCGGCTGGAGGATGTACTGCCAGGCGAAGAAGACCGCGATGCCGCTGGTCACGTACGGCACGAAGTAGACCGAGCGCAGCACGCCCTGCATCCGCTTGGCCGAGTTGAGCAGCACCGCCAGCGGGAAGGACACCAGGACGGTCAGCAGCGGGACGGCGATCATCACGTACAGCGTGTGGATCGCCGCGTGGTGCAGCCGGGGGGCGTAGGCCGGGTTCTGCCAGAGCAGGTCCTTGTAGTTCTGCAGGCCGACCCAGTCCCAGTGCGGCGCGAAGCCGTTCCACCGGGCGAAGCTCAGCAGGAAGCCGTAGCCGACCGTGTACAGGCCCATGACCGCGAAGAGGATCACGGCGGGGGCGACGAAGAGATAGCCGGAGACTGCCTCGTAGCCGCGGCGGCGCAGGACGCGCCGGCCGCTTCCGGGGTCGGCCGCGCCGGCCGGCCGGGGACGCGGTCCCCGGCCGGGGGCGGCCGTCTCCGTCAGTGCGGGACGGGGTGCCGTGGTCACTTGGACGTCGCCCAGAAGGAGTTGTCCAGCTTGGCCATGGCCTTGCCGGTGGCGTCCGCGTCCTTCTGCTTGAGCGGCGTCAGGTCGGCAAGGATCTCCGCCATGGAGTCCTGGTCGTAGCTCGCGGGCCGGAAGTCGTTGACGCTCGGGTCGTAGGTGTTCTCCGGGGTGCCGGTGAAGGCCTTGGTCATGTCGGCCAGCGTCGCGCCCATCACCGTGGCGGCGTCCGCTCCCAGTTCGGTGGAGGGCACCTCGGTGGCGTCCTTGGCGAACTTCGAGGCCACGTCGGGCTGCGCCAGGAACTTCATCCACTTCTCGGCGTTCTCGGGGTGGCTGCTGGTCGCCGAGACACTCAGGCCGGTGAGCGCCAGCGGGGCCAGGGCCGGCTTGGGCACCGCGCCGCCCGCCGGGCCGGGGAAGCCGAAGGCCATGACGTCCTCGGGGTTCATGGCGTTCTGCTGGAGGAAGGCCAGCGTGAAGGTGCCGCCGATGTCCCATGCGGACTTGCCCTGGGCGAAGGCCTGGTCGGCCGCGTCGATGTCCAGGGACTGGGTGCCGGGCATCCAGTACGGCTGCATCTGCGAGTACAGCCCGAGCACCTTGCGGCCGTCGGGCGAGGCGAAGTCGGCGGAGGCGTCCTGGCCCCAGAGCGCCTGGTACTTCTCCTTGCCCAACTGGCCGAAGGCCAGCGGCTGGAGTGCCCAGGTCAGACCGGTGGCCTTGACCTTCAGGCCGAGGCTGACACCGCCGTTCTTCGGGTCCTTGTCCGTGGTGGCCTTGAGGTCGGCGAGGAATTCCTCGTAGCTGGCCGGGGGCTTGGTGATGCCGGCCGCGGCCAGCATCTTCTTGTTGCCCATCACGATGCCGAAGGTGCCCGAGGTCAGCGGCACGCTGAAGCGCTGGCCCTCCTTGACGCCGTGCGACTTGGAGTCGGCCGGGATGGACTCCTTGTAGTGCGCGGGTGTCACCGTGCCCGAGGCCTGGACGGCCTTCTGGTACAGGCCGCTCCAGTCGCTGCCGACGTCCTTGGCGATGTCGCGCGCGATCCCGGTGGCGCCGAGTGCGAAGTCCTCGCCGTCGGAGTGGACTTCGAGCACGTCGGGCAGGTCGTGGGTCTTGGCCGCCGCCTGCACCTTGGTGGTGTAGGCGTCGTCGGGGCCGTAGGCCTGCACCGTGACCGTGATGCCGGTCTGCTTCTTGAACTCGGCGGCGGCGTTCTTGAGGCCCGCGACATGCGACTGCTTGAAGGTCCACATGGTCAGCGACTTGGCGTCCCCCGAGTTCGAGGAGCCACCGCCGCCGCAGGCGGCCAGCGGGCTCAGCGACAGGACCGTCGCCACCGCCGTCGCGGCAAGTCTGGTTTTCGGGGTAAAACGTGCGAATGGTGTGCGCATGGGCCCCTACCTAGGCTTCGGCCGTTCAGAAGACCGAATGACGTTGGAGTGACTGAACTTAGGGTCGCGTTTGGTATAGCGTCAAGACGCGCGCTGCGGTGAGATGGGCACAGCGCGGCCGTGAGGCGTCGGCGCGGGGAGCGGAGGATCAGTGGAATCGGTGGCAGAAGCGGCGCGCGGGCGGAAGCCCGAAGAGGTCAAGTCCGCGGCTCGCGTGCTGGAGGTGCTCGAACTGCTCGGCGTGCAGGGAGCCCGGCTCTCGCTCGCGGAGATGGCCGCGGCCATGGCCGTGCCCAAGAGCAGCCTGCACGCGATCCTGCGGACCATGGAGGCCCGCAGATGGGTCGATCTGGACCCCTCGGGCACGCGGTACGGCATCGGCCTTAAGGCGCTGCTGACCGGAACGGCCTACCTGGAGGGCGACGACGTCACCAGCCTCGCGGGACCCGTGCTCGACGCGCTCGCGGAGGAGACGGGCGAGGCCGTGCACCTGGGCAGGCTGGACGGCACACACGTCGTCTACCTGGCAAAACGCGAGTCCCGCCATGCCCTTCGGATGTATTCCGCGGTCGGCCGCAGGCTGCCGGCGCACGCCACGGGACTGGGCAAGGCGGTGCTCTCGCAGTTCGACCACGCCGATGTGCAGCGGCGGCTCGACTGGCCGCTCGAGCGGCTGACCCCGAGCACCGTGACGGACCCCGACGCCTTCCTCGCCCAGCTCGCCGAGACCCGGCTGCGCGGCTGGGCGGTGGACGACGGCGAGAACTCGGTCGACATCCGCTGTGTCGCGGTGGCGCTCGGCGGCGGCCAGGGCATGGACGCGATCAGCTGCTCCGCCCCCAAGAGCCGGATGGGCGACGCCAGGGTCGAGGAGGTCGCGCAGGCCGTGACCGAGGCCGCGCACAGCCTGAGCACCCTGCTCAAACGCCTCGGGCAGCACTGAGCCCGACGCCCCGTTCCCCCGGCCGGTCCCGGTTTGTCATATGCGTTGACAAACTCGGACCGGCCTCCATACGTTCGGGAGACGGTACGTCATTCCGCTATCTGTACGTGGGAGTCACCCATGGCATTGCCTGATGCCGGCCTCGCGCCGCTCGCGCCCGCACCCTGGGTCGAGGAGCGTGGTGCCACCCTCCGCATCACGGCCGTCCGCACCTTCCTGACAGCCCCGCACGGCTGTCCCCACCTCATCGTCCGGGTCGAGACCAGTGACCCGGGACTCTACGGCCTCGGCTGCGCGAGCGACCCCCAGCGTACGCTCGCCGTCCGTTCCGTCCTCGACGACTACGTCGCCCCGCTGCTGGTCGGCAGGGATCCCGACGACATCGAGGACATCCACCGGCTGCTGCTCAACAGCGCCTACTGGCGCGGCGGTTCGATCACCGGCAACGCCCTCGGCGGCGTCGACGTCGCCCTGTGGGACCTCAAGGCCAAGCGCCTCGGGGTGCCGCTGCACTCGCTGTTCGGCGGCCGGGTCCGCACCTTCGCCGAGGCCTACACCCATGTCGACGGGCGCGACGCCGCCGAGATCGCCGACAAGGTGCTGGCCGCCGTCGAACGCGGCTACCGGCACGTCAGGATCCAGGCCGCGGTCCCCGGCGCCGACACCTACGGCGCGGCCGGCGGCGGCACCGCGGACCCGGAGGCGGTACGCACCCGGCGCGCGCCCTGGGACAGCGCCGGCTACCTGAAGCACGTGCCCGCGGTGCTCACCCGGGTCCGGGAGATCGTCGGCGACGGCGTCGAGCTGCTGCACGACGTGCACGAGCGCCTCGACCCGCGGCAGGCGAGGGACTTCCTGCGGCGGATCGAGGACGCCGCTCTGTACTTCGTCGAGGACCTGCTCGCCCCCGAGGACGCCGGCCACTTCAAGCGGCTGCACGACGCCTCGCCCGTACCGCTGGCGGTCGGCGAACTCTTCCACGACCCGGCCCAGTTCACCGCCCTGCTGGCGGGGCCCGACATCGACTTCGCCCGGATCAGGGTGCCCACCCTCGGCGGGCTGACCCCGGCGCGAAAGATCGCGGCACTGTGCGAGCTGCGCGGCGTACGCCTGGCGCCGCACGGGCCGGCCGACGTCAGCCCGGTCGCGCAGGCCGCGACCCTGGCGATGGACGTCTCGAGCCACGCCTTCGGGGTGCAGGAGGCGGCCGCCTTCAAGCCGCCGGTGCACGAGGTCTTCCCCGGTACGGTCACCGCCAGGGACGGCGGTCTGCACCCCAACACCACTCCGGGCCACGGCGTCGACTTCGACGAGGCCGCGGCGGGGAAGTATCCGGTGCCGGAACCGCTGGCCCACGACCGCTGGGCCCTGCTGCGCAACACCGATGGGAGCGTGCAACGCCCGTGACCGATCCGATTCGGAAGGCCCTCGTCGTCCGCGGCGGCTGGGAGGGGCATTCGCCGGTGGAGATCACCGACCTGTTCCTGCCCTTCCTCAAGGACCAGGGCTTCACCGTCGAGATCTCCGACACCCTCGACGTCTACGCCGACGCCGGACTGCTGGCCGCGACCGACCTGATCGTGCAGTGCTGGACGATGGGCTCGATCACCGCGGAGCAGAGCCGGGGGCTGGCAGACGCCGTCCGCGCCGGCACCGGCTTCGCCGGCTGGCACGGCGGGATCATCGACTCCTTCCGCGGGGACGTGGACTACCTGCGGCTGACCGGCGGGCAGTTCCTGATGCACCCGCCGGGCTTCGTGGACTACACCGTGAACATCGCCCCGGGGAGCCACCCGATCACCGAGGGCCTGGCGGACTTCGCCGTGCACACCGAGCACTACTGGGTCGCCACCGATCCGGCGGGCGAGGTGCTGGCCTCCACGGTCTTCCCGGCCGGCGGCGACCGGGCGCGGGACGTGGTGATGCCCCAGGTGTGGACCAGGACCTGCGGCGCGGGGCGGGTCTTCGTCTCCGCCATCGGCCACAAGGCCGACGACTTCGACGTGCCCGAGGTGCGGGCCATCACCGAGAGGGGCCTGATGTGGGCGAGCCGCTGAGGATCGGCATGGTGGGCGCGGGCAAGATCAGCGGCCAGTACCTGGACACGATCGCGCGCTCCGAGGGGCTGCGGCTGACCGTGGTCACCGACCTGGACCCCGCCCGCGCCAAGGAGGCCGCGGGCAGGGCGGGCGCCGAGGTGTCGGGCAGCGTCGAGGCGCTGGTCGCGAGGGACGACGTGGACGCGGTGCTCAACCTGACCGTGCCCGCGGTCCACGCCCAGGTCGCGCTGGCCGCGATAGGCGCGGGCAAGCACGTCTACGGTGAGAAGCCGCTGGCCGCCACCCGCGCGGAGGCCACCGCGGTCCTGGCCGCCGCGCGCGCCGCGGGCGTACGCGTCGGCAGCGCCCCCGACACGGTGCTGGGCACCGGGACCCAGACCGCGCGCAAGGCGGTCGACGACGGGCTGATCGGCACGCCGGTCGCGGCCACCGCCTTCATGACGACCGCGGGGCACGAGGCCTGGCACCCCGACCCGGAGTTCTACTACCGCCCGGGCGGCGGGCCGCTGCTCGACATGGGTCCCTACTACCTGTCCGCGCTGGTGCACCTGCTCGGACCGGTCGTCAGGGTCACCGGCGCCGCCTCGACTCCGCGGGCCGAGCGGGAGATCGGCAGCGGGCCGCGGGCGGGGCAGCGCTTCGCCGTCGAGGTGGACACCCATGTGACGGGCGTGCTCGAACACGCGGGCGGCGCGCTGTCCACGCTGGTCATGAGCTTCGACATCCATGCCGCCCACCTGCCGCGGATCGAGGTGCACGGGACCGCGGGCTCGCTCGGTGTACCCGACCCGAACGGCTTCGAGGGCCTGGTGGAGCTGTTCACGGCCGGGTCGTGGCAGCCGCTGCCGGTCTCGGCCGGCCACCAGGGCGCGGGGCGCGGCACCGGGCTCGCCGACCTGGCCGCCGCGGTGGCACAGGAGCGCCCGCACCACGCCTCGGCAGAACTGGCCGAGCACGTTCTCGACGTGATGCTCACACTGCTCGACGCCGCACACGGCGGCAGGTCGCTGCCGGTGGCGAGCAGGTGCGAGCGGCCCGCGCCGGTGCCGCTCACCGGGTGACCGCGGCCGCCCGGGCCGGCTGAACCGGGCGGGCGCAGGCGGCGGAAAGGGCCGGTCACGGGGTCGGCCCTTTCCGCCGCCTTTTTCGTCGCTGACGTCAGTTCAATTAATGGACGAAGAATGCCCATTGCGGCGGGAAATTCACCTGACAAAGGTGTTCTCGCAGGTCACGACCAGCAGGAAAGTCGAATTCGGCACAAGCGTTGACTTGATAACACACATGGTTTTACATAGCGGTCACTGGCTGGACAGGAAGGGCTGCCCATGCATGACCGGATCACGTCCGGGGAAGAGCGGACCGCCGCCTTCCTCGCCGAACGGCTGCGCCCCGCGCTGTACCCGCAGCGACTGCCCATGGACGTCGGCGCCTGGCACATCGCGGGCGAACCGGTGCCCGCCGAGGTGGCCCTGCGTGCCGACTACCTGCCCTTCAGCGTGGGCGACCCATGGGGCCGCCCCTGGGCGACCAGCTGGTTCGACGTCCGCGCGACCGTACCGGAGCGGTGGGCGGGGCGCCGGGTCGAGGCACTGATCGACCTCGGCTCAGACGACGGCGCCGGCGGCCTCGGCGGCGCGGCGGAAGGACTGGTCCACGACGAGCACGGCATCCCGCTCCAGGGTCTGCACCCGCACCTCGGCGCAGTCCTGCTGCACCGCTCCGCGGCCGGCGGCGAGACCGTCAGGCTGCTGGTCGAGGCTGCGGCCAACCCCCGCATCGAGGGCGGCACCGGCGCCGGGACCCGCTACGGCGACCCCGCCACCGCGGGCGACACCCCGCTCTACCGGCTGCGCCGCGCCGACCTCGCGGTACGCGACGAGACCGTCTGGCAGCTCATCCACGACTTCGAGACGCTCGGCGGCCTGATGCGGGCGCTGCCCGCCGACACCCCCCGCAGGCACGAGATACGCGTCGCGCTGGAGCGGGCCGTCGCCGCCGTCGACCCGCGCGCCGTCGGCAGGACCGCCGCCCGCGCGCGCACCGTGCTCGCCCCGCTGCTGGCCCGCCGCGCCCACGAGTCCGCACACCGCATCGACGCCGTCGGCCACGCGCACATCGACTCCGCCTGGCTGTGGCCGGTCCGCGAGACCGTGCGCAAATGCGCCCGCACCTTCAGCACCATGGCCGCGCTCGCCGACGAGTACCCGGAACTGATCGTCGCGGCGTCGGCCGCCCAGCACTACGCCTGGACCAAAGAGCACCAGCCGCACGTCTTCGAGCGGATCCGCAAGGCCGTGGCCCACGGCAACTGGGCACCGGTCGGCGGCATGTGGGTCGAGGCCGACGCCGAGATGCCCGGCGGCGAGTCGCTGGTGCGGCAGTTCGTCTACGGGCGGCGCTTCTTCCGCGACGAACTCGGTGTGGAGAGCGACGGTGTGTGGCTGCCCGACGCCTCAGGCGCCTCGGCCGCCTTCCCGCAACTGGCCGCGCTGTCCGGCGCCAAGTGGGTCCTCAGCAGGCGCCCCGACCCCGGATCGGGACCGGCCCACCACACCTTCCGCTGGGAAGGCATCGACGGCACCCGGCTGTTCACCCACCTCGCGCCGGGCGGCCCCGAGGGCAGTGCCCTGACCGGCGGCGATGTCACGGGCGCGGTCGCGGACTTCGCCGAGATGGGCGCCGCCACCCGCTCGCTGCTGCCGTTCGGCCGCAGCGACGGCGGCCCCGACCGGGACATGATGGAACGCGCCCGCCGGCTCGCCGACCTCGAAGGCGCCCCGCGCGTCGCGCTGCGCCCGCCCGCGCACTTCTTCCGCGACGCCGAGGCCGAATACGCCGCCGCCCCGGTGTGGCGCGGCGAGATCGACCTCGCACCGCACGGCGGCTCCTACACCAGCCAGGCCCGCACCAAGCGCGGCAACCGGCGCAGCGAGGCGCTGCTGCACGAGGCGGAGCTGTGGTCGGCGACCGCTGCGGTGCGCCACGCAATCCCCTACCCCTACGAGGAGTTGGAGCGGCTGTGGAAGCGGGTGCTGCTCCAGCAGTGCCACGACATCCTGCCCGGCACCTCGATCGCCTGGGTGCACGGAGAGGCGGAGCTGACCCACCGCGACGTGCAGCGCCGCCTCGACCGGCTCATCCGGCGGGCCGCGGGCGACCCGGAGGGCGCGAGCGTGCTCAACTCCGCCCCGCACGCGCGCCGCGAGGTCGTCGTGCTCGACGCGCCCGAGGCGGGCGCCGGGTCGCCGCCCGCCCACTGCCAGCCGCTGCCGGACGGCCGGACAGCGGTCCTCGCTCAGGCACCCGCGCACGGCGGAGGGCCCGCGGGACTGCCGCTCGACGGCACCGCGCCGGTCACCGTCACACCCGCACGGGACGGCGGCCACCTGCTGGACAACGGCCTGCTGCGGGTGCACATCGACCCGCGGGGCCTGGTGCGCTCCGCCGTCGAACTGGCCACCGGGCGCGACGCGGTGGCCCCCGGCGAGGCGGGCAATCTGCTCCAGCTGCACCGCGACGAGCCCGCCGGCTGGAGCGCCCTGCACTTCGACCCCGACTACCGCAGCACCTGCCGCGACCTGGACACCGCGGACCGCGTCGAGGTCACCGCGGCAGGACCGCTGCTCGCCGTGGTCAGGGTCTCCCGCGGCACCGGCCGCTCCACCGTCGTGCAGGAACTGAGCCTCGGCGCAGGCAGCCGGGTGCTGGCCGTCGACACCGAGGTCGACTGGCGCGAGCAGGACACCGTGCTCAAAGCCGCCTGGCCGCTGGACGTGCACGCCGAGAACAGCAGCGCCGAGGTCCAGTTCGGGCATGTCGCCCGGCCCACCCACGAGAACACCGCGGGGGACGCCGCCCGCCAGGAGGCCGCCGCCCACCGCTGGATCCACGTCGGCGAGCACGGCTTCGGCGTCGCCCTGGCCTGCGACGCGACCTACGGCTACGACGTCACCCGGCACACCCGCGCCGACGGTGGCACCACCACCGTGGTCCGCAGCACCCTGCTGCGCGCCCCGCACAGCCCCGACCCGTACGCCGACCGGGGCGCCCAGCGCTTCCGGCACACCCTGCGGCCGGGAGCCGACATCGGCGACGCCGTCGCCGAGGGGTACGCGCTCAGCCTCCCGCTGCGCCCGGGCCCCGGCACACCGGCGCCGCCCCCGCTGGTCGCCGTCGACCACCCGGGCGTGCTGGTCGAGACCGTCAAACTCGCCGACGACCGCAGCGGCGACGTGGTCGTCAGGCTCTACGAATCCCGCGGCGGCCGCGCCCGGCTCACCCTGGCCGCCGGCTTCCCCGTCACCGCCGTCCACGAGACCGACCTGCTGGAGTCCCCGCTGACCGCCCACCCGCACGACGCCGGCCGCGTAGGGCTGACCCTGCGCCCCTTCCAGATCCTCACCCTGCGCCTGGCCCCGGCCGCCGTGCGGGACGGGGCGAGCCGTGGCTGACCTCCAGCCCGCGCCGGGCACGGAGCCCGGCACGGCCGGGGCCGGCGGCCGCGAGAAGCTGCTCGGCTGGGCCACAGGCGACGGGCCGATGGCCGTGCGCGCCCGGGTCGTGCTGCTCGCCGAGGAAGGCGTGCGGGACGCCGAGATCGCCCGGCGGCTCGGCATCTCCCGGCAGACCGTGGGCACCTGGCGGCACCGCTGGCAGAGCGCGGGCCTGCCAGGGCTCGAACAGCGGCCGCGCACCGGCAGGCCCGCCACCGTGGACGAGGCGGAGGTCGTCACCCGCGCCCTGCTCGCCCCCGGCGGCAGCGGTGCGGGACGGGCGATCGCCCGCGAACTTGGCCTGTCCCACGCCACCGTCGCCGCGATCCGCCGCCGCTGGCGGCTCACCGCCGAGGCCGGTCCAGGACCCGTCGTGCCGACCGTGCCGCCGCTGCCGGGCCCCGACGTGTGGGTACTCGGCCTCTACGCGGACGCCGGCCGCGCGGTGCTGCTGGCCGGCACCCGGCAGAGCGCCGCCGCCGCGGCGGCGCCGGCCGCCACCGTGATCGGCGAGGACGTGCTCGCCGGGCTGGGCCGCGCGCTCGACGCCCTGCGCCCCCCGGGCTCCGCGGCCGCGCGGGACCACCCGGCGCCCGACGGCCTGACCGGCTTCCTGGCCGCGGCCGCCGAGCACCACCCGGACATCGCGCTGCACGCGGTCACCTTGTGGGACGACGGCGACGCCCGCCCGCCCGCGGCCGCCTGGGACGGCGGCCCCAGCGTCCACCTGCTGCCGGCCAGGTCGTCCTGGCGCGGCTTCCTGCGGGCGATGGTGGCGCTGGACAGCACCAGCCACCCCGAGTCGTCCCGCCGGGTCTACCTGGACCTGATCGCCGCCCTCCAGCAGGCCGAAGGGCCGGTCGGCTGGCTGCGGGAGAGCGTCGCCGGCCATCTGCGGACGCCGCGCGGCGCGGTGCCGGAGGGGGGCACCGCGGGCGCGGCCGCGCATCCGCCGTCGTCGAGCGGCGTCAACCAGATCGACCTGGGCTCCTTCAACGAGTGCGTGGTCATCGAGTCGGTGCGGCTGTCCGGCACGATCACCCGCGGTGAGATCGCCCACCGCACCGGCCTGACCCAGCAGTCGGTCTCCAGGATCGCCCGCTCGCTGCTCGACCGGGGCATCCTGGTCGAGGACGCGCAGCGCCGGGCGACCTCGGGCAAGCCCCGCACCCCGGTCCGGCTGTGCGGCACCGCGGCCCACGCGCTGGGTCTGCACATCGACCCCGAGGTGCTGACCGCGGTGGTCATCGACCTGGACGGCGCGATCGTGTGCACCTGCACCCGGCCGGTCAGCGCCGACATCGACCCGGGCGAGTTCGTCGCCCAGGTCGTCGCGCTGGGACAGGAGGCGCTGGAGAAGGCGCGCGGAGCGGTGCGAGAGGACGGCTTCCTCGGCATCGGCGTCGCGGTGCCCGGCCCGGTGGACATCGCCTCGGGCACGGTGCTCGACCCGCCGCTGATGTCGGCGTGGAACGACCTGCCGCTGCTGTACCTGCTCCAGGACCACTTCCCGTGCCCGGTGATCATCGAGAAGGACTCGCTGGCCGCGGCGGCGGGGGAGCGGTGGATCGGGCGTGACCGCAGGGCCCGCGACTTCGCCTACCTCTACCTGGGCACAGGGGTGGGCTCCGGGCTCTACCTCAACGGCGACCTCTACCGCGGGGTGAGCGCCAACGCGGGGGAGTTCGGCCAGCTCTGCGCCATCGCGCTGGGCCGGGTCGGCGAGGACGGCAGGCCCGAGGTGCTGCCCGAGTGCAATCCGCCGGTCTCGGTGCCGGACTTCGCCGCCCGCCGAGGCCTCACGGCGGCGGGCGCCGCAGGCGGCAGCACGGCCGCCTACCGGGCGGTGGGCCGGGCCGCGGCAGCCGGCGACCCGGCGGCGGCGGGGGCGCTGCGCGAGGTCGCGGGCGCGATCGGGCGCGGCGCGCTGGGTCTGGTCGACCTGCTGGACATCGACCTGATCGTGCTCGGCGGCCCGTTCTTCACCGACGACGCCGCACCCTTCTACCTGGAGGAGATCGGCCGGGTGGTGAACGACTTCCCGCAGGCGCGCCGGTTGCGCCAGGTGGAGGTGGAGCCCGCGGTGCTCAGCGCGGAGGCGGCGGCAGTCGGCGCCGCCTCGACCATCTTCCACGCCACCTTCACCCCACGGCTGCGCGGCAGGGACCGCCCCTGACTTGTGCAGGTGTCGAGCCGAATCGTCCTGTGAGTCCGGGCGTCACTCTTGACCCTGCGTCAAAGGTGGCCACACACTGCCCAGTTGTTACCGCAATCCCCGGAACTTTCTTCGGACTTGCACAGAAGTCCGCCGATCGTCCGGGTCCCTGCTCGATGACGACGGAGGCAGGATGGACCAGCGAAAGCGCCGGCGCGCGGGACTGGCCGCGGCGAGCGCCATGGCGTGCGCGGCGGCGATGACCGCGGGCTACGGGGGCACGGCCGCGGCCGACACCCCCCGCGCCACGGCCGCGGCCACCCCGATCTACCTGGACACCCACCACTCCTTCCAGGAGCGCGCCGCGGACCTGGTGTCCCGGATGACCCTTCAGGAGAAGGTCCAGCAGCTCAGTACGAACAGCGGCCCGGCCATCCCGCGGCTCGGTGTCCAGCAGTACACCTACTGGAGCGAGGGCCAGCACGGCATCAACCAGCTCGGCGCCGACCAGCACAACGGCGGCGTCCAGGGCGGTGTCCACGCCACCAGCTTCCCCACCAACTTCGCCTCGTCGATGTCCTGGGACCGGGACCTGCTGTACCGGGAGAGCACCGCGATCTCCGACGAGGTGCGCGGCTTCCTCGACAAGTCGCTCTTCGACAAGGGCCAGAACAACCTCGGCCCGTCCGCCGACGACTACGGCTCGCTCACCTACTGGGCGCCCACCGTCAACCTCGACCGCGACCCGCGCTGGGGGCGTACCGACGAGGCCTTCGGCGAGGACCCGTACTTCGTCGGGCAGATGGCCGGCCAGTTCATCGACGGCTACCAGGGCAACAACCAGGACGGCAGCTCGCAGACCGGCTACCTCAAGGTCGCGGCCACCGCCAAGCACTACGCCCTGAACAACGTCGAGGACAACCGCACCGGCATCAGCTCCGACGTCGACGACACCGACCTGCGCGACTACTACACCGCGCAGTTCCGCGACCTGATCGAGCAGGCCCACGTGTCGGGCCTGATGACGTCGTACAACGCGATCAACGGCACCCCCTCGGTGTCGGACACCTACACCACCAACGAACTCGCCCAGCGCACCTACGGCTTCGACGGCTACATCACCTCGGACTGCGGCGCGGTGGGCACCAACTGGCGGCTCTTCCCCGGCGGCCACGACTGGGCCCCGCCCGGCTGGACCACCGACCACAAGGACAACCCGACCTGGACCGAGACCGCGACAGGCAAGACCATGTCGGGGCAGGCCGGCGGCCAGGCGTACGCGCTGCGGGCCGGCACCGACCTGAACTGCACCGGTGACGAGGCCACCACCGCGAACATCACCGACGCCATCGCGGCCGGCGCCCTGAGCGAGGGCGTCATCGACACCGCGCTGGTGAAGGTCTTCACCGTACGGATGGCCACCGGCGAGTTCGACCCGGCGGGATCCGTGCCGTACACCGCGATCACCAAGGACCAGGTCGAGAGCCCGGCACACCAGGCGCTGGCGGCCGAGGTCGCAGACAACTCCCTGGTGCTGCTCAAGAACGCCAAGCCGGCCACGGCCAAGGCCCCGCTGCTGCCGGTCGACCCGGCCAAGGCCAGGAAGATCGTGGTGCTCGGCGATCTCGCGGGCACCACCTCGCTCGGCCTCTACTCCGGCGAGCCCACGCACACCACCAGCCCGCTCGAAGGCGTGCTCGACGAGGTGCACGCGGCCGATCCGACCGCCTCCGTCGTCTACGACGCGGCAGGCACCTCGTCCACCGCCACCGGGGCGGCGACGCTGAGCGACAGCACCAAGGCCGACATCAAGGCCGCCGACCTCGTGGTGCTCTTCGTCGGCACCACCAAGGCCAACGGCGACGAGGGCAACGACCGCGACAACCTCGCGATGCCCGGCAACTACGACTCGCTCATCGACCAGACCGCCGCCCTCGGCAACGACCGGCTGGCGCTGGTCATCCAGTCCGACGGCCCGGTGAAGATCGACGACGAGCAGGCCAAGGTGTCCTCGATCGTCTTCAGCGGCTACAACGGCCAGGCCCAGGGCACCGCTCTCGCCGATGTGCTCTTCGGCGCCAAGAACCCCTCGGGCCATCTCAACTTCACGTGGTACAAGGACGACTCGCAGCTGCCCGACAAGCAGAACTACGGCCTGACCCCCGGTGAGACCGGCGGACTCGGCCGCACCTACCAGTACTTCACCGGCACCCCGACCTACCCCTTCGGCTACGGGCTGAGCTACACGGACTTCTCGTACACGAACGTCTCCGCGAACAAGCAGCAGATCACCGCGGACGGCACCGTGAAGATCGGGGTCGACGTCACCAACACCGGCAAGACCGCGGGCGCCGCCGTCGCCCAGCTCTACGCGGCCACGCCCTTCACCGTGCCCGGGGCGGAGATGCCCAAGGAGCGGCTGGCCGGATTCGCCAAGACCAAGGTCCTCAAGCCGGGGAGGACCCAGCACCTCACCATGACCGTCAAGGCCGCCGACCTGTCCTCCTGGGACGCCTCCGCGTCCCGCCAGGCGGTGCCGAGCGGCAGCTACCGCTTCCAGGTCGGCCCGGACTCCGCCCACCCGGCGGGCAGCGCCAAGGTGGCGATCAGCGGCACCCTCACACCGAAGGTGCAGACCGTCACGGTCCAGCCGGAGGACGTCGTCCTCGACGCGGGCGACACCTTCGGGCTCACCGGCAAGAACCGGTGGATCAAGGACGACACCGACCACACCAGGGAGCAGCGCGACACCTCCCTCACCGCGGACGGGGTCGTCGTGGCGGTCGACAACGACCAGTCCTTCGTGGACCTGGCCAAGACCAAGGTCACCTACCGCAGCAGCGACCCGGCGGTGGCCACCGTCGACAAGGACGGCACCGTCCACGCCGTCGCCGACGGCGTCGCCACCCTCTCGGCGACCGTCGGCGGGGTCACCGGCTCAGCGCCGATCGTGGTCCGCAACTCGCTGACCCTCAAGGCGCTGCCGATCGCCAAGGCGGGCAGCACCCTGACCGCGACCACCACCTACACCAACGGCAGCGCGTCGGCCGTGGACGGCATCACCGTCTCGCTCACCGCCCCCGACGGCTGGACGGCGACCGCCACCACACCCGCGGCCTTCGACCGGGTCGGCGCCGGCGCGTCGGTCACCACCAGCTGGTCGGTCACCGTCCCCGAAGGCGCCGACCCCGACAACTACGCCCTGGACGCCTCCGTCGCCACCCCGGCCGGCGCCCACGGCGCCGAGGCACCGGTCAGCGTGCCGTACGCCTCGGTGGCCGCCGCCTACAACAACTCGGGCATCAGCGACGACGCCCACACCACCACCGGCAGCATCGACGCCGAGGGCGCCAGCTTCTCGCTGCAGGCGCTGGCCGCGCAGGGCTGGCACGCCGGGCAGAGCACCGACCACGACGGGGTGTCCTTCCCCTGGCCCGCCACCGCGGGCACCGGGCAGCCGGACAACATCGTCGCGGGCGGCCAGGCGGTCGAGATCACCGGCAGCGGCGCCAGGCTGGGCTTCGTCGGCACCAGCACCTTCGGCAGCACCTCGGGCACCGGCACCATCGTCTACACCGACGGCACCGTGCAGACCTACGCCCTGGCGCTCTCGGACTGGTGGGCCGGATCGCCCACCCAGGGCAGCGACTTCGCCGCCACCACGCCGTACCTGAACAACGGCGGCGGACAGCAGACCCAGGCCGTGCACATCTCCGCGGCGACCGTGGACCTGCTGCCGGGCAGGACCGTGCAGGCGATCACCCTGCCGGACGTCAGCAAGACCCAGGTCGACCACCAGGTGGGCATGCACCTGTTCTCGGTGGCGATCGGCGGCTGACCCGCACGGCACGACGGCGCCGGCCGCCCACCCCGACGTATCGGGGAGGGCGGCCGGCGCCGGTCGGGCCCGCGGTCAGGAGGAGGAGCTGAACGCCGAGTCGAAGGAGGCGGCGGGCGGCTCGATCGCGGCCAGCGCCCGGACGTGCGCGAGCGCGGCGGGCGCGCCCAGCAGCCGGTCCATGCCCGCGTCCTCCCACTCCACGGAGATCGGCCCGGCGTAGCCGATGCTGTTGAGCATCCGGAAGACCGGCTCCCACGGCACATCGCCGTGCCCGGTCGAGACGAAGTCCCAGCCGCGCCGCGGGTCGCCCCACGGCAGGTGCGAACCGAGCCGCCCGTTGCGCCCGTTCAGCTGCTTGACCGACTCCTTGCAGTCGACGTGGTAGATGCGGTCCTTGAAGTCGTAGAGGAAGCCGACCGGATCCAGGTCCTGCCACACGAAGTGGCTGGGGTCGAAGTTCAGCCCGAAGGCCGGGCGGTGGCCGATCGCCTCGAGAGTGCGCACCGTCGTCCAGTAGTCGTACGCGATCTCGCTGGGGTGCACCTCGTGCGCGAAACGCACCCCGACCTCGTCGAAGACGTCCAGGATCGGATTCCAGCGGTCGGCGAAGTCCTGGTAGCCGCGGTCGATCATCTCCGGCGGCACCGGTGGGAACATCGCCACCGTGTGCCAGATCGACGACCCGGTGAATCCGACCACGGTGTCCACGCCGAAGGCCGCCGCGGCCCGCGCGGTGTTCTTGATCTCCTCCGCCGCCCGGGTGCGCACCCCCTCGGGCTCGCCGTCGCCCCAGATCCTGGACGGCAGGATGCCCTTGTGCCGCTCGTCGATCGGGTGGTCGCAGACCGCCTGCCCGGTCAGGTGGCAGGAGATCGTCCAGCAGCTCAGCCCGTGCTTGTCGAGGGTGTCGCGCAGCCGCGGCAGGTAGCTGTCGTCGCTGAGCGCCGCCTCGACGTCGAAGTGATCGCCCCAGCAGGCGATCTCCAGGCCGTCGTAGCCCCACTGCGAGGCCAGCCGGCAGACCTCGGTGAAGGGCAGATCGGCGAACTGGCCGGTGAAGAGGGTGACGGGTCGTGCCATGTGCGTCCTCCTGGGGCAGGCGGGTGGGCGGGAACGGGGCGGTACTCGTCCGAGCGGGTCCTACGGGGGTGCGGCGGCTCAGGTCCTCGCAGCGGGAGACTGCACCGGGATGTGGACGCCGAGCGCGGCGGCGCTCGACTCGACGGCCTCGAGCACCTTCTGCACCTGCAGCCCGTCGCCGAACGACGGGCGCGGATCCGTACCCTCCGCGACCGCCGTGACGAAGTCCCGCACCTGGTGGGTGAAGGTGTGCTCGTAGCCGATCAGGTGGCCGGGCGGCCACCAGGCGTCCAGGTACGGGTGGGTCGGCTCGGTCACCAGGATGCGGCGGAAGCCGGCGGTGGCGGAGTCCTCCGAGCGGTCGTGGAAGGCGAGTTCGTTCATCGACTCGGCGTCGAAGGCCAGCGAGCCCGCGGAGCCGCTGATCTCGATCCGCATCGCGTTCTTGTGCCCGGTGGCGAAGCGCGTCGCCTCGAACACGCCGATCGCGCCGCCGTCGAAGCGGGCGGTGAACAGCGCCGCGTCGTCCACGGTCACCGCGCCGCGCTCGCTGCCCGCCGTGCCGGAAAGGCCGCTGGAGCTGGCCGGCAGCGGACGCTCGGTCACGAACGTCTCCAGCAGCGCGCCCACCGAGGAGATCCGCTGGCCGGTCAGGTACTGCGCCACGTCGATGCTGTGCGCGCCCAGGTCGCCGAGCGCGCCCGAGCCGGCCCGGTCCTTGCGCAGCCGCCAGGCCAGCGGGAATTCCGGGTCCACCAGCCAGTCCTGGAGGTACTCCGCCCGCACCTGGTGGATCGTGCCCAGCCTGCCCTGCTCGACCAGCTGCCTGGCCAGCGCCAGCGCGGGCACCCTGCGGTAGTTGAAGGCCACCATGGAGCGGACGCCGTCCGCCGCGGCCTTCTGCGCCGCCGCCGCCATCTCCTCGGCCTCGCGGACCGAGTTGGCCAGCGGCTTCTCGCACAGCACGTGCTTGCCCGCGGCCAGCGCCGCGATCGCGATCTCGGCGTGGCTGTCGCCTGGCGTGCAGATGTCCACCACGTCGATGTCCGGGCGGGCGACGAGCTCACGCCAGTCGGTCTCCGCGGACTGCCAGCCGTACCGCGCCGCGGCCTCCCGCACGCGTTCCGCGGACCGGCCGCAGACCGCGGTCATCTCGACCCGCAGCGGCAGGTCGAAGAAGCGTCCTGCGGTGCGCCACGCGTGCGAATGCGCCGCCCCCATGAAGGCATGGCCCACCATGCCGATGCGCAGGGCCTGCGGTGCTGTCTCCGTCACGTGCGTCCTCCTCGGGCGGCACTGGGCCGTGAATCGTTATTCATCCGGCATCGACTGAAACTCATGCGGTTGGATAGAACAGTTCGCGAGTTTCTGCCTGAACTTCGGCATAAGTCAAGGCTCTTGACCGGGCCGGGCGCAAGAGGGACGCGGCGCGCGGAGCCGATACCGCCGCCGACATGCACACACCCCCGGGGGTAACGATCGACACACCAGTGAACCTGCGCGAGGTCGGAAGGCTGCGGGTCCTCGAAGCCCTGCACGCCACACCGCGCAGCAGCCGTCCCGAACTGGTACGGGTCACCGGCCTGTCCCGGGCCACCGTCTCGTCACTGATCACCGACCTCATCGCGGTCGGCCTGGTCACCGAGGAGGAGCCGGACACCGACGACCCGGAACCGCGCCGCACCGGGCGCCCCGCCCAGTCGCTGTCCCTGGTGCCGACCGCCGGCTACGCGATCGGCGCGGACATCGGGCACCAGCACGTCAGGGTGAACCTCTGCGACCTGTTCGGCACCGTGCTGTGGGAGCACTGGGTGGCCAAGGACGTCGACCGCGCTCCCGCCGAGACGCTCGACCTGGTCGCCGTGCTCGTCGGGCGCGCCCTCCAGGAGACCGGCGTGGCCAGGGAACGGGTGCTCGGCATCGGCGCCGGCATCGCCTCACCGGTCGAGAAGGGCAGCGGCGAACTCGGAGCCGAGGGCATCATGCCGGGCTGGGTCGGCCTGCACCTCACCGACGAACTGCGGCGCCGCACCGCACTGCCGGTCCGCGTCACCAACGACGCGAACGCCGGCGCGCTCGCCGAGCTGATGTACGGCGCCGGGCGGCAGGTCGGCGACATGGTCTACGTACGGCTGTCCGCCGGTATCGGCGCCGGCATCGTCAGCAACGGCCAGCTGCTGCTGGGGGCACGCGGGCTCGCCGGCGAGATAGGCCACCTGCCGCTGATCGCCGACGGCCTCATCTGCCGCTGCGGCAACCGCGGCTGCCTGGAGACGGTGGCCAGCCCCGTCGCCATCGCCCGGCTGCTGACCCAGAGCTGGGGCCGGCAGATCGCCGCGCGCGACCTGCCCGCGCTGATCAAGCAGCGCAACACCGGTGCGCTGCGCGCCGTCAGGGACGCGGGGGACGCCGTCGGGCGCGCGCTGTCCACGCTGGTCACCCTGCTCAACCCGCGGCTCATCGTGGTCGGCGGCGACCTCGCGAGCGCCGGCGAGGACCTCCTCGAACCGCTCCGCGCCGGTGTCAGGAGGCACACCCTGCCGTCCGCCGCACGAGGGGTCGAGATCGTCACGGGCGGCCTCGGCGACGGCGCCGAGGTCCGCGGAGCAGCAGGCCTGGTCCTCGCGGGCGCACCCCACCTGCTGTCCGCGGCCTCCTCGGCCGACGTCGCCTAGCGGGCGAGCCCCGGCCCCGCGGCGGGGGTTCGCACTCCGGTGCGCCGGACGTTCGGAGCGGGCGGGGATGCGGCGGCGGACCGCCTCAACGGGCGGCCGGGACGCCCCGGCACCGGGAAGCGGTCACGACTGGATGGCCAGGAGGGAGAAGGCGGCGCCCTCAGGATCGGCCACCGTGGCGGTGAGGCCCCGCGGACCGGGGTGCGGAGGTTCGAGCACCCGGCCGCCGAGCCGGGAGGCGAGGCCGGCCGCGTCCTCGACATCGGCCACGGCGAAGGTCGTCATCCAGTGCGCGCCGCGATCCCGCGGCAGTTGCCGGCCGACCCCGTGGACACCGGCCACCGCGCGTCCGTCCACCAGGAGTTCGGCCCGGTCGCCGTCCCCCGCGGTTTCCAGCCCGAAGCCGAAGACGGCCTCGTAGAACTTGCCGACCAGGGCCGACTCGTGCGTGACGAGTTCGCTCCACGCGACACTGCCCGGTACGCCGGTGACATCCGCGCCGCTGAACGTCCCGCCCTGCCAGATGCCGAAGACCGCACCCGAAGGGTCCACGGCGATGGCCAGCCGGCCGTCCTCGCCGGCGTTGAGCGGGCCGATGCCGACGGTGCCGCCGCACTCCCTCACCGACTCGGCGGCATGGTCGACGTCGTCGGCGGCGAGCATGGTGGTCCAGGACACCGGCCGGTGAGCCCCCGGCGCCCCTTCGCCGATTCCGGCGACCCGCAGGCCGCCCGCCTGCGCGAGCATGTAGGAGCCGAGCTGCGGCGGCCCCGGGGTGAACTCCCAGCCGAACAGCGTCCCGTAGAAATCCCGGGCCAGGTCGGCCCGGTGTGCCATGAGACTGGCCCAGCAGGGTGTGCCGGGCGCGCGCCGATCGGGTGCATCGGTGGTCATGCGAACGTTCTCCTCGTGGGCAGCCCGCTGCCTGCCCGGCTTCCGCGGGGGTTGGCACAGCCGATCGTCGCACCGAAGGTGGCGGTGCGCGTGGGGCCGCGCCGGGTACAACTGCCGTGCCTCCACAATAGGTGCATGGAATTTCTCATCACCGCCGCCGAGCTGGCCGCCGCGCCCGTACGGCCGGTCCTGCTGGACGTGCGCTACCGGATGGGCGGGCCGCCCGGACACGGGGAGTACGCCAAGGGCCACATCCCTGGCGCGCGTTACGTCGACCTGGACGCGGAGCTGGCCGCCGCGCCCGGAGCGGGCGGGCGGCACCCGCTGCCCGGCGCCGAGGAGTTCGGTGCGGCCATGCGGCGCGCCGGGGTGGGCGAGGACACCGACGTGGTCGCCTACGACGACGGGAACGGGTGGGGGCCGGCCCGAGCCTGGTGGCTGCTGCGCTGGGCCGGCCACCGGCGGGTCAGGGTGCTGGACGGCGGGCTCGCGGCCTGGCGGGCCGCGGGACAGCCGCTGAGCACCGAGGAACCGCCCCCGGGCGCGGGCGACTTCGTCCCACGGCCCGGCGGCATGCCGGTGGTGGACGCGGAGGGCGCTGCCGCGCTGGCCCGCCGGGGCCTGCTGCTCGACGCCCGCGCCGCGGAGCGCTACCGCGGCGAGGTCGAGCCCATCGACCCCGTGGCCGGCCACATCCCCGGCGCCGTCAACGCCCCCACCACGGCCAACGCCGCCCCGGACGGCACGTTCCTGCCCGCCGCCGAGCTGGCCGCCCGTTTCGCGGCCCTGGGCGCCGGGGGCTCCACCGAGGTCGGCGTCTACTGCGGCTCCGGCGTCTCCGCCGCCCACCAGATCCTCGCCCTGGCCGAGGCGGGCATCCCCGCCACCCTCTACCCCGGCTCCTGGAGCGAATGGGTCGCCGACCCGACCCACCCCATCGCCACCGGCCCCACCCCGTCCTGACCCCCGGGGACCCCCGCCACCGCCCCGGGGGCACCCCCGTGCCCGCGCATGAGCGTTTTGGGGGGCGGTCAGCCCCCACCGGGGCAGCGGGTCGCCCGCGTCCGGCGGGGGCTGCCCGTTCCGATCGCTCCCACCGGCGGCAGGCCGCCCAACCGCCCCCCGAGGGCACCGCACCGCGAAGGGCAAACACCCCCCGGAGGGACTATTCCTGCTTCTTGCGCCGGCTGCCGAAGACGATCTCGTCCCAGCTCGGGACCGTCGCCCGGCGGCCGGGCCGGACGCCGTCGGCCTCCGCCTGGCGGTCGGTGGTGCCGACCAGCCGGTCGCGGTGGCCCGCGACCGCCCGCGGCATGAGGACGTCGGCGTAGGCGGACCCGGCGCTGGCGGCCGGGGCCGCCGTCTCCTGCTCGATCTCGGCCGCGGGCTCCTGCACCGCGGGTACCGGGTCCGGGGGAGCCGTCGGCGGTGCGGGCACGACCATGTCGCCGCGGAAGCTCGGCACCGCCTCCAGCAGGCTGGTCAGCGAGTCGCGCTCCTCGGTCTCGGCGACGGCGGCCCGCTCCTCGGCGCGCGCCTCGCGCACCTCCCTGGCCTCCCGCGGATCGCGGACCTCGCGGTCCTGCCGGTCCAACTGCCGGTCGAGGGCCCGGTCCAGCGGGCGGTCCCTGGGCAGCCGGGCGATCCGCGGCACGAAGGGAAAGCTCGGCTCCTGCGCCTGCGACTGCGCCTGGGTGGTCTCGCCGATCAGCGACCTGGCCTCGTCGTCCACGGCCTGCACCAGCCGGCGCGGCGGGTCGTAGGTCCAGCTCGCCGAGTGCGGTTCACCGGCCACCCGGTAGACGAGCAGCACCTCCCAGGTGCCGTCGTCGCGCCGCCAGGAGTCCCACAGCACGGTCTCCTTCTCCGCGCCGCGCAGCAGCAGCCGTTCGGCCACCGCCTCGCCCAGCTGGGGTCCGGTGCTCTCGCCCTGGCGCCTGACCGGGGTCTTCCTTGCCCGCTCGGCCATGAAGGCACGCTCGGCCAGCACGGGGCCCTCGAAGCGGCGGACCCGCTCCACCGGGATGCCGGCCATCTGGGCGACTTCCTCGGCGGAGGCACCCGAGCGTATCCGCGCCTGGATGTCACGCGGCCGCAGATGGCTCTCGACTTCGATCTCGATCTGGCCGAGCCTGGCCCGGTCGTTGCGGACGGCGGCACGCAGCCGCTCGTCGATCGGGAGCGTGTATTCCGTGCTGTCGGCAGCTTTGAGCACCAGTCGTGTGCCGTCGTTGCTGACGGCCACGACCCGCAGTTCGGGCACGATTACCTCCCGGGTGGTGCCTGCCGACGTCAGTTGCGTCGCTGCTCCCGTTGGACGAGTGTGGCCTGCCCGGGTGCAGCGTGCCACAACCTTGCAGAGTTACCCGGCGTGTCGGCACTGCCTGGTGACACGCCGTTATGGGACGGTAGTCGATTGGCCACTCAGTGTGACCGATCAGCGTACACCGGGACGAGCGCCGTCGAGGCTTCCTCCCGTTCGTCCGGGCGACCGGACGGGCAACCGGGAGCACGGATTCGTCACGGTACTCCATTTGGGCCAGCGGGGGGCGGCTGCCGCGCCGCCGAATGTCGTACGCGGAGCGGGAGTTGAGTGACCGGGGTCACTCGTTCGTGGCGCGCGCCGGGGGCAAATGGGGGCGAAGGGTCACGAACCAAGCACTCTTCTGAGGTAGTCGTTGGCGAACAGCCGTCCGGGGTCCAACTGGTCGCGCAACTCGGTGAACTCGGTGAACCGCGGATAGACAGTACGGAAATACTCCGCATCCCGGGTGTGCATCTTGCCCCAGTGCGGCCGCCCGCCCCGCTCGGTCATGATCTTCTCCACCGCGGTGAAATACTCCTGGTATCGGCTGCCCCGGTACATGTGCACCGCGATGTACGCACTGTCCCGCCCGGAGGCCGTCGACAGCGCGATGTCGTCGGCGGGCGCGACCCGTACCTCCACCGGGAAGCTGATCCGCAGGGAGGACCGCTCCACCATCGACTTGAGCGCCCTGATCGCGTCGACCGCCGCCTCCCGCGGCACCGCGTACTCCATCTCCACGAAGCGCACCCGGCGCGGGCTGGTGAAGACCTTGTAGGGGATGTCGGTGTAACTGCGGGCCGACAGCGCCCTGCTGGAGATCCGCGCGATGCCGGGGATGGCGGCGGGCGCGGCCCTGCCCAGCGCGCAGGCGGCCTGGAAGACCCCGTTGGACAGCAGTTCGTCGTCGATCCAGCCGCGCAGCGCGGGAAGCGGCGCCGCGGGGCCCTGACTGCGGTTGTTGCGCTTGGTGTTGCAGCTGTCGGTGTGCGGGAACCAGTAGAACTCGAAGTGCTCGTTCTCCGCGGCCAGCGCGTCGAACTCGGACATCACCCGGTCGAAGGCCATCGGCTCCTCGCGCGCGGCCAGCAGGAAGACCGGTTCCACCGCGAAGGTGACCGCGCTGATGACGCCGAGCGCGCCGAGGCCGACGCGGGCCGCGGCGAAGACCTCGGGCCGCTCGTCGGCCGAGCAGGTGAGGACGGAGCCGTCCGCGGTGACCATCTCGAGCGCGGTGATCTGCGCGGCGATCGACCCCGAGTCCCGCCCGGTGCCGTGGGTGCCGGTGCTGATCGCGCCGGCCACCGTCTGCTCCATGATGTCGCCCATGTTGGTCAGCGACAGGCCCTCGGCGGCCAGTGCCGCGTTGAGCTGCCTGAGCTGCACCCCGGCCTCGGCCGTCACGGTGCCCGCGGCACGGTCGACCGAGCGGATCGCGGTCAGCCGCTCGGGGCGGATCAGCACGCCCCTGGTGGCGGCGGTGGAGGTGAAGGAGTGCCCCGAGCCGACCGCCTTGGCCGTCAGCCCGTCGGCCGCGGCCGCGCGCAGCACCTCGGCCAGTTCGTCGGCCGATGCCGGCGTCGCGGTGCGTGCCGGCCGGGCGGCGACATTGCCCGCCCAGTTACGCCACACCTTCGCGTCCGTCGACCGTGTCGACCGCGCCATGCCCGTCGTCGTACCCACCGCGCCGCTCCTTCCGCTCCGGCGCCGGCCGCAGCCGGCGATACCCGAGTACCGCCACCACCACGGCGAGGAACGCCGCGCCGGCGGGCACCGCGAAGGCCGTCGAGGCGCCGTGCGCGTCGGTCATCCGACCGGCGAGCGCTGCCCCCAGGGCGACCCCGACCGCGAGGCCCGTGGATGTCCACGTCATGCCCTCGGTCAGCCGTGCCCGCGGTACCAGCCGTTCGACCAGGTTCATCGATGTCACCATTGTCGGTGCGATCGTCAGACCGGAGAAGAACAGCGCCACGGCCAGGAACACCAGGTTTCCGACCAGTAGTGGCGGGATCATACTCACCGCCATCAGGCCGACTCCCAGCAGGAACCTGCCAGGTGCGGTCCCGCGCGGTCTGACCAGCCCGAACACCAGTCCGGCCAGGCATGAGCCGAGGGCGTACGTCGCCAGCACCAGGCTCGCGGCCGCCTTGTGGCCGCGCTCGTCGGCGAACGCGAGGGTGATCACGTCCACGGAGCCGAAGACCGCGCCGACCCCGACGAACACCGCGATGAGCACCGGCATGCCGGGAGCCCGCAGAGCCGAGCCGCCCGAGAACTGCGAGCGCGGATGCGGCTGCGGCTCGGTGCTTCTCTGCGCGGTCAGCAGCAGCACGCCGGCCCCCAGGAAGACGGCGGCAAGCAGCGGCCCCGCCTCGGCGAACCACACCGTGCACAGCCCGATCGAAAGGATCGGGCCGAGGATGAACACGATCTCGTCCACCACCGACTCGAACGAATAGGCGGCGTGCAGAAGTTCCGGCGTGCCCCGGTGTATCGCCGCCCAGCGGGCCCGCACCATCGCGCCCAGGCTCGGCGTGGCCCCGACGCCCACCGCGCACACGAAGTAGAGCCAGTGCGGAGCCCCGGTCTTGACCGCGGCCAGCAGCGTCAGCACCGAGAGCACGGTGACCGCGGCGGCAGGGCGCAGCACCCGGGCCTGGCCGTACCTGTCCACCAGCCGCGACACCTGCGGCCCGGCCGCCGCGCCGGAGAGCCCGGTGGTCGCGGAGAGCGCGCCCGCGAGCCCGTACTGCCCGGTGACCTGGGAGATCATCGTCACGATGCCGACCCCCAGCATCGACAGCGGCATCCGCCCGACCAGACCCGCGGCGGAGAAGGCCCTGCTGCCGGGCGCCGCGAATATCGCGCGATACGGGCTGGTCACGAGGGGCGCTCCCGGTAAGGACTCTGCTGGGTCCTTACAGCTTACGAACGGTGGCAACCGGATATGCCCGCACGTCACGGCCGGGGCCGGTAGGGGAAGGGGGGCGCCGGGTGGCAGGATCGGACGTATGCCAGAGCAGTCACCCAAGACCGACGCCCGCGTGCCGGGGACCGCAGCGACGGGCACCGACCCGGCCCCCTACGACGCGCTGCTGCTGCTGTCCTTCGGCGGCCCCGAAGGACCCGACGACGTGGTGCCGTTCCTGGAGAACGTCACCCGCGGCCGGGGCATCCCCCGCGAACGCCTCAAGGAGGTCGGCCGGCACTACTTCCTCTTCGGCGGTGTCAGCCCGATCAACGCGCAGAACCGCGACCTGCTCGACGCGCTGCGCAAGGACTTCGCACACGGCGGCCTCGACCTGCCGGTCTTCTGGGGCAACCGCAACTGGGCGCCGTATCTGACCGACACCCTGCGGGAGATGTCCGACGCGGGCCACCGCCGCGTCCTGGTGCTGGCCACCAGCGCCTACGCCTCCTACTCCGGCTGCCGGCAGTACCGCGAGAACCTGGCCGCCTCCCTCGCCGAGCTCGCCGCCGAGGGCCGCGCGGTGCCGCGGGTCGACAAGCTGCGGCACTACTTCAACCACCCCGGCTTCATCGAGCCGATGGCCGAGGCGACGCTCGCCGCGCTGGCCGCCCTGCCGCCCGCGGTCCGCACCGGTGCCCGGCTGGCCTTCACCACCCACTCGATCCCGACGGCCGCCGCCGACACCTCAGGCCCGGTGCCCGGCCACGGCGACGGCGGCGCCTACGTCGCCCAGCACCTGGAGACGGCCCGGCTGGTCGCCGACGCGGTGCGGGCCGCGGACGGCGTCGAGCGCGACTGGCAGCTGGTCTACCAGTCCCGCAGCGGCAGCCCGCAGATCCCCTGGCTCGAACCCGACATCTGCGACCACCTGGAAGCGGTGAAGGACGAGGGCGCGCCCGCGGTCGTCATGGTGCCGATCGGCTTCGTCTCCGACCACATGGAGGTGAAGTACGACCTGGACACCGAGGCGGCGGCCAAGGCCGCGGAGCTGGACCTGCCGGTCAGCAGGGCCGCCACCGTCGGGGCCGACCCGCGGTTCGCCGCGGCGGTGCGCGAGCTGGTGATCGAGCGGGCCGCCACCGAGAGCGGCGCGGCCCCCCGGCGGTGCGCGCTCGGCGCGCTCGGCCCGAGCCACGATGTCTGCCCCGTGGGGTGCTGTCCTGCCAGGACCCCGCTGCCCGCCGCCGCAGGAATGGACTGAGGAGTCACGTGAGCACCCATGCGTCACCGTCCGACCGCAAGGCGGAACTCGCCGAACTGCTGGAGGTCGCCCTGGACGCGGCCCGCAGCGCCGGCGCCCTGCTGCGGGACGGACGCCCGGCCGACCTCGGCGTCGCCGCCACCAAGAGCAGCCCCATCGACGTGGTCACCGAGATGGACATCGCCGCCGAGAAGCTGATCACCACCGGAATCGCCAGGGTCCGCCCCGATGACGGCTTCCTCGGCGAGGAGGGCGCGAGCCGCGAGGGCACCAGCGGGGTGCGGTGGGTCATCGACCCGCTGGACGGCACCGTGAACTACCTCTACGGCCTGCCCTCCTGGGCGGTCAGCATCGCCGCGGAGAAGGACGGCGAGGTGGTCGTGGGCGTCGTGGAGGCCCCGATGCGCGGCGAGACCTACCAGGCCGTCCTGGGCGGCGGCGCGCTCGTCAACGGCGCTCCCACCCGCCGCAGGCCGGCACCCGAGCTCTCGCACGCCCTGGTCGGCACCGGCTTCGGCTACCTCACCGAGCGGCGCGCCGCCCAGGCGGAGGTGGTGCGCGCCCTGCTGCCGCAGGTGCGCGACATCCGGCGCGGCGGGTCGGCCGCCATCGACCTCGTCGACGTCGGCTGCGGGCGGCTGGACGCGTACTACGAGCGCGGCCTGAACCCCTGGGACCTCGCCGCGGGCGATCTCTTCGCCCGCGAGGCCGGCCTGCTCACCGGCGGCAGGCCCGGCGAGCGCGCCTCCGGCGACCTGGTCGTCGCGGCCCCCACCGGCCTCTTCGAGCCGCTCCAGCAGCGCCTGGAGGACCTGGGCGCCTGGCACGACTGACGTCCGTGCGCGGCCTGCTCCCGGCGCCCTGAAGGGGCCGCTGGGGCGGGCCAGGACATGCGAACGCCCCGGCGCCCCTCAGGGGCCGGGGCGTGCGGCTTCGGGGTCAGGCGACCTTGGGCCGTACGTCCACGCCGTGCTCCGCTGCGAGCCTGCGCAGGTCGTCCAGCTCGCCCTGCTCGACCTCGGCGAGGAATTCGTCGCCCGTCTCCCGCGCTTTCCGCAGGTCGGACTCCGTGGTGTGTATGCGCTGCAGGATTCCGGTGGTGAACGCGTCCATGTGGCGCCCCCTCGTCGTCTCCGTTGACACGGGGAATGTGTCAAGCCAGATGCCGCGCGCGACAACGCGCGACAGGCGTGGTGGGTGGGTGTGCAGTCGTCCTCCCCGCCGTGCCGGCAGCGGAAACCTCATCGGCCTCGGGGAAATTCCGCGGCCCGCGCACTTACCGCCGATTTACCGGTGCCAGGTGCAGGATGGAGGAGCATTCCCACAGCTCATGGAAGGAAAGCGCCTTGCGCGTACTGGTCGTCGAGGACGAGCAACTGCTCGCTGACGCAGTTGCCACCGGCCTCCGTCGCGAGGCCATGGCCGTCGATGTGGTCTACGACGGCGGCGCCGCCTTGGAGCGGGTCGGCGTCAACGACTACGACGTGGTCGTACTCGACCGTGACCTTCCGGTCGTGCACGGTGACGACGTGTGCCGGCAGATCGTCGAGCTGGGGCTGCCCACCCGGGTGTTGATGCTCACCGCCGCCGGCGACGTCAGCGACCGGGTTGAGGGCCTGGAGCTGGGCGCCGACGACTACCTGCCCAAGCCCTTCGCCTTCACCGAGCTGACCGCCAGGGTCCGCGCGCTCGGCCGCCGTACGACCGCGGCCCTGCCGCCGGTGCTCGAGCGCTCCGGCATCAGGCTCGACCCGAACCGGAGGGAGGTGACCAGGGACGGCGCCGAGGTGCACCTGGCGCCCAAGGAGTTCGCGGTGCTCGAGGTGCTGATGCGCAGCGAGGGCTCCGTGGTCTCGGCCGAGCAGCTGCTGGAGAAGGCCTGGGACGAGAACACCGACCCGTTCACCAACGTGGTGCGGGTCACCGTGATGACGCTGCGCCGCAAGCTCGGCGAGCCGCCGGTGATCGTCACCGTGCCCGGCTCGGGCTACCGGATCTGATCGCGTGGCCACCGCCTCCTCCGCTTCCCCGCCGCCCCCCGCCCCGCAGGCCCCGCCGCGTCCGCCGTGGGACCCGCAGAGCGCCGAGCACCAGCCGCCGTGGCTGCGGCCGACCATCCGGATACGGCTGACCGTGCTCTACGGCGGCATGTTCCTGATCGCCGGCGTGCTGCTGCTGTGGATCATCTACCTGCTCGCCGCGCAGGCCATAAGGCAGGGCAGCGAGATCCCGTTCACCTTCGTCGATGCCACGATCCGGTCGACGAACTGCTCCGCACTGCCGGCGGGCAACATCACGCCCGACCAGTTCAACCAGGCGTTGAACGTCTGCATGCAGCACCAGCGCGATGTCGCGCTGAACACCCTGCTCAAACGCTCCCTGCTGGCGCTCATCGGGCTCGCGGTCGTCGCCTTCGCCTTCGGCTACGTGATGGCCGGCCGGGTGCTGGCCCCGCTCGGGCGGATCACCAGGACCGCCCGCAGCGTCGTCGGCACCGACCTCAAGCGCCGGATCGAGCTGGACGGCCCCGACGACGAGCTCAAGGAGCTCGCCGACACCTTCGACGAGATGCTGGACCGCCTGGAGCGCTCCTTCGACGCGCAGCGGCGCTTCGTGGCGAACGCCTCGCACGAGCTGCGTACCCCGCTGGCCATCAACCGCACCCTGCTCGAGGTCCAGCTCTCCGACCCCGAGGCCTCGGCCGACCTGCAACAGCTCGGCAAGACGCTGCTGGCCACCAACGAGCGCAGCGAGCAGCTGGTGGAGGGCTTGCTGCTGCTGGCCCGCAGCGACAACGAGATCGTCGACCGCAAGCCGGTGGACCTGGCCGAGGCGGCCTCCCAGGCGCTGGAGCAGACCCGCGGCGAGGGCAAGGCCAAGGGCGTGGAGCTGCGCGCCGCCCTGGAGTCCGCGGTGGTGCAGGGCAACGGGGTGCTGCTGGAGCGCATCGCGCTGAACCTGGTGCAGAACGCGGTGCGCTACAACGTGCCGGAGGGCGGCTGGGTCGAGGTCGGCACCGAGGTGCGCAACGGCCATGCGCTGATCGTGGTCGCCAACACAGGTCCGGTCGTCCCGGCATATGAGATCGACAACCTTTTCGAGCCTTTCCGGCGGCTGCGCACCGAGCGCACCGGCAGCGACAAGGGCGTCGGCCTCGGCCTGTCCATCGCCCGCTCGGTCGCGAGGGCACACGGCGGTGTGATCACTGCGGAGCCGCGCGAGGGCGGTGGCCTGGTCATGCGGGTCGCGATCCCGGTCTGAGCGACCGCGGCGGGGGCCGCCGTGCGGTGTGAACCGCGTCACGCGGATGATCATCCGCCGCCGCGGCCCGCCCGGTGCCGTGTTCGCTTTGCGAGTAATTTTGGGATCTGTACCGCGTCCGGATGGGTTGTGATCGATCGCACACACGATTTCCCCATCGCCTACACTCAGTGATCAAGACATTGGGGAAAAGACCGGAAAATCCATGTTTCCGCAGGTCATGATCACGGGAAGTACACGTACTGGCGGCTGCGGTGGATACGTTCCCGGCCCTCGCAGACCATGATCGGCCACCTGTGCGATCACCCCTTCGGGGGTGTGGCTGGGTGTCGATTGAGTAACAGGCCTTGATGTGAGGCAAAATCTCGGCCTCAGGTCGGGCACAAGTCCGGCCTCCCGCGCGTTACGTGCGCTGGAGACACCGCAGAAACCCACAGGGGGAGAGCGACAAATGGCTACGGATTACGACACACCACGCAAGACCGACGATGATGTCAACGAGGACAGCATCGAAGAACTGAAGGCCCGGCGGAACGAGAAGTCCACCTCCGCGGTGGACGTCGACGAGTTCGACCAGGCCGAGTCCCTGGAGCTGCCCGGTGCCGACCTCTCCAACGAGGAGCTGTCGGTCCGCGTGCTGCCCCGCCAGGCGGACGAGTTCACCTGCATGAGCTGCTTCCTGGTCCACCACAGGAGCCAGCTCGCCACGGAGAAGAACGGCAACCCGATCTGCCGCGACTGCGCGGCCTGATCGGTGTGACCGGCACGCCGGAAGGCCGTGAGGGCGCTGAGCGGGGCCGTGCGGCCTCGCTCGCGGCCATGACCGCCCGCGGCCTCGGCCGGGGCGTCAGGCACGGAGTGAGCGGTGTGAGCGGCGGAGCCCGCAGGGGCGGCAGCGCCGCAAGAGCCGGCATCGGCAGCGTCGCCGAGCGGCTCATCGAGGTGGCACCCCGCATTCCGGTGCGGGACCTGGCCGCCCTGCGCAGGCAGTTCCCCGGGCTCGGCCCCGAGGAGCTCGCGGACCGGCTGATCGCCACCGCGGTCAAGGGCACGATGACGGTCGGTGCCGGGATCGGCGCGGCCGCGATGCTGCCCACCCCGCCGGCCATGCCGGCCGAGCTCGTGACCGAGACGCTGGGCGTCGCGGCCATCGAGTACAAACTCATCGCCGAGCTGCACGAGGTCTACGGACTGCGCGTCCCCGGCGGCGCCCGCGAGCGGGCGACCGCCTATCTGTGGTCCTGGACCGAGCAGCGCGGCATCGATGTGCTGAAGCTGTCCACCGTGAACGTGGCGCTGGGCAGCAGCATGAAGCGGGAGATGCGGCAGCGGCTGCTGCGGCGCACCCTGCGCAACGCCCCGGTCCTGACCCCTTTCATGATCGGGGCGGCCGTCGGCGCGGTGATGAACCGGCGTGACACCCGCAAGCTCGCCGAGCGGGTCCGCCGCGACCTGCGCGCCGCGCAGTTCCCCTGGCCCGAACTCCCCGTGGCGGAGGCAGGCCCCGGTCCCTACCCGGGCCACGCCATCGGCGACAGCGCCGTCGAGGGCGACCCCGAGGACGAGGAAAGACCCTGAGGGCCGCTGCCCGCCCGGCCGCCGTCAGGCGCACCACGACGACCACGGCAGGTCGCCGCGTCGCGGGCCGACAGGCTGCCTCCTTCATGGACGGGCGGCGCCGTCCACTTCCCTGACCGCTTCGAGCGCGGCCGCGAGCCGCTGCGGGGAGCGGGTCGACAGGTAGACGTAGGGCGTCGGGTCCGCGGGGTCGGACACGTCGACCTTGAGCGCGGTGGGCACGTAGGAGCGCAGCAGCATGAAGGCCCGCGGGTCTGCCTTGCTCGACCGCCAGGCGATCGTCTCCTCGCGGTCGAGCACCGTCGCCTCGCCGAGCGCCGTCACCGGGATCCTGGCCTTGCCCGCGACGAGCGAACCGGCCACCACCCTGATCCTGGCCGACCCGTAGGAGCTGACCGCCATCAGCGCCAGCGCCGCCCCGCCGACCAGGCCGGCCAGCAGCGGCAGCGGGCCGAAGGGGAGCAGGATCAGGGCCATCGCCACACCCACGGCGATGGCGAGGAACCACCAGGAACGCGGGACGGTGAGGCGTTCGTCGTAAGGCTGCATGCCACCAGACTGCCATGTGCCGCGGGGAGAGCCGCGGGCACTGCGGGAAGGGGTGGCGCAGGGGGGTAGGGTCTCGGGCGTGAGTGCAGCCACGACATCCCCGGGCGAAGGACGGCAGGGCCTGACGCCGCCGCCCGACGCCGCAGCCCCGGTACGGCATCCCGACGCCCCGGCGCCGGGCGAACTGCTGGGCGCGCACTACGACCAGTGCTTCGGCTGCGGCGGGACCCAGCCGCACGGGCTGCACCTGGCGACCAGGGCGGGCGAGGGTGTCAGCGTCACCGCCGAGTTCACCGTGCAGGCCGCCCACCAGGGCGCGCCTGGGCTCGCGCACGGCGGAGTGCTGGTGTCCGCGCTCGACGAGACGCTCGGCTCGCTCAGCTGGCTGCTGCGGGTCATCGCGGTCACCGGCAGGCTGGAGTCGGACTTCGTCCGCCCGGTACCGGTCGGCGCCACCCTGCACCTGTCGGCCCGCTGCACCGCGGTGGCCGGCCGGAAGATCTACAGCAGTGCCGAGGGCCGGATCGGCGGACCCGGGGGACCCGTGGCGGTCCGCGCCGACGCCCTCTTCGTCGAGGTCAAACTCGACCACTTCACGGCCAACGGCAGGCCCGCCGAGATCGAGGCCGCGATGGCCGACCCCGACCAGGTCAAGGTCGCCCGCGCCTTCGAGGTGAACCCGTGACCCGGCCCCCGGTGGACGTGCTGCTGCGCCGTCTCGACGACTCCGTGCCGGTACCCTCCTACGGGCATCCCGGGGACGCCGGCGCGGACCTGATCACCACCGAGGCCGCCGAGTTGGCCCCCGGCGAGCGGGCCGTGCTGCCCACCGGGATCTCCATCGCGCTGCCCGACGGCTACGCGGCCTTCGTCCACCCGCGCTCCGGACTTGCCGCACGCTGCGGTGTGGCTCTGGTGAATGCCCCGGGAACGGTGGATGCCGGGTACCGTGGAGAGATCAAGGTGATCGTGGTCAATCTGGACCCGCGCGAGACCGTGCGGTTCGGCAAGGGCGACCGGATCGCCCAACTGGTCGTCCAGCAGGTCGAACGGGTCCGCTTCCACGAAGTGGCGGAGCTGCCCGGCTCTGCCAGGGCCGCGGGGGGCTTCGGCTCCACGGGGGGTCATGCCGCGGTGGAGACGCCGTCGGCTGACACGTCCAGATACGGATACGCATCGGTCGTAGCAGACCGGGAAGGACAGTGACCGTGTTCCGTCGTCGCAAGGAGCGCGAAGACGCCCTCGACGAGCTCGATGAGGCCGTCGAGGCCGAAGAAGAGCTGGCCGAAGACGCCGAGGAGTCGGACGACTCCGGTGACTCCAACCGGTACAACCTTCCGCCCGCCCCGCGGCCCGACGGCCCGTGGGACCTGAGCGAGGTCAGGGAGCCCGGCGACGGCCGGGTGGATCTCGGCGGACTGTTCGTGCCCGGGGTCGAGGGCATGGAGCTGCGCGTGGAGGTCGCGGGCGAGTCGATCGTCGCCGCCACCGTGGTGCTGCGGGACAGTGCCGTCCAGCTCCAGGCGTTCGCCGCACCGAAGTCCGAGGGGATCTGGGGCGAGGTGCGCGAGGAGATCGCCTCCGGTATCACCCAGCAGGGCGGTGTCGTCGACGAGGTCGAGGGCCCGCTGGGCTGGGAGTTGCGCGCCCAGGTGCCGGTTCAGCTGCCGGACGGCACCAACGGGGTGCAGCTGGTGCGCTTCGTCGGCTGCGACGGCCCGCGCTGGTTCCTGCGCGGGGTGATCTCGGGGCAGGGCGCGGTGCAGCCCGCCGCGGCGGGTGTGCTGGAGTCGGTCTTCCGCGACACCGTGGTGCTGCGCGGCGACTCGCCGATGGCGCCGCGCGACCCGATCGTGCTCAAGCTGCCCAACGACGCGCAGATGGTGCCGGACGGCGCCACGACCGAGCAGCAGGAGCCTTCGAAGTTCGGTGACGGCATCGACCCGATGCGCCGCGGCCCGGAGATCACCGAGCTGCACTGACCCGGCAGCCGTCCCACACCGGCCCGGACCTCTCCGCGGACAGGTCCGGGCCGTGCTGTGTCCGGCTCCGGGCCATGACGGCCATGACGGCGATACGCAAGATTACGGCAAGAAACTTGCGGTAAGCGGAAATTGTCCTACCGGTTCGCCGAAACTCTTGCACAGCTCTGACGGCGCCACTAGCGTCGGCGCCCGGCGGTCGCACGGCCTCCGGAGGTTCCACGGGGGTGGCGCGGTACATGGCGACGGACGTACGACCGCGGCGGCGACAGGGCGACGGCGCTCCAGCCGCTCCGGCGGCCGTCCGCAGCGGCATCCACCACCTGGTCGTCCTGGTCGCCGCCGCGCTCGCGATCCTGCTGTCCGCCACGGTGCTCTCCGCGCTCGCCGCCCTGGCCGACCACTCCGTCGAGAACGCCATCCAGCAGCGGCTGCGCGGGGACCCCGGCACCGCGGTCGACGTGATGGGCCGCTACCGGGCGCAGGACATGGCGGGCGGCGACAAGGCCGTACGCGCCGCGCTCGACCGGGTCTTCGGCGATGTGCCGCACCGCACCTACACCGCGCTGCGCGCCCCCGCCTCGCTGTCCTCCGAATACTCCGTCATCGACGACGACGGCACCGTCACCGGCACCTCGGCCGTGATCGTCGCGCTGCCCGACCCGGCGGGGCACGCCCGGCTGACGGTCGGCGGCTGGCCGAAGGCGAAAGGCGGCGGGCCCGTACAGGTCGCGCTCACCCAGGTCGCCGCCGCCCGCCTCGGTCTTGACGTCGGCGACACCTTCCGGCTCCAGGTCGGCCTGGCGCGCGTGACGATGCAGCTGTCCGGCGCCTACGCCCCGGCGGCCGACGACCCCGGCGTACTGGCCGGGCTGTCCAGCTCGTTCGGCACCGCCGACAGCCTCGCGATGATCGCCCCCGACGCCTTCACCGCACTGCCCGGCGTCAGGGCCGACGCGGTCGCCGCCTGGTTCGGCGCCCTCGACACCTCAGGACTGCACCTCGACCGGATCGGCGGCCTGCGCGACCGGGTCGGCCGCTTCTCCAGCAGCGACACCGCCATCTCCGTCTTCGAGAACCGGCCGCCCGCCATGAGCCGGGTGTTCGCCACCTCGGGACTGCCCGACGTCCTCGACGCGCTGTCCGCGCCGATGGCCGTCGCGCGGGCCGGGATGTACATCCCCGCGGCCCTGCTGGCCGCCCTGGCCACCGCCGCGCTGGTGCTGACCGCCCGCCAGCTCGCCCAGGCCAGGGCGACCGAGGTCGCCCTGATGGGCGCCCGGGGCGCGGGCACCGCACGGCTGCTCGGCGCCTGCGCCGCACAGTGGGCACTGGTCGCCGTGCCCGCGGCGGTGGCCGCGCCCTTCCTCGCGGGACCGCTGCTCGCCGGGCTGCACCGCACCGGCCTGCTCGACGGCGACATACCGTCATCGGGTGCCACCGCCGTCGGCTGGACCGCGGCACTGGCGGCGCTCGCGGTACACGGCATCGCGCTGCTGGTGCCCACCGCCCGCCAGGCCGCCGACCGGCGGCCCGGCATGCGGCTGCGGCTGCGCGGCGCCAAGGCCGCGGCCTTCCAGCGGGCCGGCACCGACGTGGCGCTCGCCGCCGTCGCGGTGGCCGGCTGGCTCGAACTGCGGCACTACAAGACCCCGGTGGCCAGCGGGGGAGTCAGCGGCACCTCCGTCGACCCGGTGCTGATCCTCACCCCGGTCCTGATGACCGCCGCCGCGACACTGCTGTCGCTGCGGCTGCTGCCCCTGGCCGCGCCGCTGATCGACCGCGCCGCCCGGCGCGCCGCCGGCTTCGTCCTGCCGCTCGGCGGCTGGCAGATCGGCCGCAGGGCCGCCCGGCACACCGGCCCCGCCCTGCTGATGACCCTGGCGCTGGCGGTCGGCGCGCTGGGGGTGACCGCGCTGGCCATCCTCGACCGCAGCGCGGCCGACCAGGCCGCCTTCGACGTCGGCGGCGACCTGCGGATCGCCGCGCCCCTCCAGAGCGTCGGCAAGGTCCCGCCGACCTCGCAGCGGCACGACGTCTACGCGGCGCTGCCCGGCACCGCCGCGGTCACCCCGGTCACCGACCTGCCGCTGAACCGCGGGCAGTCGGGGCTCTCCGCCGAGGGCGTGAACACCTCAGCGGTCGCTGCCACCCAGGGCTCGGCGGACAGCGGCCCCGTACCGGCGATCCGCTCCGACCTGACCGGCGAGCCGGCCGCCGGGCTGCTGGCAGGGCTCGGCGCCGCCGTACCCGACCACGGCTGGACCGTCCCCGGGCGGCCCACCCGGCTGCCGCTGACCATCCGGCTGTCCGCGAGCGGCAAGGGGCCCTACGTCCCGGTGATCCTGGGCGTGACCTTCGAGGACGCGGACGGCCTGCCCGCCGTGCGCACCGTGTCGCTGCCGGTCACCGACGGCACCCCGTACACCGTCGAGGTGCCGCTCACCTTCACCGGGCACCCGGGCGCCGGCTGGCACTACCCGCTGCGGGTCATCGGCCTGTCCATGAGCATCCGCTTCCCGCACGTCCGCCGCGACTACCGGTTGCGGATCGGCTCTGACGCCGCGCCGCAGGGCGCCCTGTGGCGGGACCTGAGCAACCCCGCCTACTCGCGGGCCGGCTGCAACGGCCACCAGATGGACATGGAGTCCGCCCAGGGACCGCACCTGTGCACCAACGAGCGGGTGCCGGGGCAGCTGTTCTCCGGCACGCTGCGCGGCCCCGACCTCCTGGCGTGGCCGCCCCGCTGGGACATGGCGCTGGGCCCGGTGCCCGCCCTCCACCAGCCGCCGGTGCCCGCGCTGGCCGACGCCACCCTCCAGGCCACCGGCGAGTTCGCCACCGGAGCGGTGGTCGCGCTCGACGGCGGCCCCGGAGTCGGCATCAAGGTCAAGGTGATCGGCGCGATCACCGCGGTGCCAGGCTTCGACCACGCGCACGGCCGGCTGCTCGTCGACTCCCGGGCGCTGGCCGCGGCGATGGTCGCGACCGGCAACGACCCGCCGCCCGACGACTTCTGGCTGCTGTCCACCCGGCACGGCGACGCCACCGCCGCCGCGGCCGCCCTGCGCCGCGACCCGGCGGCGGGCGTCGGCACGACCGTGCCGCAGGCCGCCCGCCGGATCGCCGGCGACCCGCTCCAGCGCGGCACCCACGCGGCGCTCGTGCTCGCCCTGGTGCTGGCCCCGGCGTTCGCGGTGATCGGCTTCACCCTGCACACCGCGATGTCGGCCCGGCTGCGGCGCGGCGAGTTCGCCCTGCTGCGCGCCCTCGGGGTGCGAAAACGCCAACTCGCCGCGCTGCTGTGGACGGAGCAGCTGGGTCTCGCCCTGCTCGCGGTCCTGGTCGGCACCGCGCTGGGCACGGCGCTGGCGGTCGTGGTCACCCCGCTGGTCAGCGTGGACGGCACCGGAGCGCCGATCATCCCCGGCCTGGCGGTGACCGTCCCGTGGCTGGAGGTGGCCGCGGTCGCCGTCGGGACCGCGCTGCTGATCGTCGCCGCGGTCACCGCACTGGCGAGGACCTTCGCCCGGGTGGATCTCGTACGCGTGCTCAGGGCGGGGGACGAAGGATGACACACCACGACGCCGGTGAGCGGCGCCCCGGGCGCGGTCGCTTCCGTCCTGGCACCGGGCTGCGCGACCCCGGGCTGCGCCGCGAGGCCCGCGGCGAACTGCCGCTGCTGGCCTGCCTGACGGTCGTGGTCGCGCTGCTCGCGCTGATCACCGCCGCGGGCCCGCCGCTGCTCGACCGCTGGGCGGGCGACGCGCTGCGCGCCCGCCTCGCCACCGCCCGGCTGGCCGACGCCGAGATCCGGCACAGCGTCAGCCTGCACCGCGACGAGACCGTACCGCCGCCCGACCCGTCCACCGCGACCGTCGGCCGCGACCTCGCCAAGGCCACCGCGGGCCTGCTCGCCACGGCGAAGCCGCCGCTGTCCTCCTTCCTCGTGCACGACTCCACCCGGGTCGAGGTCCCGGTGCTCTCCAGCCGCACCGCGGCGGGCCGGCTGGAGATCGGGCTGCTCTACGCCGACGACGCGCCCGCGGCATCGACGTACGCGCAGGGAGCGCCGCCCGGCCCGCCGAACCGGACCTCCCCGATCCCGGTCGCCTTCTCCACCTTCGCCCGCGACGCCCTCCACCTGGCCGTCGGGCAGCGCCTCCATCTGTCCCCAGCGGTCGGCGGCATCGACACCGACGCCGTGGTGAGCGGCTTCTTCACCCCGCCCGCGGGCACCGCCGCGCCGCTGTGGCACGAGGAGGGCCTGCTGGAGCGCCCGGCCAGGACCGACGGCCTCTGGCGGGCACAGGCCGTGATGAACGCCGCCTCGATCGACGCGCTCCAGCAGATGACCCGCGGCCCCGGCCGCGACCTTGTGGTGCAGTGGCGCAGCTCGATCCGGATGACCGCGGCCCAGGCCACCCGCTTCGCCACCGGCGACGGGCTGCGGCGGCTGCAGGACGCCGCCGACAGCTACGCCGCGGCCGTCGGCGACGACTACTGCCCCCAGCAGGCCGACTACATGGCGGTCGAGTGCCTGATCGGCCGGCACACCACCACGGTGCTGGTCACCACCGACGAGATCCCCGACCTGATCGCGCCCTTCGCCAGGGCCCGCGGGCAGGCCCGCACCCTGGAGTCCTTCGCGCTCGCGGGACTGATCGCGGTGGGCCTGGCCACCGTCGTGGTCACCGCCCGCCTCGCGGTCCACCGCAGGGCCGCCGCGCAGGCCCTGCAACGCGCCCGCGGCGCCTCGGCCGCCGACCTGGCGCTCGTACGCCTGCTGCAGACCTCGCCCGCCGCGGCAGTCGGCGCGGCGCTCGGCCTCGGCGCCGCCCGGTGGGCCGGGCCACCGGGCGGCGCAGCGGGCTCCCTGGCACCCGCGGTCGCCGTCGCCGTCGCCGCCTGGCTCACCCTGCCGGCGCTCACCCTGGCCGCGGCCGGGGACCGCGGCGGCCGCACGGGCCGCGGGCCGGCCGTCCGCAGGCTCGGCGTCGAGGCGGCCGTGCTGCTGCTCGCGGCCGCCGGAGTGCTGATGCTGCGGGCGCACGGCGCCGGCGCCGGCGGCCTCGATGTGCAGCTGGCGGTGGTGCCCGCGCTGCTCGGCACCGCCACCGTGGTGCTGCTGATCCGCCTCTACCCGCTGCCGCTGCGGCTGCTGTCCCGTGCCGCGGGCGCCCGCCGCGGCACCGTGCCCCTCGTCGCGCTCTCCCGCGCCGCCCGGGAGGCGCCCGGCCACGCCCTGGCCCTGCTGGTCCTGGTCACCACGCTGTCCACCGCCGTCTTCGGCGGCCTGGTGGCCCGTACCGTCGCCGACGGCAGCAGGACCGCGGCCGTGTGGAGTTCAGGCGCGGACGCCGTGGTGATCGGAGCGGGCAGGGAGGGCACCGTCGATCCGACGCTGGCGGACACCACGGGTGTCCGGCGGACCACCGTCGTGCGCAGCCTGGTCAACCAGCTCACCAGCGACAGCGACGGCGCCCGCTACGGCGCGACCCGGCTGGTCGGCGTCGACGCCCGCGTGGTCGGCGCCGAGGCCCCCGGCTCAGCCGCCGCGCGCGCCCTCACCGCGGCCGGCCTCGCGGGCCGCCCGGCGCCCGCACCGGTGCGCGGCCGCTACGTGCTGACCGCGCTGGCCACCGGTGACTTCGCCGGCGGCCGGGTCGGCGACACCTACGCCACGACCCTCCACAACGGCACCGTCGCCGTGAAGGTCGTCGGCACCCTGCCCGACGCCACCCGGCGCGACCCGGCGATCGGGCCGCTGCTCAGCGTCCAGCAGCGCGACGCGGGGCGCGGCGAGAGCACGGGCAGTGCCACCGCGGTCGCCGCCGACAGCCCGCTGCTGCTGGTGGACTCGGCCCAACTCACGATGCTCGGCGTCAACGAGTTCTACGACTCCGCCGTCCTGGTCTACGGTCCGCACCTGGACGCCGCCTCGCTGCGGGCGTCGGGACGGCGGGTGACGGGGCCCGCGGGCGAGGTGCGGATCAAGGCCGCCGAACTCGCGCTGGCCTCGAACGACGGCCTGCTGCGCGGGGTCCGGCGCGCCTACGCGGCCGCCACGGCGCTCGCCGTGCTGCTCGCCCTGGCCGCGCTGGTGCTCGAACTGCTGCTGTCGTCGAGGGACCGCGGGCGCACCGCCTCCCGGCTGCGCACCCTGGGCCTGCCGACCCGGGGCATCGCGGCGATGAACATCCTGGAACTGCTCCCGATGGCGCTGGCCGCCGTCACGGGCGGCGTCGCGCTCGGCCTGGTGCTGCCCGGCATCCTCGGCCCCGCCCTGACGCTGCAGGAGTTCACCGGCGGGCCCGGCGCGCCCGCCCTGCACACCGACTACGCGCTGACGGCCGGCCTGGGCCTCGGGCTGGCCGCCCTGATCGCGGCGGCCGTCGCCGTCGAGACCTGGGCGGGCCGCCGCCGCGGGCTCGGCAGCGTCCTGCGCCTGGGGGACGCCGTATGAGCGCACCGCACGACCGGACCGCAGGCACACCACGGGGAGACCGTATGACCGACCTCGCCGCCCTCCAGGCCCGCGCCCTGGCGAAGTCCGCGCCCGAGCCGGACGAGGGCCTGATCGTGTGCGACAACCTGGTGCGCGTCTACCGCACCGAGGGCGTCGAGGTGCAGGCCCTCCAGGGCCTGGACCTGACCGTGGAGGCCGGCGAGGTGCTGGCCGTGGTCGGCGCCTCGGGGTCCGGCAAGTCCACCCTGCTGGGCATACTCTCCGGCCTCGACCTGCCGACGGCCGGCCGGGCCAGGGTCGCCCACCACGACCTGCTCACCATGAAGCGCCGCGAACGCCTGGACTACCGGCGCAGCACCGTCGGCTTCGTCTGGCAGCAGACAGGGCGCAACCTGCTGCCGTACCTGACGGCGATGGAGAACGTGGCGCTGCCGATGGGCTACGCCCGCATCCCGCGCAGGCAGCGCGCCGGGCGGGCCATGGAGCTGCTGGACCTGCTGGGCATCGCCGACTGCCGCAACCGCCGCCCGGGCGAGCTGTCCGGCGGCCAGCAGCAGCGGGTCGCCATCGCCGTCGCCGGCGCCAACACCCCGCGGGTGCTCTTCGCCGACGAGCCGACCGGCGAACTCGACACCGTGAGCGGCGAGGAGGTCTTCGCCGCCCTGCGGCGCGCCAACGCGGAACTCGGGGTCACGGTCCTGATCGTTACCCACGACCCCGCGGTCTCGGAACAGGTCAGGCGTACGGTACGGATACGCGACGGCCGCACCGCGACCGAAGTGCTGCGCCCGTCCGCGGGCGGGGCGGGCCGGGAAGCGGGCGTCGCCGAGGAGTACGCGGTCCTCGACCGGGTGGGGCGGCTCCAGCTGCCGCGGGAGTACACCGAGCGCTACGGGCTTCACCGCCGCGTCCGGCTGACGGCGGAAAGCGGCCACATCGGGGTGTGGCCCGACAACGGTGCCGAGCGGGCGGCGCCCGGCACCGGCGCCGGGCAGGACGGGCAGGACCCCGCCCGGCGGGAGGGGGATGACGGATGAGTGGAGAGGAAGGGGGCTCGCGGATGACCGAGCAGTCCGCCACGGCTGTGGCGACGTCGCCGAAGACCGGCGAGATGGTGGTGGTCGAGGATCTGCGGCGCACCTACGGCAGCGGCGAGACCGCCGTGCACGCGTTGCGCGGGGTGTCTTTCTCGGTGCCGCGGGGCGAACTGGTCGCGCTCAAGGGCCGCTCGGGTTCCGGCAAGACCACCGTGCTGAACCTGGTGGGCGGCCTGGACAGCCCCGACAGCGGCCGGATATCGCTGGACGGCACCGACCTGGCCGGCCTCGGCGACGACGACCTGCTGGCGCTGCGCAGGGACCGGATCGGATTCGTCTTCCAGTCCTTCGGGCTGATCCCCATCCTCACCGCGGCCGAGAACGTCGGGGTGCCGATGCGGCTGCGCAAGACGCCGCCGCGCGAGCGCGAGGAGCGCGTCGAGCTGCTGCTCGCGCTGGTCGGCCTCGCCGACCACGCCGCCCAGCGACCCGGCGAGCTGTCCGGCGGCCAGCAGCAGCGGGTCGCCATCGCCCGCGCGCTCGCCAACCGGCCCGCCCTGCTCATCGCCGACGAGCCCACCGGGCAGCTCGACGCCGACACCGGCCTGGCCGTGATGGAGCTGCTGCGGGCCGTGGTCCGCAGCGAGGGCGTGACCGCCTTGGTCGCCACCCACGACAACCAGCTGCTCGCGCTGGCCGACCGGGTGCTGGAACTGCGCGACGGCAGGATCGTCTCGGACACCTGAACCGCGCCACGGGCGCCGCGCGGCCCGCTCCCCACGGGGGGAGCGGGCCGCGGCGCGCGGCACCCCGCACGCTGCGTGACCGGAGGTGCGGGAAACCGCCGCCTGCCGCCGGTCAGCGCCGCGCCGAGGCGGCCTGCGCCGTCAAGACGGCGTCAAGGTGTCCCCGGACGGACTCCCGTGTCCGATGCGTCCGCTTCGGTCGTTCTATGGTCATAGACATGGCACGCGGCACATTGCGGATCTACCTGGGGGCGGCCCCCGGCGTCGGCAAGACCTACGCCATGCTCTCCGAGGCCCACCGTCGGCTGGAGCGCGGTACGGACCTGGTCATCGGCTATGTCGAGCACCACGGCAGGCCGCGCACCGAGGTGATGATGCACGGCCTGGAGGAGGTCGGCCGCCGCGAGCACGAGTACCGCGGGACCGCCTTCACCGAGATGGACGTCGACGCGGTCCTGCGCAGGGCACCGGAAGTGGTGCTGGTCGACGAGCTGGCCCACACCAACGTGCCGGGATCGCGCAACGCCAAGCGCTGGCAGGACGTCGAGGAGTTGCTGCGGGCGGGCATCGACGTGGTGTCCAACGTCAACATCCAGCACCTGGAGTCACTCGGCGACGTCGTCGAGTCGATCACCGGGGTGCGGCAGCGCGAGACCGTGCCCGACGAGGTGGTCAGGCACGCCGACCAGATCGAACTCGTCGACATGTCACCGCAGGCGCTGCGCCGCCGGATGGCGCACGGCAACATCTACGCCCCCGACAAGGTCGACGCGGCCCTGTCCAACTACTTCCGGCCCGGCAACCTCACCGCGCTGCGCGAGCTCGCCCTGCTGTGGACCGCGGACCGGGTGGACGAATACCTCAGGGAATACCGCGCCGACCACCGCATATCGGCGGCCTGGCAGGCCCGCGAGCGGATCGTGGTCGGCCTGACCGGCGGCCCCGAGGGCCGCACCCTGATCCGGCGCGCCGCCCGGCTGGCCGCCAAGGGCTCGGGCAGCGAGATCCTGGCCGTGCACATCGTGCGCAGCGAGGGCCCGGTGTCGGGGTCGGCCAAGGAGCTGGCCGTGCAGCGCACCCTGGTCGAGGACCTGGGCGGCTCCTTCCACCACGTCGTCGGGGACGAGGTGCCCGACGCGCTGCTGGACTTCGCCCGCGGCGCCGACGCCACGCAGATCGTGCTCGGCGGCAGCCGCCGCAAGACCTGGCAGTACGCCTTCGGGCCCGGTGTCGGCACCACGGTCGCCCGCGAGTCGGGCGACATCGACGTGCACATCGTCACGCACGACCAGGTCGCCAAGGGCCGCGGCCTGCCCGCCGCCCGAGGCGCCACGCTGGGCCGCTCCCGGGTCGCGGCGGGCTGGCTGACCGGCGTGGCGGGCCCGGTCCTGCTCACGGTGCTGCTCGCCCAGTGGCACCCCGGCACCGGCCAGGCCACCGACATGCTGCTCTTCCTCACCCTCACGGTGGCCGCGGCGCTGGTCGGCGGCCTGCTGCCGGCCCTGGCGTCCGCCGTGCTCGGCTCGCTGCTGCTGAACTACTACTTCACCCGGCCCACGCACTCCTTCACCATCGCGGCGCCGGAGAACATCATCGCGATCGTGATCTTCGTGCTGGTCGGTGCCGCGGTCGCCTCCGTGGTCGACCTGGCGGCCCGGCGCACCCAGCAGGCCGCGAGGCTGCGGGTCGAGGCGGAGATCCTCTCGCACCTGGCAGGCAGCGTGCTGCGCGGCGAGAGCTCGCTCGACGCGCTGCTGGAGCGGGTCAGGGAGACCTTCGGGATGGAGTCGGTGGTGCTGCTGGAGCGGGAGGGCGACCACGGGGCCTGGCAGTGCGCCGCGGCCGTCGGCTCCCGGCCCTGCGTACGCCCGGAGGACGCCGACGTGGAGGTGGCCGTCAACGACCGGCTCTCGCTCGCGCTGCTCGGCCGGGTGCTGCCCGCCTCCGACCGCCGGGTGCTGTCGGCGTTCGCGGCGCAGGCCGCCGTCGTCCTGGACCGCAGGCGGCTCGCCGACGAGGCCGGCAGGGCCAGGGAGCTGGCCGAGGGCAACCGGATCCGCACCGCGCTGCTCGCCGCCGTCTCGCACGACCTGCGCACCCCGCTGGCCGGCATCAAGGCGTCGGTGTCCTCGCTGCGCTCGGGCGACGTGGCCTGGTCCGCGGAGGACGAGGCGGAGCTGCTGGCCGGCATCGAGGACGGCGCCGACCGGCTGGACCACCTGGTGGGCAACCTGCTGGACATGTCCCGGCTCCAGACCGGCACCGTCAACCCGCTGATCCGCGAGCTGGACCTCGACGAGGTGGTGCCGATGGCGCTGGGCGGCGTCCCCGAGCGGAGCGTCACCCTGGACATCCCCGAGACGCTGCCCATGGTCGCGGTGGACCCCGGCCTGCTGGAGCGCAGCGTCGCCAACGTGGTGGAGAACGCCGTCAAGTACAGCCCCCCGCACGAGACGGTCCTGGTGGCCGCCAGCGCCCTCGGCGACCGGGTCGAGGTCCGGGTGGCCGACCGCGGACCCGGCGTCCCGGAGAGCGCCAAGGAGCAGATCTTCGAGCCCTTCCAGCGCTACGGCGACGCGCCGCGCGGCACCGGTGTGGGCCTCGGCCTCGCGGTCGCCCGCGGCTTCGCCGAGGCCATGGGCGGCACCCTGGTCGCCGAGGACACCCCGGGCGGCGGCCTGACGATGGTGCTCACCCTGCGGGCCGCGCCGGGCGGCAGGCAGGGCCGGCCCGGCCTTCCCGCGACGGCGGCCACATGAGCCGGCCGGCGCAGGACGGGCCCGCGGGCGGCGGCGGGCAGGAGCACGGGGAGCACGGGGATGCGAAAGGGCGGCGGATGTACCGGGTGCTTGTGGTGGATGACGAACCGCAGATCGTCAGGGCGCTGGTGATCAACCTGCGGGCGCGGTCCTACGAGGTCGACGCGGCGCACGACGGCGCCGCGGCGCTGCGGGTGGCCGCGGCCAGGCACCCCGACGTGGTCGTGCTCGACCTCGGGCTGCCCGACATGGACGGGGTCGAGGTGATCCGCGGGCTGCGCGGCTGGACCCGGGTGCCGATCATCGTGCTGTCGGCCCGGCACGCCTCCGACGAGAAGGTCGACGCGCTGGACGCGGGCGCCGACGACTACGTGACGAAGCCCTTCGGCATGGACGAGCTGCTGGCCCGGCTGCGGGCCGCGGTCCGACGCGCCGCGCCGAGCGGGCCCGAGGACGACGTCTCGACGGTCGAGACCGAGAGCTTCACCGTGGACCTGGCGGCCCGCAAGGTCCACCGCGGCGGCGCCGACGTGCGCCTGACCCCCACCGAGTGGCACCTGCTCGAGGTGCTGGTGCGCAACCCCGGCCGGCTGGTGTCGCAGAAGCAGCTCCTCCAGGAGGTCTGGGGCCCCGCCTACGGCACGGAGAGCAACTACCTGCGGGTCTACATGGCCCAGCTGCGGCGGAAACTGGAGGCCGACCCGGCCAGGCCCCGGCACTTCATCACGGAACCCGGCATGGGCTACCGCTTCGAGGCGTGAGTCCCGGCCGGTACGCTGGATCGTATGAGTGGTTCCCTCCGTTCAGAGCGCCCCGCGGGTCGCTTCCGCCGCATGCTCGACAGGCTGTCCTCCTCCCAGGAGGAGCTGCACTCCGAGGAGCTCCAGGAGGAGACCAGGGCCGTCGGCTGCACCCGGATCAAGGACTGCTCCGACCGCCAGATCGTCTCGGTTACCGGTACGCTGCGTACGGTCACGCTGCGTCCCCGGGCGGGCGTGCCCGCACTGGAGGCGGAGCTCTTCGACGGGTCGGCCGCGCTGGACGTGGTCTGGCTCGGCCGCCGCAGCATCACCGGTATCGAACCCGGCCGCCGGATCATCGCCTCCGGCCGGATCTCCATGAACCGTGGCCGTCCGGTGCTGTTCAACCCCAAGTACGAACTGCGTCCGGTCGGACAGGAGTAGCTGGTGGCGTCGATCGACAACACGGATCACGGCAAGGACCCCGCAAGGGAGCCCGACACGAAGGGCGGCCCGCAGGGGTCCGAGGACGAGGCCCAGGTGCGGGCCGCCACCGAGGCGGCCCTGCTCGACGCCTTCGGCGGCGTGCTCGGCATGGTGGAGACCACCGTGCCGGGACTGATCTTCGTGGTGATCTACACGATCAACCACGACATCAAGACGTCCGCCTTCGCCGCGCTGGCCCTGTCCGTGGTGCTCGGCGTGACCCGGCTGGCCCGCAAGGACACCCTCAAGCACGCCTTCAGCGGTGTCTTCGGCATCGCCTTCGGCGCGCTGTTCGCGATGATCTCGGGCAACGCCAAGAACTTCTACCTGCCCGGCATGCTCTACACCCTGGGCCTCGGCGTCGCCTACGTGGTCTCCGCGCTGGTCCGCTTCCCGCTGCTCGGCCTGATCCTCGGCCCGGTGTTCAAGGAGAACCTGTCCTGGCGCACCCGCAACCCCGGCCGGCTGCGCGCGTACACCCAGGCCAGCTGGGCCTGGGGCCTGATCCTGCTGGCGAAGTCGGCGATCCTCTTCCCGCTCTACTGGTGGGGCAACGCCACCCAGCTGGGCTGGGTCAAGGTCGCGCTCGGCATCCCGCCCTTCCTGCTGTCGGTCTACCTCACCTGGATCTTCCTGGTGAAGGCGCCGGCCCCGATCGATGTGATCGCGGAGATGGAGGCGGCCGAGGAGGAGCGCAAGGCCGAGAAGGAGCGGGCCAAGGCCGCAAAGGAGGCCGAGCAGGCGGTCAAGTAGCGAAGGCCCCCTCGGGCCTCCGCCGACCGGCCTGCCCGGCCCCTCCCTCAGCTCTGGCCGCCGGCGCCGTCCTGGAGCGACAGCAGGTCCTCCAGCTGTTCCTCCCGGTGCGGAGCGGCCACGAACAGCAGCTCGTCACCGGCCTCCAGCGCGTCGTCCTTCGACGGCGTGAGCACCCGGTTGCCGCGGATGATGGTGACCAGCGAGGTGTCCTGCGGCCAGTCCACGTCACCGACCCTGGTGCCCACCAGCGCGGCCTCCTCGGGCAGCGTCAACTCGACGAGGTTGGCGTCACCCTGGCTGAAGCGCAGCAGCCGGACCAGGTCGCCGACGCTCACCGCCTCCTCGACCAGGGCCGACATCAGCCGCGGCGTCGACACGGCGACGTCCACGCCCCACGACTCGTTGAACAGCCACTCGTTCTTCGGGTTGTTCACCCGGGCGACGACCCGCGGCACGCCGTACTCGGTCTTGGCGAGCAGCGACACCACCAGGTTGACCTTGTCGTCACCCGTCGCGGCGATCACCACGTTGCACCGCTGGAGCGCGGCCTCGTCGAGCGAGGTGATCTCGCACGCGTCGGCCAGCAGCCACTCGGCCTGCGGCACCCGCTCCACCGAGATGGAGGTGGGGTTCTTGTCGACGAGCAGCACCTCGTGCCCGTTCTCCAGCAGCTCGGCCGCGATCGACCGGCCGACCGCGCCGGCCCCGGCGATGGCCACCCTCATGAGTGAGCCTCCTCAGGTCCCTTGGCGAAGGCCGCCTCGACGTCCGCGACCTCGTCGGTGCGCAGCATCACATGCACCAGGTCGCCCTCCTGGAGCACGGTCTGGGCGCTGGGCAGGATCGCCTCGCCGAGCCGGGTGAGAAACGCCACCCTGGCGCCGGTCTCCTCCTGGAGCCTGCTGATCTTGTGCCCGATCCAGCCGGGCGAGGTGTGCACCTCGGCGAGCTGCACCCCGCCGCTGGGGTCGCGCCACAGCGGCTCGGCGCCGGACGGGAGCAGCCTGCGCAGCATCTGGTCGGCGGTCCACCGCACGGTCGCCACGGTCGGGATGCCGAGGCGCTGGTAGACCTCGGCTCGACGCGGGTCGTAGATCCTGGCCGCCACATTCTCGATGCCGAACATCTCGCGGGCCACCCGGGCCGCGATGATGTTGGAGTTGTCGCCGCTGCTGACGGCCGCGAACGCGCCCGCCTCCTCGATACCGGCCTCACGCAGCGTGTCCTGGTCGAACCCGACTCCGGTCACCCGGCGCCCGCCGAAACCGGAGCCCAGCCGGCGGAACGCCTTCGGGTCCTGATCGATCACCGCGACCGTATGACCTTGCTGTTCGAGGGAGTGCGCGAGAGTGGAGCCCACCCGCCCGCATCCCATAATCACGACGTGCACGACCGTCCTTCCGGCTGCCAACGTTTTTCCGACTGAGACTGTGTGCTGAGTCGTAAAGGTCGTTCCAAGCGTCTCAGACCGCGGCCAAAGCTACACACGCGCATGGCAGGGCAGAAGGTTGCGAAGGGGCGGCCTCACAAGTTCGTCACACTCCATGGGGGACTGGGGCACCCGCACGTATGGCCGATCCCTTAACATCGCGGGGTGTCCAAACTGACCGACCTGCCGAAACGGATCCTCATCGGCCGGGCGCTGCGCAGCGACAGGCTGGGCGAGACGCTGCTCCCCAAGCGGCTCGCGCTCCCCGTCTTCGCGTCCGACCCGCTGTCATCCGTGGCGTACGCGCCGGGCGAGGTGCTCCTCGTCCTGTCCATCGCGGGAGTGTCGGCCTACCACTTCAGCCCGTGGATCGCGGGCGCCGTCGTGGTGCTGATGTTCACGGTGGTCGCCTCCTACCGGCAGAACGTGCACGCCTACCCCTCGGGCGGCGGCGACTACGAGGTCGCCACCACCAACCTGGGGCCCAAGGCGGGGCTCACCGTGGCCAGCGCGCTGCTGGTCGACTACGTGCTCACCGTGGCGGTCTCGGTCGCCTCCGGAATCGAGAACCTGGGTTCCGCGGTGCCGTTCTTCGCCACGCACAAGGTGCTCGGCGCGGTCGGCATGATCGTGATCCTGATGCTGATGAACCTGCGCGGGGTCCGCGAGTCGGGCAACATCTTCGCGGTCCCGACGTACGCGTTCGTGTTCGGCGTCTTCTGCATGATCGCGTGGGGCATCTTCAAGATCGCCACTGGGCATGACATGCACGCGCCTACCGCCGGCTTCACGATCCACGCCGAGTCCTCCGGCATCGGCGGCTTCGCGCTGATCTTCCTGCTGCTGCGCGCCTTCTCCTCCGGCTGCGCCGCCCTCACCGGCGTCGAGGCGATCAGCAACGGTGTACCGGCCTTCAAGAAGCCCAAGTCCAAGAACGCCGCCACCACGCTGGCCGCGATGGGCCTGCTCGCCGTCACCATGTTCTGCGGCATCATCGCGCTGGCGATAAACACCCATGTGCGGATGGCCGAGAACCCCGCCACCGACCTGCTCGACCACGGCAGGCCGGTCGGCTCCGGCTTCACCCAGGACCCGGTGATCGCCCAGGTCGCCGAGGCGGTCTTCGGCAACAACTCGATCCCCTTCATCTTCCTGGCCGCCGTCACCGCCCTGGTGCTCTTCCTGGCCGCCAACACCGCCTACAACGGCTTCCCGGTCCTCGGCTCGATCCTCGCCCAGGACCGCTACCTGCCCCGCCAGCTGCACACCCGCGGCGACCGGCTGGCCTTCTCCAACGGCATCGTGGTGCTCGCCGGCTTCGCCTGCGTCCTGGTCTTCGTCTACGGCGCCGACTCGACCCGGCTGATCCAGCTGTACATCGTCGGCGTCTTCGTGTCCTTCACGCTGAGCCAGACCGGCATGGTCAGGCACTGGAACCGCCACCTGCGCACCGAGACCGACCAGGCCAAGCGCCGCCACATGCTCAGGTCCCGGGCCATCAACACCTTCGGCGCCTTCCTCACCGGCCTGGTGCTGGTCATCGTGCTGCTCACCAAGTTCACCCACGGCGCCTGGGTCGCGGTGCTCGGCATGGTCGTCTTCTACGCCACGATGACCGCGATCCGCCGCCACTACACCCGGGTCTCCGACGAGATCGCCGCCGACGACGAGCCGGGCGACGACTACGTGCGCCCCTCCCGGGTGCACTCCATCGTGCTGGTCTCCAAGCTCCACAAGCCCACCCTGCGGGCGCTGTCCTACGCCAAGCTGATGCGCTCCGACACCCTCGAGGCGCTCAGCATCAACGTCGACCCGGACGACACCAAGGCCCTCCAGGCGGACTGGCAGCGCCGTGGCATAGATGTGCCGCTCAAGGTCCTCGACTCGCCCTACCGTGAGATCACCCGGCCGATCATCGACTACGTCAAGGGGCTGCGCCGCAACAGCCCGCGCGACGTGGTCAGCGTCTACATCCCCGAATACGTCGTCGGGCACTGGTACGAGCACCTGCTGCACAACCAGAGCGCACTGCGGCTCAAGGGCCGGCTGCTCTTCACCCCCGGCGTGATGGTCACCTCCGTGCCCTACCAGCTGGAGTCCTCCGAGGTCGCCAGGGCCCGCGCCCGCCGCCGCGCCGACTGGAACGCGCCCGGCTCCATCCGCCGCGGCCCGGTCGGGGGGCCGCAGCGCGAGAAGGAACGCGAGCACTGAGCGCCGCCGCCCGGCCACCGTGCCGCCGGGCGCGGCGCGGCGCCGTAGAGTGGGCTGTCGCGCACCCCGAGAAGAGCCCAGGAGCACCACCGACATGCAGACCGAGCCCGCCCCGTCACTGGTCGGCCAGGAGTACGAGGTAGAGATCGGCCCGGTGGCGCACGGCGGCCACTGCCTGGCGCGGACCGACGAGGGGCAGGTGCTCTTCGTCCGGCACACGCTCCCCGGCGAGCGGGTGGTCGCCAGGGTCACCCACGGCGAGGTCGGCGCCAGCTTCCTGCGAGCCGACGCGGTGCGGGTGCTGACCGCATCCAAGGACCGCGTCGAGGCCCCCTGCCCCTTCTCCGGCCCCGGCCGCTGCGGCGGCTGCGACTGGCAGCACGCCGCCCCCGGCGCCCAGCGCCGCCTCAAGGCCGCGGTCATCACCGAGCAGCTTGCCAGGCTCGCCGGGCTCACTCCTGAGGAGGCCGGCTGGGACGGCACCGTGGAGCCTGCGCCCGGCGACAAGGTCGCCAAGGGCGAGGTGCCCGCCTGGCGGACCCGGGTGCAGTACGCCGTGGACGGCGAAGGGCGCGCGGGACTGCGCAGGCACCGCTCGCACGACGTCGAGGTCATCGACCACTGCATGATCGCCGCGCCCGAGGTCAGCGAACTCGGCGTCGAGGCCCGCCGCTGGCCGCAGATCGCCGCGGTCGAGGCGATCGCCGCCACCGGGTCGAGCGACCGGCAGGTCGTGCTCACCCCGCAGCCGGGCGGCCGGCTGCCCATCGTCGAGCTGGACCGGCCGGTGTCCGTCCTGCGCATCGGCGAGCGCGACAAGGCCGTCCACCGCGTCCACGGCCGCGACTTCGTCCGCGAGCGCGCCGACGGCCGCACCTGGCGGGTCGGCGACGGCGGCTTCTGGCAGGTCCACCCGAAGGCCGCGGACCTGCTGGTCGAGGCGGTCATGAAGGGCCTGATGCCGCGCAAGGGCGACATGGCCCTCGACCTCTACTGCGGGGTCGGCCTCTTCGCCGGCGCGCTGGCGGAGCGGGTCGGCGAACGCGGCGCCGTCCTCGGCGTCGAGTCGGGCAAGCGTGCCGTCCAGGACGCCCGGCACAACCTCCAGGACCTCGACCGGGTCCGTATCGAGCACGGCAAGGTCGAGCAGGTCCTGCCGCGCACCGGCATCACCGAGGTCGACCTGATCGTCCTCGACCCGCCCCGCACCGGCGCACGCCTTCCCACCGTCCGCCACCTCGCCTCCCTCGGCGCCCGCCGCATCGCCTACGTCGCCTGCGACCCGGCCGCCCTCGCCCGCGACCTGGGCTACTTCGCCCAGGAGGGCTACCACCCGGTCACCCTGCGCGCCTTCGACCTCTTCCCGATGACCCACCACGTGGAGTGCGTGGCGATCCTCCAGCCCGCGGGGCAGGCACGCTGACCCGCCGCCTCGCGCGGGCCCGGGACGTCCCGGCCCGCCCCGACCTGCCCCGGGGCGTTCCGGCAGGTCAGGACGTACGTTCGCGGTGGGCCGGTACCACCCCTGTGCGGCCACTCACGGCACCTGTCACCGACTGGTGGCCGGAATCCGTCACACTGGACATGGCGTGATTCTGTATAACTGGACTTAGACAGGATGGTCGCGGGATCAGGACAGAGGAGGTGCCGTGGCCGGGAGCGTGCTCGCCAAGCCCCAGGACGTGGTCGACCGGGACCGGGAGTGGGGTCTGCTGACCGACTTCGTCACGGACCCGGATCCGGCGATGCGACTCGGGATCGTGTCCGGGCGCAGACGGCACGGGAAGTCGTATCTGCTGCAGGCGCTGTCCGAGCGGGTCGGCGGCCTCTACGTCACCGCGGTGCGGGAGGAGGGGCGGCTGCCGGCGATCCAGCGCTTCGGTGACGCCATCGCGGCCCACGCGGGTCTGCGGCCCGGCACACTGCGGTTGGCCGACTGGCGCGACGTGCTGTCCAACGCCCTCGACCTCACGGCCCGTTCGCGGATCCCGCTGCTGGTCGTCGACGAGCTGCCGTACCTCCTCCAGCACTCGCCCGAGATCCCGGGGCTGCTCCAGCAGCTCTACGACGAGCGCCAGCGCCACACCGGCGCGGGTGCGGGCCCCGGGCCACGGGTGATCCTCTGCGGGTCGGCGATGAGCGTCATGCACGAACTGCTCTCGGGCACCAAGCCGTTGCGGGGTCGTGCGGTCGTCGATCTGCGGCTGGGCGCCTTCGACTACCGGGCCGCACGTGACTTCTGGCAGATCGAGGATCCTCTGACCGCCCTCCAGGTGCACGCCGTGCTCGGCGGCGCTCCCGGGTATCGCCCGGTGGCGGCCCGTCCCCACCCGGACGACGGCTTCGTCCACTGGCTGACCCGCACCCTGCTGGACCCGGGCCGTGCGGTCTACTCGCGCACCGAGACCGAGTACCTGCTCCGCGAGGACCCGCGCATCACCCAGCACACCCTCTACTACGACATCCTCACCGCCATCGCCCAGGGCGCCTCCACGCCCACCAGGATCGGTGCCGCCCTGGAGCGGCAGCGCAATGCGGTCACCCATCCACTCGGCGTGCTGGAGTCGACCGGCTACATCCAGCGTGAGCAGGACATCCTGCGCCCCCGCCATCCGGCGATCACCCTGGCCGACCCCGTCATCCGCTTCAACCAGCTCATCACCCTGCCGCAGGCCGCCACCGTCGAGCAGGGCTTCGCGGAACAGGCATGGCAGGCCGCCGCGCCCACCTTCAACTCCGGGATCCTCGGCCCGCACTTCGAGGACATCGCCCGCACCTTCACCCGCCGCTACGCCCACACCCTCCTCCCGGGAGGTCTGCCGGGGCCGGTCGGCACCACCGAGGTCGCCGACCCGGCGGCCCGCACCAAGCACGAGGTGGACGTCGTCGCCCTTGCCCTCGGGGAGCGCCCGCAGGCGCCGCGCGCCAGGATCGCCCTCATCGGCGAGGCCAAGGCCACCGCAGCCCGCCGAGGCACCGGCGATCTCCGTCGCCTGGAGCGCATCCGGGACCTGCTCGCCGACCAGGGGTACGACATCGCGCCCACCACGCTGGCTCTGTTCTCCCTGCACGGCTTCCATCCCGACCTGGTCGAGTCGGCGGGGCGGCGTGACGATCTCCTGCTGGTCGACCTGCCCGGTCTCTACGGGATCCGGTAGCCGCGCGCCTGCCGGATCCAAGGCAGGCCCGTCCTCTTGCCGAAGACCCACCACGTGGCGTGCGTGGCGATCCAGCCCGCGGGGCAGGGCGGCTCAGGCGCCCCGCCCGTCCGCAGGGCCGGGTCAGAAGACCCGGATCGGGATCTCGGCGGGCTCGGCCAGCAGGTCGGAGATCTCGTCGTCGAGACGGACCAGGGTGACCGAGGCGCCTGCCATGTCGAGCGAGGTGCAGTACTCGCCCACGTAGCTGCGGCGGATCTCGATGCCGCGGTCGGCCAGCTGCCGGTGTGCGCGGCCGTACACGAGGTAGAGCTCGCCGATCGGGGTGCCGCCGAGGCCGTTGACCATCAGCGCCACGCCGTCGCCCGAGACGTACGGCAGGTCGTCCACGACCGCGCTGACCAGCTCGCCGATCATCGCGTCGGCCGGCTGGAGCTTCTCCCGCTTGCGGCCGGGCTCGCCGTGGATGCCCACGCCCATCTCGACCGCGTCGTCCGGCAGGTCGAACAGCGGCGAGCCCTTGGCCGGCGGGGTGCAGGCGGTGAGCGCCATGCCCATGGTCCGGGTGACGGAGTTGACCTTCTCGCCGATCCGGTACAGCTCGTCGAGGTCCGCGCCGCGTTCCGCGGCCGCCCCCACGGCCTTCATCACGAAGAAGTTGCCTGCCACACCGCGGCGGCCGACGGTGTACGTCGAGTCCTGCACCGCCACGTCGTCGTCGATGAACAGGGTGCGGACGGTCACCCCGTCGGCCTCGGACAGCTCCTCGGCCATCTCGAAGGCCATCCGGTCCCCGGTGTAGTTGTTCACCAGCAGCAGCACGCCCTTGGCGGAGGCGACCCGCTTGACCGTCTCGTAGACGAAGTCGGTCGGCGGCGCGGAGAAGACGTCGCCGGGACAGGCCGCGTCCAGCATGCCCTTGCCGACGCTCATGACGTGCGCCGGCTCGTGGCCCGACCCGGACCCCTGGACGATGGACACCTTGCTGTCCCGCGGGGCGTCGGCACGCATGATCAGGTTGTACTCGGGGACGTACTTCAGCGTGTCGGGATTGGCCAGCGCCAGCCCCTCCAGCATCTGCGAGACGTAGTCCTTCGGGTCGTTGACGAACTTCTTCATGCGCTCGCTCCTCGTGGTCGTGCCCCTGCCCGCTTCGGTGCGGGGACGAAGGTGCCGGGCCGCCCGCGGTCAGCCGCGCGCCTCCCACTCGGCGGCGACGCGCTCCGCCATGACCGCGACCGCCACCGCGCCCGGGTCGGGCGAGCCGATGCTGCGCTCCCCTGTGTAGCTCTGGCGGCCGCGTCTGGCCTGCATGGGCGTCGTCGCGTCCGCCGCGCCGCGGGCGGTGCCGGCCGCGAGCGCGGCGAGTTCCGGCGCGGTGGCGGGGCCGCCGTCGGCGAGGCGCTGCTCCAGGGCGTCGGTCATCGGGATCAGCGCGTCCAGCAGCGTCTTGTCGCCGACGTCGGACTTGCCGCGCACCTTGATCCCCTCCGCCGCGGCCCGCAGCATCGCCACCGCGTCCGCCGAGCCCAGCTCTGTCCTGCCCTTCACGGCCCCCGCGGCCCGCAGGAAGGCGGTGCCCCACAGCGGCCCCGAGGTGCCGCCGACCCGCTTGGAGATCACCAGGGCGACCTTCTTCAGGAATTCGGCCGGCTCGGGCGAGCTCTCGTCGAGGGTGTCCCAGTCGGCGAGCACGATCTCGAAGCCGCGGGCGAGTGAGAAACCGAAGTCGCCGTCACCCGCGACGGCGTCGAGGTCGCCGAAGGCCCCCTCGTTGTCGACCGCGGTCCTGGCGATGGTCCGGACGACGAAGGCGAGGTCGGCGGCTGATGTCGACGGTGATGACATGGCTCTCCAGACTGGCGCGGCGTCAGTTCCGACCGGGATCGGAAGCGGGGCCGGACCCGTCGGCGGATCCGGAATCGGGTGGACGGGACGTGGCGTCTTCCGCGCCGAGGAGGCCGGACAGGTCCGCGAACTCCACCAGCGGGCCCGGCCGCACGCCGAACGGGTCGCTCAGCACCTCGGTGGCGGTCCCGTCCGGCGGCGGGTCCCCGAGCGAGGAGACCACCAGGGCCGCCCCGGTGAAGTCCTCCTCGCCGGTGTAGGCGCTGACGGTGACCACGCAGGTCAGTCCGGCGCCGAGTGCGGCCAGCATGCCGTTGCGGCTGTCCTCGACGGCGATCGCGTCCTCGGGTTCGACGCCGAGCCGGTCGACGGCGTACGTGTAGATGTCGGGGGCGGGCTTCTTGCGCGGGACCACGTCGCCGGCGAACACCGCGAAGCGCGAGGCCAGTTCCGGCCCCATGGCCAATTCGAGCACGCTGCGTACGGACGCCTCGGCGGAGGTGGAGGCGACCGCGAGGGTCCATCCGGCCCGCTGCGCGGCCTCGGCGACCCGCCGCACGCCGGCCCGGGGCGGGATGGTCCCGCCCCGGATGATCCCCGTGTAGACCTCCGTCTTGCGCCGGTGCCAGGCGGCGACCTGCTCGTCGAGCGCGTCGGGGTCGGAGGGCAGGCCCGCGGAGGCGACGAAGTCGGGGGTCAGCATCGCCCGCATCCGCTCCTTGCCGCCGCCGACCTTCACCTTCTCTGCGTACTCCGCGTCGCTCCACCGCACCGGCAGGCCGAACTCCTCGAAGGTCGTGTTGAACGCGGGCAGGTGGCCGTAGCGCTCGGTGTCGGCGAGGACGCCGTCGCAGTCGAAGACCAGCGCGGGCACCGGTATCAGCCCGCCCGGCCGGCGCTGCCGAACAGCGTCATCAGGGAGCCGGTCATCTCCATCACGTCCTTGCGGACGGACCGGAAGAGCGACGGCGGGTCCCACTTCTGCCGCTCCGCCGCCGATTCGAGGAAGGCCAGGTTCGACTTCATGAACGTCTCCTTCAGGGCGGTCGAGATGTTGACCTTCGCGCACCCCCGGGAGATCAGGTCGCGGAACTGCTCGTCCGACAGCCCGCTGCCGCCGTGCAGCGCGATCGGCAGCGGGTGGGCGGCCACGATGTCGGACACCCGCTGGGCGTCGAGCACCGGCGCCTTCTTGTACGACCCGTGGGCGTTCCCGATCGCGGGCGCGAAGACGTCGACCCCGGTGGTCCGCAGGAATTCCAGCGCGACGGCCAGGGACTGCTGCTCGGCCGCGGTGTCGCTGCCGACGTCGTCCTCCACACCGGTGATCGACTCGATCTCGCCCTCGACCGCGGCCCCGTACCCGCGGGCCTCCGCGACGACCTCGACGGTCTGCCGCATGTTCTCCTCGACCGGCAGCTTGGAGGCGTCGAACAGCACCGAGTTCCAGCCCCGCCGCAGGCACTCGGTGATGACGTCGCGGTCGGGGCAGTGGTCGAGGTGCAGGGTGACCGGCACCTCGATGCCGGCGGTCATCGACGTCCACATGGCGTACAGCACGTCGCTGCCGAGGGACCTGACCGTCTTCACGGAGGTCTGCACGATGAGCGGGGACCTGTTCTCCACGGCGGCCGCCAGCACCGCCTCGAGGGTGAGGTCGTTGAACACGTTGATCGCGGGTACTGCGTACCGCTCCTCGAAGGGGTCGGCAAGGATCTCGGTCAGCGGTGCAACAGCCACGGCGCCTCCACGGTTCCGCCCCCGCCCCTCCATTCCACGCCCGCGGACCGCGCCGCGCCACTTGTGGCCCGGCGGGTGGCGGCGGCCCCGGGCCGGCGGGTGGCGGCAGGGCCGCGGCCCGACGGCGACCGGCGGACCGCCCGAGGAGTGCGGGGGTCCTGTGAGGTTCCCCCGGGTGGGCGTCCGGCATCCCGGGCGCATCGGCTGCGGCATGGCTCCCGCTCGGGCGTGGCTCCGCGCGGGCACGCCTCCGCAACGGACGTGGGCGCGGCACCGTGTCCTGAGGGCGGACCCGGCCGTGGACGGTCCCAGCGTACGAGCCGGTGGGGCGGCCGTGCGGCGGCGCGCCGAACCAACCCCGTCCGCCGCATCCGCCTCATCCGCACGGGCGGGGCGGTCCGCCGCCGTCAGCCGTCGCTGATCTCCAGCAGCTTCGTGACCGTGTTCCAGTTGCGGTTGGTGGCCGGCATGCCGAGGCCGCGGTCGGTGAGCAGTCCGGCGAGCTTGGAGTCGCGGATCGAGTCGGGGAAGTGGGCGTAGATCTCCCGCTCACCGGGCCGGAACTCGTCCGGGGCGTAGGCCGCCACGTCGATCCGGGCGAGCCGGTCGAGCGGCACGGGCCCCGCGAGGAAGACCACCAGGAAGCGCGAGCCGTTCACCCCGGCCATGTCGAACGGGTTGGCCGCCACGACCCGCCGCAGGTCCTCGGCCGTGCGCACCATGCAGGTGATGTTCAGGCCCAACTCGTCGTCGAGCGCCTGCCGGAGGGCTTCGGCCAGCCGTCGCGGATCGGTGTCCTCGTGGGTGAAGACGGCATTGCCGCTCTGGAGGTGGGTGCGGATGCCGGTGCCGCCGATGGCGGCCAGCAGCTCGCGCAGGGTCTGCATCGGGACTTTGGCCTTGCCCCCGACGTTGATCCCGCGCAGCAGAGCGACATACCTGGTGCTGGTCGTGGTCACACCGCCACCGTAGCCGCAGGCACCGACAGCGCCCGGGTGGTCGAGAGGGGCCGCGGGTGGTCGGGAGGTCGCGGGAGATCGCGGGAGGCCGCGGCGCGTCGAGCAGGGTATGTGATTTCCGGATATCCGCAGATCATGCACGATGTCCCTCGTTCGAGTTACCCAGGGCCGCTGGAACGGTTCGCCACCCCGGACGCTGACTACCTTCGCGGCCATGAGCACCAGTGCGCCCAAGGACGCCGGTCACGACCGCCCCGTCGTCACCGAACTGCGGCTGTCCGCCTTCAAGTCACACCGCGGGGCCACCTTCGCGCTCGGCCCGCTCACCCTGCTCACCGGCGGCAGCGGCACCGGCAAGTCGAGCGTGCTCGAAGGGCTCGCCGCACTCGGCCGGCTGGCCTGCGGCGCGGAACTCGCCGAGGTCTTCGGATCCGTGGTGCGCGGCGGCGCGGCGGCCTGCGTGCCGCAGGGCGCGCAGCCGGACGCGCAGGGGCGGCGCGGCTTCCGAATCGGCTGCACGGTGACCGGCCCGGTCGGCCCGGTGCGGCTCGACGTCGCGGTGCAGGCGGAGCCGACGCTGCGCATTGTCGGCGAACGGCTGACCGGCGCCGGCGAGACCCTGCTGACCACGGCGCTGCGCGACCCGGCCCGGCGCACCGTGCAGGCCGCCTGGCACACCGCGGGCGAGGTCTCGGTGACGCGGGCTCCGCTGCCGGACAGCGTGCTGGCCAGCGCGCTGCTGCCGCTGCGGGTCTCCGGGCGCACCGACGGGCAGCGGCTGGTGCTCGCCGCCGCCGAGCAACTGGTGGTGGCGCTGCGCGGGGTCTTCCCCGTGGCGCCGCGGCCCGAGCTGATGCGGTTCCCCGTGCCGGTGGGCGACGGGCGGCTGCGGGCGGCGTGCGACAACCTCTCCGCGGTGCTGGCCAGGACCGAGGGCGAGTGCGGCACGCGGCACGCGGCCCTGGTCAACGCGGTGCGTGCGGTGTGCAGTCCGCCGGTGGAGGGGCTCACGGTGCTGCCTGCGATGCTGCCGTCGCCGGGCGACGGGCGCACCGTGCGTGACGCGGTGATCGCCGCGGTGGACCGCGGCCCGCTGGGCATGGTGCCGGTCGACCGGCTCGGCGACGGCGAACTGCGCTTCGTGGCCCTGGCGCTGGTGCTGCTCACCGGCCCCGGCGTGCTGGATGTCGACACCAGTACGGAGCTGCTGCCGGCCGGCCAGGTGCTGACGGTGCTGGGCGACGGCCTCGATCTGGGCCTTGATCGCAGGCAGCTGCGGGAGCTGCTGCGGCTCGCCGGGGTCGCCGCGGCGCGCGGGCACATCCGGTTGCTCGGCACCGTCCAGGACCCGGACTGCGTGGAGGGGCTCGGCGGCGTGACCGTCGCCAGGCTCGGCGACCCGCGGCGGGTGCCGGCGCAGGACGCGGGGGAGCCGGGGGGGGGGGGGGGGGGGGGGGGGGGGGGCGCGGCCCCGCGGCGCCGGGCCGCCCCCCCCCCCCCCCCCGCCCCCCCCCCCGCCCCCCGCGGGGGGGGGCCGCCCCCGCCCGCGGGGGCGGGCCGGGGGGGGGGGGGCCCGGGCCCCCCCCCCCCGCGGCGGGAGGCGTCGCCAGGCGCCGGGCGCGTCGGCGGGGAGGGGGCCGGCCGGGGCGGGGAGCGCGGTGAGCGGGTCGGCGGTGCGGGTCCCGGCGCCGATGACGGTACGCGCGGGGTCGGCCGGACGGCAGAGGGGGCGGGCCGGGAGGAGGAGGGCTGCGGCGATGCGGTAGACCAGTCGGGGTGACAGGACAACCACCCGACCTCGCGGCTCTGCAGCGCCGCCTGCTCGAATTCGCCGCCGCCCGTGACTGGGAGCCCTTCCACACCCCGAAGAACCTGGCCGCGGCGCTGAGCGTCGAGGCGGCCGAGCTGCTGGAGATCTTCCAGTGGCTGACGCCCGAGCAGGCCTCGGCGGTGATGGCCGACCCGGAGTCCGCCTTCCGGGTGCGCGACGAGGTCGCGGACGTGCTGGCCTACCTGCTGCAGTTCTGCGCGGCGCTCGACGTCGACGTGCTGGCCGCGCTCGCGGCCAAGATCGACAGGAACGAGGACCGTTTCCCGCGGCCCGGCCGGGCGGGCCCGGCCGAGGCCGGCGGCGGGCCGCCGGGGGCCGCATCCGGGTGACGGGTCCGGGGGCCGCGTCCGGGTGACGGGTCCGGGGGCCGCGTCCGGATGACGGGTTTTCCACAGGTGCGGGGTTTTCCACAGGCTTCACGGCCGGCCTCTCCGCGGCTGTGCGTCTTCTGTCACGCTGAGTGATGTCGGCAGGTGGTGAAGGGTTCACCACCCCGGCGTCGAGGGGGTGCGGAGATGGACGCGGCACGGCTGGTGGCGGAGTCGGAGCGGGTGATGCGGGGGGCGCCGCAGCCGGAGGACGTCATCGAGGAGGCCTGGCAGGCAGGCGAGCTGGTCGAGGCGGTGGGCCGGCTGCTGACGGCGGTGGGGCATCCGTCGGCGGCGCGCACCGGCGCGCCGGGGTTCGGCGGCCGGACGGGACCGGTGGTCGTGGCGGCGGGGGCGGGGCCGCCGCGGGCGGCCCGGCTGACGGCGGTCCGAGATCCGGCCGGGACGCTGCGGGCCCTGCGGGTGCTGCTCGGCGAGATCACCCATGCCCTGGTGGGGCTGACCCGCGCGGTGCACGACGAGGGGGCCTACTGGCAGTGCATCGAGGCGCTGGACGCGGTGGACGAGGCCAAGGACCGGGTGCGGGCACTGGCCCGCGGCGAGCGGATGCCGGGGGAGCACGGGGGAGAGGGGCTGTCATGCGCCGATTGACCGGGGGGCGTGCGATGAGTGCAGGATGGGGGAATGGATCTGCGAATCTTCACCGAGCCCCAGCAGGGGGCCGACTACGACACGCTTCTCGCGGTCGCCAAGGCCACGGAAGACCTCGGTTTCGACGCCTTCTTCCGGTCGGACCACTACCTGACGATGAGCGGCGACGGGCTGCCGGGACCCACGGACGCGTGGATCACGCTGGCGGGCCTCGCACGGGAGACCAGCCGGATCAAGCTCGGCACCCTGATGACGGCAGGCACCTTCCGGCTGCCCGGTGTGCTGGCGATCCAGGTGGCGCAGGTCGACGCGATGTCGGGCGGCAGGATCGAGTTCGGCCTGGGGGCCGGCTGGTTCGAGGCGGAGCACACGGCGTACGGGATCCCCTTCCCGAAGGAGAAGATCGGCCGGCTCGCCGAGCAGCTGGCGGTGATCACCGGGCTGTGGGCCACCCCGGTCGGCAAGACCTTCGACTTCGACGGCGAGTTCTACCAGCTCAAGGACTCCCCTGCGCTGCCGAAGCCCGCGCAGGCCAAGGTGCCGGTGCTCATCGGCGGCATGGGCGCCAAGCGCACCCCGGAGCTGGCGGCCCGTTATGCCGACGAGTTCAACGTGCCCTTCGCGTCGATGGAGGACTCCGGCCGGCAGATCGGGCGGGTCCGCGACGCGGTGCAGGCGGCCGGGCGCCCGGCCGACAGCATGGTCTACTCGAACGCGCTGGTGGTCTGTGTCGGCAGGGACGATGCGGAGGTGGCCCGGCGGGCGGCGGCGATCGGCCGCGAGGTCGAGGAGCTGAAGGAGAACGGGCTCGCCGGCTCCCCCGCGGAGGTCGTCGAGAAGATCGGGCGGTATGCCGAGCAGGGCGCCACCCGCTTCTACCTGCAGACCCTGGACCTCGGCGATCTGGACCACCTGGAGCTGATCGCCTCCCAGGTCAAGCCGCAGCTGGGCTGAGGCACGACCATGCCGGAGACGTCCGCCGTCCCGCCGCCTCCCGCAGGGGGCCCCGGAGCGTTGTTCGCCTCCGGCGGCACCCTGGTGCTGGACGGCGGGCTGTCCAACCAGCTCGCCGCCCAGGGCTGCGACCTGTCCGACCCGCTCTGGACGGCCCGGCTGCTCGCCGACGACCCCGGGCAGATCCAGGCGGCCCACCGTGCCTACGTAAGGGCAGGGGCGGATGTGCTGATCACCGCGGGCTACCAGGCCAGTCACCAGGGCTTCGCCCGACGGGGCATCGGGCGGGCCGAGGCCTCCGCGCTGCTGCGCCGCAGCGTGGACCTGGCCCGCCGGGCGGCGGCGGCCCGGCCCGGGGTGCGGGTGGCCGCCTCGGTCGGCCCCTACGGCGCGGTGCTCGCCGACGGCAGCGAATACCGCGGGCGGTACGGCCTGACGGTGCGGGAGCTGACGGAATTCCACCGGCCGCGGATCGAGGCGGTGGCCGCCGCGGCGCCCGACGTCCTCGCGCTGGAGACGGTGCCCGACATCGACGAGGCCGAGGCGATGCTGCGGGCCGCGGCGCCCACGGGGCTGCCGGTGTGGCTGTCCTACACGATCGACGGCGTGTCGACCCGGGCCGGCCAGCCGCTGTCCGAGGCGTTCGCCCTGGCCGCGGGCCGCGACGAGGTGGTCGCGGTCGGCGTCAACTGCTGCGCGCCGCGGGACGTCACGGCGGCGGTCGAGCTGGCGGCGGCCACCGGCAAGCCCGCCGTGGCCTACCCCAACAGCGGTGAGCGCTGGAATGCCGCGGCCCGCCGCTGGGAGGGCGCCCCGGCCTTCTCGCCGGCCCTCGCGACCGCCTGGCAGGCCTCGGGTGCCCGCCTGATAGGCGGCTGCTGCCGCATCGGCCCACCGGCCATCACCGCCCTCCGCGCAGCCCTGAGGGGCGCCGCCTGACGGCATTCCCCGACCCCTGGCCCGCGTCGGGAAAACGCCTGGCCGGGGGCGGGGCGGCGGGGAATACTCGGGCAGGTGTTCCTGACGATCTCCACCACAGGCAGCGCCGCGGGTCCGGCCACGGACCTCGGGTTCCTGCTGCACAAGCACCCGGACCGGGCCCAGGTCTTCGCCACCTCCTACGGTGACGCCCACGTCTTCTACCCCGAGGCGAGCGCGGAGCGCTGCACCGCCGCGCTGCTGCTCGAGGTCGATCCGCCGGCGCTCGTGCGGCGCGGCCGGGGCAAGGGCAGGGGCGGGGCGCCCGACGCGGCGCTGGCGCAGTATGTCAACGACCGGCCGTATGCCGCGTCGTCGCTGCTGGCCGTGGCGCTGCGGACGGTGTTCGCGAGCGCGCTGCGCGGCGAGTGCCGCGCGCTGCCCGAGCGGGCCGCGGCGCCGCTGCCGCTGCGGATCGAGGTGCCCGCGCTGCCCGCCCGCGGTGGAGCGGCGCTGGTCGCCCGGCTGTTCGAGCCGCTCGGCTGGCAGGTGGCGGCCGAGCCCGTGCGGCTGGACGAGCGGTTCCCCGAGTGGGGCGACTCGCGCTACGTGCGGCTGGTGCTGGAGGGCGAGCTGCGGCTGTCCGACGCGCTGCGGCACCTGTACGTCCTGCTGCCGGTGCTGGACGACGCCAAGCACTACTGGGTGTCGGCCGACGAGGTGGACAAGCTGCTGCGGTTCGGCGAGGGCTGGCTCGCGGGGCACCCCGAGCAGCACCTGATCACCCGGCGCTACCTGGCCAGGCGCTGGTCGCTCACCCGGGAGGCGAACGAGCGGCTGGAGCTGGTACGGCTGGCCGACGCCGACGACGTGGAGGTCGAGGAGATCGACAACGCCGTCGAGGCCGAGCAGCCGGAGGGCACGGAGGAACGCCCCGCGCCGCTCGCCGTGCAGCGCCGGGAGGCGATCCTGGCCGGGCTGCGTGCGGCGGGGGCCGCCCGGGTGCTCGACCTGGGCTGCGGGCAGGGCCAGTTGGTGGCCGCGCTGCTCAAGGAGCCGCGCTTCACCGAGATCGTCGGCGTCGACGTGTCCGTGCGCGCGCTGGAGATGGCGGCCCGCCGGCTGCGGCTCGACCGGATGGGCGAGCGGCAGTCCTCCCGCATCACCCTGCTCCAGGGTTCGCTGGCTTACACCGACAAGCGGCTCAAGGGATATGACGCGGCGGTTCTCAGCGAGGTCGTCGAGCACCTCGACCCGCCGCGGCTGCCCGCGCTCGAATACGCCGTCTTCGGCGCCGCCCGTCCGCGGACGGTGATCGTCACGACGCCGAACGTCGAGTACAACGTCCGCTGGGAGACGCTGCCGGCCGGCCACCGCAGGCACGCCGACCACCGGTTCGAGTGGACCAGGCGGGAGTTCCGCGACTGGGCCGAAGCGGTGGCCGCCCGCCACGGCTACGACGTGGAGTTCCACCCGGTGGGTCCCGACGACCCGGAGGTCGGCCCGCCCACCCAGCTCGCACATTTCACCGGCACCGGCACGGGTACGGGCCCCGCAAGCGACGCCCCGCGGCAGAAGAAGGAGGACGCGGCATGACCGAGAACGACCGTGACGGCACCCTGGGAACACCCCGCACCCTCGCCGTCACCGACCTGTCCCTCGTGGTGCTGATCGGCGCCACCGGCTCCGGCAAGTCCACCTTCGCCGCCCGGCACTTCGCACCCACCGAGGTGATCTCCTCCGACTTCTGCCGCGGCCTGGTCAGCGACGACGAGAACGACCAGAGCGCGACCAGGGACGCCTTCGACGTCCTGCACTACATCGCGGGCAAGCGGCTCGCGGCCGGCCGCCGCACCGTCGTGGACGCCACCAGCGTCCAGCAGGAGGCCCGCAAGCAGCTCATCGGGCTGGCCAGGGAGCACGACGTGCTGCCCATCGCCATCGTGCTCGACGTCCCCGAGCAGGTGTGCGCCGAGCGCAACGCGGCACGCCCGGAACGCGCCGCCCTGCCCCGGCACGTCATCCAGCGCCACCAGCGCGAGCTGCGCCGCTCGCTGCGCGGCCTTGAGCGCGAGGGCTTCCGCAAGGTGCACATCCTGCGCGGCACCGCGGAGATCGACGCGGCCCGGGTCGTCGACGAGCCGAGCTACAACAACCTGCGCCACCTCACCGGGCCCTTCGACATCATCGGCGACGTCCACGGGTGCAGTTCGGAGCTGGAGTCGCTGCTCGCCAAGCTCGGCTACGACGACGGCCGGCACCCGGCCGGCCGTACCGCGGTCTTCGTCGGCGACCTGGTCGACCGCGGCCCCGACAGCCCCGGCGTGCTGCGCCGCGTCATGGGCATGGTCGAGGCGGGCACCGCCCTGTGCGTGTCCGGAAACCACGAGAACAAGCTGAGCCGCCACCTCAAGGGCCGCCGGGTGCAGCCCACCCACGGCCTGGCGGAGACCATCGAGCAGTTCGCCCGCGAGGACGAGCGCGACCCGGACTTCCGCGGCCGGGCCGCCGAGTTCATCGGCGGCCTGATCAGCCACTTCGTGCTGGACGGCGGCCGGCTGGTGGTCTGCCACGCAGGCCTGCCGGAGAAGTACCACGGCCGCGCCTCGGGGCGGGTGCGCTCGCACGCGCTCTACGGGGACACCACAGGCGAGACCGACGAGTTCGGCCTGCCGGTCCGCTATCCCTGGGCGGAGGAGTACCGCGGCAGCGCCGCCGTCGTGTACGGGCACACCCCGGTGCCCACCACCTCCTGGATCAACAACACGCTGTGCCTGGACACCGGCGCCGTCTTCGGCGGCCGGCTGACCGCCCTGCGCTGGCCTGAGCGCGAGGTCGTGGACGTGCCGGCGGAGCGGGTCTGGTACGAGCCGGTCAAGCCGCTGCTGGCCGAGGCACCCGGCGGCCGCGAGGGACGCCCGCTGGACCTGGACGACGTCACGGGGCGCAGGATCGTCGAGACGGCCCTGATGGGGCGTCTGGCGGTACGCGAGCAGAACGCGGCGGCGGCCCTCGAAGTGATGAGCCGCTTCGCGGTCGACCCGCGGCTGCTGTGCTATCTGCCGCCGACCATGGCGCCGTGCGCCACGTCCACCGAGGACGGCTACCTGGAGCACCCGGCGGAGGCCTTCGCCTCCTACCGCGCCGACGGGGTGCGGCAGGTCGTGTGCGAGGAGAAGCACATGGGCTCCCGCGCGGTCGCCCTGGTCTGCCGCGACGAGGCGGCCGCCGCCGAGCGGTTCGGCACCGCCGCGGGGGTGACCGGCGTGCTGCACACCCGCACCGGCCGGCCGTTCTTCGACGACCCCGCCGTCATGGAGGAGGTGCTCGCCCGGGTCCGTGACGCGGTCACGGCGGCGGGCCTGTGGGAGGAGCTGGACACCGACTGGCTGCTGCTCGACGCCGAGCTGCTGCCGTGGTCGCTGAAGGCGTCCGGGCTGCTGCGCAAGCAGTACGCCGCGGTCGGCGCGGCCGCGGGCGCCGCCTTCCCGCCGGCGCTGGCCGCGCTCGAAGCGGCGGCCGGCCGGGGCTCCGACGTCGGCGCGCTGCTGGCGCGGCAGCACGAGCGGGCGGCGGACGCGCAGGCGTTCACCGACGCCTACCGCCGCTACTGCTGGACCACCGACGGCCTGGACGGCGTCCACCTCGCGCCCTTCCAGCTGCTGGCGGCCCGCGACCGCAACCTGGCGGGCGAGCTGCCGCAGGACCGGCAGCTTGCGCTCATCGACCGGATGGTCGACGCCGACCCCACAGGGCTGCTGCGGACCACCAGGCGGCTGGTCGTCGACACCGGCGACGAGGCGTCGGTCGCGGCCGGCACCGACTGGTGGCTGGAGCTGACCGCGGCCGGCGGCGAGGGCATGGTCGTCAAGCCGCTGGACGCGCTGGCACGCGACCAGAAGGGCGGCCTGGTCCAGCCGGGTGTGAAGTGCCGCGGCCGCGAGTATCTGCGGATCATCTACGGCGCCGAGTACACCCGTCCCGGCCACCTGGACCGGCTGCGGCAGCGTGCGCTGGGCCACAAGCGGTCCCTCGCGCTGCGCGAGTTCGCGCTCGGCCAGGAGGCCCTGGACCGCATCGCGACGGGGGCGCCACTCTTCCGGGTCCACGAGGCCGTCTTCGCGGTCCTGGCCCTGGAGTCGGAACCCGTCGACCCCCGGCTGTGACCCCGGCCCCGCCGCGGCGCCCCGTCTGCCAGGGCGCGCCGCGGTGGGGAGGGTCACAGACGGGATATCGGGCGCGGGTCGTGGGAAGCTCTGCTTCCATGGGATTTCACGTGGACTCCGAGACCGGGCGGCTGCGCCGCGTCATCCTGCACCGGCCGGATCTGGAGTTGAAGCGGCTGACCCCCACGAACAAGGACGCGCTGCTGTTCGACGACGTCCTGTGGGTGCGCAGGGCGCGCGCGGAGCACGACGGCTTCGCGGACGTGCTCCGCGACCGCGGTGTCGAGGTGCACCTGTTCGGGGACCTGCTGACCGAGGCGCTGGAGACGGCCGCCGCGAAGGACCTGGTGCTCGACCGGGTCTTCGACGAGAAGGAGTACGGTCCGCTGGCCACCGGGCCGCTGCGGGAGGCCTTCGACCGGCTGCCCGCCGCCGAGCTGACCGAGGCGCTGGTCGGGGGGATGACCAAGCGGGAGTTCCTGGACCGTTTCGCGGAGCCGGTCTCGGTCCGCTTCCACGCCATGGACCTGGACGACTTCCTGCTGGCGCCGCTGCCGAACCACATCTTCACCCGCGACACCTCCGCCTGGGTCTACGACGGGGTCAGCATCAACGCGATGCGCTGGCCCGCCCGGCAACGCGAGACCGTGCACTTCGAGGCGATCTACCGGCACCATCCGCTCTTCGCCGGCGGCGGCTTCCACGTCTGGTCGGAGGGCCAGAGCGCCTATCCCTCGACGATCGAGGGCGGCGACGTGCTGGTCATCGGGGCGGGCGCGGTGCTGATCGGGATGAGCGAGCGGACCACACCGCAGGCCGTGGAGATGCTGGCCCGCGGGATGTTCGCGGCGGGCTCCGCGCGGACCATCGTGGCGCTCGACATGCCCAAGCGCCGTGCGTTCATGCACCTGGACACGGTGATGACGATGGTCGACGGCGACACCTTCACGCAGTACGCGGGGCTGGGGATGCTGCCGTCCTACACGATCGAGCCCGGTGGCGAGGAGGGCGAGCTCAAGGTCACCGACCATCCGCCCGAGCACATGCACCGCGCCATCGCCGCCGCGCTCGGCCTGGACTCGGTCAAGGTGCTGACCGCGACGCAGGACGTGCACGCGGCCGAGCGGGAGCAGTGGGACGACGGGTGCAACGTGCTGGCGGTGGAGCCGGGCGTGGTGGTGGCCTACGAGCGCAACGCGACCACCAACACCTTCCTGCGCAAGCGGGGTCTGGAGGTGATCGAGATTCCGGGCAGCGAGCTGGGCCGGGGGCGTGGCGGGCCGCGCTGCATGAGCTGCCCGATCGAGCGGGACGCGGTGTGAGCTGCGCCGCTGCCGGGAATCCCGGAGGAGGGGGCCCGTACGGAAGCGGAAAGGGCGTACGGGAAAGAGCTGTATAAGAATGCCTATCTTCGTATAGACTTCCATGGTTCCGGATGAACCACCGACCGAGGAGTCCCCGCATGGCCGTCGATCTCAAGGGTCGCCACTTCGTCAAGGAGCTGGACTTCACGCCCGAGGAGTTCCTGGGTCTGGTGGAGCTGGCCGCCGACCTGAAGGCCGCCAAGCGGGCCGGCGCGGAGGAGCCGCGGCTGCGCGGCCGCACCATCGCGCTGATCTTCGAGAAGACCTCCACCAGGACCCGCTGCGCCTTCGAGGTCGCCGCTGCCGACCAGGGTGCGCGCACCACCTACCTGGACCCGGCGGGCTCGCAGATCGGACACAAGGAGTCGGTCAAGGACACCGCCCGGGTGCTCGGCCGGATGTTCGACGCCATCGAATACCGCGGCTCCAGCCAGGCCGCGGTCGAGGAACTGGCCCTGCACGCCGGTGTGCCGGTCTACAACGGGCTCACCGACGACTGGCACCCCACCCAGATGCTCGCCGACGTGCTCACCATGGCCGAGCACACCGGCGGCGTCGCGGAACTGGCCTCCCGCGGGACGGCCTTCGCCTACCTCGGCGACGCCCGGTTCAACATGGGCAACTCCTATCTGATCACCGGCGCCCTGCTGGGCCTGGACGTGCGGATCGTCGCGCCGAAGGCGTACTGGCCAGGCGAGGAGGTCGTCGCCCGCGCGCACCGGCTCGCCGAGAGCACTGGCGCGGCCATCACCCTGACCGAGGACATCGCCGAGGGCGTCAGCGGCTGCGACTTCGTGGTGACCGACGTCTGGGTCTCCATGGGCGAGCCCAAGGAGGTCTGGGCCGAGCGGATCACCGCGCTCGCGCCGTACGCGGTCACGATGGACGTGCTGCGGGCCACGGGCAAGCCGGACGTGAAGTTCCTGCACTGCCTGCCCGCCTACCACGACCTCGGCACCGAGGTCGGGCGGCTGATCCACAACCAGTACGGCCTGACCGAACTCGAGGTCACCGACGAGGTCTTCGAGTCCTCCCACTCGGTGGTCTTCGACCAGGCGGAGAACCGCATGCACACCATCAAGGCCGTCCTGGTCGCCACCCTGGCCTGACGCCGGGCCGACCGCCCGGCCCGGCGTCAGAGCCGCGGGTCAGACCCGGTCGGCCACGATCATGAGGTACTGGAAACTGCCGTTCTTGTACGCGGTGAGGAAGGTGTCCTCGATACCTGTGACCAGGTGTTCCGCGGTCTTGCGCAGCTCCCAGTACGGGATGGTGGCCTGCGTCAGGTCCTCGACGTGGACCGGGACCAGCCGGTGGCGGGCCATCGCGCGGAAGTACTCCGAGCGCGGGTGGATGTCGCAGATGTAGTGGGCGTTGATCAGGGACACCTCGCGGGAGGCCTGGCCGTAGGTGTCGTTGTAGCAGCCGGTGATCACCACGTAGCGCCCGCCGCGCCGCAGCAGCCGGGCGTGCTCGGCGAACAGCAGGTCCAGCTCGACGTACATGGTGGACTCGTTGTTCCATGACGCCGCGTAGGAGCCGGTCGGGAAGCCGGTGTCCAGCATGTTCCGGTGGTGGTAGCGCACCTTGCCGTCGATGCCTCGCGCGCGGGCCTGCCCGTTGGCGAAGTCGGCCTGCTTGGTGGACAGGGTCACCCCGTCCGCGTGGCACTCGTACTGCTGGTGCGCCACCACGCTGCCGCCGCCGCGCCCGCAGCCGGCGTCGAAGACCCGGTCCGCGGGGGAGAGCGGCCCGAGGCGGGAGGCGAGGAGTTCGGCCTGGGCGTGTTCGAGGCGGTGCAGTTCCGCGGTGACCCGCTCGGCGCGCCGGACGGGGTCGGCCTCGTCGAGTACGGACCACTTGACGTCGCCGACGCCGTAGTGGTGGTGGTAAAGGTCGTCGATCCCGCCGAGTTCGAGGTTGACCGGGTTCTTCTCGGCGTTCCAGTAGTCCGCGACACGGCTCTGGTACGTGGACTGGGCGGGCAGCGATGCTGTGACGCCGGACTGGGGGATGGGCAACGGTGGCTCCTTGCGGTGCTGGTACTGGTGCTGGTCGTCGCGCTGTTCTGCGCACTGGCGCGATCGGTTCGCGGTGCCGGTGCGCACCACGAAGCGGAGGTCCGCGTATGCCCGTGGGCGGCCCTGGACTCACCAGTAGTTGGGCAGGTGGTAGCGGTGGCTGTTGGTCGCGTGCCACTCGTGGTTGCCTGCCACCCAGTCGGACAGGCTGCGGGCGTAGCGCTCGATGAGCGGCGAGGTCGCCGACAGCGCGGCCGCCTCCTCCTCGAAGGCCGCCATGACCTCGTTGTGGATCTCGACGCTGCGCAGGTAGCCGGCCCTCAGCCCGCGCCCCTCGTTGGCCGCCACCACCTGCGGCAGGTTGAGGTGGTCCGGGTCGCTCTCCATCTCCCTGGTGAAGGAGTAGAGGTCGTTGACGATGGTCGTCGCGTTGCAGGCCAGGGCCGTGATCCGCTGGATCTCGGGACGGGCGTAGAGCACCTCGGGCAGCTCGTAGCCGTCGACGGCGTCGACGATCGACAGGCACGGGCGGAAGTTGTTGAACTGCCGCATGACCAGGTACTCCCACACCTTGGGCGCGTACCGGGTCTCCGCCCAGGCGGCCTCGGCGAGGTAGCCCAGGTGGAGGCGGGCGATGTCGTGCACGAAGCGGCCGGTCTGGCTGGGGGTCGCGAAGGCCGCGTAGTCCTTCATCGCCCAGCGGTAGGAGCGCAGCGGGCCGTCGGCCTGCACGCCGTGCTGCCACTGGGCTTCCAGCTCCGGCGTGCCGTGGAAGGGGTCGATCGCGGACTGGGCCATGATCAGCGGGCCCCCCAGCCCGCGGTGCGATCCGCCCCGCCCCTCGTCCTCCTCGCAGTAGCAGCTGTCGACCAGGTTCTCGGCGAGCAGCAGTTCGCCCGCGGCGGTCAGCCGGTCCAGGTCGACCGCGGCCGGGTGCTGGAGCACCACGGCCCGGCCGAACTGGAACCCGGCGAAGTCGCCCTTCCAGGCCGGCGGGAAGAGGTCGAGCTCCCGTGCCCAGGCCTCCAGCCTGCGGTCGACCTCCTCGACCTTCCCCGGGTCGGCGGGCACGGCGGGCCGGTGCATGAGCCCGGGGACCGCTCCACTGCGCCGGGCGGGGGAGAGGGTCGGCGGTCCGGGCAGCAGGCGGGGTGCGCCGGCGTTCGCGGGAGCGCTCATTGCGTACTCCACTCGTTCACTCGGCCGCTCGGCCGATCTGGACGTTCTCCAAGATCCCGGCCGCGTCGGGGACCAGGATCGCCAGCGAGTAGTAGGCGGTGACGAGGTAGTTGACGACCGCGGTGGTGTCGATGCCCATGAAGCGCACGCTCAGGCCGGGCTGGTGCTCCTCGGGCAGACCGGTCCTGTGCAGGCCGATCACCCCCTGGTCCGCCTCACCGGTACGCAGCGCGATGATGCTGCTGGTGGACTGCGCGCTGACCGGGATCTTGCCGCACGAGAAGATCGGGACGCCGCGCCAGGCCGGCACCTGGTGGCCGTCGACGGTCGCTGTACCGGGCACAAGGCCGTGCTTGCTGCACTGCCGGAAGAAGGCCGCGATCGCCTTGGGATGCGCGAGGAGGAGCCGGGTCCCGCGCCGCATGGACAGCAACTCGTCGAGGTCGTCGGGCGTCGGCGGACCCGACCAGGTGCTGACGCGCTGGCCGTAGTCGGTGCTGTGCAGCAGCCCGAACTCCCGGTTGTTGACCAGCTCCCACTCCTGGCGCTCGCGGATCGCCTCCACCGTCAGCCGGAGCTGCTGCTCGGTCTGGTCCATCGGGTCGCCGTAGAGGTCGGCGACCCTGCTGTGCACCCGCAGCACCGTCTGCGCGAGGGACAGCTCGTGCTCGCGCGGCGCGAGCTCGTAGTCGACGAAGCCCGCGGGGATCGCCTGCTCGCCCCTGTGGCCTGCCCGCATCGGGACATCCGCCTCGCCCTTGCGGTTCACGGGCAGCCGCTGCCGCTCGGCGTGACCGGCCAGGTGTGCGGCGAGCGAGGGTGCGCGCTCGGTGAACCCCATGAGGTCCTGCCACGGCATGGACAGCACCACACCCGCGGTCTCGGCCCGCGCCGAGACCGGCCACAGCGGGTCAGGCCGGCCGATGGCCTCGTCCCCCAAGTGGTCGCCGTCACCGGCGAGGCCGACGACCGCCTCCTCGCCGTACCTGCCGGCCGTGAAGCGGGTGAAGCGGCCGTGCACCACCAGGTGGGCCTCGGTGACCGGCCGGCCCTCCTCGAACAGCAGCTCGCCTGGCCGTACCTCCCGGACCGTGAAGCGGGAGGCGATCTCCTTCAGGACGTCGTCGTCTCCGTACCCGCGCAGCGCGGGCAGTTCGGTGAGCGTCCGGGGGATGACCCGGATGTCGTCGGCGCCGTTGTGCTCGAACTGCACCCGGCCCCGGCCGGTGCGGAGCTGGAGGCGCCGGTTGACCCGGTAGGTGCCGCCCTCGACGTCGACCCAGGGCAGAGCCTTGAGCAGCCACCGTGAGCTGATCGCCTGCATCTGCGGTTTCGACTTGGTGGTGGTGGCGAGCAGGCGTGCCGCCGTGGTGCCGAGGCTGGTGCGTTGTTCGCCGACGGCGGGTTCGGGGACCGGTTCGTCGACGGCTGGGCCGGCGGCGGCTTCCGGTGTGGACACGTTTCCTCCCGGCGGATGGACACAGGTGCACGACCCGGTCGCCGAGGGACAGGCGACCCGACCGCGGACCAAGCCAATCAGCGGGCGGCGCGACCCGGTATGGCGTGAAGGGGGTGCTTTCATGCACTGGTGGTGCAAACCTCCCCTTGGGGGCAGTGCGCGGGCGCGCGGATCTTCGCGCGCCCGCGCACTGCCTCGCGCCCCCCCACGCGCGGGGTTTCGGAGGCCGCACCCCGATGCCGTACCCGATGCCGGCCCCGTCGCCGGGCGCCCCGGGAGCGGCAGGGCATCCCGGGGCGCCCGGCCCCGGCCATCCCCGGGGCCAGGCCGCATCGCGGCGGTCCCCCGCCGAGGGAACGCAAAGCGGCGCCGCACCCCGTCAGCTCGGGTGCGGCGCCGCTCCTTCGTCGGACGCCGGGCCGGAACCGGACGACGGACCTCCGGATGCCGGGTGCCGGACGTCAGGCCCGCAGCGCGGGCACGGGACGTCAGATGTCGCGGAAGATCTCGATCTGCGCGCCGATGGTGTTCAGCCGCTCCGCCAGGTCCTCGTAACCGCGGTTGATGACGTAGACGTTGCGCAGCACCGAGGTGCCCTCGGCCGCCATCATGGCCAGCAGGACGACCACCGCGGGGCGCAGTGCCGGCGGGCACATCATCTCCGATGCGCGCCAGCGGGTCGGGCCCTCGACCATGATCCGGTGCGGGTCGAGGAGTTTGACGGCGGCGCCCAGCCGGGTGAGCTCCGTGAGGTAGATCGCCCGGTTGTCGTAGACCCAGTCGTGGATGAGGGTCGAGCCCTGTGCGGTGGCGGCGATGGCCGCGAAGAAGGGCACGTTGTCGATGTTGAGCCCGGGGAAGGGCATCGGGTGGATCTTGTCGATGGGCGAGCGCAGCTTGGACGGGCGGACGGTGAGGTCCACCAGGCGGGTGCGGCCGTTGTCCGCGCGGTATTCCGGGGTGGCCTCGAAGTCCAGGCCCATCTCCTCGAGCACCGCGAGCTCGATCTCCAGGAACTCGATCGGCGCCCGGCGGATGGTCAGCTCGGACTCGGTGACCACGGCCGCGGCCAGCAGGCTCATCGCCTCGACCGGGTCCTCGGACGGGGCGTAGTCGACGTCGCGGTCGATGTGCGCCACGCCGTGCACGGTCAGCGTCGTGGTGCCGATGCCCTCGACCCGTACACCCAGCTCCTCCAGGAAGAAGCACAGGTCCTGGACCATGTAGTTGGAGCTGGCGTTGCGGATGACGGTGACGCCCTCGTAGCGGGCGGCGGCCAGCAGCGCGTTCTCGGTCACGGTGTCGCCGCGCTCGGTCAGGACGATCGGGCGGTGCGGGGCGACGCCGCCGGTCACCTCGGCGTGGTAGGACCCGTCGGTCGCGGTGACGTCGAGGCCGAAGTGCCGCAACGCGTTCATGTGCGGCTGGACCGTACGGGTGCCGAGGTCGCAGCCGCCGGCGTACGGGATCCTGAAGCGGTCGGTGCGGTGCAGCAGCGGGCCGAGGAACATGATCACGCTGCGGGTGCGGCGGGCCGCCTCGGTGTCCATGGCGGCCAGGTCCAGCGTGGCGGGCGGCACGATCTCCAGGTCGTTGCCGTCGTTGATCCACCGGGTGCGCACACCGATGCTGCCGAGCACTTCGAGGATGCGGTAGACCTCCTCGATCCTGGCGACCCGGCGCAGCGTGGTGCGCCCCGCGTTGAGCAGGGTCGCGCAGAGCAGCGCCACGCAGGCGTTCTTGCTGGTCTTGACGTCTATGGCCCCGGACAGCCGGCGGCCGCCGACCACCCGCAGGTGCATGGGTCCCGAGTAGCCGAGCGAGACGATCTCGCTGTCCAGGGCCTCGCCGATCCTGGCGATCATCTCAAGGCTGATGTTCTGGTTGCCCCGCTCGATCCGGTTCACCGCGCTCTGGCTGGTGCCGAGCGCGTCCGCGAGATGGGTCTGTGTCCAGCCCCGATGCTGTCGGGCGTCCCTGATGAGTCTGCCGATACGTGCGAGGTAGTCGTCGGTCATATTAGTGACCCTATCTCATATATGAGATAGGGCAACGCGGGTACCGCCATCCGTGGCGCGCATCGCCGTGACCCGTACGGCCCCGCGGAGAGCATCGCCGACGCACTTCACCGTACCCACTGCGGCCCGTCGCGCAACCCCTGCCACACAGGTCACAGCCGGGCTGACCAGGTGCGGCGTCGCGGCACCGCGTCCGAGGGCCGCTTGACCCGCGGCACGATCACCGCCATCAGACAGGACACCGCCATCCCGATCAGGCCGACGACCACGCCCAGTTTGGCCGCGAGCGACACCTGCGGCAGCACGAAGACGGCGATGTCGAGACCGAAGGACGCGGCGCTGACCACGGCCAGAGCCGCCGCGACCCGGTTGAGCCGGGTGTCGAGTGCCTCGGAGCGCTGCGAGGAGGCGGCAAGCAGCGAGTTGCTCACATAGCTGAGCAGCTTGTCCGCCCGCTCCTGCGTGTCGTCGAGCCCGATCACCTGCCGCGCGGACAGGTAGCTGGCCCGGTGGGCCTGGGTCGACTCGATGCGATAGCCGTCGAGATGGTGGAAGTCGGCCCACAGGCCGTCGAGGAAGCGGCGGAAGGCGTGCACATCGGTGCTCTCCGGGTGGCCGTGCGCCAGGTCGCCGAGCACCCAGCGCCCGGCGATCAGCGCGCCGACCAGCAGGGACTGCTGCGCCACCGCGATGTCGGTCGGCTCGGTCATGGTCAGCAGCTCCATCAGCGGAGTCGCCGGGTCGCAGTCCCAGGCGTAGGTGTACGGCAGGAGTATCCGGCAGTCGGGCCCCGAGATCAGCGCGGGCACCCGGGCGTCGGACTCCCATGGCGGGTCCTCGGTGACGAAGTGGCAGTTGTAGCGCGCCGACTGGCGGTCGATCGGCGACTGCGAGCCGTTGAGTGCCAGGTCCGGCCGCAGTGCGATGCCCTGCACCAGGCCGCTGGTCACCGAGGCGCTCAGCACCGCGGCCAGGATCGCGGCGTCGGCCTCCCGCAGCGTCCTGTTGACCTCGGAGTCCAGCGCGTCGAGGTCCGGCAGCGCCAGCTCCCGCAGGTCCTGCTCGTGCCGCAGCGCGTAGATCACCAGGACGGTGCCCGCGGTCAGGATCCTGGCATGGCAGGCCAGGATCTCCGTGCCCGGCAGTGAGACCGAGCCGATGACCACGGCGGTCAGGTCCAGCTCGATGGTGCTGTCGGGGTTGTAGGCCAGCGACTTCAGGCCGCCGACGACCGGTTGCAGCTCACCGTGGCCGGGCACCGCGACCAATTCCATCGCGGTCGCCGGGGAGCGGTGGTGCAGCGGGTACGCACGGCTCTGGAGGTGCAGCACCTCCCGCGGACCGCGGCTCACCGCGCCACCGCCACGTACTCGGGGATCAGCTCGGACTCGGGCACGGTCACCGCGCCCAGGTAGCGGCGCTGGAGGTCCTCGGGGCCGAGGTCGAGCAGCGGCCTGCCCAGCAGCGAGGTCAGCTCCCCGTTGGTCAGGTACGAGGCCTCCGGCGGTATCGCGCGGCTGCGGAACCAGTCCCGCTGCCCGGCCAGCACCGTGCTGCCCGACGCGGCGGCGGGCCAGTAGCTCACCGCGGTGACCGCGGTGCCGCCGAAGCCGGCGCCCAGCGCGGCCACCGCCAGCGCGTCGTCCGGCGGCAGATAGAAAAGGACGCCCTCCACCACGTAGGCCACCGGGCGCCCTGCGGCCAGCTCGCGCACCGCCGCGGCCACCCGGTCGCGGTCGGCGGCGCTGCCCAGGTCCGCCGCGAGGTGCCGGACGTCGCGCGGCGGGAGCGTCCCGGCGGCCGCCAGCTCCGCCGCCCGCCGCTGCTTGGCCTGCGCCATCCCGGGCAGGTCGACCTCCAGGGCGACGGGGAAGGGCAGCAGCCAGGGATACGAGGAGAAGCCCGCGCCGCAGACCACGAGCACGGTGTCGGGGTCCGCCTCGAGCGCCGTGCCCAGCACGTCGGCGATGAAGCGGCCGCGCAGCGCGACGACGAGGTCGTCGTGCGGGTAGACGGCGTCGGCGTACTCCTGCCAGAGCTCCTTGACCCCCGGCCGATCGCCCTGCGGGATCCAGGCCGCGGCGAGCGGGTCGGCGGCGAGGTCGGGCCTGCGGGCCCGTGACTCGTTGACGAGATAGGCGGTGAGTGCGACTCCACCGTGCATGGTGCGAGAACCCCCGTGGGTGCTTGGTCGACGGCATTGACGTCCCGTCATCCCCCTTGGTACCACCGCCCCACGGGACCCGCGCAAGTCCCGCCCTGGCGCACTCAGGGCGCGCAGGACCGGCGGGCGCGGGAGGGCCCGCAGCGGCGGCCGCCGGGAGCGCCGGTGCCGGGTGGGCCGGCCGGCCCCGTGGCCGCCGGGGGGAGGTCCGGGCCGTCGCGGAGACAGGACACCGGCCTCCGCACATGAACCTCGGGCCGTCATGTACTAGAGTTATCTCGACATCGAGATATCTGCCGAGGCGTACCGCGACCGCGCTTGCAGCGGGCAGCGGGGATGCGCGCGCAAGGACGCAGGACGACGCATGAAGGAGACTGCCGTGTCGGCGAACAGCTTCGACGCCCGCAGCACACTGCAGGTGGGCGACGAGTCGTACGAGATCTTCCGGCTGGACAAGGTGGAGGGCTCAGCCCGGCTGCCGTACAGCCTGAAGGTGCTGCTGGAGAATCTGCTCCGCACGGAGGACGGCGCGAACATCACCGCCGGGCACATCCGCGCGGTCGGCGGCTGGGACTCCCAGGCGCAGCCGAGCCAGGAGATCCAGTTCACGCCGGCCCGGGTGATCATGCAGGACTTCACCGGTGTGCCGTGCGTGGTGGACCTGGCCACCATGCGCGAGGCGGTGAAGGAGCTGGGCGGCGACCCGGCCCGTATCAACCCGCTGGCGCCGGCCGAGCTGGTCATCGACCACTCGGTGATCGCCGACCGCTTCGGCACCCCCGACTCGTTCGCGCAGAACGTCGAGCTGGAGTACGGCCGGAACAAGGAGCGCTACCAGTTCCTGCGCTGGGGCCAGACCGCCTTCGACGAGTTCAAGGTGGTCCCGCCCGGCACCGGGATCGTCCACCAGGTGAACATCGAGCACCTGGCCCGCACCGTCATGGTCAGGAACGGCCAGGCGTACCCCGACACCCTGGTCGGCACCGACTCCCACACCACCATGGTCAACGGCCTCGGCGTGCTCGGCTGGGGCGTCGGCGGCATCGAGGCCGAGGCCGCGATGCTCGGCCAGCCGGTGTCGATGCTCATCCCGCGGGTGGTCGGCTTCAAGCTGACCGGCGAGCTGCCCACCGGCACCACCGCCACCGACCTGGTGCTCACCATCACCGAGATGCTGCGCAAGCACGGGGTGGTCGGCAAGTTCGTCGAGTTCTACGGCGAGGGCGTCGGCGCCACCTCGCTCGCCAACCGCGCCACGATCGGCAACATGTCGCCGGAGTTCGGCTCCACCGCGGCGATCTTCCCGATCGACGCCGAGACGATCAGCTACCTCAAGCTGACCGGCAGGTCCGAGCAGCAGGTGGCGCTGGTCGAGGCGTACGCCAAGGAGCAGGGCCTGTGGCTCGACCCGGCCGCGGAGCCCGACTACTCGGAGAAGCTGGAGCTCGACCTGTCCACGGTCGTGCCCTCCATCGCCGGGCCCAAGCGCCCGCAGGACCGGATCGTGCTGGCGAAGGCCGCCCAGCAGTTCGCCGTCGACGTGCGCAACTACGTCACCGACGACGAGGAGGCGGGCAAGGAGTCCTTCCCGGCCTCCGACTCCCCGGCCACCCACAACGGGGTGCCCGCGAAGCCGACCCTGGTCACGGCGGAGGACGGCAGCACCTACGAGCTCGACCACGGCGCCGTCACCGTGGCCGCCATCACCTCCTGCACGAACACCTCGAACCCGTACGTGATGGTGGCCGCCGCGCTGGTGGCCAAGAAGGCCGTCGAGAAGGGCCTGACCCGCAAGCCGTGGGTCAAGACCACCCTGGCCCCCGGCTCGAAGGTCGTCACCGACTACTTCGACCGGGCCGGCCTGACCCCGTACCTGGACAAGCTCGGCTTCAACCTGGTCGGATACGGGTGCACCACCTGCATCGGCAACTCCGGGCCGCTGCCCGAGGAGGTCTCCAAGGCGGTCAACGAGGCCGACCTGGCGGTCGCCGCGGTGCTGTCGGGCAACCGCAACTTCGAGGGCCGGATCAACCCGGACGTCAAGATGAACTACCTGGCGTCCCCGCCGCTGGTCGTCGCGTACGCCATCGCGGGCTCGATGAAGCTGGACATCACCCGGGACGCGCTGGGGATCGACCAGGACGGCAAGCCGGTCCACCTGGACGACATCTGGCCGACCGAGGCCGAGGTCAACGACGTGGTCGCGTCCGCGATCGGCGAGGACATGTTCCGCAGCTCCTACAGCGACGTCTTCGCGGGCGACGCCCAGTGGCAGGCGCTGCCGATCCCGACGGGCAACACCTTCGAGTGGGACCCGCAGTCCACCTATGTCCGCAAGCCCCCGTACTTCGAGGGCATGGCCATGGACCCCGAGCCGGTCACCGACATCAGCGGTGCCCGGGTGCTCGCCAGGCTCGGCGACTCGGTCACCACCGACCACATCTCGCCGGCCGGTGCGATCAAGGCCGACACCCCGGCCGGGCAGTACCTGACCGAGCACGGCGTGGAGCGCCGCGACTTCAACAGCTACGGCTCCCGCCGCGGCAACCACGAGGTCATGATCCGCGGCACCTTCGCCAACATCCGGCTGCGCAACCAGATCGCCCCGGGCACGGAGGGCGGCTTCACCCGCGACTTCACCCTCCCGGACGCACCGGTGGCGTTCATCTACGACGCCTCGCGCAACTACATCGAGCAGGGCATCCCGCTGGTGGTCCTGGCGGGCAAGGAGTACGGCTCGGGCTCGTCGCGCGACTGGGCCGCCAAGGGCACCGCGCTGCTCGGCGTCAAGGCGGTCATCGCCGAGTCCTACGAGCGCATCCACCGCTCCAACCTGATCGGCATGGGGGTGCTGCCCCTGCAGTTCCCCGAAGGCGCCACAGCGGCCACGCTGGGGCTCACCGGCGAGGAGGCGTACTCCTTCACCGGGGTCACCGCACTCAACGACGGCACCACTCCGAGCACCGTGAAGGTCAGCACGGACACCGGCGTGGAGTTCGACGCCGTGGTCCGTATCGACACACCGGGCGAAGCGGACTATTACCGCAACGGCGGCATCATGCAGTACGTGCTCCGCTCGCTCATCCGGCAGTAGCCGGCCCGCTGGTGACTCACCAGTAGCACGGACCGCGTCTCCCCGTAAGGGGGGGCGCGGTCCGTCCGTTTTGTGCGAGACGATCCGTCGATCGTCGGCCATCGCCTCACGGGGGTCGCTCTGACCTGCGGTTTTGTCGTCCCACATTTCGGACAGGTCTCAACTCGGGAAAGCTTGCCGACCAAACGCGCTCTTGATCTTGCCCTGCCGGAGAGAAGTGGACTATACCTGTCGGCGTCCAGGGAACCTGCTGGAGCACGGGGTCAGGCGGGTCAAATCGGCAGGGTGGCACTGCCGGTCGTCGGATATCGTTCCCTGCCTCACTGGATGCACGGCATCACTCAAGCTTCAACTGTTCGCGGGCGTCGGCGGATTCCGCTGCACCGCATGAGTCCTGGAGAAGGCGAGGACTTGAGCATGGGATCCGAGTTCAACCGGCGCGATGCAATCAAGCGGGCAATGGCGATCGGCGTGGTGGCGATTCCGTCGGCTTCGCTGCTGTCGGCGTGTGCATCGTCCAGTGGCGGGGACAAGAACAAGCCGGTCGCGACCGGCACCAAGTCGGCGGCCAACCCGCTCGGCGTCAAGAACGGCGCGCCGCTGGAGGCCTTCGTCTTCAAGGGCGGTTTCGGTGACGACTACATCAAGTCCGCCGAGGCCGAGTACAACAAGACCTTCGGCACCACGGTCAAGCACACCGGCACCCAGGCCATCGGCCCGAAGCTGCAGCCGCGCTTCGCCAACAACACGCCGCCGGACTTCATGGACAACTCCGGCGCCGACAACCTCGACACCGCGGCCCTCGCCAAGGAGGGCAAGCTGCTCGACCTGACGCCGCTGCTGGACGCCGCCACCATCGACGACCCGTCGAAGAAGATCCGCGACGTCCTGGTCGCCGGCACCGTCGAGCAGGGCCAGTTCGGCTCGCAGGCGATGTACGCGCTGAACTACGCCTTCACGGTCTACGGCAGCTGGTACTCCAACAAGCTCTTCCAGGAGAAGGGCTGGACCTACCCCAAGACCTTCGACGAGATGATCGCGCTCGGCGCCAAGACCAAGGCCGCCGGCATCGCGCTGTTCACGTACCCGGGCAAGTACCCGTACTACGTGCACTTCGACCTGCTGGCCCAGATCGGCAAGGTCGGCGGCAAGGAGGCGCTCAACGCCATCGACGACCTGGAGGACGGCGCCTTCCAGGTCGACGCGGTCAAGCAGGTCGTCGGCTACTACGAGGAGCTGGCGGCCAAGAAGTACTTCCTGGCCGGTTCCGAGGGCAAGACCCACATCCAGATGCAGACCGACTGGACCAAGGGCAAGGCCGCCCTGGTGGCGGACGGCTCCTGGGTGGAGAACGAGGCCGCGCCCACCATGCCCAAGGACTTCGACCTGGCGGTCGGCCCCCTGGTCGGCGGCGGCGACAGCGACAAGATGCCCTTCGGCACCGTCTACGCGGCCGCAGGCGAGCCCTTCATCGTGGCCGCCAACGGAAAGAACCCGTCCGGCGGTATGGAACTGCTGCGGATCATGCTCGCCAAGAAGCAGACCGACAACTTCACCAACACCATCAAGTCGCTCACCTGCGTCGCGAACTCGGCCGAGGGCCTGACCCTCACCCCGGGCCTCGCCTCGGCGAACGCCGCGCTGAAGGCCGCCGGCACCAATGTGCTCAACGCGCGCATCCAGGACTGGTACAAGAAACTCAACAACGAGACCATCGGCAACCTGACCGCTCAGCTCCTCACCGGACAGATCAACGCCGCCAAGTGGATCGAGGAGGCCCAGAAGGCCTCGGACGCCACCAAGAAGGACTCGTCCGTGCCCAAGTTCAAGCACAGCGTCTGATCCGCATTCCCCCTAACGGCTGAGACGAGAGCGACCGGCGACATGCGACACGGCAAGTACCGGTTCATCATCGGCTTTCTGGCAATTCCCCTGGCGCTGTACGGGGTCCTCGTGATCTCGCCCTTCGTCCAGGACTTCCAGATCTCCATGACGGACTGGACAGGACTCACCCCCGACAAGCACTACATCGGGTTCGACAACTACCGGAAGATCATTCACAACCATCTCTTCTGGCAGTCGCTGTGGCACAACATCCTGCTGCTCCTGATCGTGCCTGTCGTGACGCTGGCGCTCGGTCTGTTCTTCGCTTTCATGCTCAACGTCGGCGGCCGGCGCAAAGGCAGCGCGTCGGTCGCCGGTGTGTGGGGTTCCAGCGGCTACAAGATCATCTTCTTCTTCCCGCAGGTGCTGTCCGTCGCGGTGATCGCCATCCTGTGGCAGCAGATCTACAACCCCGACCCCGACGAGGGCGTGCTGAACGTCGTCCTGCACGGCATCGGGCTGGGGTCGCAGACCCAGTCCTGGCTGGGTGACCCGAAGCTCGCACTGGCCTGCATCATGGCCGTGATGGTCTGGGCGAACGTCGGCTTCTACGTGGTGCTGTTCTCGGCCGGCATGTCGTCCATCCCGACCGAGATCTACGAGGCCTCGCTGCTGGACGGCGCCAACCGGTCGACCACCTTCTTCCGGGTGACGCTGCCGCTGCTGGCCGACACCGTGGCCACCGGCTGGGTCTACATGGGCATCATCGCCATGGACGCCTTCGCCTACGTGCAGCTGATGTCGGTCAACAACGGCGGTCCCAACGAGAAGACCGACGTCGTCCCGCTGCTGCTGTTCAAGACGGCCTTCCGGGACAACAGCCAGTACGGCCTGGCGGCGGCCATGGGTGTCGCCATGCTGCTCGTGACACTGGTGTTCGCCGTACTGACGCTGCGGCTGTCGCGCCGCGAGCGTATCGAGTTCTAGGGGTGCCGCGATGACAACCGAGACGATCGACGGGGCCCCCGGCTCCGCACCCCGCAAGTCCGGCACACCCGCCTCGGACGCGGCCCGCTGGAAGTGGCGGCGCAGCGAGGGCGGCGTGCTGAACGCCTTCAGCCACGTCTTCCTGGCCGTATGGGCCCTCATGGTGGGCCTGCCGCTGCTGTGGGCGCTGTGGAGCTCCTTCAAGAGTTCGGGGGACATCCTCAGCCACCCGCTGTCGCTGCCCACGCACCTGCACTTCGAGAACTGGTCGCACGCCTGGTCGAAGGCGAACATGGGCCAGTACTTCATCAACACCATCATCGTGGTCGGCTTCTCGACCGCCGGCACCATGCTCTTCGGCTCGATGGCGGCCTACGTGCTGGCCCGCTTCGAGTTCCCCGGCAACCGGCTGATCTACTTCACCTTCGTGGCGGGCATGGCCTTCCCCGTGGTGATGGTGCTGGTGCCGCTGTTCTTCGTGACCACCAACCTCGGCATCATCAACACCCTGCCGGGGCTGATCCTGGTCTACATCGCCTACTCGCTGCCCTTCACCGTCTTCTTCATGACGTCCTTCTTCCGCACCCTGCCGACCTCGGTGGCGGAGGCGGCGCTGGTGGACGGCGCGTCCCACACCAGGACGTTCTTCCAGATCATGGTGCCGATGGCCAAGCCGGGCATCATCAGCATCGGGATCTTCAACGTGCTCGGGCAGTGGAACCAGTACCTGCTGCCGCTGGTGCTGAACCAGGGCGACACCGACAAATGGGTCCTCACCCAGGGTCTGGCCGACCTCGCGGTCCAGCAGGGCTACCAGGGAGACTGGGGCGGCCTCTTCGCCGGACTGTCGATCGCCATGCTCCCGGTGCTTGCCGTCTACATCGTCTTCCAGCGCCAAGTGCAGGCAGGACTCACCGCGGGGGCGCTCAAGTAGTCCCCGGCAGGCCCGCGCGGCCACGCGCCCGCAAGGGCCGTCCGACGCCCGGCGGCTCCGCTTCGAGCGGAGCCGCTGCTCGGCGTTGGCGGACCCGTTTCGCATAACGGTGTGGTTCTGCCCCTTGACGGGACATCACCCCAAACACTCAACTTAGAGTTCACATGTTGTAGACGACGGGGTCTCGCTGGTGTGCTGCATCTGCATCAGGGTCGGCCCCGTCCCGTGCGGGCAAGCGGACACGGGCCGCCTGCCGGGCAGGAGTGGATGTCGTGGAGACTCCGGGATCGCAGTCGTCACTGCACCGGGCCAATCTCGAACGCGTGGTGCGCGCCGTCCGGCTGGCCGGATCACTCACCCAGGCGGAGATCGCCCGCAGTACGGGTCTGTCGGCCGCGACCGTGTCCAATATCGTGCGCGAGCTGCGGGACAACGGAACGGTGCAGGTCACGCCGACCTCCTCGGGGGGTCGGCGGGCGCGCAGCGTGGCGCTGTCCGGTGACGCCGGCATCGTGGTCGGGGTCGACTTCGGCCACTCCCACCTGCGGGTGGCGGTCGGCAACCTGGCCCACCAGGTGCTGGCCGAGCAGTCGGAGCCGATCGACGTGGACGCCTCCGCGTCCCAGGGCTTCGACCGGGCCGAGCAGCTGGTGGCCAGGCTGGTGGAGTCCACCGGCATCAGCGCCGAGAAGGTGCTGGGCGTCGGCCTCGGGGTGCCGGGGCCGATCGACGTGGAGACGGGGGCGCTCGGCTCGACGGCGATCCTGCCGGGCTGGAGCGGTATCAACCCGCGCCAGGAGATGTCCGATCGGCTGGGCGTGCCGGTCCAGGTGGACAACGACGCCAACCTCGGCGCGCTCGGCGAGCTGGTCTGGGGCGGCGGCCGCGGGGTCAAGGACCTGGCCTACATCAAGGTGGCCAGCGGTGTCGGCGCCGGCCTGGTGATAGACGGCCGGATCTACCGCGGCCCCGGTGGCACGGCCGGTGAGATCGGTCACATCACGCTCGACGAGTCGGGTCCCGTCTGCCGCTGCGGCAACCGCGGCTGCCTGGAGACCTTCACCGCGGCGCGCTACGTGCTCGAGCTCCTGCGGGGCAGCCACGGCGACGGCTTGACGGTGCCGCGGATGGTCCAGCTGGCCCGTGAGGGCGACCCGGGCTGCCGCCGGGTGACGGGTGACGTCGGGCGGCATATCGGGATGGGCGTGGCCAGTCTGTGCAATCTTCTCAACCCCAGCCGGATCGTCCTGGGCGGCGATCTGGCGGAGGCGGGGGAGCTGGTGCTCGGCCCGATAAGGGAGTCGGTGTCCCGCTACGCCATCCCCAGCGCCGCCCAGCGGCTGTCCGTGGTGCCGGGTGCGCTGGGCGCACGGGCGGAGGTTCTGGGAGCACTTGCCCTGGTTTTGAGCGAAATGGGCGATTCGACCCTTCTGGACGGTAATCATGCAGTTGACACACCGGTCTTTTCGGCATAACTGAGCGTTCACACAGCTAACGAAACGCGCCGTTGCCATCTCGTTAAGTGTTTACTTCTTGACGACAGGCCGTCAGCCGGAGTTGACTCACAGCACCTCGGCCGCGGTGTTGCGGCCCTGTCAGGGAGGCAACCTCACATGCACGCAATGACGCGTCGAATCGTCGTCGGGACGGCAGCTGTTTCCATCGCGCTCACCATGGCCGCCTGCGGTAAGGCCGGCGGTGACGACAAGGGTTCCTCCAGCAGTGGTGACAAGGCCAACAAGTCCATCGGCCTGCTGCTGCCGGAGAACGCCACGACCCGGTACGAGAAGTTCGACAAGCCGCTGATCGAGAAGAAGATCGCCGAGCTGTGCCCCGACTGCAACGTGCAGTACGACAACGCGGCCGGTGACCCCGCCAAGCAGGCGCAGCAGGTCAGCAGCATGATCGCCAAGGGTGTGAAGGTCCTCATCCTGGACGCCCAGGACTCGACCGGCATCAAGTCGTCCGTCCAGGCCGCCGTGGACAAGGGCATCAAGGTCGTCGCCTACGACCGCCTCGCCGAGGGCCCGATCTCCGCCTACGTCAGCTACGACAACGAGAAGATCGGTGAGCTGCAGGGCCAGGCGCTGCTCGACGCCATGGGCCCGAAGGCCACGCCGTCCGCCAACGTTGTCATGATCAATGGCGACCCGGCCGACCCGAACGCCGCCATGTTCAAGGCCGGCGCCCACAAGATCCTCGACGGCAAGGTGAAGATCGCCTACGAGCAGTCGGGTCTGTGGAAGGACACCGTCGCGGCGCAGAAGATGTCCGCGGCGATCACCCAGCTCGGCAAGAACAACATCGCCGGCGTCTACTCCGCCAACGACGGAATGGCCGGTGGTATCGCCACCTCGCTCAAGGGCCAGGGCATCAACCCGCCGCTGACCGGTCAGGACGCCGAGCTCGCGGGTGTCCAGCGGCTGCTCTCCGGCACCCAGACCAGCACGATCTACAAGCCCTACGCGCCTGAGGCCGACGCCACCGCCGAGATCGCGGTCGACCTGGTCAACGGCAAGGACTTCAAGTCCGTCGCGGACACCACCGCCAAGCAGGTCGGCGGTGCCGAGATCCCGGCGAAGCTGCTGCCCGCCTTCTCGGTGACCAAGGCCAACATCAAGGACACCGTGGTCAAGGACGGTCTGTACACCAAGGACCAGATCTGCACCACGGACTTCGCCTCGGCCTGCGCCGCCGCCGGCATCTCCTAGTCCGGCAACCGCGGATCGGGCCGGTTCCACGGCCTGAACCGCAACCGTGAGCCTGTCCGGCGCCCCACCCCGACAAAACACCCCGCTAGGGGCGGGGCGCCGGACGGAAACGCTTGCGGAAGCACCACTCGGGGCAGGGGGTCTACCCCTTCCCCGTTCACTTTGTAATCCTGTGCTTCTTGCACTAACTCCGCGGCTGTTCAGTTCAGTTCAGTACGCGGCATCCCCGCCGGTCAGGCGGCGAAGGAGATGGTTCACGTGTCCGCTACGCCCGTGCTGGCGTTGCGCGGAGTCTCCAAGCGATTCGGTGCGGTCCAGGCCCTCACCGATGTCGAGTTGGAGGTCCACGCCGGAGAAGTCGTCGCCCTCGTTGGTGACAACGGAGCCGGTAAGTCGACCCTGGTCAAGACCATCGCGGGCGTTCACCCCGTCGACGAGGGCATCATCGAGTGGGAAGGCCGGCCGGTGCACATCAACCGGCCGCAGGACGCCCAGGGTCTCGGTATCGCCACCGTCTACCAGGACCTCGCGTTGTGCGACAACCTCGACGTTGTCGGCAATCTCTACCTCGGCCGCGAGCTGCTGCGCTACGGCAGCCTCGACGAGGTCACGATGGAAAAGCGCTCCCGCGAACTTCTGAACACGCTGTCGATCCGCATCCCCAGCGTCAGAATCCCGATAGCCAGCCTTTCCGGCGGCCAGCGCCAGGTGGTGGCCATCGCCCGCGCGCTGATCGGCGACCCGAAGGTCGTCATCCTCGACGAGCCGACCGCCGCCCTCGGTGTCGAGCAGACCGCCCAGGTGCTCGACCTGGTCGAGCGGCTGCGCGAGCGCCGCCTCGGCGTGATCCTGATCAGCCACAACATGGCCGATGTCACGGCCGTCGCCGACACCGTCCACGTGTTGCGCCTCGGCAGGAACAACGGTGCCTTCCCGGTCAAGGGCACCACCAACGAACAGATCATCGCCGCGATCACCGGTGCCACGGACAACGCCGTGACCCGCCGGCTGTCGCGTAACGCGGAGGCAACCCAGTGAGCGACAAGACCACGACGCGCCGCAGGCCGCGGGACGAGATGCCGCCGCCGGCCGTTGCAGCGGTCGACCCCCGACTGCTGGTACGTGAGGAGGGCTTCAAGGGCTACCTCACCGAGTTCAAGCGCAAGCTCAAGGGCGGCGAGCTGGGCTCGATGCCGGTCATCATCGCGCTGATCATCATCTGGACCATCTTCCAGCTCAAGGACAGCCTGTTCCTGAGCTCGGCGAACATGGTCAACATCGTCTACTTCATGTCCGGCACCGGCATGCTCGCGGTCGGCCTGGTCTTCGTGCTGCTGCTCGGCGAGATCGACCTGTCGGTGGCCTCGGTCAGCGGTCTCGCCTCGGCGGTCTTCGCCAGCCTCAGCGTCACCCACGGCATGAACGCCTGGGTGGCCGTGGTGCTGACGGTCCTCACCGGTATCGCGATCGGCGCCATCCACGGCTTCTTCTTCGCCAAGATAGGCGTGCCCGCGTTCGTCGTGACCCTGGCGGGCTTCCTCGGCTGGACCGGTCTGATGCAGTACCTGCTGCGCGGCACCGGCAGCCTCACGATCCAGGACAAGGGCCTGCTCCACATCCTGGGCCAGCGCTCCTTCTTCATGGACCAGAGCATCGCCGGCGCCTACATCCTGGCCACCCTGGGCGTCGCCGCCCTGCTGATCAGCTCGCTGATCGACCAGGGCCGCCGCCGGGGCGCGGGTGTGCCCTACCGGCCCACCAGCGAGATCCTGGTGCGCACCGTCGCGCTGGCCGTCGTGGCCTACGTCGCCGCGTACGTGCTCAACAAGTCGGCCGGTGTGCCGAACGCCCTGGTGATCTTCCTCGCCACCCTGGTGATCTGCGACTTCGTGCTGCGCCGCACCACCTTCGGCCGCAAGGTCTTCGCGGTCGGCGGCAGCATCGAGGCGGCCCGCCGCGCCGGTATCAACGTCGCCATGATCCGTATCGTGGTCTTCGCGATCTCCGGCGGCTTCGCGGCCATCGGCGGCCTGTTCCTGGCCGGCCAGACCTACACCGCGACCCTCCAGGCCGGTACCGGCAACCTGCTGATGCTCGCCATCGCCGCAGCCGTCATCGGCGGTACGAGCCTGTTCGGCGGCCGCGGCAACGTCTGGTCCGCCCTGCTCGGCATGCTGGTCATCCAGTCCATCCAGACCGGTCTCGACCTGCTGAACATGGACCAGTCGATCCAGTACATGATCACCGGCGCGGTCCTGCTCGCCGCCGTGGTCGTCGACTCGGTGTCCCGCCGTACCCAGCGGTCCTCCGGCCGGGCGTAACACCCCGCCGGTGCGCGGCGGTTCGCCGCCGCGCCCACCGCAAGGACAACCGCACGCACGTCCCGCACCGCCGGGCGGACCTGGACCTCCAGGACCGCCCGGCGGTTTGGCGTGCGCGGGCGCGCGGAAAGAGGGCAGGCATCGCGGTGACGGACGTCATCGCCGGGGGCGCCCGACGCGCCGGTAACCGGAACATTAGACTCGTCCAAGGCCAGATCGGCCGGGATCGACAGGCAGAGGAGGAACGGGTGGCAGTGCTGACCCGTATCAACGGACCCCGTGACCTCGACCGGCTCGGCCAGCAGGAGCTCGTGGAGCTGGCGGCCGAGATCCGCTCCTTCCTCGTCGAGGCGGTCTCCAAGACCGGCGGCCACCTCGGCCCCAACCTCGGCGTGGTGGAGCTGACGATCGCCCTGCACCGGGTCTTCCACTCGCCGCAGGACCGCATCCTTTTCGACACCGGGCACCAGACCTACGTCCACAAGCTGCTGACCGGCCGCCAGGACTTCGCCAGGCTCAAGAGCACCGGCGGCCTGTCCGGCTACCCCTCACGCGCCGAGTCCGACCACGACGTGATCGAGAACAGCCACGCCTCGACCGTGCTGGGCTGGGCCGACGGACTGGCCAAGGCCAACGAGATCCAGGACCGCGACGACCACGTCGTCGCCGTCATCGGCGACGGTGCGCTGACCGGCGGCATGGCCTGGGAGGCGCTGAACAACATCGCCGCCGCCAAGGACCGGCCGCTGGTGATCGTGGTCAACGACAACGAGTGGTCGTACTCGCCGACGATCGGCGGCCTCGCCAACCACCTGGCCACCCTGCGCACCACGGACGGCTACGAGCAGTTCCTGGCCCGCACCAAGGAGGTCCTGGAGCGCACGCCGCTCATCGGCCGCCCGCTCTACGAGACCCTGCACGGCGCCAAGAAGGGCCTGAAGGACTTCATCACCCCGCAGGGGATGTTCGAGGACCTGGGCCTGAAGTACGTCGGCCCCATCGACGGGCACGACATCGAGGCCGTGGAGTCCGCGCTCCAGCGCGCGCGGCGCTTCGGCGGCCCCGTGATCGTGCACTGCATCACCGAGAAGGGCCGCGGCTACACCCCGGCCGAGCGCGACGAGACCGACCGCTTCCACGGTATCGGCCCGATCCACCCCGACACCGGGCTGCCCATCGCCGCCGGCGGCGCCGACTGGACCTCGGTCTTCGGCGACGAGATGCTGGAGCTGGGCAAGGAGCGCTCCGACATCGTGGCCATCACCGCCGCGATGCTGCACCCGGTGGGCCTGACCAAGTTCGCCGCCGCCTTCCCCGACCGGGTCTTCGACGTCGGCATCGCCGAGCAGCACGGAGCCGTCTCGGCCGCGGGCCTTGCCACGGGCGGCCTGCACCCGGTGTTCGCCGTCTACGCGACCTTCCTCAACCGGGCCTTCGACCAGGTGCTGATGGACGTGGCCCTGCACAAGTGCGGTGTCACCTTCGTCCTCGACCGGGCAGGCGTGACCGGCAGCGACGGCCCCAGCCACAACGGCATGTGGGACATGTCGCTCCTGCAGATCGTGCCCGGCCTGCGGATGGCCGCGCCGCGCGACGCCGACCAGGTCAGGGCGCAGCTGCGGGAGGCCGTCGAGGTCGAGGACGCCCCCACCGTGGTCCGCTACTCCAAGGGCGCGGTCGGACCCGCCGTCGCCGCGGTCCGCCGGATCGGCGGCATGGACGTGCTGCGCGAGCCGGCCGGCGACGGGCAGCCCGATGTGCTGCTGGTCTCGGTCGGCGCGCTGGCCCCGATGTGCCTGGAGATCGCCGCGCTGCTCGACGCGCAGGGCATCACCAGCACCGTGGTCGACCCGCGCTGGGTCAAGCCGGTGGACGCCGAGCTGCCGGGCCTCGCGGCCAGGCACCGGCTGGTCGTCACCGTCGAGGACAACGGCAGGGTCGGCGGCGTCGGCTCGACCATCGCCCAGACACTGCGTGACGCCGAGGTGGACGTCCCGCTGCGCGACTTCGGCATCCCGCCGGAGTTCCTGGCGCACGGCTCGCGCAAGGACGTCATGGCCTCGATCGGCCTGACGGCGCCGGACATCGCCCGCCAGGTCACCGGCGTGGTCGCCACCATCGACGGCCGCTTCGCCGACGAGGCGTCCGGTCCCGCCGGCGCGTCGGCGGACGCGGAGAGCACCACCGCCGGGCTCGCACAGGACTGACAGGAGCACGCCGGGCCGCTCGCCCGGGCGAGCGGCCCGCCGCGTCGGCCGAACCGCCGTGCGTGCTTTCGCCGCGGCCCGGGAGCCCCGTTAACGGGGCTCCCGGGACCGATGGTAGAAATGCGCGAGAGCAGTGCGGATGATCGAGGTGGCGTAGCAATGACGGAGTCCAAGGGACCCGACACTCCGGGCGGTTCGGCGGCCCCGAAGAAGAAGCGCAAGACCCTGTTCGACCGGCTGCGCCCTTACACGATCGGTGTGGTGGCGATGGTCGTGGTCTTCGGCGGGTCGGCGGTGATCGGCGCGCACGTCCGCGGCAACAAGGACACCAAGGTCTCGGAGCCGAGCGGCGCCGTGGCCGCCGCGCAGCCGCCGACCGCGCCCCCGGCCGACGGCGCGTCCCCGAGCCCCACGGCCCCCGCGGGCCCCAAGCTCGCAGTCCCGGTGCGCCCGTCGGTCCCGGTCACCGTCACGGTCTACGAGGACCTGCGCAGCCCCGACTCCAAGGCCTTCCAGGAGGAGTACGCGGCGACCTTCGCGCAGCTGCTGACGACCGGCCAGGTGCAGTTCGAATACCGCCTGGTGACCGCGTCCGACAAGCAGTACGGCGGGTCCGGCGCCCTGGTGGCGGCTAACGCCGCGGCCTGCGCCCAGGACCAGAGCCGCTTCACCGCCTTCGTCGACGAGGTGTGGAAGAACCAGCCCACCGACCCCAAGAGCGACGCGCTGGCGAGCGAGAAGCTGATGAAGAGGCTGGCCGCCAAGGCGGGCAAGATCAAGACCGCCAGCTTCGACCCGTGCATCGAGCAGCGCGACCACGAGGGCTGGGTGGACAAGTCGCAGCAGGACTTCGCGGCTGCGGGACTCGGCACGGTCCCGGTCGTCCAGGTCAACGGCGTCACGGTGAAGGACGTGCACTCCTCGCTGACCCCGGCGAAGCTGCGCGACCAGATCACCAAGGAGGCCAAGCGGGTCATCGCGCTCCAGGCCACCCCGACGGAGACCCCGGCGCTGGCCGGCTGACGCCCCTTCGGTTCCCCGCCGCTCCCCGCGGTCGGCAGTCACTCCTTTTTGCTCGCGTCTGCCCGGGTTCGTCAACTTTTTGGCGAAACCGGGTAGTAAGAGCATGTGACGCCCGATCACGGAGGAGTGGTTTGCCATGCCGGTACCGGTGTTCGAGGACGTCGAACCGCCGCCCGGGTGCGGCTGCGAGGGCTGTGCCCGGCAGCGGCTCGCCGAGTCCATGGCCCGTGACACCCGCGGAGTGGGCAGCACCGTCGCCACCAGGGCGCTGGTGGTGGCCGCCGCGGCCGGCACCGCGCTGGGCGGCGCCTCCGCGGCCGTCGCCGCCGTGCCCCGCCCCGCAGGGGTCACCGGCCACGCCACGGGCCGGGGCACCCACGCCGTGGCAGCGGCCGCCGCACCGCTGCGGCTGACCCGTGCCCGGATCCTGCAAAGGGCCAGGACCTGGGTGACGGCCAGGGTGCCCTACAGCATGACCGATCACTGGAAGGACGGTTACCGGCAGGACTGCTCCGGCTTCGTCTCCATGGCGTGGGGCCTCGGCTTCAGCGCCTGGACCGGGAACCTGCCCGACTACGGGGTGCGCATCACCCGCGCCCAGCTGCGCCCAGGCGACATCCTGCTCTTCCACAACAGGGCCGACCCGCAGAAGGGCTCCCACACCCTGATCTTCACGGGCTGGGCGAACGCCGCCCACACCCGCTACACCGCCTACGAGCAGACCGCCCCGGGCACCAGGGCCAAGACCACGCCCTACGCCTACTGGGACCACTCGGCGAAGTACATCCCGTACCGCTACCGCTATCTGGCCGGCAGGCACGCTGCCACGACGGGCGGCCCGGCCGGTGCCCGCCACCCGGGCGGGGCGGCTCCCGGCGGCGGCCGCGCCGACACCACGGTCACCCGGCTGGGCACCCTGCTGATCGGCCGCGGCGCCGGCGCCTACTACCGGGTCGGTCCGGGCCCTTCGTGGTCCTCGGCGGACCGCGACGCCACCGCCGCCTTCCAGCGCGCCCAGGGCTGGAAGGGCAGCGCCGCCGACGGCGTGCCGGGACCCACCACCTGGTCCTACCTGCTCCACCACAAGGGCCACGACATCGCGAACGGTTCCAGCCCCACCCGTACGCATACCGGCCCTGACACCGGCGCGGGCGGCTCCCGCCACACCGGCACCCACACCGGCCCTGGCGGCTCCCGCCACACCCGTACGCGTACCAGCGCGGCCGCGGACACCGGCGCGGGCGGCTCCCGCCGCTCCGGCACCCACACGGGAGCGGGCCAGGACACCGGCGGCGGTACGTCCGCGGTCCCGCCCTACCCCGAAGCCGGTGCCTTCCGGCCCGGGGCCCGCAACGACAGCGTCCTGGCGCTCGGGCGCCGGCTGGTCGCCAAGGGCTTCGGCGCCGGCTACCGCCCCAGCGGCACCTGGCGCGAGACGGACCGGCGCGAGGTCGAGGCCTTCCAGCGGGCCCAGGGCTGGACAGGACGCGCCGCCGACGGACATCCCGGCCCCGAGACGTGGAGGCGACTGTTCTCGTGACAGCACCCGGCACCGCCGCACACACCGGCCACCCCGAGCCACCCCCCGGCTCCGCACACCCCGAGCCGACCGACCGCTCCGACAGGACCGGGCGGTCCGCGGGCCCCGACCGGTCCGGGGACGCCGCTCGGTCCGGGGACGCCGATCGCGCTGACCGGCCGGAGCCGGCCGGCCTCGGCCCGAGCCCCCGTCCGGCTGCGGCCGCGGGCCCCGACCGGACCCGGTCCCGGGCCGCCGACGACGCGCCCGCAGAGCCCGGCCAGCCCGCGCCCGCAGAAGGCGCCGACCCGGCGGCCGGACCTGGTCGCGCAGGGCAGGCCGAGGTGCCCGGTCAGGCCGTGGGGTCCGCGGCCGACCAGACGTTGCTGATGCCGCGCGTCCTGGCGCCCGCCGACGCCGTCACCGAGCGGCCGGGGCCGTGCCTGCCGGGCTGGACGGCGGGCGTCGCCCTGCTCACCGCAGTCCTGGCCGCGGCCTGGCTGCTGTGGCGGGCCGCCCTGCTGCCGCTGCCGCCGCTCGGCGGCCTGCTCCCCGACCCGCCGGGTGACGCGGCCCGAGGGAGCGGCCTGTGGAGCGGCCTGGTCCTCATCGGCACGGTCGCAGCCCTCGCGGGCAGCGGCCTGGTGCGCGGCAGGCCGGGCAGCGTGTGGATGCTCACCCGGTGCGGCGGCTACCGCGGGACGGTGCGCCGCACCGGACTGCTCTGGATCAGCCCGCTGATCCGGCGCCGCCGGATGGACGTGTCGCTCCGGCATTGGCGCAGCCGCCCGATCGACGCCGTCGACGCGCACGGCACGCCGGTCCAGGTCACCGTGCTGCTGGTGTGGCGGATCAGGGAGACAGCGCGGGCCGCCTTCGCGGTGGACGACTGCACCAGGCTGCTGCGCGAGGAGGTCGAGGCGGCGGTCGCGCGTGCGGTGTCGCGGCGCCCCGCCGACGACTTCCGCGGCAACGCGGGGACGCTGCGGGACTGCGACCGGCTCGGCGACGACCTCGGGCGGCTGGTGTCCGCGTCGATGCGCGAGGTGGGCGTGGAGGTCTTCTCGGTGACCCCGGTCCGGCTGGAGTACGCACCCGATGTCGCGGCGGCGATGCGCCGGGCCAGGATCGCGACCCTGGAGGCCAGGCAGCGCAAGGCGGTGCTCGACGACGTGCTGACCGCGGTGGCGGACACCCTGCGCGGGATCACCGAGCGCGGACTCGTGGAGCTGGACGACTACGAGCGCAAGTCGCTGGTCCGGGATCTGACGGTGGCCCTGCTGGCGACTCCGGAGCCCGCGGGCCGGCCGCACTAGGCCCTGGACATGCGGAAGGGGGGCGGGGCCGATGCGGCCCCGCCCCCCTTCGCGCGGCCGCGTCAGGCCGGAACGCTCGCCACGCCGGGGGCGAGGAAGGGCTTGCCGTTCACCCGCTGCGAGACGCCCTCACGGTCGAGGTAGGGGGTCACACCGCCCAGGTGGAACGGCCAGCCGGCACCGGTGATCAGGCACAGGTCGATGTCCTGCGCCTCGGCGACCACACCCTCGTCCAGCATCAGCCCGATCTCCTGGGCCACCGCGTCCAGCACCCGGTCGCGCACCTGCTGCTCGGTCAGCACGCTGTCGCCCTGCACGAGCAGCGCGGCGACCTCCGGGTCCAGTTCGGGGCGGCCGGAGTCGTAGACGTAGAAGCCGCGCTTGCCGGCCTTGACGACCGCCGCCAGGTTCTCCGAGACGGTGAAGCGGTCGGGGAAGGCGCCGTGCAGGGTCTGCGAGACGTGCAGGCCGATGGCGGGGCCGACCAGTTCGAGCAGCACCAGCGGGGACATCGGCAGGCCCAGCGGCTCGATGGCCTTCTCGGCGACCGCCACCGGGGTGCCCTCGTCGATGACGTTCTGGATCTCGCCCATGAAGCGGGTCAGGATCCTGTTGACGACGAAGGCCGGGGCGTCCTTGACCAGCACCGCGGTCTTGCGGAGCTTCTTGGCCACCGCGAAGGCCGTGGCCAGGGACGGGTCGTCGGTGCCCGCGCCGCGGACGATCTCCAGCAGCGGCAGCACCGCGACCGGGTTGAAGAAGTGGAAGCCGACCACCCGCTCGGGGTGCTCCAGCTTCGCGGCCATCTCGGTCACCGACAGGGACGAGGTGTTGGTGGCCAGGATCGCGTCCGGGCGGACCACCGCCTCCAGTTCTGCGAAGACCTTCTGCTTGACGCCCAGTTCCTCGAAGACCGCCTCGATGACGAAGTCCGCGTCACCGAAGGCCGTGGCCTTGTCGAGGTGCCCGGTCACCAGCCCCTTGAGCCGGTTGGCCTGGTCCTGGCCGATCCGGCCCTTGGCGAGCAGCTTGTCGACCTCGCCGTGGACGTAGCCCACGCCCTTGTCGATCCGCTCCTGGTCGATGTCGGTCAGCACCACGGGCACTTCGAGGCGGCGGGCGAACAGCAGTGCCAGCTGGGAGGCCATCAGCCCCGCGCCGACCACGCCGACCTTGCCCACCGGGCGGGCCAGTGCCTTGTCGGGGGCGCCGACCGGGCGCTTGCCGCGCCGCTGCACCAGGTTGAAGGCGTAGATGCCGCTGCGCAGCTCGCCGCCCATGATGAGGTCGGCGAGGGCGGCGTCCTCGGCGTCGAAGCCCCTGCCCAGGTCGCCGTCCTTGGCCGCCGCGATGATGTCGAGCGCGCGGTAGGCGGCGGGGGCCGCACCGTGCACCTTGCCGTCGGCGATGAAGCGCCCGCGGGCGACGGCCTGGTCCCAGGCCTCGCCGCGGTCCACCTCGGGGCGTACGACCTCGATCTCGCCCTTGAGCACGGCCGCGGTCCACACCAGCGACTGCTCGAGGAAGTCCGCGGCCTCGAAGAGGGCGTCCGCGATGCCGAGGTCGAGGACCTGCGCGCCCTTGAGCTGGCGGTTCTGGTTGAGGGAGTTCTCGATGATCACGGTGACCGCGCGGTCCGCGCCGATCAGGTTGGGCAGCAGCGCGCAGCCGCCCCAGCCGGGCACCAGGCCGAGGAAGACCTCGGGCAGCGAGAAGGCCGGCACCGAGGCGGAGACGGTGCGGTAGGTGCAGTGCAGGCCGACCTCGACGCCGCCGCCCATCGCGGCACCGTTGTAGTAGGCGAACGTGGGCACCGCGAGCGAGGACAGCCGCCGGAAGACGTCGTGGCCGCCCTTGCCGATGGCGAGCGCGTCCTCGTGGCGCTTCAGCAGTTCCACGCCTTTGAGGTCGGCGCCGACCGCGAAGATGAAGGGCTTGCCGGTGATGCCGGCGCCGGTGATCGCGCCGTCCGCCGCCTCCTTCTCGACCTGGTCGATCGCCGCGTCCAGGTTGGCGAGGGACTGCGGGCCGAAGGTGGTGGGCTTGGTGTGGTCCAGGCCGTTGTCCAGCGTGATCAGTGCGAAGCGGCCCGCGCCCGGCAGCTCGATGTGCCGCACGTGCGCGCTGGTGACGACCTCGCCGGGGAACAGCTCGGCCGCGCCCTTGAGAAGTTCGGTGGTCGTGGTCACTTGCTGCCTCCGTCGAAGTGCGGGTTCTCCCAGACGACCGTGCCGCCCATGCCGAAGCCGACGCACATCGTGGTGATGCCGTAGCGCACCTGCGGCTGCTCCTCGAACTGCCGGGCCAGCTGCGTCATCAGCCGTACCCCGGAGGAGGCCAGCGGGTGGCCGAACGCGATGGCGCCGCCGTACTGGTTGACCCGGGGGTCGTCGTCGGCGATGCCGTAGTGGTCGAGCAGCGACAGCACCTGGACCGCGAAGGCCTCGTTGACCTCGAAGAGCCCGATGTCGTCGATGCCGAGGCCCGCCTTGGCGAGCGCCTTCTCGGTGGCCGGGATCGGGCCGATGCCCATCACCTCGGGCTCGACGCCCGCGAAGGCGTACGACACCAGGCGCATCCGCACCGGCAGGTCCAGTTCGCGGGCGACGTCCTCGGCGGCGAGCAGCGAGGCGGTCGCACCATCGTTGAGGCCTGCCGCGTTGCCCGCGGTGACCCGGCCGTGCGCGCGGAAGGGCGTCTTGAGCCCGGCCAGCTGCTCCCGCGTGGTGCCGGGCCGCATCGGCTCGTCGGCGGTGGCAAGGCCCCAACCGGTCTCCCCGGCCTCGGGGCTGGTGCGGCGGATCGCGATGGGCACCAGGTCCTGCTGGATCCGGCCGTTGGCGTACGCCTTCGCCGCCTTCTCCTGGCTGCGGACCGCGAACTCGTCGGCCCGCTCCCTGGTCAGCTGCGGGAAGCGGTCGTGCAGGTTCTCCGCGGTCATGCCCATGAACATCGCGGACTCGTCGACCAGCTTCTCCGAGACGAACCGCGGGTTCGGGTCCACGCCCTCGCCCATCGGGTGCCGGCCCATGTGCTCGACGCCGCCTGCGACCACCACGTCGTACGCGCCGAAGGCGATGCCGCCGGCCGTCGTGGTCACCGCGGTCATCGCGCCGGCGCACATCCGGTCGATGGAGAAGCCGGGCACGGTCGTGGGCAGCCCTGCCAGGATCCCGGCGGTCCGGCCCAGGGTCAGCCCCTGGTCGCCGATCTGCGTCGTCGCGGCGACCGCGACCTCGTCGACACGGGCCGGGTCGAGGTCCGGGTTCCGCCGCAGCAGCTCACGGATGCACTTGATCACCAGGTCGTCGGCGCGGGTCTCGTGATAGATGCCCTTCGGGCCCGCTTTGCCGAACGGGGTGCGGACGCCGTCGACGAAGACGACATCCCTCGCAGTACGGGGCACGAGGTACTCCCTCTTGATTGTGTTCGCTCGCCTCCGGGCTTGCACCCGGTGTCGACAGTCGACCGTGCTCGGCCCCTCGTTGCTCGGGGCCTCCGCGCGCTCTCCCTTGCGGCACCGCCGCGCCCTCCGGCTCGCTCACCTGCCCGGGGGCATGGCGGACGAGAGGGCGCGGGCAGCGCGAGAGGGGAACGCGGCTCACACGGTCATGCTACTCATGGGTAACCGCGGAGGACAGCGCAACTCGGCGAAGCGGCGTAGGTCACACCGGCGGCGTATCCGAGTGCTGCTCGCCCGCGGCCGGGCGCGCGGTGAGGGACTTGGTCAGCAGCGGCGTGGTCAGCTCGATCTGCCACGGGCGGGCGCCCAGCGAGGCGAGCGCCTCGGCGACCGCCTCGGGGGACCGGTCACCGGGCGGCGACCAGCACACCCGCCGGACGGTGTCCGGGGTGATCAGATTCTCCTGCGGGAGATTCAGCTCCTCCGCCAGGGCACTGACGGCAGCCCGCGCCGCCGACAGGCGTGCGGCGGCGGCCGGGTCCTTGTCGGCCCAGGCGCGCGGCGGCGGCGGGCCGGTGTACGCGGCCGTCGGCTGCGGCAGCTCGCGCTCCGGCAGCCCCCTGGCCTTGTCGACCGCGGCCTGCCACTGGTCGAGCTGCTTGCGGCCCATCCGGTGCCCGAAACCGGGCAGCGCGGCCAGGGCGTGCACGTTCGGCGGGTTCTCCAGCGCGGCGGCCACGATCGCCGCGTCGCTCAGCACCCGGCCGGGGGAGACGTCCCGCTCGCGGGCGGTGCGGTCGCGGGCCAGCCACAGTTCGCGCACCACGCCGATCTGCCGCCGCCTGCGCACCTTGTGCATGCCGGACGTCCGGCGCCACGGGTCCACCCTGGGCGCCGGCGGAGGGGCGGCGGCGATGGCCGCGAACTCCTGGAGCGCCCAGTCCAGCTTGCCCTGGGTGCGCAGCTCCTCCTCCAGCGCGTCGCGCAGGTCGACCAGCAGCTCGACGTCGAGCGCGGCGTAGCGCAGCCAGGGCTCGGGGAGCGGGCGGGTGGACCAGTCGACCGCCGAGTGGCCCTTCTCCAGGGCGAAGCCGAGCACCTGCTCGACCATGGCGCCGAGGCCGACCCGCGGGAAGCCGGCCAGCCGGCCGGCCAGCTCGGTGTCGAAGAGCGCGGCCGGGCGCATGCCCAGCTCGGCGAGGCAGGGAAGGTCCTGGGTGGCCGCGTGCAGCACCCACTCGGTGCCGCCGAGCGCGGCGTCCAGGGTGGAGAGGTCGGGGCAGCCGACGGGGTCGATCAGCGCGGTCCCGGCTCCGGCGCGGCGCAGCTGGACCAGGTAGGCCCGCTGCCCGTAGCGGTAGCCGGAGGCGCGCTCGGCGTCGACGGCGACCGGGCCGGTGCCCGCGGCGAACGCCGCGACGACGGCTGCGAGAGCCTCCGGGTCCGCGGTCACCGGAGGGATGCCCTCCCGCGGGTCCAGCAGCGGAACCGGCGCCGCGTCTTCTTCCGGGGGTGCGGTGTCTCTGGCGTCGGTCACCAGTCAAGGGTAGCCGTGCCAGGCCCTCAGGGGGTTCGCCGAGGCCGACCCGGTTGCCCCGCCCCTCCCGCGGGCGAGGGAAGAGGGGCGGAACGTTACGCCCCTCTTCCCTCGAAGCGGATCAGTGGATGATGCCCGTGCGCAGCGCGACCGCCACCATGCCGGCCCGGTCGCCCGTGCCGAGCTTGCGGGCGATCCGGGCCAGATGGCTTTTCACGGTCAGTGCCGACAAGCCCATCGACACACCGATCGCCTTGTTGGACTGGCCTTCCGCGACCAGCCGCAGCACCTCCACCTCGCGCCCCGACAGCTCGCGGTAGCCGCTGCCGGGGTGGCCGGAGGCGCCCGGCGGGCGGCGCTGCATGCGGGCGGCGGTGGCACCGAGGGGGGCGAGGCCGGGGCGGCCGGCCATCGACCCCGGGCTGTTGCGGGTGCCGGTGACGACGTAGCCCTTCACGCCGCCGGCCAGCGCGTTGCGTACCGCGCCGATGTCGTCGGCGGCGGACAGCGCCAGGCCGTTGGGCCAACCCGCCGCCCGGGTCTCGGCGAGCAGGGTGAGCCCGGAGCCGTCGGGGAGATGGACGTCGGCGACGCAGATGTCGCGGGGATTACCGACCCGGGGACGGGCCTCGGCGATGGACGAGGCCTCGATCACGTCGCGAACCCCGAGAGCCCACAGGTGTCGGGTGACAGTGGAGCGGACGCGGGGGTCGGCTACGACGACCATGGCCGTCGGCTTGCTGGGACGGTAGGCGACCAGGCTCGTGGGCTGCTCGAGAAGAACGGACACCGGGCCTCCTGTGGCAAAGGGGACTGGAACGGTCACAGTTTCCTTCGGCAGCAATTGCTCCGGGCTTTAGGGAAAGATCACGTTTTATTGGGGATTAATTCCGGCAAATCGGACGGTCGATCGAACGCCAGAGCAACGGGGGCACAGCTGTGCCCCGGACGCCTCGGTACTGCGCCCGGGACCGGGTGCGCTCAGGTCCGCCGCTTCGGCAGCGGCACCACGCCGGCCGTGCCCCGTCCCGCCGCGTCCGCGCCCTCGACGGGGGGCAGGCCCGCACAGGTGCACAGCAGATCGCACCAGGCCGCCAGATGCGTCGCCACGTCGATCACCCCGCCGGTCCGCTCGCGCGGTGACCACGAGGCGCGCAGTTCGATCCTGGTCTCGTCGGGCCGGTCGGCGAGACCGCCGAAGAAGTGCGAGGACGCGCGCGAGACCGTACCGCTCGGCTCGTCGTGGTCGGCGCCGCGGGAGTCCAGCGCCCCGATCAGCCAGGACCAGCTCACCTCGGGGAGCAGCGGGTCGCCCGCCATCTCCGGTTCCAGGTCGGCCCTGGCCAGGGTCACCAGCCGGAAGGTGCCCTGCCAGGCCTCGTGTCCCGCGGGTTCGTGCAGCAGCACCACCCGCCCGTCGGCCAGTTCCTCGCCGTCGGCCACCACCGTCGCCTCCAGTGCGTACGCGTACGAGGCCAGCCGGCGCGGAGCCGTCACCTCCTCGATCCGCACCTCGGACCGGACCCGCGCCCCCCGCAGAGCGTCCACCGCATGCCGAAAGGGAAACGGGACCCCGTCGTCCTCGCCGAGTTGCCCATGCACCGCTGCCATGCCCGGAAGACTAGGCCGCCGACGCCCCTCGCGTGCGCAACAACACCCGAGGCCCCGGAACTGGTGCCCGGTCCCGCCGTGGGAGGATGCCGGATGTGAGTGCGCACCAGCAGACCGCTGCTTCCCCCTTCATCCGTGCCTGCCGGAACGAACCGGTGCCGCACACCCCCGTCTGGTTCATGCGGCAGGCCGGGCGGTCGCTGCCCGAGTACCTGAAGCTGCGCGAGGGCATCCCGATGCTGGAGTCCTGCACGCGGCCCGACCTGATCACCGAGATCACCCTCCAGCCGGTCAGGCGGCACGGGGTGGACGCGGCGGTCTACTTCAGCGACATCGTGGTGCCGCTCAAGGCGATCGGCATCGACCTGGACATCAAGCCGGGCGTCGGCCCGGTCGTCGCCGACCCGATCCGCACCCGGCAGGACCTGGCCCGGCTGCGCGACCTGGACCCCTCCGACGTCGGCTACGTCACCGAGGCCGTCGGGATGCTCACCGCCGAGCTGGGCGGCACCCCGCTGATCGGCTTCACCGGCGCCCCCTTCACCCTGGCCAGCTACCTCGTCGAAGGCGGGCCGTCCCGCAACCACGAGCGCACCAAGGCGCTGATGTACGGCGACCCCGAGCTGTGGCACGACCTGCTCGACCGGCTCGCCGACATCGCCGCCTCCTTCCTCAAGGTGCAGATCGAGGCGGGCGCGAGTGCGGTGCAGGTGTTCGACTCCTGGGTCGGCGCGCTGTCCCCGGCCGACTACCGGCGGTACGCGATGCCGGCCTCCGCGAAGGTCTTCGAGGCCGTCGCGGGCCACGGGGTGCCCCGCATCCACTTCGGCGTCGGCACCGGTGAACTGCTCGGCCTGATGGGCGAGGCGGGCGCCGACGTCATGGGCGTCGACTGGCGGGTGCCGCTGGACGAGGCCGCCCGGCGGGTCGGCCCCGGCAAGGCCCTGCAGGGCAACCTCGACCCTGCGGTGCTCTTCGCCCCGACCGCTGCCGTCGAGGCGAAGGCCCGCGAGGTGCTGGACGCCGCGGCCGCGACCGGCACCGGCCACATCTTCAACCTCGGCCACGGCGTCCTGCCCAGCACCGACCCGGACGCGCTCAGCCGCCTCGTGGACTTCGTCCACCGCACCACGCAGGCGGCCTGAGACCCCCGCCGCCGGTCAGGCCGGCGGGTCCTGGTCCCGCGGCTCGGCTTGCGGCGGCACGGGAGGAGCGGTCGGCGCCACGGTCGCGTGTGGCGCCTCGCGCGACGCCGACCGCGACGCCGTCGAGGGCTCTCCGTCCGGGCCCTCCCGCTCCGGCTGCCTTCCCTCCGGCTCCTGGGCATCCGGCTCCTGGGCGTCCGGGTGCCTCGGCAGCCGGCCGGTGCGCTCGGGCAGCGTCGGTGACACCGCCTGCCCTGCCGCCGGCCACCACCGGCGCTGCAGCCGCCAGGCCACCCAGACCAGCGCCCCCAGCGCCAGGAAGGGCAGTATCGCGGACAGCACGACGAGCACAGCCCGGACCGTCACGTAGAAGGCGTGCCAGCCGCCGCCCAGCGCGTGGCCGACCGTCGTCCAGAAGCCGTCCTTCTTCTGCTTCTTCTCCACCGCCTTGTGCGGGGCGGCCTTCACCGGCGGCTCGCTCAGCCGCAGTGTGATCGTCGCCAGCCCGGCCTGCGCCCGCAGCGACGCCTGCTGGGCCTCCAGCGCCTCGAGCGCCGACTCGCGGCTGCTCAGCTCGCTCTCCAGCGAGACCACGTCCGAGAGCCCCGACGCCTGGTCCATCAGCTTGCGCACCCGGTCGACGCTGGCCTGCTGGGACTTCACCCGGCTCTGCACGTCCACCACCTGACTGGTGACGTCGTCCACGCTCACCTTGCGCCCGAGCAGGGTGCCGAGCCCGCCGAGGTCGTCGAGCAGCCCGTCGTACGCCGCCGGCGGCACCCGCAGCTGGACGGTCGAGGTGGCGTGGCCCGCCGCGTCCACCGCGGTGTCCTCGTCGCCCGCGTAGCCGCCCGCGCGGGCCGCCAGCGTCCTGGCCCGCTCCAGCGCGTCGGCGACATGCGGGGTGCGGATGCTCAGCTCCGCGGTGCGCACCAGATACGTCGGAGCGAGCGGCGGGGTCTTGGCGTCCGCGGCCCCCTTCGACGGTGCGCTGCCGGCGGCCGCGCTGCCGTCGGTGGCATTGCCGCTGCCCTCCGCTGCGGCGCCGCTCCCGGCGCCGCTGTCGCTGTCGCTGTTGCCCGAGCCGGCGTCCGGCGCGCTGCGGGCGTCGTTCAGGGCCGGGCCCGCGGCCTTGTCGGAGGCCGCGGAGCTGTTGTCGGACGACGCGCCGCACCCGGCGACGCCGAGCGCTCCGGCGAGCAGCAGCGCCGCGAAGGCGGCCGCCCCGCGTCGTCTGCGGCGGGTGCCGGGCGCGGGCTGTCTCCTGCTGAGTCTCATCTCAATTCCCCCCAAGGGCAGGGCCGTTGTGCATTGCCGCCAATTTGACGGCCGAGGCACCGATCCCGTTGCCGCTCCGCGGTACCGAAGGAGTCACGGTCGGAACTCGATCCGGCGTCTGAGACAGTGGACGCATGAGCCACACGCACAGCGGCAGGGGCGCGGCAGCCGCCCACGACCGGGCAGCAGGACCTTCGGCGGGACCCGCCGGGGGACATGTGGTGGTCGTCGGCGGCGGCATCTCGGGACTCGCCGCGGCCCACCGCCTCGCGGGCGCGGGCGTCCGGGTGACGCTGCTCGAAGCCTCGCCGCGGCTCGGCGGCAAGCTGCACGCGGACGAGATCGCCGGGGTGCCGGTCGACCTCGGTGCCGAATCGATTCTGGCCCGCCGCCCGGAAGCGGTGGAGCTCGCCCGCGAGGTCGGCCTCGGCGACGACCTGGAGCCGCCCGCCGTGCTCGGCGCCACGCTGTGGACCCGTGGCCGGCTGCGCCCCATGCCGCAGGGCCATGTGATGGGCGTCCCCGGCGACCTCGGGCCGCTCGCCGCGTCCGGCGTGCTCTCGGCCGCGGGCCTGGCCAGGCTGCCGCTCGACCACGTGCTGCCGCGCACCGGGATCGACGGCGACGTGGCGGTCGGCGCCTTCGTCGCCGCCCGGCTCGGCCGCGAGGTCGTCGACCGGCTGGTCGAGCCGCTGCTCGGCGGCGTGTACGCGGGGAACGCCTACGAGATCTCGCTGCGCGCCGCGGTGCCGCAGCTCTTCGCCGCGGCCGCCGCGCAGCGCTCGCTGATCGAGGCGGCCCGCGGCGTCCAACGCCGTGCCGCCGCCGCGGCCGGCACCGGGCCGGTCTTCAACGGCATCCGCGGCGGCATCGGCCGGCTGCCGCTCGCGGTGGCCGACGCCTGCCGGGCAGCGGGCGCCGTCATCGAGACCGGTGCGCCGGTGCGCGAGCTGCGCAGGAACGGGCCGCACGGCTGGCAGGTGCGGCTTGACGACCGGGTGCTCGACGCCGACGCGGTGGTCCTCGCCGCCCCCGCGCCCGCCGCGGCCCGGCTGCTCGACGCCGAGTCACCGGCGGCCGCCGCCGAACTCGGCAGCGTCGACTACGCCGGCATGGCCCTGGTCACCATGGCCTACCGCCGCAGCGACCTGGCCCGGCTGCCGCAGTCGAGCGGCTTCCTGGTACCGCCGGTCGACGGCCGGACGATCAAGGCGTCGACCTTCTCCAGCCGCAAGTGGGGCTGGCTGGACGCGGCCGGCGGCGACACGATGGTGCTGCGCACCTCGGTCGGCCGGTACGGCGACGAGGCCGACCTGGCCTGGGAGGACACCGACCTGGTGCGGCTCTCCCGGGAGGACCTGGCGGAGGCCGTCGGCCTGCGGGCCGCGCCCGTGGCCGCCCGGGTCACCCGCTGGGAAGCGGGGCTGCCGCAGTATCCGGTCGGCCACCTCGACCGGGTCGCCCGCATCCGCGAGCAGGTCGGCAAGCTCCCGGGCCTCGCGCTCTGCGGCGCCCTCTACGACGGCGTCGGCATCCCGGCCTGCGTCGGCAGCGGCCGACGGGCGGCGGCCGAGGTGCTGGGCACCCTGGTGCCGGGCGGCGCGGGCGGCGCGGGAGAATAGCCGCATGACCGATTCGACCGCCGACCACGCCCCCGACGCCGCCGCCGCGGCGCACGCCAGGGCCGCCAATGCCGGCAAGAAGGCCAAGGACCTCAACGAGGTCATCCGCTACACGCTCTGGTCGGTCTTCCGGCTGCGCGCCCCGCTGCCCGAGGACCGGACCGGCTACGCGGACGAGGTCGACGAGTTGTTCGCGCAGCTCGCCGCCAAGGACGTCACCGTCCGCGGCACCTACGACGTCTCCGGGCTGCGCGCCGACGCCGACCTGATGATCTGGTGGCACAGCGAGACCGCGGAGGCGCTCCAGGAAGCGTACAACCTCTTCCGCCGCACCCGGCTGGGCCGCGCGCTGGAGCCGGTGTGGTCGAACATGGCACTGCACCGCCCGGCCGAGTTCAACAAGTCGCACGTCCCGGCCTTCCTGGCCGACGAGACGCCCCGCGACTACATCAGCGTCTACCCCTTCGTGCGCTCGTACGACTGGTACCTGCTGCCCGACGAGGACCGCCGCCGGATGCTCGCCGACCACGGCAAGCTGGCCCGCGGCTACCCGGACGTGCGCGCCAACACCGTCGCGTCCTTCTCGCTCGGCGACTACGAGTGGATCCTCGCCTTCGAGGCCGACGAGCTCTACCGCATCGTCGACCTCATGCGCCTGCTGCGGGCCTCCGAGGCGCGGATGCACGTGCGCGAGGAGGTGCCCTTCTTCACCGGACGGCGCCGCGCGGTCGCCGACCTGGTCGCAGGACTCGCCTGACGCCGCGAAGGCCCGGCCTTGCGGCCGGGCCCGGTCAGAACCCGGCCGCCCGCCGCCCGAGGACGGGTTCGGCGAGCAGCCTCGCCGGGCCGCACAGGGTCTGGCCGTGCCGGCCGAAGAGCTCGTCGCGCGAGTCGAAGTACCCGAGGTCGGCGAGCAGGTAGGCCGACAGGTCGCAGGGGCCGCCCGCGGGGCAGGCGGCGGTGCCGTCCCAGTCGACACTCGTCCTGGACAGGGCCTCGAAGAGCGTCTCGGGACCGGCGTTCGTGAATCCGCCGCCGCCGCGTCCCGCCACCTCGCCCGCGACGGTGAAGAGCTCGGAGACGGGCAGCCAGGGGGCGACGGCGTGACCGGCTTCCGGTAGCCCGTCGAGACGGAACTCCGGCCACGCCAGGATTACTTGGCCGGGCACGAGCCCGCGCAGCCGGGGGAAGCGCGGATACCAGAAGCTGCCGTCGACGACCAGGCCGCGTACCCGGGACGGCACGCCCCAGGCGCGCGCGACAGCTTCCAGTACGGCCATCCGCTGGCTGCATGAGCCGCTGCCGCGCCGCAGGACCCGCGACACCGGCCGGGCCTCCGTCACCGAGTACACCGGGCGGACCTCCGCGGAGATCCACCGGTGGGCGCGGCGCAGTGCCGCCGCCTTCGCCGCGGGCCCCGCGCCTTCCGCGGGTGCGGTCCCGATGCTCCGCACCGCGGACAGGACGCGCGGGTCGTCCCAGTCGAGTATCCGGGTGGGCGCGGTTGCGCCGCGGGCTCCGCGGGCGCCGGCCGCGCCCTGCCGGTCCCGCCGGCACGGCATCAGCAGCGTACTCACCATGATCGGCCCCTCCCCGTTCCCGATGGCGCCTCAAGTCTCCCAGTTTTTTGAACACGTTCAAGTCTGATGGGCGCGCTCTGCCGCCGGACTCGGCTACGTCTCGGCAGGGAGGGCCGCCCCGGCCGGGCGGGGGACCCAGCGGGCCGTCAGGGACGCCGCCGCGAGCAGTGCGGCGGCGGCGATCAGCAGGGAAAGGCGCAGTCCGGGCAGGAAGTCGCCGGCCACCAGCGTGCCGAAGAGGGCCACGCCGACCGCGCCGCCGACCTGGCGCGCGGTGTTCAGCCCGGCAGCGGCGACACCGGCGTGGCCTGCGGGTGCCGCGTCGAGGACGGCGCTGGTCATGGCGGGGACCGCGGCCCCGCCGCCGAGGCCGACCAGGAGCGTGACCGGGCAGACCGCCCACAGCGGTGCGCCGGGGCCGACCGCGAGCAGGGTGAGCAGGCCCGCGGCGAAGAGGAGTTGGCCGCCGACCAGCGGCACCCGCGGGCCGCGGGCCGCGGTCAGCCGCCCGCCGTAGAGGTTGGCCGCCATCGAGGCCAGGCTCATCGGCAGGAAGGCCAGCCCGGTCAGCAGCGCGGAATGCCCCTGCTCGTCCTGCAGGAACAGGCTGAGCAGGAAGACGATGCCGTAGTAGGCGAGATTCTGCACGAAGCCCGCCGCGGTGGCGGCGGACACCGCCGGGCAGGCGAACAGCCGCGGCGGCAGCATCGGCTCCGCCGCGCGCCGCTCCCACCACACGAAGGCCGTCCCCGCCGCCGCGGCCAGCGCGAGCGCGGCCGTCACCGGCGGGGACGCCCAGCCGAGGGAGCCGCCCTCGATCAGCGCGAAGGTCAGCGCGCCGAGGGCCGCGAGCACGGCCGCCTGCCCCGGTAGGTCGACGCGGCGGGGCCCGCCGGGCACCGGTTGCGCGCGGCCCGCGGCCGCCAGCCCGACCGCGCCGATCAGCAGGTTGACCAGGAAGAGCGACCGCCAGCCGAGCCAGGCCAGCAGCAGGCCGCCCACGACGGGTCCCGCCGCCACGGCCGCGCCGCCGGCGGCCGCCCACACGCCGACCGCACGGTTCCGCGCGTCGGCGTCGGTGTAGGCGTGCCGCACCATGGCGAGCGAGGCGGGCAGTTGCACCGCGGCGCCGACGCCCTGCACGAAGCGTGCGGCGATCAGCATGCCGGGGGAGACGGCCAGCCCGCAGGCCAGCGACGCGGCCATGAACAGGCCGAGCCCCGAGGTGAAGGCCAGCCGCGCCCCGAGGCGGTCGCCGAGCGAGCCGCCGATCAGCTGGAAGGCGGCGAACGTCAGCACGTAGCCGTCCACCACCCACTGCAGCCCGGTGAGGCCTGCGCCCAGGTCGCGGCCGAGGGTGGGCAGGGCGACGTTCACGATGGTGGCGTCGAGGCTGACCATCAGGAAGCCGAAGGACGCGGCGAAGAGGGTCAGTCGCGGGCGGGCGGGAGCGGCCCCCGCGGGCCGGGTGGCGGTGATGATCACTGTTCCAGGCTGGCGCGGGCGCCCGCCGGGCGGAAGCCGCCAGGGTGTACCCGACAGGGCTACGCTGACCGGCGGTGCCCCGCGCGCCACCAGGGGCGGGGTCCGTCCCGGTGGTGCGGACGGCGGTCGTCCGCGAGGGCCGGCGGGCCTACGGCAGCCGGTCGGGGCAGGACGCGGCAGTGGCGAGGGGCGGTTGCGATGGCCGGGCGGAACGATCTACGGGCGCGTGAGCTGGGCGCCTTCCTGCGCTCCCGGCGTACGCTGCTGGCCCCCGGCGCCGTGGGACTGCCGGGCGGCGAGGGAGTACGCCGCACCCCCGGCCTGCGCAGGGCCGAGGTCGCGCGGGTGGCCGGTGTGAGCGAGGGCTACTACACCCGGCTGGAACAGGGCCGCGCGCCACACCCGTCGGCCGCGGTGCTGGGCGCGCTCGCCCGGGCGCTGCGGCTCACCCCGCAGGAGGCCGGCCACCTCTTCGCGCTGGCCGCCGACCGGGCGGGCCCGGCGGCCGAGGCCGCGCCGCCCGCGCCGGGCCTGCCGGCCGCCTCGGGCGCGCGGCGCATGCTCGACCTGCTCGCGCCACCCACCGCCGGCTACGTGATCGACGCCCGCAGCGACGTACTGGCGTGGAACACCGCGGCTGCCGCGCTCTTCGCGCACCTCGTCGAAGGGCCGCGCCGCCCCAACAACGTGCGCTACGTCTTCACCGACCCGGCGGCAAGGTCGCTTTTCGCCGACTGGCCGGAGATCGCGGCCGACTCGGTGGCGCACCTGCGTGCCGAGACCGGGCACCGCCCCGACGACCCCGCACTCGCCGCGCTGGTCGCGGAACTCACCGCGGCCAGCCCCGACTTCCGCCGGCTGTGGACGGCCCGCGCCCTGCGCCACAAGGCCGACGGCCGCAAGCACCTGAACCACCCCGAGGCGGGACCGCTCGCCCTGGACTACGTCGTCCTGTCCACCCCCCTCCCGCCGCCGCACCGCCTCGTCGCGTACTCGGCCGACCCCGGCACCCCGGCGTTCGCGGCCCTGACCCGGCTGAGCCGGATCCCGAAGGGCCGCCCGGAGGACGCCGGTTAGTGCCGTGACGGGAGGGTTCACGGGAAGCTCGCGGCCCATGCGCGGTGCGTGGCAGGGCGGCCGGATCGGCCTCGTGGCGGCCCTGCCGGGCCGGTCCGGCAGCGCCGCGTGGCGGCACCCCGGGACGGAGTCCGGGGGGAGTGCCGCCCAGAACATCGGGAGCCGGTGGACCTACCCGGTCATCACTGCACTAGGGCCGCAGGGCGGGGTGATCGGCGATGACCGTGGGGGAGTCCGGGGGGATCTCGGTGAAGCCGGCGTCACGGACGACCGGGAGGTCCGAGGTGGTGAGCCGCGCCCAGGCGCCCGGGGACGGGGTGCGGACCGCGAGCGCGAAGCCCGCCGCCCGCCAGGCCGCCCTGGCGGCGCCGTCCAGCTCCCACCAGGCCAGCTGGGCCCCGTGCCCGGCCTGGGCCATCGCCTTGCCCGCCGACATCGTGATGCCGGGGTTGGTCCAGAGCACCGGCTCCCCCGGGCCGGGCGGAGCCACGGGGTCGGGGTCGTCGAGTTCGGTGCCCGACACCTGGAGCTTGGCCAGCTCCTTGGGCCAGCCGTCCAGCGGCACCGGCGGGAAGACCCGGACCTCCGCGGCCTTCCCGGTGACGGTGATGCCGGGCAGTGCCTCGGCCCGCCGCCACTCCGCGCCCCGGGCGCGCCGTACGACCTTCCTGATCCTGGCGTCCTGCCAGTCGTTCACCGCCTGCGTCCACTCGCCGTCCTCGGCGGTGGCGCGTTCGTCGGACAGCAGGGTCAGTACGGCACGGGCCGCGGTCTCCAGCGCGTCGGTGCGCGGCGGCGGGGCGTCCCGCTCGATGCGCACCACGAGCGGCAGGACGAACTGCGGTGCCGCGTCCCGCTCGGCGGCAGTGTGCTGGAAGGGGCTGGTCACCCCCCAAGTCTGCCACCGGGGCCTGGCGCCCCCCGCGGGGGTGGTCCAGGATGAGGGCCGTGCGCGACAAGGGACTGCTGCGGCTCGACGGCGTGGGGCGGCGTTACGGACTGCGGGGGCCGTGGGTGCTGCGGGGCGTCACGCTGGACGTGCCGGCCGGGGCGCTGGTGCGGGTGGAGGGCGTGAACGGCAGCGGCAAGTCGACGCTGCTGCGGATCCTGGCGGGGGTGGACGCACCCGACGCGGGCCGGCTGGCGGGCCGCCCCGCCGCTTCCACCGCCTACGTACCGGAGCGCTTTCCCGCCGCGCTGCCTTTTCCGGTGCTGCGGTATCTCACCCACCTCGGCGCGGTCCGCGGCCTGCCCGCGGACACCGCACGGGAGCGGGCCGGCCACTGGCTCGACCGCTTCGGCATTGCCGGATACGCCCGCACCCCGCTGGACGAGCTGTCGAAAGGGACCTGCCAGAAGGTCGCGGTGGCGCAGGCACTGCTGGCCGACCCCGAGTTGCTGGTGCTGGACGAGGCGTGGACCGGGCTCGACACCGCCGCCCGCGAGACCCTCGACGCGGCGGTCCGCGCCCGGGTGGCGGCGGGCGGCACCGTCGTCTTCGTCGACCACGACCCGCGCCGGCTGGCCGGCGAGGCGACCCTCACGGTGACGGTGCCCGCCGGGTCCGGGCCGGTGACCGCGGTCCGCACCGCTGCCGCGCCGCCGCCGCCCGAAGGCGTCGTCATCGAGGCGCGGGGCGGGGGAGACCTGCCGGAGGAGGTACGGCCCTTCGCGGAACCGGACGGGGCGGGAGTACGGCTGGTGGTCCCGGCCGGCGGGTCGGACGCGGCGCTGCGGGCACTGCTCCAGGCGGATCCGGCGTGGCACGTCACCGGTGTACGCACCCAGGCCCCCGCCGCGGGTCCTGCCGGGGCGGACCTCCCCGCGGTCGCTCCCGGGCCGCGCAGGACCGCGGCACTGCTGCGCTACCAGGCCGACCTGCTGGCCCGCTCGCACCGCTGGCTGCCGCAGCTGCTCTGCTACGGCGCCGTCATGGCGATCGGCGTCACCGGCGGCCAGCCGCTGCTCGGCTCGCTGGGTTACGCCGCCGCGCTGCTGCTGCCGGTCGCCGCGTGGATGGTGCGGGTCTGCGTGGGAACCGAGCCCGCGGCCGCACGGGCCTGCGTGGCCTCCGCGGTGGGCGCGCGGCGCGCGCAGGCCGGCGCGCTGACGACCGCGCTGCTGGCGTCGTCGCTGGTCGGCGCGGTCGGTACGGGAGTCGTGGCGGTGATCAGCAGCGCGCGCTCCGACGACATGAGCACGGCGGTCCCGGTGGGCGCGGCGACCGTGGCGGGCCTGCTGGCCGCGGCCGTCTCGGTGCTGCTCGGCACGGCTGTGGGCGCGCTGACGAATCCGCCGCTGGTGCGCGGCGGCGGGTGGTCGCTGCTGGTGACCGGGGTGGGCGCGGGTGCCGTGCTGATCGTCTCGGGGTCGCCCGCGCAGGCCGCGGTGACCGGTCTCATGACCGGTTCCCGTACCGGGGCCGTCCACTACCCGGTCCCGGCCCTGCTGGTCGCGGCCCCGCTCGCAGCGCTGGCCGCGGCCCTTTCGGTCCGCGGCGCCCGCCACACGGCGGGGTCCTGAGGGTCGCGCCGGGTCCCGGCTCCGGTGGCCGGGCCCCGCGCGGGCCGTACGGTGCTACTCCTTCGGGCTGAGCCGCAGCGAGATCGAGTTGATGCAGTAGCGCTGGTCGGTCGGGGTGCCGTACCCCTCGCCCTCGAAGACGTGGCCGAGGTGGGAGCCGCAGCGCGCGCAGCGCACCTCCACCCGCACCATGCCCATGGTGCGGTCCTCGATCAGCTCGACGGCGTCGCTGTCGGCCGGGTCGTAGAAGGACGGCCAGCCGCAGTGCGACTCGAACTTCGTGTCGGAGCGGAAAAGCTCGGCGCCGCACGCACGGCACGCGTAGACGCCCTCGGTCTTGACGTCGGTGTACTCACCGGTGAAGGGACGCTCGGTGCCGGCCTTGCGCAGGACCGCGTACTCCTGCGGTGACAGCTCCTCGCGCCACTGCTCGTCGGTCTTGTTCACTTCATACGACATGGAGGTCCTCTCAGCTGCCGAGACGGGCGAGAATCCGTGGTCCGAGGTCGGTCACGTCGCCCGCTCCCATGGTGAGAACGAGATCACCCGGCTTCGCCATTCCTGCCACCAGCCCGGCCACCGCGTCCCGGTCGGACTCGGCGGTCACGTCGGCGCCCGCAGCCCTCGCCGCGTCGACGATGACGGCGCTGGTCACCCCGGGGATCGGGTCCTCGCGGGCCGGGTAGATGTCCAGCACCACCGAGGCGTCCGCGAGGCCGAGCGCGCCGCCCATCTCGACGCCCAGCTCCCGGGTGCGGCTGAACAGGTGCGGCTGGAAGACCACCAGCACCCGGCCGCCCTCCGCGGCGCCGCGGATCGCCTCCAGGTCGGCGGCCATCTCGGTCGGGTGGTGCGCGTAGGAGTCGATCACCTGCACCCCGGCCGCCTCGCCCTTGAGCTGCAGCCGCCGCTTGACGCCGGTGTAATTCGCCAGTGCCGACGCCAGGTTGCGGGCCGGGGCGCCGATCGCGATACCGGCGGCCAGCGCCGCGACCGCGTTGAGTGCGTAGTGCCTGCCGGGCACCGACACGGTGAAGGTCATCATCCGGCCGTCGAGCAGCACGGTGACCTCGCTGGTCAGGCCGCGCGGGTTGATCTTCACGACCCGGACGTCCGCGCCCTCCGCCTCGCCGACCGTCACGATGCGCAGGCCGCCGATGTCGCGGACCCGGGAGGTCAGCTCCACCGCGCCCGCCTGGTCGGCAGAGACCACCAGGGTGCCGCCCGGCCGCACCTTGCCGACGAAGGTCTCGAAGGACTCGTGGATCTCTTCGAGCGAGGCGTAGTTGGCGTGGTGGTCCAGCTCCACGTTCAGCACGATCGCCACCTCGGGGGCGTACGTGTGGAAGCTGCGGTCGCTCTCGTCGGCCTCGGCGACGAAGACGTCGCCCTCGCCGTGCCGGGCGTTCGACCCGGGCTCGTCCAGGTCGCCGCCGATCGCGTACGACGGGTCGAGGCCGAGCGCGGTCAGCGCGACCGCCAGCATCGAGGTGGTGGTCGTCTTGCCGTGCGTACCGGCGACCGCGATCGGCCTGGTGCCGTCCATGAGGGCGGCCAGCGCGTCGCTGCGGTGCACCACCGGCACCCCGCGCTCGCGCGCCGCCGCCAGTTCCGGGTTCTCGGCCCGGATCGCGCTGGAGACGACCACGGCGGTGGCGTCCTGCGCCAGGTGCGCGGCGTCGTGCCCGATGTGCACGGTCACGCCCAGCGCGCGCAGCGCCGCTGCCGTCTCCGAGTCACGCGAGTCGCTGCCGGCCACCCGCGCGCCGCGCTGGGCGAGGATCTTCGCGATCCCCGACATCCCGGCGCCGCCGATACCGATGAAGTGCGGTCGGTCCATGGTGGGCGGAACGGACGGGCTCATACGCGGATCTCCCCAGGGGCGGGCCGTTGACGGGTCAGCCGATTCTCGCACTGCCCGAAGCTGCCGGAGCTCACGTCCCCGGTGGCTACCCCTGGTCGTCCTGCTGTGCGAACAGCTTGAGCACGGGCACCCCCACCTTGTGGCGGGCGCGGGAGGTCCAGTCGCGGTGGAAGAACTCCTCCACGAAGTGCGGCGCGGTCAGCACGATGACCTCGTCGGCGCCGGTGCGCTCCACCACCTTCCGCAGCACGTCGAGCGGGTGCCGCTGGACGATCTCGCCGACCGCGTCGGCCCCCGACTTGCGCAGCGCCTCGATGGAGTGGGCCAGCGCGCGTTCCGCCGGTCCGAAGGCGTCGTCGCCCTCGGGCACCTCGTTCTCCCGGGCGGCGTCGTCCAGATGGCCCAGTGCCACGTCGTCCACGGCCCGCAGCAGGCGGTCCTGGTCCCCCCGGGGCTGCATCAGCACCACGAAGGAGACCTGCTCCTCGCCGTGCAGGGTCGTGACCAGCTCCACGTCCGCCGGAGCGAGCGGCTTCTCGATCATGAGTACGGTCGTGAACACGGACACGTCCTTCTTTCTCGCGGGCGAATCGGCCGTCACAGAGACCATCCTGCCCCGATCTTCACGGGGCACCGCTGTAAGTGTTCCCTGGCGGCGCCAAGCGGAACGAAGCAGTCCGGTTTTTTGCGGGCTCATCCTTGCCCCGGGCCGGTCCCGGTCGGCCGCGGCGCCCGGACGTACCGGGTGAACAGGTAGCCGTCCTCCTCCAGGATCGACGCCGGTAGGAAGCGGGCCGGGCCCTCGGGCACCGAGGGGCCGTTCATGACGCGCGGCGCGTCACCGCCCACCAGCAGCGGCGCCACCGTCAGGCACAGCTCGTCGAGGACGCCGGCCGCCGCGAACTGGGCGAGCAGCCGGGGACCGCCCTCGTGCAGCAGCCGGGTGTGGCCGAGCGCCGCGAGCTCCGCGACCGCGCGGGCCGGGTCCACTCCCTCGTCCCCTGCGACGACCACCCGGGCGCCGGCCGCCTCGGCCGCCGCGAGCCCGGCCCCGGGCGCCGACGCGCAGGTCAGGATCACCGTCGGAACGGCCGCCTCGCGGAAGAGCGGTGTGTCGAAGTCCAGGTCGAGCCTGCGGCTCACCACCGCGATCACCGGGGCGGGCGCCTGGCCGTCGGCGGCACGCTGTCCGGCGAAGTCCTTGCGTGCCTTGGCCGGGCGGTAGCCCTCGCGGCGGACGGTCTCCGCGCCCACGACGATCGCGTCGGCGAGAGCGCGCAGCGTGCCGAAGACGCGCATGTCGGCGGGGGAGGACAGGGGGGCCGACCTGCCGTCCGCGTGGGCGGCGCCGTCGAGCGACCCGACCATGTTCGCCCGCAGGTACGGGCGGTCCCTGCCCCCGGCCGCCGGGTAGGCGTAGGCGGCCGCCAGGCCGTGCGGGGTGTCGAGCGCGGGGCCGTCGTCCGCCGTCCCGGCGGGTGGGTGCAGGCGGTGCATGCCGTGCAGTCTTCCACGGGGCACCGCGGCACGCCCGGGGGCGCGCTTCCGGCCGCCGGGCGCGCCGCCGCCGCGCCGGAGCGCGTCCGGGCCCGGGGCCGCGAGGGGGGCGGGCAAGCCCCGCGCCGCCGGGCGCCGCGGCCACGCACTACGCTAAGGAGCCGTGTCGTCCTCCGCCCTGATCAGACCCGTCGCCCTCAGCGAGCGCAGCCCGCACGTCGAGACCGGGCGGCTCGTCGGGGAGATGGTCCCGCCGCCGAGGTTCGACGGCGTGCGGTTCGAGACCTACCAGGCGGACCCGTCCCAGCCGAGCCAGGCCGCGGCGGTGGCCCGGCTGCGGGCCTTCGCGGACCGGCCCGCACCGCAGGCGAGGCGGCGCTGGTTCAGGAGCGAGCCCGCGGCACCGGCCGGCGGGGTGTACCTGGACGGCGGCTACGGCGTCGGCAAGACCCACCTGCTGGCCTCCCTGTGGCACGCCACGCCCGCTCCCCGCGAGCGCAAGGCCTTCGGCACCTTCGTGGAGCTGACCAACCTGGTCGGGGCGCTGGGCTTCCAGCCCGCGGTGCACGCGCTGAAGGACCACCTGCTGCTGTGCATCGACGAGTTCGAGCTGGACGACCCGGGCGACACGGTCCTGGTCTCCACGCTGCTCGGCAAGCTCGCGGACGCGGGCGTACGGCTGGCGGCGACGTCCAACACGCTGCCGGGGAAGCTGGGCGAGGGGCGCTTCGCCGCGGCGGACTTCATGCGGGAGATCCAGGGCCTGTCCGGCCGGTTCACCAGCGTGCGGATCGACGGTGAGGACTTCAGGCACCGCGGGCTGCCGCAGGCGCCGGAGCCGTCCACGGACGAGCAGGTCACGCGGGCCGCGCTGCGGACGCCCGGGTCGGCGCTCGACGACTTCGACACTCTGGCCGCGCACCTGGCGACGGTCCACCCCAGCAGGTACGGGGCGCTGTGCGACGGGGTGGAGGCGGTCTTCCTGCGCGGGGTCACCGAGGTCACCGACCAGGCCGCGGCGCTGCGCCTGGTGGTGCTGGCCGACCGGTTCTACGACCGGGAGATACCGGTGACCGCCTCAGGCGTGCCCTTCGACCGGCTGTTCGGGGCGGAGCTGCTGGCAGGCGGTTACCGGAAGAAGTACTTCCGCGCGGTGTCCCGGCTGACCGCGCTCGCCCGCGACGCCGGGCGGCCGTCCGGGGCTGGCGGGGCGGCCTGAACGGGCGCAGGATCGCTGCATGGGCAAGGACAGGCACAAGAAGGCGAAGGGCGGCCTCCGGTCGCTGCTGCGGGTGCCGCAGGGCGGGGTGAGCCTGGCGTCGTACGACACCAGGGCGACCCCCGGCAGCCCCGGCGGCAAGGCGAAGGCGCTGGCCGAGACCGAGCAGGTGCGCGAACGGCTGGCCGCGTTGCAGGAGAGGCTGTTCGCACAGAGCACGTCGGGCGACCCGCGGTGCCTGCTGCTGGTGCTCCAGGGCATGGACACCTCGGGCAAGGGCGGCACCGTCAAGCATGTGGCCTCCGGGCTGAACCCGACGGGCGTGCGAGTGACGGCCTTCAAGACGCCCACCGGCGAGGAGCGGCAGCACCCCTTCCTCTGGCGGATCCGCAAGGCGCTGCCCGCGCCGGGCGAGATCGGGGTCTTCGACCGCTCGCACTACGAGGACGTGCTCATCACCCGGGTGCGCGACCTGGTGCCGCGGGCCACCTGGAGCCGGCGGTACGGGGTGATCAACCGCTTCGAGCAGTCGCTGGCCGACGACGGCGTCACGGTGCTGAAGATCTTCCTGCACATCGGCCACGAGGAGCAGCGCGAGCGGCTGGTGGCCCGCCTGGACAACCCCGCCAAGCACTGGAAGTTCAACGAGGGCGACATCGCCGAGCGCGCGCTGTGGCCCGCCTACCAGGAGGCGTACGAGGCCGCTCTCGACCGCTGTTCGACCGACAGCGCGCCCTGGTACCTGGTGCCCGCCGACCGCAAGTGGTATCGCAACTGGGCGGTCGCCAAGCTGCTGCTCGAACACCTGGAGCTGATCGGGCCGAAGTACCCGGAGGCGGACTTCGACGTGGCCGCGAGCCGGGCCGCCCTGCTGAAGACCTGAAGCGCTCGGCAGGCCTGAAGCGCTCGGCAGGGCGGCCGCGCGCTCAGTGCCGGCGGCCGGTGACCAGGAAGACCCGGTAGACGTCCGGCTGGTCGCGCGGCGGCACCGGTTCAGGCCAGCGGCCGAACTCGGCGCCCAGCCCACCGGGCTGCGTCACGTCGGCCTTGAAGCCGTGCTGCTCGAACAGCTCCTCCGGCTCGTCGCAGCCGAAAAGCCACGGGCACCCCCAGCTCGCGAACACCTCGAGCAGGGCACGCTGGCTCGGCATCGTCAGCGCGGCCGCGTTCACCAGGTCGGCCGCGATCCGGCTGCCGGGGGCCGACAGCTCGGCGACCTGGTCGAGCACCCGGTGCACCCCGGCCTCAGGGATGTAGAACAGCAGGCCCTCGAGCAGCCAGGCCGACGGCTGGTCCGCCCGGTAGCCGGCGTCGGCCAGGGCGTCCGGCCAGGACGGCGAGGTGAGGTCCACGGGGACGGGGCGGTGGTCCGCGGCGGGTGCCACGGCGGCCAGCCGCTCGCGCTTGTAGTCCAGCACCGCGGGCTGGTCGACCTCGAAGTAGCGGACCGTGTCGGGCCAGCGCATGCGGTAGGGACGGGAGTCCACGCCGGCGCCCGCGACCACGATCTGGTTCATGCCGGGCTCCTGGGCGGCGGTGCGCAGGAATCCGTCGAAGAAGCGGGTGCGGATGGCGTTGACGGCCCGCCGGTCGGTGCCGCCGGCGCCGGGCCGCGGCCCGCCGGACGGGGCGGGCGGCGCCTGCGCCGCGGCCGCGGCCGCGGCCAGCAGCTCGGCGAGCAGCGCGGGGCCGAGCTCGCCCGCGAGGGCCGCCGCGTACGGGTCCTGGTGGAGCGCGTCGGGCCTGGCCGTCTCCGCGGCCCGCATGGCGGCGGTGACCAGGGCCGTGCGGCCGACCGCGTCCAGGTTCACTGCGTGGGTCATCGAAGGTCCCCTTCTCACCCGGTGGCGCGGGGCGCCGCGATCACCGCGGTGGTCTCGGAGGGCAGGGCGGCGACCCGCTCCACGTCGAGACCGGCGCGGTCGAGCATCCCGGTGAACCTCTCGAGGGTGCGGTGCCGGCCGCCGTTGGTCATCAGCAGGTGCAGGTCCCACAGCGCGGGCAGCACGGTGGAGTCCTCGTCCACGACGACGCGTTCCAGGATCACCAGGCGCGACGACGAGTCGGGCATGGCCTCGCGGCAGTTCCTGAACACCTTGACGACCTCGTCGTCGCTCCAGCCCGCGAGCACCCGGCACAGCAGGTAGATGTCCTTGCCCTGCGGCACCGCCTCGAACATGTTCCCGCCGACCAGTTCGACGCGGTCGAGCCCCACGCCGGCGCCGATGTTCGCGGCCGCGACCGGCACCACGTGCTCGCGGTCCAGCAGCGTGCCGTGCGCGTCCGGCACGGCGGCCAGGATCGCTGCGGTCAGCTGGCCGATGCCGCCGCCGACGTCGGCGAACGTCTTGCCCGCGAAGTCGATGGCCTCGGGAACGTGGTCGAAGAAGAGGTTGCCGGCCTTCATGGCCAGCTGGAAGCGCTCGTTCACGTCGTCGTCGTGGCTGAGGTAGCGGTAGAGCGGTTCGCCGTACGCGATCTCGAAACCGGCGCTCACCGTGCTGATGGCCTCGTGCGCGTGGCCCCACGCGGTGTAGAACTCCTCGCCGTAGAGCAGGCACATGTTCCGCAGCGAGTCCGGCTCGTCGAGCAGGACGCCGCTGAGCGCGGTGTTGCGGTAGCCGCGCTGCCCGTCACCGTCGAACACGCCCATCGCGACCAGCAGCCGCATCAGGCGGTGCACGCCCTCCTCCTTGGCGCCGGTCGCGTCGGCGAGCGCGCTGTCGGTGGTCCTGCCGGCCGCGATGTGGTCCGGTATCCCCATCTTCAGCGCGGTGTGGAGGCACTGGGCGCGCCAGCCGCCCGTGATCAGCTCGACCGCCTCCTGGGCCGCCTTCAGGTCGATCTTCACTGCGGAACCTCCCTGTCGGGGCGGCATTCCCCACCGGGGATGCCGCCTCGGTTGATGACCGGAATCCCGGGAAAAGAATGTGCCCCTCACTGTCGCATTCCGTCCCTGTTTCTACTGCTGCGACCGGGAGGGGGGATTTCATTGCGCAACGCTGGAAGACGAGCCGAAGACCGAAAATAGCTCCCACCAGTGGAGCCGAGTGGGCGCCCCGGTGTCAAGGCCGTCCGGTAACAAGCCTTCGCGGCGGCCGGGAAAACACCGGCGCAAAGGGTTAATTGCATTCGATTCCGGTTCTTCCCGGATATGTTTATCGGTCAACGGAAAGGGGTGGTGCCACCTTTTCGGCCAACTGAACTCCGGGCCGGTGGCGGGCTGCCGGCCGTGTGCGATGCGGCCGCCCGGGGAATTCCGCAGCTGGCGGCGCCGGCAGTGCCAGGCGCCCGTATGTCAAGTACGCCTCCTTCTCGCCACAGGCCGATCACAGAAATGGTAGGGCCGTGTGGACGCTCCATGCGGGCCGTCGTTAAGCTGATCAGTCTGCCGGCACTCGGTATCGCCGGCGCATGGTGAACAAACGACGCGGATCTTCGACGCCCAGGAACCGATCACCTTTTCTGGTGGGCTGTAAATGCGCAGCAGACGGGGTAGGACCCGATCTGAATGCAGTCTCCGAGTCCTTCTCCATGTTCACGGCGAAAGAGTCCACCCATGACTGGCTTGCTGCGCCATGCACGTTGACATCGCGTGGTGGGACCTGGACCGGTCCACCGCGACCGTCGACTCCCTGCGCGACCACCTGCGGGACGGCACCGTCGACCAGTGGGCGGCCGTCGAGGGGCTGCGGCTCAAATTCTGGATGGCCGACCGGGACCGCAACCGCTGGGGCGCGGTGATGCTGTGGGAGGCCGGCCGGCCCGACGACCTCCCCAGGAACAGGGCTGCGGAACTCATCGGCTACCCGCCCACCCACCGCTTCGGCTTCGAGGTCGAGGCCATGGTCGAGGGCGAGTACGCGGTGGCGGCCCTGCACGGGCTCGGGCCGGTGTTCATCCCCTGAGGCCCGTCCCGCCGGCGGTCTTCCGGGCGCCGCCCCGGGGCGGCCTCAGCCGGAGCAGGCGGTGCGCTGGGCCTCCTGCCACTCGCACACCGGGCAGTGGGTGGCGCCGCGGGTGCTTGCCGGGTACTCGGTCGGCTCGCCGCACAGCACGCAGTCCGCGACCGGGGCGCTGTCGGGGGAGGGCGGGGTCTGTGTCGTCATGCCTCCACCGTAGCGCCCGCGGTCCGCAGTACGGCGGCCCCGCGGGCGGGCAGCTGGACGGCGGGACCGGCCAGCAGCGCGCAGCCGGGGCGGGCCAGCACCATGGTGCAGGCGGCGTCGAGCGGCACCCTGGCGGGGGCGTCGGAGAAGTTGGCGATGACACGGAAGGGGCCGCGGGCCACCCGCAGTGTGCGGCCGCCCGCGACGGCGGTCACGGCGTCCAGCTGCGGGTCGGTCAGCGCGGGCTCCGCCCGCCGCAGGGCGATCAGCGCGCGGTACCAGTCCAGGAGTTCGCGGTGCTCCGGCTTGTCGGGCTCCGCCCAGTCCAGGCAGGAGCGGTCCCTGGTGGCCGGGTCCTGCGGGTCGGGCACGTCCTGCTCCGCCCAGCCGTGCCCGGCGAACTCGCGCCGCCTGCCACGGGTGATGGCCTCGCCGAGCTCCCGGTCGTGGTGGTCGGTGAAGAATTGCCAGGGGGTGGTCGCGCCCCACTCCTCACCCATGAACAGCATCGGGGTGAAGGGCGAGGTGAGCACGAGTGCCGCGGCGGCGGCGAGCTGGGAGGTGGTGAGCCGGTCGCCGGTGGCCCGGTTGCCGATCTGGTCGTGGGTCTGCGCGTAGCCGATCAGCCGGTGGCCGGGGGTGGTGCCGGCGTCGAGCGGGCGGCCGTGGCGGCGGCCGCGGAAGGAGGAGTGGCTGCCGTCGTGGAAGAAGCCGTGGCCGAGGGTCTTGGCGACGGCGGCCGGTCCTGCCGCGGCGAAGTCGGCGTAGTAGGCCTGGGACTCGCCGGTCACCGCGGTGTGCAGGGCGTGGTGGAAGTCGTCGTTCCACTGGGCGTGCAGGCCCATGCCGCCGGCCTCGCGCGGGGCGGTGGTGCGCGGGTCGTTGAGGTCGGACTCGGCGATCAGGAACAGCGGGCGGCCGAGCGCGGCGGACAGCCCGTCGACGGCGGTGGACAGCTCTTCGAGGAAGTGCAGCGCGCGGGTGTCGACCAGCGCGTGGACCGCGTCGAGCCGCAGCCCGTCGAGCCGGTAGTCCCGCAGCCAGGCCAGGGCGCTGCCGGTCAGGAAGTCCCTGACCTCGTCGGAGCCCGGCGCGTCCAGGTTCACCGCGTCGCCCCACGGAGTGTGGTGCCGGTCGGTGAAGTACGGGCCGAACGGCGGCAGATGGTTGCCCGAGGGGCCGAGGTGGTTGTGCACCACGTCCAGGACCACGCCGAGGCCGTGCCGATGCGCCGAGTCGACAAAGCGCTTCATTGCCTCGGGGCCGCCGTAGGGTTCGTGCACCGCCCACAGCGACACCCCTTCGTAGCCCCAGCCGTTGGTGCCGGGGAAGGGGCAGACCGGCATCAGCTGGACGTGGGTGATGCCCAGCCTGGCCAGGTGCGGCAGCCGTTCCGCGGCCGCGTCGAAGGTGCCGGCCGCGGTGAAGGTGCCGACGTGCAGCTCGTAGAGGACCGCGCCGGGCAGCCCGCGGCCCGGCCAGGGCGCCGACCAGGCGAAGGCGTCCTGTTCGACGACCGCGCTCGGCCCGTCGGGCCCCTCAGGCTGCCGCCGCGAGCGCGGGTCGGGCAGCGGCGGGCCGCCGTCCAGCAGGTAGGCGTAGCGGGTGCCGTCCGGCGCCGGCAGCTCCGTACGCCACCAGCCCTCGCGCGACGGGTCGGGGCCGAGCCGGTGGGCGCGCTCGTCGATCAGGATCTCCACCCGCTGGGCATGGGGCGCCCACACTTCGAACAGCACGCATGTCTCCCGTCCGGTCCCCGACACTCGGTCCCGGCCAGATGCATGCCCGCGGACCGGGCGGCTCAGACGAAGTTCACTCGCCGCACTTGCCTGGGCGGGGTGTGCCGCCGGTCACACCGACTGGTGCAGCCCGCGGCCGGCGAGGGTCAAGAACACCTCGCCGACCGCCTCGGACAGCGTCGGATGCGGGTGGATGTGCCAGGCCACGTCGGCCGGCTCCGCCTCCCAGCCGACGATCAGCTGGCTCTCCGCGATCATCTCCGAGACATGCGGTCCGACCAGGTGGACGCCGAGCACGGGACCGCCGCCGCGCGCCGCGACCACCTTCACGGTGCCGCCCTGCCCGTGCACCATGCCCTTGGCCACCGCGGTCAGCGGCATCGAGTTCACCACCACCTCCAGGCCCCGCTCGCGGGCCTGGGCCTCGGTCAGGCCGACCGAGGCGGTCTGCGGGCTCGAATACGTCACCCGCGGTACTGCCGGGTAGTCGATCGCCCGCGGGGCGCCGCCGGCCAGCACCTCGGCGACCAGCATCCCCTCGGCGAACGAGGCGTGCGCCAGGCCCGGCGACGGCGGCGGCAGCAGGTCGCCCACCACGTGGACGCCCGGCACCGCGGTCTCCAGCCGGGACCAGTCGGCGGGCGCCACGAAGCCGCGCGCGTCAGTCCCGAGCCCCGCCGCGGCCAGGCCGAGCCCGTCGGTGACCGGCTCGCGGCCGACCGCGACGAGCAGCCGGGCCACGTCGTGGACCCGCGTCCCGCCGCGATCCGCCGCCACGGTCACCCGCACCCCGCCGCCGTCCCCGGTCCCGTACGGCTCGGCCGCTGTCATCCGCGCCCCGGTCAGCACCTCGACACCGCGCCTGCGCAGGCCCCTGCCGAGGTGCCGCGAGACATCGGCGTCCTCCAGCGGCAGCAGCCGGTCTGCGGCCTCCACCAGCACCACCCGGGCGCCCATCGACCGGTGCAGCGAGGCGTACTCGACGCCGATCGCGCCGCCGCCCAGCACCAGCACGGATTCCGGCAGGCCCGGCGCGAACAGCGCGTCGTCGCTGGTGACCACCCGCTTCCCGTCGGGAACCGTCCCCGGCAGCAGCCGGGGACGCGACCCGGTCGCCAGCACGATCCCGCGCCGCGCCGCGTACTCCTGCCCGCCGGCCGCCACGGAGCGCGGTCCGGTCAGCCGGGCCGCCGCCCGCACCACCCGCACTCCCGCGCTCGCCAAGTGGCTCTCCACGCCTCGGTGGTTGCGGGCCACGATGTCGTCACGGGTCGCGGTCAGCGCCGGCCAGTCCACCGCGTCGAGGGTGGCCTTCACCCCCCACCGCTCACGTGCCTCGACGATCCCGTCGACCAGTTCCGCCGCGTGCAGCATCGCCTTGCTGGGGATGCAGCCGCGGTGCAGACAGGTGCCGCCGACCAGGTCCCGCTCCATCAGCAGCACGTCGAGGCCGAGGGCCGCGGCCCGCAGCGCGGTGCTGTAACCGCCCGTGCCGCCGCCGATCACGATGACGTCCGCCGTGCCCGGTTCGTTTCCGCTCGTCATGCGACCAGTCTCCGGCGCCCGATGCCATGAGTCCAAGGCCTAATCTGTGTACGTGCCATGCAGAATGTTCATGGGAGGAGTCGGATGAGCCTGCGGCAGATGGAGTACTTCGTGACCGTGGTGGACGCCGGGTCCTTCACCCGCGCCGCCGAGATCCTGCACGTCACGCAGCCCGCGCTGTCCCACCAGATCAAGGCGTTCGAGCGGCACATAGGCGGTCCGCTGCTGGAGCGCCTGCCGCGCGGGGTGCGGCTCACCCCTATGGGCCGGGCCTTCCTGCCGCACGCGGAGGTCGCCGTACGCAGCGCCGCCCGCGCAGAACGCGCCGCCAGGGCCGCCGCCGGGGTGCTCGGCGGTGAACTGCACGTCGCCGCGGTCCACTCGGTGGCGGCCGGGCTGCTGCCGCCGGTCTTCGCCCGCTGGCGGCGCGAACGGCCGGGCGTGGAGCTGATCCTGCACGAGTACGGGCGGGACGAGGATCTGGACGACGGCATGGATCGCGGTGTGGCCGACCTCGCCGTCGGCCACGGCGGGGCCGGCGCCGCGGCCCGGGTCCCGCTCGGTGACGAGGAGGTCGTCGTGGTGCTGCCGCCCGGCGACCCGCTGGTCGGCGGCGGCCCGATCGCGCTGGCCGATCTCGCGGGGCGGGACTGGATCCGCTGCGCCATGGAACCGGTCGTCGAGGGGCGGCCCTTCATCGACCTCGCCTGCGAGCGTGCCGGGTTCGCGCCCAGGACCGCGGTGCGCACCGAGCACACGACCACGGCCGTGTCGATGGCCGCCGCCGGGGCCGGCGTCGCCGCCGTCCCCTCCTACGCACTGCCCCCCGGCACCGCCTCGGTCACCCTCGCCCCGCCCTGGCGCCGCCCGCTCTTCGCCTGGTCCCGCACCCCGCTCGCGGGACCCGCCGCCGCCCTCGTCGACCTGCTCGCATGAACCGGGGCCGCTCCCGGCGCGGGCACCCCGGGGGAAGTGCGGGAAGCGCGGCCTACGCACCCGTGGTGAGGACCGCGTTGCCCGCGACGCGCCGGTCGTGCAGGTCCGCCAGGACGGCGGCGGTGTCGTCCCACCCGGCGAGCCGCCCGATCTCCGGGTGCAGCCGCCCGCCGGCGACGAGCCGTACGAGTGCGGCGAGGTCGGCGGCGTAGGACTCGGGGAAGTCCTCGTAGTGGAAGTGCCGGATCGTCGCCGACGAGGGGCCTTCGAAGAAGGCGAAGAAGTCCAGCGCTGCGGGCTGCCGCGAGGCCTGGCCGAACCAGACGAGCTCGCCGCGCGGGCGCAGCAGGGCCAGGGCTCGGGCCGTCGTGTCGCCCCCGACGGACTCCATCACGGTGTCGAAAGGGCCGCCCGCCGCTGCCACGTCGTGCACCACGGCGGCCCCGAACTCCGCAAGCCGCCGCCCGCGTTCCGGTGTGGCGCTGACCGCGGTCACCTCCGCCCCCGCGGCGACGGCGAGTTCGGTCACATAGTGGCCGACGCCGCCCGACGCGCCCGTGACGAGCAGCGAGCGCCCGCCCATGGCGCCCGCGGTCCGCAGCAGCCGCAGCGCGGTCAGGCCGGCCAGCGGAAGCGCCGCCGCGGTGACCGCGGAGACGCTGTCGGGCAGCACCGCGAGCCGGTCGGTGTCGACGGCCGCGTACTGCGCCCAGCCGCCGCCCGGCGGGTGGCCGACCACCCGCTGCCCGGCCCGCGGCCCGCTGCCGTCGGCCGCGGCCTGGACGACCAGGCCCGCCACGTCCTTGCCCGGCCGCAGGCCGACGCCGGGCAGGCCGCCGTGCAGCCGGAAGACCTCACCGCGGTTGACGGAGAAGGCCTCGACCTTGACCAGCGCCTGGCCCGGTCCCGGCCGCGGCTGTTCCACCTCGCCGAACGCGACCAGCTTCGCCGGGTCCCCCGTGGGCAGCAGTGCCTTCATCGTCAGCTCCTCGATCCGGTGCGGCGGCTCGCTCACCGAGCCCGCCCGATCAAGGAGAACCGCAGGCCGGGACATGCGTCCAACAACCTTCCAGCGGCCTCGACAACCGCCCGTTGTCAGCCCTGGCGGGAGGCGTCCGCGTCCGCGGAGCGCGGGCCGGCACTCCAACTGGCGAGAACCGCAAGGCGTTCCGCGGAGGCGGAGCCGGGCGGCGCGGTGTAGACGACGACGGTCAGGTCGGCGTCACCCGGCAGCGCCAGCGTCTCGTAGGCGAGTCGCAGCTCACCGGCGACGGGATGGTCGATCGCCTTGACGCCGTGGGTCTTCTCGCTGACCAGGTGGTCGGCCCACAGCCGGCGGAAGTGCTCGCTCTTCATGGACAGTTCGCCGATCAGCGCGGTGAGCCGCCCGTCGTCGGGGTGGCGTCCGGCGCCCAGCCTGAGGTAGGCGACGGTCTCGGCCGCGACGGCCGCCCAGTCCGGGTAGAGGGCCGCGGCGCGCGGGTCGAGGAAGACGCGGCGCGGCATGTTGCGGTCGGCCGGGTCGCTCGCGAAGTCGTGCACGGCGTCGCCGAGGGCGTTCCAGGCCAGCACCTCCATCCGGTGGTCGATGACCATGGCCGGGCAGTCGGCCATGCCGTCGAGCAGCAGCCGCACCCCGGGGCGCACGCGGGCGGCGGGCGCGGGGGCCGCCGTCCGGCCGGGCCTTGCCAGGTCCCGCAGGTGCGCGTGCTCGGTCGGGTCGAGCCGCAGCACCCGGGCGACGGCGTCCAGGACGGCGTCGGAGACGTTCTTGCCGCGGCCCTGTTCGAGCCGGATGTAGTAGTCGACGCTGACCCCGGCGAGCTGGGCGACCTCCTCCCGGCGCAGCCCCGGCACCCGCCGCCTGCCGTACGGCGGCAGGCCGACGTCCTCGGGCTGGATCCGGGCCCGCCGGGACTGCAGGAAACCGCCGAGCGTGTTGTCCATGCCCACGAGCCTACGGGCTGTCCCCTGCTCCCCGGCCCGTACGGGCTCCGCCGAACGCAGGCAACGCCAGCCTGGTACTGCCGGACCCAGGTTGAGCGCAGCCCTGGGTGGCGGCCGCGGGCCGCAGCACAGTGGGGACATCACCACGGCAGCGCCCGCCACGCGGGCCACCTCAGGGAGTCGGACATCATGAGCACCACGCTTTACGGGAACCTCGCCGGCCGCACCGCGGTCGTCACCGGTGCGGCGAGCGGCATGGGCGAGGCCACCGCCCGCCTGCTGGCCGCGCAGGGCGCGAAGGTCGCGCTGCTGGCCCGCCGCACCGAGCGGCTTGACACCCTGGCCGGGAAGATCACCGCCGACGGCGGCCGAGCGCTGGCCGTCACCGCCGACGTCACCGACCAGGCCTCGGTCAGGGCCGCGGCCGACCGGATCAGGGAGGCCTACGGGCCCGCCGACCTGGTGGTCAACGCCGCCGGCGTCATGCTGCCCAACCCGATCGACGCGGGCCGCAGCGACGAGTGGGCGCGGATGGTGGACACCAACCTCACCGGCGCGCTGCGGATCATCGACGCCTTCCGCGACGACCTGCTCGCGGCGGGCGCCGCGGGCCGGGTCGCCGACCTCGTCAACGTCTCGTCGATCGGCGCGCACCTGACCTTCCCCGGATACGCCGTCTACAGCGCCACCAAGGCCGCGCTGACCCACCTGTCGGCCTCGCTGCGGGCCGAGTTCGGGCCGCGCGGGGTCAGGGTCACCAATGTCGAGCCCGGTCTGACCGACACCGAGCTGGGCGGCCACATCGACAACGCCGAGCTGTCGGCGCAGCTCGACGGGATGTTCCAGGCCTTCCCCGAGTCGCTGACGTCCGACGACATCGCGGACCTGATCGCGTACGTCACCAGCCGTCCCGCGCACGTTAACCTGCGGCAGGTGATCGTCCTGCCGACCGGGCAGGCGTGAAGGACGGGGGCTCTGCGGTGGATCTCGACCTGGCGCAGGTGCGGGCCTTCGTGGTCACCGCCGACCGGCTGCACTTCGGGCAGGCCGCAGCCGAGCTGTACCTGACCCAGCAGGCGCTGTCCAAGCGGGTCGCCCGGCTGGAGGACGCGCTCGGCCGCAAGCTCTTCGACCGCACCGGACACGGCGTCGAACTCACCGACGCCGGGCGCCGGTTCGTCGAACCGGCCCGCGAGCTGGTGCGGGCGGGTGAGGCGGCGGTGGCCGCCGCGCGGCACGAGGAGCGGCCGCTGCGGGTCAGCGTGTGGGGCCATATGTTCGTGCCGCTGCGCACGGTCCGCGAGGTCGTCGACCACGACCCCGACCTCGACATCGAGCTGAGCCTGCGGCCCGGCTTCCTCGCGGCGCTGGCGGACCTGCGCGACGGCGGGATCGACTTCGCGCTCGGCCGCACCCACGCGCTGGACGAGCCGTGGCCGCCCGGCGTGACCCGGCGGCTGGTCAGGCTGGAGCCGGTCAAGGCCGTGATGAGCCGGAAGGCCGAGCTGGCCGGTGCCGCCGTCCTCACCCCGGCGCGGCTGCGCGAGGCGCGGCTGTGGTTCCCCGCGCCGCGCGCGAAGGTGGAATTCCTGCGGGCCTTCACCGAGCGCTTCGGGGTGCCGGGCGACTTCGGCGGCATCAACCTGGGCCTCGACCCCTTCCTCGCCCACCTCGCCGGCCACCCGGAGCTCTTCTCGCTGCTGTGCGCCGACGTCGAGGTGCCGGCCGGCAGCGGCCTGCGCGAGATCCCGGTCACGGGACCCACCCCGCTCTACGCCTGGCACGCCGTCTGGCGCACCGGCGAGCAGCACGCGGTGCTGCCCCGGCTGCTCGCCGCCTTCGCCGCCGCGGCCGCCGAGGAGTCCTGGCTCGACTACGACCCCGCCGAGCACTGGCTGCCCGAGGCCGACCAGGCCGCGCTGCCGCAGGCGTGACGCGGCGGCGCGCCCGGCGGCCCGCGCTCAGCGCGTGAGCAGGGCCACGGGGGAGTGGGCGAACAGCTCGGCCAGCGGCACCCGGCCGCTCCGAGTGCCGCCGCCGAGCCGATCGTGCCAGTCGCCGGGCGGCAGTTGCAGGGCGGTGTCCCGCCAGCCGCCCGCCTGTTCGAGCCGGCGGGACAGCCGGGTCACCGCGGTCAGCGCGCCGCCGCCGCGTACGAAGGCCACGCAGTGCTCCGCTGCCGGGCCCTGCGCGGTCAGCGGCTCGTAGCCGCCGTCCGGGCCGTACCACTGCGGGTTGTCCCTGCGCAGCCGCAGCGCCACCGCGGTCAGCCGCAGCTTCGCCTCGTCCGTGCCGTGCGGCTCCCGACCCGCCAGCAGCTCGTCCAGCGTGCCGCCGAGCCCGAAGCGCCGGGTGCCGCCGGCCGGGCCGGTCATCGGGCCGCGGTTGTCGGGGTCGACCAGGGTGTGCACGGGGAATTCGGTGCCCTGGTAGACGTCGGGCACCCCCGGCATCGTCAGGTGCAGCAAGGCCGCGCCCAGTGAGTTGGCGGCGGCGTAGGGGTGCAGCCGCGCGACGAACTCACCGATGTCGTATATCTGCACCCCGCAGGGGCCGTGCTCGACGAAGTCGGCGACCGCCTTCTCGTAGGCCTCGTCCTGCTCGGTCCATGTGGTGTGCAGGCCTGCCTCGCGTGCGGCCTTCAGCACCGCGGGGGTCAGCCGGTCCGGGTGGCAGAACCCGATTCCCACGCCGGTCTGGTAGGCGGTGTACCGCACCTGCCGGTCGGGCGCGGGCGGGCAGCCGAGCTGCTCCTCGCGCTCCTCCCGCTGCCCCATCCACTCCCGCCACACCTCCGGCAGCTCCGACAGCACCGCAAGGCGCAGCCGCAGATCGGCGCTGCGCTTGGTGTCGTGGGTGGACAGCACCGTGCCGGTGGTGGGCCGGTCGCGCCCGATCCCGGCGCAGTAGGCGTGGAATTCCGCCGGCGCGGTGGCCGGCTGCCCCGGGTCGCGGCCGACCTCGCACAGCGAGAGCAGCGGGGTGTAGCGGTAGAAGGCGGTGTCCTCGACGGACTTCGCGTGCAGGGCGGAGGCGACCTGCGCGAACCGCACCGCGAAGTCGCCGGTGCCCGCGCCCGGCCCAGCCGCCGGGCGGGCCAGTGCAAGGTCCCGTACGAGGTCCAGCGCGTCGCCCAGGGCGGGGACCGCCTCCCGGGCCTCGCGCGCCGCCCGCTCCAGCATCGCCTGGTCCGCGGCGCGGGCCGGGCCGCCCGCGGGCACGTAGGGCCGGTACACCGGCACCCGCACCAGCAGCTCGCGGATCGCGTCCTCCAGCACCCCGGCGGCGTGGCCGCGGGAGCCGGCGCGCTCCGCGGTGCGGCGCAGCCGGGAGACCTCGGCGGCCAGGTCGTGGGTGACCACCCGGTAGGCGGCCCTGCGCACGGTCGGCGCCCACCGGCCGCCGCGGTCGTCGTCGGCGCCGGTGTACTCGCGGTGGAAGGCGTCAAGGGCGGCGGCGCCGTCCGGGTCGGTGAACAATCCGTCGATCCGGTCCAGCGCGTCGTAGCCGGTGGTGCCCGCGCACGCCCAGTCCGCGGGCAGCGGCTCGTCCCGCTGGAGGATCTTCTCCACCACCGTCCAGCGGCCGCCGCTCGCCTCGGCCAGCTGCCGCAGATAGCCCGCCGGGTCGGCTAGGCCGTCCGGGTGATCCACCCGCAGCCCGTCGGCCACACCGTCGCGCAGCAGCCGCAGCACCGTGGCGTGGGTGGCGGCGAAGACCTCGGGCCGCTCGACCCGGATCGCGATCAGGTCCGAGATGGTGAAGAACCGGCGGTAGTTGAGGTCGGTCCTGGCCGTACGCCAGTAGGCCGGCAGATACCACTGGGCCGCCAGCAGCTCCGGCAGCGGCAGGTGCTCGGTGCCGGGGCGCAGCGGGAAGCGGTGGTCGTGGTACCGCAGCACCTTGCCGCCCGCGGCCTTGTCCGACACCACGCCCAGCGCGCCCAGCGCGTCGGGCAGCGGCTCGCCCAGCACCGGCAGCAGGATCTTTCCGCCGAGCGCGTCCCAGTCGACGTCGAACCAGTCCGCGTACGCCGACTGCGGCCCGTCCCGCAGGACGGCCCACAGCGGGGCGTTCAGGTGTTCGGGTGCCGGTAGGGCCATGTGGTTCGGGACGATGTCAAGGATCAGCCCGAGCCCGTGCTCCCGGGCCGTGCGGGACAGCTCCCGCAGACCCTCCTCGCCGCCGAGCTCCGCGCGGATCCTGGTGTGGTCCACCACGTCGTAGCCGTGCCCGGAGCCTGGCACGGCCTCGAGCACCGGCGACAGGTGCAGGTGGCTGACGCCGAGCCGGGCCAGGTACGGTGCGGCGGCTGCCGCCTGGGCGAAGGTGAAGCCCGGTTGTACCTGTATCCGGTAGGTGGCGCTCGGCGCCGGCGTATGGCTCATGCCACCTTCTCTACCCGGGTTCCGCCCGTCCTGCTCCTCGTGCCCCGTCCTGCTCCTCGTGCCACGGCCTGCGCCGGGGCCGCGGCGCCGATCAGGCCCGCGGACCTCAGTCCGCCGGCCGCTGGAGGACCACCATGCTGCGGTCGGCCAGCAGGATGCGGTCCCCCGCGGCGACCCGCTCGCCCGCGCCGGGCGGCACCCCCTCGGGGCGCTCGGTGTCGACGATCAGCTGCCACTCCTTGCCGTGGTTGACCGGGACCAGGAACTCCTGCGCCCGGGGCGCGGCGTTGAACATCAGCAGGAAGGAGTCGTCGGTGACCCGCTCGCCCCGCGGCCCCGGCTCGGAGATCGCGTTGCCGTTGAGGAAGACGACCAGCGAGCGGGCGTGCGCGGCCTGCCACTCGCGCTGCGTCATCTCCCCGCCCTGCGCGGTGAACCACGCGATGTCGGACAGCTCGTCGTGCGTGCCCTCCACGGGGCGCCCGTGGAAGAACCGGCGGCGCCTGAAGACCGCGTGGTCGCGCCGCAGCCACACCATCGTCCGCACGAACTCGTGCATCCGGTGCGCCTCGTCCGACTCCTCGCTCGTGCCCGGCTTGTCCGGCCAGCCGATCCAGGCCAGTTCGTTGTCCTGGCAGTAGGCGTTGTTGTTGCCGCCCTGGGTGCGGCCGAACTCGTCGCCGTGGGAGAGCATCGGCACGCCCTGCGAGAGCATCAGCGTCGCGACGAAATTGCGCATCTGCCGCTGCCGCAGCGCCTTGACCTGCCGGTCGTCCGTGTCGCCCTCGGCCCCGCAGTTCCACGAGCGGTTGAAGCTCTCGCCGTCGCGGTTGTTCTCGCCGTTGGCCTCGTTGTGCTTGTCGTTGTACGACACCAGGTCGCGCAGGGTGAAGCCGTCATGGCAGGTGACGAAGTTGATGGAGGCCAGCGGGCGGCGTCCGTCGTCCTGGTAGAGGTCGGAGGAGCCGGTGAGCCGGGAGCCGAACTCGGCGAGCGTGGCGCTCTCGCCGCGCCACAGGTCGCGCACGGTGTCGCGGAATTTCCCGTTCCACTCGGTCCACAGCGGCGGGAAGTTGCCGACCTGGTAGCCGCCCTCGCCGACGTCCCACGGTTCGGCGATCAGCTTGACCTGGGAGACCACCGGGTCCTGCTGGACCAGGTCGAAGAACGACGACAGCCGGTCCACCTCGTGGAACTGCCGGGCCAGGGTGGCGGCGAGGTCGAAGCGGAAGCCGTCCACGTGCATCTCGGTGACCCAGTACCGCAGCGAGTCCATGATCAGCTGGAGCACGTGCGGGCTGCGCATCAGCAGCGAGTTCCCGGTGCCCGTGGTGTCGGTGTAGTAGCGCTTGTCGCCGCCGAGCCGGTAGTAGGAGGCGTTGTCCAGGCCGCGCAGCGACAGGGTCGGGCCGAGGTGGCTGCCCTCCGCGGTGTGGTTGTAGACCACGTCGAGGATCACCTCGATGCCGGCCCGGTGCAGCGCGCGCACCGCCGTCTTGAACTCCAGCACCTGCTGCCCGCGGTCGCCGAGCGAGGCGTAGGCGTGGTGCGGCGCGAAGAACCCGATCGTGTTGTAGCCCCAGTAGTTGGCCAGCCCCGCGTCCATCAGCCGGTGGTCCTGGATGAACTGGTGGACCGGCATCAGCTCCAGGGTCGTGACGCCGAGTTCCACCAGATGGCCGATCACGGACGGGTGGGCGAGGGCCGCGTAGGTGCCGCGGATCTCCTCCGGCAGACCGGGATGGGTCATCGTCAGGCCCTTGACGTGGGCCTCGTAGATGACGGTGCGGTGGTAGTCGATGCGGGGCGGGCGGTCGTCGGCCCAGTCGAAGTACGGGTTGACGACGACCGAGGTCATGGTGTGCGGGGCGGAGTCCAGGTCGTTGCGCGAGTCCGGCTGCCCGAAGCGGTAGCCGTAGACGGACTCGTCCCAGTCGATGTCGCCGCTCATCGCCTTGGCGTACGGGTCGAGCAGCAGTTTCGCCGAGTTGCAGCGGTTCCCGCGGGCCGGCTCGTAGGGCCCGTGCACCCGGAATCCGTAGCGCTGGCCCGGCATCACCCCCGGGAGGTACGCGTGCCGTACGAAGGCGTCGGCCTCGCGCAGCTCCACCGCCGTCTCGGAACCGTCGTCGTGCAGCAGACACAGTTCGATCCGCGACGCCACCTCGGAGAAGACGGCGAAGTTGGTGCCCGCCCCGTCGAACGTGGCGCCGAGGGGGTAGGACTGACCCGGCCAGACTTGCATGTCGAGACTCTTCCACTCCTGACCGGGCCGCGCGGCCCGGTCACTGGTCCTCGCACCCGGCGTTGCGTTGCCGAAGTTGCCGAGCAGTCATCCTTGCATCCGCTTCCACCCGAGGGTGACACAGCCACAACAGGCAGCGACCGTACGAGTGATGGGGTTGTCCGGTAGTAGTCAAGTAGGGTCGATACTGCTGCGACACCCCCCGCCCCGCAGTACCCTTCCTTGATCGTGGACGGGGGTGGGAGGCGGTGGAGTGGTGACGTCCGGAGGTCTGATGCTCCCGGGAGGCGGTGAGCAGGGTGACCAGCACGACACCACTGTGGAGGGGCCGCACACAGCGGTCACTCTCGCCCAGCCCATGGAGATCGGAGCGGAGCTCGACTGGGGCGCCGACGCCTGGGCGGAGGTGCGCACCCGCGCCCGCAGGGCCGGGCGCGCCTACGTCTGGCTGAACCTGGTCGAACAGCGGCTGCGCGCCGTCGTCAACGCGGTGCTGCGGCCCATCTACGAACCCGTGCACGGCGACGAGTGGGTGGTGGCGGCCGCGGGCCCGGCCGGCCACGAATGGGTGCAGCGCGCCGTCGCCGTACGCGAGGTGAGCCGCCGCAAGGGCTTCCTGCTCGACCCTGCGGACGACAACGTGCTGAGCTTCCTGACCCTGCCGCAGCTGCGGGAGCTGGTCGTCCAGCACTGGCCCTGCTTCGAGCCGTACTTCGACGACCGCCGCGACCTCGAACTCGCCCTGGACGAGCTGGAGGTGGCCCGCCATGTGGTCTCCCGCAACCGCGCCCTGTCACGCACCGTCCTGGACCAGGCGGAGCGGGCCTGCGCGCGGCTGCTGGAACTGCTGGGCGCCGGGAACGCCCGTACCGCCGCGCAGCGGCTGCCGGTCGACGCCATCGAGGAACTCGTCGCCGACCGCTTCTCCGACGTCATCGGCGTCTACCCGGACCGGGTGCGGCTCCAGCGGCAGCTTCCCGTCGAGGACCTGTTCGCCGGCGCCCGGCGGCTCGACGCGGTCGGCATCGGCCTGAACCTGCTGGTGCAGAACTACTCGGGGCGGCGGCTGATCAGGCTCGCAGAGGCGGGCTGCCGGGTGCGGCTGCTGTTCCTCAACCCGGCCAGCAGCGCGGTCCGCCGCCGGGAGCGCGAACTCGGGCTCGGACGCGGTGAGATGAGCCGCTCGGTGGAGATGAACATCATGCACATGCGCCGGGTGCGGGCCAGGCTGCGCGACCCCGGCGCGTTCGAGATCCAGGTCTTCGACGAGACCCCGCGCTTCACCGCCTACCTCGTCGACGGCGACAGCGGCGAGGGGCTCGCGGTCGTCCAGTCGTATCTGCGCAGGGCCCGCGGCATGGAGGTGCCGGTGATGGTGCTGCGCGGCGGGTCGCGCCGGGTCGTCGCCGACGACCGGCCCACCGAGGCCGGGCTCTTCGAGGTCTACCGCGAGGAGTTCGAGAGCATCTGGAGCGACGGCCGCCCGGTCTCCTGACCCCGCGGCGCCGGGCTGCCGGGCGCCGCGGGGGAGTGTCAGTGGTGCGCGCGATGATGACAGGGCACACGGGGGAAGACGGGGCGGGAAGGGGACACGCCATGGCATGGCACGAGGATCTGCTGGTCGGCTTCGACCTGGAGACCACGGGGACGGATCCGCGGCAGGCGCGGATCGTGACCGCCGCGGTCACCGAGGTGAAGGACGGTCAGCCGGTGCGGCACCGGGCCTGGCTGGCCGACCCGGGAGTGCCGATACCCGCCGAGACCACCGCCATCCACGGCGTCAGCACCGCACGCGCCGCCGCGGAGGGCCGCCCGGCACCCGAGGTGGTGGCCGAGGTCGCCGACGCGGTGCGCGGCTACTGGGCGGCGCGGGTCCCCGTCGTGGTCTACAACGCGCCCTTCGACCTCAGCCTGCTGGACGCGGAACTGCGGCGCTACGCGCTGCCGCCGCTGGTCGCGCCGGGCGGCCTGCCGGGGCCCGTGGTCGACCCGCTCGTCATCGACCGGGCCCTGGACAAGTACCGGCGCGGCAAGCGCACCCTGGAGGCGGCCTGCGGCGTCTACGGCGTGGTGCTCGACGGCGCCCATGACGCGGGCGCCGACGCCCTGGCTGCGGTCCGGGTCGCCCGCGCGCTGGCCGCCCGCTTCCCCGAGGCCGGCGAGGCGGACCTGTGGGACCTCCACACGGCCCAGGGCGGCTGGTATGCCGCGTGGGCCGAGGACTTCACGGCCTGGCTCCGCCGGCAGGACGCGACCGCGGCACCGATCCCGCGGGACTGGCCGCTCCACCGGGCGGCCTGAGACGCACCCCTTGGGGGCTTCGCCCGGGGTACGCACGACGCCACCGGGTGGCCGCCCGTGGCGGTGCCGTTCGGGCCCTCGGCCCGTCTCTGCCGGGCGCGAAGGGCGCGAAGGGCCCGGAGTTCGGGGCGGCTTCCCCTGGCGGTGCGTCCTGGCCTTCCGTCCGCCTCCGCGGGCTCGCGGTCTTCGGGTCCGGGCCGCCGCCTCTCGCGGCTGTGTCCGCGCCTCGCGGTGCGCTGCGGGTGCCTCGCGGCCGGTCGCGGGATCCCGCTCGGGCGGAGCAGCCCCGGCGCCCCTCGGGCCCGGCCGTGCACGCGGAGGGTGAGCGTTCTTCAGGGGCGCCGGGAGCCGCGAGCCGGCCGCCAGCGGGGCCGGCGGCGACAGGCCACCGCAAGGGGCGCCCTTCCCCCGCAGGAGCAGGGCGTCAGAAGGAGTACCAGCGGACCGTCGGGTCGCCCGACCGCAACGACGCCACCCGGCGGCGGAATTCGCTCCGCGCCGCGGGATTGGCGGCCGCGTGCTGGGCGACCCAGGCGCAGCCCGCCGTCTCCCGCGCCCCGCGCAGCACCTCGCAGCCCTCCCACTCGGCGACATCCCAGCCGTAGGCGTCGGTGAAGGCCTTGTACGCGGCCGCCGGCACCCCGTAGCGGTCCCGGCTGAGGGTCTGGACGACGAGGTCGTGCTCGCGCAGGTCGGAGGAGAAGGTCTCCAGGTCCACCAGGACCGGCCCGTCCGGGCCGATGTGGACATTGCGGGGGAGGGCGTCGCCGTGGATCGGGCCGCGCGGCAGATGCGGCACCAGGTCGGTGACGGCGCGGGCCAGCAGGTCCCTGCGCGCCCGCAGGAAGACCGCGTCGGCCGGGTCGATCGCGCCGCCTGCCAGCCGCAGCCAGCGCTCGACACCGCCGAGCAGGTCCCGCGGCGGCAGCCCGAAGTCCGGCTCCGGCAGGGCGTGCACGAGCCGCAGCAGCGGGGCGACGTCGGCGGGCTCCGCGGGCCGCAGCGATTCCGGCAGCCGCTGCCAGTAGGTGATCGGGTGGCCGTCGACGAGCCGCACCTCGGACTCGGCGGAGCGCACCGCGGGCACGTCGTGCTTGGCGAGCCAGTCGGCGGTGCGCACCTCGCGGCGCGCGCGGTCCAGCAGGTCGGCGCCGCGGCCCACCTTGATCACCAGCCGGCCGGCCGCGAAGACCGCGTTCTCCCCGAAGGAGATCAGGTCGGCATCCGGATGGCCGGCGGTCTCCAGGACCGCCTGCGCCCGCTCCTGCGTGAACACCGCTTCCGCCATGCCCCGACCCCTTCGAAGTCCGCCGGCGGCAGCGGCAGCACGCCGCCCCGCCCGCCCGCATATGCCGCCGTCATCGCCCATGTGTACGGACAACGGCCAGTCTCCCACTGGTGCGCCCCCGATTCGCGCCTGGTTTGCCGCCAATCCGCTCCGAATACGTACCCCGGCGAGCGATGACTTCGCACCGCGGCGGAGGTCGGTATCTGCGAAGCCGCTTCCGTGCGGTCCCCGACCGGGAGGTCCCGTGCCGACGCCCGCCCCTGATCCCGGGAACACCGCAGGTCAGGGCTGCCCGGTGACCGTCAGTGTGGACGCGGCCGGGCTGCCCGCCACGACCGCGACCCTCGGCGCGCTCGCCAGGCTGGGGCTCGCCGCCCGCCGCACCGGGCACCGGGTGCGGCTGTGCGGCGCGTCACCCGGACTGCGGACCCTGGTCCGGCTGTCCGGGCTCGGCGGGGAGTTCGAGTGGGAGCCCGAAGAGCGGGAAGAGCCTGACCGGGTCGTGGAATGACGTCATCGTGCTGATCCGCCCGCCGGAGGTCTCGATCACCTGGAGCGCGAATGCCCGGAAACCGCCCTCAGGCGTCCGCCGGTACTGGGCGAAGCCCGGCAGTCCGCTGGCCGCGACCGGCACCATCCGCGACCCCTCGCAGCCCGCGCCGGTGGTCGCCATGAAGTCGCGTATGTCGTCGTGACCGGTCACCCACAGCGGATAAGGCGGCATGTTGAGCACCGCGTCCTCGTGCAGCAGGGTGGTCAGCGACGCCAGGTCGTAGCGTTCGAAGGCGTCGACATAGCGGGCCAGCAGCGCTTCCCGCTCCTCGTCGAGCGCCGTGTCGCGCATCGCGGTGTCGGCGGAGGCGCCCGCCTCCGCGAGGGTGGCCCTGGCCCGCTGGAGCGCGCTGTTCACCGAGGCGACGGTGGTCTCCAGCAGCTCCGCGGTCTCGCTGGCCTTCCAGGCGAGCACCTCGCGCAGGATCAGCACCGCCCGCTGCCGCGGCGGCAGGTGCTGGAGCGCGGCGACGAAGGCCAGCCTGACCGTCTCCCGCGAGACCACCACGTCGGCCGGGTCGCCGCCCTCGGGCACCACCCGCCCGTCCGGCGCCGGCTCCACCCACATCCCGTCCGCCGTCGGGTCCGGCAGCACCGCGTCGGCGTGCGAGGCGGGGGACAGGTCCATCGGCCTGGCCCGGCGGTTGCCCGCCTTGAGGCTGTCCATGCACACGTTGGTGGCGATGCGGTACAGCCAGGACCGCAGCGAGGAGCGGCCCTCGAACCGGTCGGCGGCGCGCCACGCGCGGACCAGCGTCTCCTGCACCGCGTCCTCGGCCTCGAAGGCGGAGCCGAGCATCCGGTAGCAGTAACCGGTGAGCTCCACCCGGTGCTTCTCGAGACCGCGCTCGACCTCGTCGGCGCCCGTCACCGTCGTTCCGCTTGCGCTGCTCTCCCGTACGGTCATGTTCTCCACCGTAGCCGCGACCACCGACAGTGCCCCCGTACCGTGTCGGTAGGGGGGCACTGCCGGTTGGGAAAGAGCAGGTCAGACGCGGTCGGGCAGCTGCTCGGCCGGGTGCGGCGCGGCGGCCGGCGGCTGCGGCAGGGCCGACTCGTCGTGGGTGAGGTCGGGGAGCCGGTGCATCCAGCGCGGCAGGTACCAGTTCCGGTCTCCCAGCAGGGTCATCACCGCGGGCAGCAGCACCCCGCGGATCACGGTGGCGTCGATCAGCACCGCGAAGGCCAGGCCGACGCCCATCTGCTTCATGCTCTGCATCGACAGGGTGCCGAAGATCGCGAAGACGGCGACCATGATCACCGCGGCGCTGGTGACGACACCCGCCGTGGTGGTGATGCCGTGCTGGATGGCGCCCTTGGTGGACAGGCCGCGCATCCTGGCCTCGCGGATCCGGGAGACCACGAAGACGTGGTAGTCCATGCTCAGCCCGAACAGGATCACGAAGAGGAACAGCGGCAGCCAGGCCACCACCGCACCGGTGCCGTGCGCGCCCACCAGCGACGCGCCCCAGCCGTGCTGGAAGACCGCGGTGAGGATGCCGTAGGCGGCGCCCACCGAGAGCAGGTTCAGCACGATCGAGGTCACCGCGATGGTCAGCGACCGGAAGGACAGCAGCATCAGCAGGAAGGCGAAGACGGTCACGAAGGCGAAGACCGGCGGCACACTGCTGGTGATCTTGTGGGTGAAGTCCATCGAGCCGGCCGTCTCACCGGTGACCGGTGCCTGCAGCCCCGCGACCTTGCCGAGCGTGTCGGGCCGCACATGGTCGCGCAGCAGCGTCACGTCGGCCTCCGCCTTGGCGCGGTCGCTGCCGCCCGCAAGGGGGACGTCGATCCTGGCGACGTTCTGCGCGCTGTGCACGGTGACGGTCACCGGGCCCTTGCTGGCGCCGGAGGAGACCGCCTCGGCGCGGAAGTCGGCGATGGCCCTCTTCACCGCGGGGGCGTCGATGTCGGCCGCCTTGACCACCACGTGCGCCGGGTCGGGGCCGCCGGGGAAGGCGGCGTTGATGTGGTCGTAGGTCTGGATGATCGGCAGGCCGTCGCCCAGCTCCTGCTGCATCGACAGGTTCGCGGTCTTCATGCCGAACGCGGGCAGTGCGAGCGCCAGCAGCGCGCCGCCGGCGATGACGGTGGCCGCCTTGGGGTTGCGGAGGACAGGACCGAGCACGGACCGCCAGAAGCGGCTGTTGCCGGGCGCGGCGGGACGGCCGGCGGCCTGCTTGCGGCGCCGGTTCAGGAACGGGATGCGGCCCTTCTCGACCCGGTGGCCGAGCAGCGACAGCAGCGCGGGCAGCACGGTGACCGAGCCGAACATCGCGATGGCGACCACGATCATCGTGGCCACACCCATGGCCTTGAAGTCGCCGATGCCGGTGAAGAGCATGCCCGCCATGGCCACGATCACGGTGATGCCGGAGATCAGGACCGCGCGTCCCGACGTGGCCGCGGCGATCCGCAGCGCGGTGTCCGCGTCATGCCCCGCGGCCCGCTCCTCGCGCTCGCGGCGCAGGTAGAACAGGCAGTAGTCGACGCCGACCGCCAGGCCGACCAGCAGCATCACGGAGTTGGCGGTGTCGCTCATCGGCACCAGGTGGCTGACCACCGCCACCACGCCGCCGGCCGCGACGAAGGCCGTCATCGCCAGCGCCACCGGCAGCAGCGCCGCGACCAGGGCGCCGAAGGCGATCAGCAGGATGCCGAGCGCCAGCGGCACGGCGGAGAACTCGGCGGTCTCGAAGTCACTGCCGAAGGCGTCGTTGAGCACCTTCTCCGAACTCGCGTCGCCGAACTCCTCGACCCGCAGGTCGGGATGCCGCGCCTGGACCTGCGCGACCTTGTCCATCACCGGGTCGATCCGGTCGGCCGCGGTCTTCTCCTCGCCGAGCATGTCGAACCGCACCAGTGCGGAACGCCCGTCGGCGGAGATCGACTTGGAGTCGTAGGGCGAGGTGACCGCGGTGACCTTCCCGGTGCTCTTGACCGCCGTCATCACCTCGCCGACCACCGTGCGGAAGCCCGGGTCGGTGGCGCCGCCCGCGCCCTTGGCCTGGACGAGCACCATCTCGCTCGCCGGGGGCTTGAGCCCTGCGTCGTCGTTGATCGTGGCGGCCTGGCTGACCTCGCCGGCCATCGACCGGTCCTGGTCGACGTCGACCCGGCCGGCCGCCTGGCCGACGAAGACCGCGAGGATGACGAAGAGCAGCCAGCCGCCCACCGCGGCCCAGCGGTGCCGTGCACTCCAGCTGCCCATCGATGCCGCGATGCCCATCCTGCTGCCGTGTGCGCGTGAGCGACTCACGGTGTCCCCCTTGTAAGGATCGTCTCGGGTGGCGGCGCCGGGCCGCTCCTTCCACCCATGACGCTATGGGCCGCGGGGGCGCCGACCCATCCGGCCTGCCGGTGACTTCCTGGCGGGCCTTCTCCCCCTCAAGGGTGGGGACAACCCCACCATCCGACGGTGTGTGTCCCTTACACGCGGACAGCGGAAGGCCCAGGCCACACCCGTTGCGGCCGGGTCCGGGGGTCAATGCGGCGGCGCCTGCCGCCTCAGGCGGACAGCAGCCGCAGGGCGGCCGGGCGCAGCGCCTCGTCGTACCGTCGCAGCAGCAGCCCGGCCACCTCGGGGGCCGCGCCCAGCACCGGTGCCAGCAGGTCGGCGCCGGCCTCGCGGGCGCCGCGGGCGATGCGGTCGGGCAGGAAGCCGGGCGCGATCACGTACGGTGCCACGGCGACCCGCCTGACACCCTCGGCGCGCAGCGCCCTGACCGCGTCCTCGGTACGCGGCAGGGACGCGGAGGCGAACGCGGGCCGCACGGCGCACCAACCGGTGTGCCGCCACTCCCGCGCGATTTCTGCGATCACCGCGCTCGCCTCCGGATCTGTGGAGCCCGCCGAGGCCAGCACGACGCCGGTCGACGAGCGGTCGCCGGGCCGCAGCCCGGCCTGCGACAGCCGGCGTTCGAGCGCGGCGGTCAGCAGGGGTGAGGGACCCAGGACGTCCGCGGTGCGCAGCCGCAGCGACGGCAGCGCCGCGGTGGCGTCGCGCAGCACCGCGGGGATGTCGGTCTTGGCATGGAAGGCCCTGGTCAGCAGCAGCGGCAGTGCCACCGCCTCCCGTACGCCGTCGGCCGCGAGCCGGCTGACCGCCTGCGGTACCGAGGGCGCGTTGAAGTCGAGGAAGGCGGTGTCGACCCGCAGCCCCGGCCTGGCCGCCGCCACCCGCCGCGTCAGCGCGTGCACCGTCGCGGCGTGCCGCGGGTCGCGGGAGCCGTGCGCGATGACGAGCAGCGGGGGCGTGGGCGGGCCGGGGCGCAACGTCACTGGCTCCTGGCCGTCAGCCCGCGGGAGCGCAGCACCCAGCGCTCCAGCGGGCTGAAGAGCAGCAGGTCGATGGCGATGCCGACGAAGAGGATCAGCAGGATGCCCAGGAAGACGCCCGCCATGTCGGAGCCTTCCCGCATGTTCTCCAGGTAGCGGCCGAGTCCGACGCCCAGGTCGGGCGAGGACGCGATCAGCTCGGCGGCCATCAGCGACCGCCAGGAGAAGGCCCAGCCCTGCTTCAGGCCCGCCACGTAGCCGGGCAGCGCGGCGGGCAGCAGGATGTACCAGGCCCCGCGCAGCCCCGTCGCGCCGATGGTGCGGCCGGCCCGCAGGTACAGCGGTGGCACCTGGTCGATGCCGGCCACCAGGCCGTTGGCGATCGAGGGCACCGCGCCGAGCAGGATCACCGCGTACATCGTGGAGTTGTTCAGGCCCAGCCAGATCACCGCGGCCGGCACCCAGGCGACCGAGGGCAGCGACTGGAGGCCGGACAGGATCGGGCCGATCGCCGCCCGGACCAGCGGCACCCTGGCCACCACCAGGCCCAGCGGGGTGCCGATGATCAGCGCGGCGAGGAAGCCGAGCAGGCCGTGCGAGACGCTGGTCCAGATGATGGAGAACAGGTCGCCCGCGTTCCACCGGTCGGCCAGTTCCCGGCCGACCGCGGAAGGGCTGGGAAGCTTCGTCTGGTCGGCGAGCTTCGCCCACACCGCGAGCTGCCACAGCACCAGGACCAGCAGCACCGCCACCACCGGCGGCAGCACCTTCTTGAGGAGTATCTGCCCGACCGGCGCTCGCTTGACGGTCACCGCGTCCAGCGCGTCGAGCCCCGCTTCGAGGCCCGACATGTCGTGCCGGCCCCGGGCGGCCTCCCGTGAACGGTCCTTGCCGGGCGGCAGGTCGCCGTCCGGGATGTCGCGTGCGTCGGAGCCCTGCACGCCGGGTGTCTCAGTGCTGGCCATGACGACGGATCTCCCCACGCAGTTCCTCGGTGATCTCGACGGACAGCTCCGCCACGGCCGCGTCCTCGATCCGGCGCGGCTGCGGTATGTCGATGCGCCACTCGCGGTTGATCCGGCCCGGCCGGGACGACAGCAGGACGACCCGCTGGGCCAGCCGCACCGCCTCCCGAACGTTGTGCGTCACGAACATCACCGACAGGTCGGTCTCGGACCAGATCCGGGTCAGCTCGTCGTGCAGGACGTCACGAGTGATCGCGTCGAGCGCCGCGAACGGCTCGTCCATCAGCAGCAGCTGGCTGTCCTGGGCCAGGGCCCTGGCCAGCGCCACCCGCTGCCGCATACCGCCGGACAGTTCGTGCACCCGCTTGCCGTACGCGCCGCCCAGCCGCACCAGCGACAGCAGCCGCTCGGCCTCGGGACGGCGCTCCTCGCGGGGCACCCCGCGCAGCCGCAGGGTCAGTTCGATGTTCTTGCCCGCCGTCAGCCACGGGAAGAGCGCGTGCTCCTGGAACATCAGGGCCGGCCGGCCGCCGGGAGCGTCGATGCTCCCGGCGGACGGCTTGTCGAGCCCGGCGACCAGGTTCAGCAGCGTCGACTTGCCGCATCCCGAGGCGCCCAGAAGGCACACGAACTCTCCCGGCCGCACATCGAGCGTGATGTCGTCCAGCACGAGCTGCTGGGCGCCGGGCCTGCCGAACGCCTTCGACACATGGTCGAGCCTGGCCGCGTACGCGGCGCTTTCCGCGTCCTGCGCGGTGGCACTGGCAAGAGTGTCGGCCATGGATGTCACCTCCTGGGGTTCTCGGATCGACTGCTGGGCGCTTGCGGTTACTGCCGTTGCCGCACTGCGGTCACTGCGTGCCGAGGTTCGCGGCGCTCACCGCGGGCTGCCCCTGGGCCTTGAGCACCTTGTTGAGCAGCGTCAGGTCGTAGATGCCGTCCAGCTTCGGCGCCTTGAGCAGGCCCGCGGCCACCGCGTGGTCGGCCTCGGACTTGGCGGTCGCGGCGAGCGGATCGTCGAGCACCTGGATGGACTGCCACGCCGGGTCGAGGATGTTCGCCGGGAGCGCCTTCTGCGTCAGCTTCTCCAGCTGGGAGTTGGCGTCGGCCTTGGCCTTGTCGGAGTTGGCCTTGATCCAGGCGTTGGTCTTCACCGAGCCGCGCAGCACCGCCTCGACCACGTCCGGGTGGGCGGCCAGGAACTTCTGCGACACGATCACGTTGGTGATCACGAACTGCTTGTTCGGCCACAGCGTGCCCTCGTCGAGCAGGACCTTCGCGCCCTCGCTGACCAGCTTCGACGCGGTGGGCTCCGGCACCCACGCACCGTCGATGGAGCCGTTCTTGTACGCGTCAGGGGTGATCTTGTTGTCGGTGCGCACCACCGACACGTCGCCCTTGCCGCTCTGCGCGTCGACCTTCCAGCCCTGGGACTTGATCCAGTTCAGCAGCGCCACGTCCTGGGTGTTGCCGAGCTGCGGGGTGGCGATCTTCTTGCCCTTGACGTCGGCAAGGGTCTTGATCTTCTTCGGGTTGACCACCAGCTTCACACCGCCGGAGGCGGAGCCCGAGATGATCTTCAGGCTGGAGCCGTTGGACTTGGTGTAGCCGTTGATCGACGGGGAGGGGCCTATCCAGCCGATGTCGATCGACCCGGCGTTCAGCGCCTCGATCTCGGCGGGACCGGCGTTGAAGGTGGCTTCCTTGATCTTGGTGCTGCCCAGCTCCTGCTGGAAGAAGCCCTCCTTGAGCCCGACCAGCGCGGTGGCGTGGGTCAGGTTGGGGAAGTAGCCGATCTTCACCTCGTCGGTGGAGAGCTTCGCGGTGGTGGCGGAGCCGCCGGCGCTGCCCGCGGCCGGTGCGGAGGAGTTCGAGTCGTCCGACTTCTTGTCGGAGCCGTAGCCGCAGGCCGCGAGGGAGCCGAGGAGCAGCGGGAGAGCGGCGGCCACGGCGACGAGTCTGTGGCGCGAGGCGGAGGTGCGGAACGCGGGACGGAGGTGCGCAGACACGGGTGTGTCCTCTCGTAAGGCCCGGCGTGTCGCGCTCTGGTCCGTTGCGGAACTAGGGCGCGGCCGGAAGTTCGTCAGGTCTTCGAAGGTGGTGCGTCGGGGCGCTCGAAGCGCCGTACGGGCGTGCGCAGGCGACCACGGCTGAGCCGTGGACCGCCGTGTACCGGGTCAGCACACACATCGTGCGACCCCGCCCGTACCCGAGCCGAGCGAGCCGCTGCCGACGCGCCCGCCCTCCTTCGCGAATCCCGAAAAGGCTTCCTGAGCCATGGTCAGAAGTCCCATCCCTCGTCATCGGCCGCGCCACCGGGCGCGGACGGGCGTTCCGCGAACGCCTCGCCCGCCATGCCGGCGGTCAGCGTCGTACCGTCCGCGGGGTCGATCAGCAGAAAAGCACCGGTGAGCCGCGCGTCGGCGTAGGCGTCGATCGGCAGCGGCTCCGCGGTGCGCAGCAGCACCGCGCCGATGTCGTTGACCTCCAGCGCCGCCGGCTCGTTCTCGTGCGCCAGGCCGTGCGACAGGTCGATCCGGTAGGGCAGCGCCTTGACGATCGCCTTCACCGTCCGGGTGGCGTGCTTGAGCAGCACCCGCTCGCCGATCCGCAGCGGCCGCTCGTGCAGGTGGCACACCGTGGCCCGGATGTCCTGGGTCACCGCGGGCAGCGAACCCGAGGGCGCGATCAGGTCGCCGCGCGAGACGTCCAGGTCGTCGGCGAGCAGCACGGTGACCGACTGCGGCGCCCACGCGGTGTCCACGCTGTGGCCCAGCGCGTCGATGCCGGAGATCGTCGTCGTACGCCCCGAGGGAAGCACGGTCACCGGCTCGCCGACCCGCAGCAGGCCGGACGCGATCTGGCCGGCGTAGCCGCGGTAGTCGGGGTGCTCGGCGGTCTGCGGCCTGATCACGTACTGCACGGGGAAGCGCGCGGGGCAGCCGGTCAGGTCGTGGCTGACCGGGACCGTCTCCAGGTGTTCGAGCACCGTCGGGCCGCCGTACCAGTCCATGTTCGCCGACGGCTCCACCACGTTGTCGCCGGCCAGCGCGGAGATCGGGATCGCGGTGATCTCCGGCACCCCGAGCGAGGCCGCGTAGGAGGTGAACTCCTCGGCGATGGCGGCGAAGACCGGCTCCGCGAAGTCCACCAGGTCCATCTTGTTGACCGCGAGCACCACGTGCGGCACCCGCAGCAGCGCGGCCACCGCGGCATGCCTGCGGGTCTGCTCGACCACCCCGTTGCGGGCGTCCACCAGCACCACGGCAAGCTCGGCGGTCGAGGCGCCGGTGACCATGTTCCGCGTGTACTGCACATGGCCGGGCGTGTCGGCCAGGATGAACCGGCGCCTGGCGGTGGCGAAGTAGCGGTAGGCCACGTCGATGGTGATGCCCTGCTCCCGCTCGGCCCGCAGGCCGTCGGTGAGCAGCGCGAGGTCGGGCGTCTCCTGGCCGCGGCCGAGCGACGCGCGCTCGACGGCCTCCAGCTGGTCGCTGAGCACCGACTTGGAGTCGTGCAGCAGCCGGCCCACCAGGGTGGACTTGCCGTCGTCGACCGACCCCGCGGTGGCGAAGCGCAGCAGGGTGGTCGCCGACAGCTCTTCCGCGGTCAGCGGGCTCGTGGTGCTGGTCATGGTTAGAAGTACCCCTCGCGCTTGCGGTCCTCCATGGCCGCCTCCGACATCTTGTCGTCGGCGCGGGTGGCACCCCGTTCTGTCAGCCGGGACGCGGCGATCTCGGTGATCACCGTGTCCAGCGTGGTGGCGGCGGAGTCGACCGCACCGGTGCAGGACATGTCGCCGACCGTGCGGTAGCGCACGGTCCTGGTCTGCACCGGCTCACCGGCCTTCGGGCCGCCCCACTCGCCGGCGGTCAGCCACATCCCGTTGCGGCTGAAGACCTCGCGCTCGTGCGCGAAGTAGATCTCCGGCAGCTCGATCCCCTCGCGGGCGATGTACTGCCACACGTCCAGCTCGGTCCAGTTGGACAGCGGGAAGACCCGCACGTGCTCACCGGCCGCGTGCCGGCCGTTGTAGAGCTGCCACAGCTCGGGGCGCTGCCGGCGCGGGTCCCACTGGGAGAACTCGTCGCGCAGCGAGAACACCCGCTCCTTGGCCCTGGCCTTCTCCTCGTCGCGCCGTCCGCCGCCGAAGACGGCGTCGAAGCGGTGCGCCTGGATGGCCTCGGTCAGCGGCACCGTCTGGAGCGGGTTGCGCAGCCCGTCGGGGCGCTCGCGCAGCCGTCCGTCGTCGATGTAGTCCTGCACCTTGGCGACGTGCAGCCGCAGGCCGTGCTCGGCGACCGTGCGGTCGCGCAGGTCGAGCACCTCGGGGAAGTTGTGCCCGGTGTCCACGTGCAGCAGCGTGAAGGGCACCGGCGCGGGCGCGAACGCCTTCAGCGCCAGGTGCAGCATGACGATCGAGTCCTTGCCGCCGGAGAAGAGGATCACCGGCCGCTCGAACTCGCCCGCCACCTCGCGGAAGATGTGCACCGCCTCGGACTCCAGCGCGTCCAGGTGCGTCAGCGCGTACGGGCTGTCCCGCTGCTCGGTGTGCGTGACGGTCGTGGTCATGTCGTGAGGCCCCTCTCGGCGAGCAGCGCGTGCACCGCTGCGGCGGACTGTTCCACCGTGCTGCCTTGCGTCTCGATCCGCAGATCCGGGTTCTCCGGGACCTCGTACGGGTCGTCCACCCCGGTCAGGCCGGTGAGTTCACCGGCGGCCTGCCGGGCGTACAGGCCCTTGACGTCGCGGACCGAGCACACGTCGACAGGGGTGGCCACATGGACCTCCACATAGCCGGTGCCGTGGGCCTGGTGGCGCTTGCGCACCGCCTCGCGGCTGTCGGTGTAGGGCGCGATGACCGGCACCAGCACCAGCACCCCGTTGGACGCCAGCAGTTCGGCGACGAAGCCGATCCGCTGCACGTTGGTGTGCCGGTCCTCGCGGGTGAAGCCCAGGCCCGCGGACAGGAACTCGCGGATCTCGTCGCCGTCCAGCACCTCGACCCGGCGGCCCTGTGCCCGCAGCGTGTCCGCCAGCGCCGTCGCGATGGTGGTCTTGCCCGCGCTCGGCAGCCCGGTGAGCCATACGGTGGCGCCGGTGGTCATCGGGGTCTCCTGCTCCTGGGGTGCCGTCACTGGTGTATTCCGCACTCGGTCTTGCCCAGGCCCGCCCAGCGTCCGGCGCGGGCGTCCTCGCCCTCCAGCACCCGTCGGGTGCAGGGCGCGCACCCGACGGACGCGTAACCGTCCGTCAGCAACGGGTTGGTGAGCACTCCGTGCTCGGCGACGTAGGACTCCACGTCGTCCTGCGTCCAGCGGGCGATCGGGGCGATCTTGACCTTCTGCCGCTTGGCGTCCCAGCTGACGACCGGGGTGTCGGCGCGGGTCGGCGACTCGTCCCTGCGCAGGCCCGTCGCCCAGGCGTCGTAGCCGGCCAGGCCCTGTTCGAGGGGGGCGACCTTGCGCAGCGCGCAGCACAGGTCGGGGTCGCGGTCGTGCAGCTTCGGCCCGTACTGCGCGTCCTGTTCGGCGACGGTCTGCCGCGGGCTGATCGTGATGACGTTGACGTCCATCACCGCCGCCACCGCGTCCCGGGTGCCGATGGTCTCGGGGAAGTGGTAGCCGGTGTCGAGGAAGACGACGTCGATGCCGGGCAGCGCGCGGGACGCGAGGTGCGCCACGACGGCGTCCTCCATCGAGGAGGTCACGCACAGGCGCGGCCCGAAGGTGTCGGCGGCCCAGCGCAGGATGTCGAGTGCGGACGCCTCCTCCAGGTCGCGGCCCGCCTGTTCTGCGAGCTGCTGCAGGTCCTGGGTCGTATACGGTGCGGTGCTCACGAATCGCCTCCATGCGGAGAGTCGGCGGCCGGCCTCCTGGCCAGCAGACCGAGGAACGACAACTGGAATGCCCGGCTGCACGCCCGGCATTCCCAGGCGCCGTGGCCCTCCTCGGAGGGACGCAGGTCCTCGTCGCCGCAGTAGGGGCAGTAGAACGGGGCGGCTCGCTCGGTCATGACAGCGCCTCTTCCGAGGCCCGCGCCGCCCACTGGGCGAAGCGCTCGCCCTCGGTGCGCTCGGCCTGGAAACGGGTGAGCACCCGCTCGACGTAGTCCGGCAGTTCGGCCGCGGTGACCTTCAGCCCGCGCACCTTGCGGCCGAAACCGGGCTCGAGGCCGAGGCTGCCGCCCAGGTGCACCTGGTAGCCCTCGGTCTGCTCCCCGTCGGGGCCGGTGACCAGCTGGCCCTTCAGGCCGATGTCGGCGGTCTGGATCCGGGCGCACGAATTCGGGCACCCGTTGATGTTGATGGCGATCGGCTCGTCGAACTCCGGCAGCCTGCGCTCCAGTTCGTCGATCAGGGAGGCGCCGCGCGCCTTGGTCTCGACGATCGCCAGCTTGCAGAACTCGATGCCGGTGCAGGCCATCGTGCCGCGCCGGAAGGACGACGGGCGGACCTGCAGGTCGAGCGATTCGAGCCCGGACACCAGCGACTCGATCCGGTCCTGCTCCACATCCAGGACCAGCATCTTCTGGTCGGTGGTGGTACGCAGCCGGTCGGAGCCGTGGCCCGCGGCGAGTTCGGCGATCTTCGTCAGCGTGGTGCCGTCGATCCGGCCGACCCGGGGGGCGAAGCCGACGTAGTAGCGGCCGTCCTTCTGCCGGTGCACCCCGATGTGGTCGCGCCACTGCGCCTGCGGCAGCTCGGGCGCCGGGCCGTCGATCAGCTCGCGCTCGAGGTACTCGTCCTGGAGCACCTGGCGGAACTTCTCCACGCCCCAGTCGGCCAGCAGGAACTTCAGCCGGGCGCGGGAGCGCAGCCGGCGGTAGCCGTAGTCGCGGAAGATCCCCACCACGCCGGCCCACACGTCGGGGACCTCGGCAAGCGGGACCCAGGCGCCGAGCCGTTCGCCCAGCCGCGGGTTGGTGGACAGCGCGCCGCCCACCCACACGTCGAACCCCGGGCCGTGCTCGGGGTGCCGGACGCCGACGAAGGCCACGTCGTTGATCTCGTGCACCACGTCGAGCAGCGGCGAGCCGGAGACCGCGGTCTTGAACTTCCGCGGCAGGTTGGAGAATTCCTTGTTGCCGATGTAGCGGGTCTTGATCTCGTCGATCGCGGGGGTGCCGTCGATGATCTCGTCCGCGGCGATGCCCGCCACCGGGGAGCCGAGGATGGTGCGCGGGGTGTCGCCGCACGCCTCGGTGGTGGACAGGCCCACCTCCTCCAGGCGGCGCCAGATCTCCGGCACGTCCTCGATGCGGATCCAGTGGTACTGCACGTTCTGCCGGTCGGTGATGTCGGCGGTGCCGCGCGCGAACTCCTGCGAGATCTCGCCGATCACCCGCAGCTGGGCCACGGTCAGCCGGCCGCCGTCGATCCTGACCCGCATCATGAAGTAGCGGTCGTCGAGCTCCTCGGGCTCCAGGATCGCGGTCCTGCCGCCGTCGATCCCGGGGCGGCGCTGGGTGTAGAGACCCCACCAGCGCATGCGTCCGCGCAGGTCGGCGCCGTCGATGGAGTCGAAGCCCGCCTTGGCGTAGATCGTCTCAATGCGCGTCCGCACGTTGAGACCGTCGTCGTCCTTCTTCGTCTGCTCGTTGCCATTGAGCGGCGTGAAGTGGCCCTTGGCCCACTGGCCTTCACCGCGGTGCCGGGACGTCTTGCGACGGGCGGCGGCGGGAGTCCTGGGCCGGCCCCCGGCCGGCGGCTGGGGGGTGTCGGGGCTGGATGCCATGGCGATGCGTCCTTCTGGCAGGCTCGAATACGGTCGTTGACGGCGCGGAAGTACCCTGTGGCCTGGGGAAACGCAGAGCTGTCGTGCAGGCGCGGCGGACGGCGGGGAACTCCCGGGCATCCACGACGACGGGGATGGCGGAGTGGTGCGGCTGTGCGGTCAGCCCGCCGGACAGATGGCGCTGGACACGCGGCAGAAGTCGACGTGCGGCCGACCTACCAAGGCGATTCCAGTGCGTGACATGACGAAAGCGTGGCATGCGGGTCTCCGGCGAGTCCACCGCTATCCACCATGTGGACCAGATAATCTCACGATGCGAGAAACTGTGTCATGCGTCACTACCGGCGCCGAGCGGCCGCCGCTCCGGCCGCACGGCAGGTGCCGTGGTCACCGTGTCGTAGACGCGGAAGCCGCGCCGCCGGTAGTTCTCCAGCGCGTACGGCCCGTCCAGCGAGCAGGTGTGCACCCACACCCGCCGGGTCGCGGGGCGGCCCGGCCAGCGTCCGCCCAGGTCCCAGGCCCGCTCGGTCCCGTACGACAGCAGGTGGCCGCCGACGCCGCGGCCGCGGAAGTCCGGCAGCAGCCCGAAATACCCGATCTCGACCACGCCGTCGTCCTGCCCGGCCAGCTCCACGTAGCCGGCCGGGGTGCCGTGCTCGTAGGCCACCCACAACTCGGTCCCCGGCCGCTCCAGCAGCTCCCGCCACCGCTCCGGCGGCCACGGCAGCCGGTCGGTCCACGAGCAGTCCGCGCCGACCGCGGTGTAGAGGAAGCGCCCGAAGTCCGGTGAGGGGACTTCGGCCCGCACGATCCGGACACCGGAATCGGCCGCGGGCACCGCGGCGGGGCGCAGCTCTTCCGGCGCGGTCAGTTCGAGGGACCAGGTGGTCACGGCGGTGCTCATGCCGCCAAGGGTAGGCGCAGGTCCCGCCGCCGCCGTGGCCGGATCCCGCTCCCGCGAAGGGCCGGGCTCAGGCCGCCCGGCCGGCCAGCACCGCGGGCGCCACCGAGTGCGGCAGCAGGTCGAGGGCGCGTTCCGGCCGCAGCAGCTCGACCTCCACCTCCTCCGCGAAGCGGTAGGGCCGGTGGGCCAGCACCCCCGCCAGGTTCCTGCGCAGCCGCGACATCTCCGCCCGCACGGTGACGGTACGGCTCGGGTCGCCGAACAGGTCGGCCGCCAGCTGCGCCGCCGTCCTGCCCGCCGGGTGCAGGGCCAGCACGTACAGCAGCTCCGCGTGCCGCGGGCTCAGCGCCTGCGACCAGCTGCCCGCGGGCCCCGACACGGTGACCGTCCAGCCCTTCGGCCGGCTCACGTCGACCACCACCCGGCTCGCCGCAGGCGGCGACTCCCGGCCGCCCACCCGGATCAGCCAGCCGCCGGGCAGCGGCTCCAGCCGGCACACCCCGAGCGACGGCAGCCACATCTGCCCGGCCGCCACCGACGCGGGCAGCGCGACCCGCCCCGGCGGGGCCAGCCCGGTCGCCGCCGCGGTCCAGCCGTTGCGGTCCACCACGAGCGCCTGGCCGCCGATCCCGGCCAGCAGCGGCGCCGCGACCGAGCGCAGCCGCTCCACCGCCGCCCAGTGCCGCGAGCGCAGCTCGGCCTCCGCGACCTTCGCGACCGCCGACACCAGCGACAGCGTCGCCGGGTGCACCGTCGCCGCCGGCCCGCTGACGTCGACCACCCCGAGCAGCCGCCCGTCCCGCGGGTCGTGCAGCGGCGAGGCGGCGCACGTCCAGCCGTGGTGCGTCCGCACGAAGTGCTCGGCCGAGTGCACCTGGAGCGGTGCGCGGGTGATCAGGGCGGTGCCGATGGCATTGGTGCCGACCACCTCCTCCGACCAGGAGGCGCCCTCGGCGAAGCCGAGCCGGTCGGCGCTCCTGCGTACGGCCAGGCTGCCGTCCCGCCACAGCAGCCGGCCCTCGGCGTCGGTCACCACCATGATGTGCCAGGCCGCGTCGGCGACCGGGACCAGGCCTTCGCGCAGCACCTGCAGTACGTCCCCCAGCGGGGTGCTGTGCCTGCGGTGCTCGATCTCCTCGGTGCCGAGCAGGCCGTTGTGCCGGCCGACGTCGGGGTCCACGCCGTGCCCCAGGGTCCGCTCCCACGACGCGCCGATCACCGCGCGCGGCGCCTCGGGCGGCACGTCCCCCGCGAGGGTGGCTGCCCGTACGGAGGCGAGCAGGTGCGGTGACATCAGGACGTCGCTGCTGTCCAGCCGCCCGAAACCGATCGGAAGGTGTGGCACGGCGCCTCCGTTCTGCCGTCCCTGCCATGGTGCACGGGTGCCGGCCCGGGCCGCTCGGCTTTCCTGCAACCGGGTGCAACGGTTGCGCCCGCAGGCGCAAAGGGCGGACCCTGACGCCGCGTCACGGACGGGGGGTGGTGCCGAGTCGGCGCGGCACCACCCCCTCCGCTGTGCGTGCCCCTCCCCGGACGGCACGCGCCCGCGGGGGCACGGGCCGCCGCGGGCTACGGCGCGGTCGGGGCGGCCCTGGCGAGGATCGGGGCCAGGTCGAGGCCGGCCGGCAGGGTGCCGAAGGACGAGCCCCAGTCGCCGCCCAGGCGCGAGGCGCAGAACGCGTCGGCCACCTGCGGCGGTGCGAACCGGACCAGCAGCGAGCCCTGGAGCACCAGCGCCATGCGCTCGACGATGCGCCGGGCCCGGACCTCCACCCCCTCCAGGTCGCCCAGCTCGGACAGCAGGTCCTTGACGGCCGCGTCCAGGCGGTGGTCCGCCCCCCTGGCGAGGCCCACCTCGGAGAGGAAGGCGTCGACCGCCAGGGGTTCGCGTGCCAGCACCCGCAGCACGTCGAGCGCCTGGACGTTGCCCGACCCCTCCCACACCGAGTTGAGCGGGGACTCCCGGAAGATCCTCGGCATCCCGGACTCCTCGACGTAGCCGTTGCCGCCCAGGCATTCGAGGGCCTCGGCCGCGACCGGGGGGCAGCGCTTGGTGACCCAGAACTTGGTCACGGCGACCGCCAGCCGCCTGAAGTGCCGCTCCTGCTCGGTGTCGGCGTCGCAGGCGGCGGCGAGCCGCAGCGCCGTCGTGGTGGCCGCCTCCGACTCCAGGGCCAGGTCCGCCAGGACGTTGCGCATCAGCGGCTTGTCGACGAGCGGACCGCCGAAAGCGCTGCGGTGGGTGGCGTGGTGCACGGCCTGTGCCACGGCTTGGCGCATCAGCGCGGCCGAGCCGAGCGCGCAGTCCAGCCGGGTGGCGGCGACCATCTCGATGATGGTGGCGACCCCGCGCCCCTCCTCGCCGACCCGCCGGGCCCAGGTGCCGGCGAACTCGACCTCGCAGGACGCGTTGGAGCGGTTGCCGAGCTTGTCCTTGAGCCGCTGGATCGCGAAGACGTTGCGGGTGCCGTCGGGCAGCACCCGCGGCAGCAGGAAGCAGGTCAGCCCGGCGGGCGCCTGCGCCAGCACCAGGAAGCCGTCCGACATCGGCGCGGAGCAGAACCACTTGTGCCCGGTGAGCGCGTACGCGCCCTCCTCGGCCAGCGGTTCCGCCCTGGTGGTGTTGGCGCGGACGTCGGAGCCGCCCTGCTTCTCGGTCATGCCCATACCGAACAGCGCGCCGGGCTTCCCGCCCGCGGGTACCAGCCGCGGGTCGTAGACGTGGGAGCCGAGCCGCGGCTCCCACTCCGCGGCGAGCACCGGGTCGGTGCGCAGCGCGGGCACCGCCGCGTGCGTCATGGACACCGGGCAGCCGTGCCCGGCCTCCACCTGGGACCAGACCAGGAATCCTGCCGCCCGCCGCAGGTGCCCGTCAGGCCGCGACCAGGCGTCGGTCAGGCCCGCCGTCACCGCGTGGCCGAGCAGCCGGTGCCAGGCCGGATGGAAGTCGACCTCGTCGATGCGGTTGCCGTAGCGGTCGTGGGTGCGCAGCACGGGCGAGTACGTGTTCGCCTCCTCACCCCACCTCTGCGCCTGTGCGGATCCCGCGGCCTGTCCGAGCCGGGACAGCTCCTCCGTGATCTCCGCAAGTCCCGCGGGATCCGCGTGACGGGCGACGGCCTCGGTGAGGGCGGTGTCGGTGCTGTACACGTCATGGCCGGCCAGGGGCGGGGCCTGGTTCGTCACCGTGTGAGTGGGGGCAGTCATGCCAGCTAACGTAAGGGCGTGCAAGCAGCAGAAGAAAGAAGCCATCGGCGCCCCAACCGCTGGCGGCGGGCCCGGGTGCTCTACCGCAACGTCTCCAAGCGGAAGGTGGGCTGGCTGCTGCTCAAGGACACCGTCGACTCCTGCATGGAGTACCGGGTCACCGGCCTCGCCGCGGAGGCGGCCTTCTTCGTCCTGCTGTCGCTGCCGCCGCTGCTGCTCGGCCTGGTCGGTGCGCTCGGCTATGTCGACACGGTCATCGGCCTGGACACCATCGACCACATCCGCCACAACATCCTCAGCGCCTCCGCGACCGTGCTGTCCGACAAGGGCGTCAACGAACTGGTCAAACCCCTGGTCGACGACGTCTTCCACGGCCGCCGCCCCGACCTGATCTCGCTGGGCTTCCTGATCGCCCTGTGGTCCGGCTCCCGCGCGGTGAACGTCTTCGTCGACACCATCACCATCATGTACGGCCTCGAGGGCCGCCGCGGCATCGTGAGCACCCGGCTGATGTCGCTGCTCCTCTTCGTGGTCGCGCTGGTCCTGGGCGCCGCCGTGCTGCCGCTGATCGTGGTCGGCCCGAACGCCGTCAACGACCTGGTGCCCGGCACCTCGGGCACGGTGCACGTGCTCTACTGGCCGTTCGTGCTGCTGGCCTCCGTCGCCTTCCTGACCACGCTCTACCACGTGTCAGTGCCGGTGAGGGCGCCCTGGTACGAGGACGTGCCGGGGGCGCTGGTCGCGCTGCTGATGTGGGTGGTCGGCAGCTTCGTCCTGCGGATCTACCTCACGCACGCGGTGGAGGGCCCGACGATCTACGGATCGCTGGCCGCGCCGGTGGCCGTCCTGCTGTGGATCGGGGTGTCGGCCTTCGCGGTGCTGGTCGGCGCCGCGGTCAACGCCGCCGTCGACCGGGTGTGGCCGTCACTGGCCACCGCCGCCGCCCGCGAGGAGAACGACGAGCGCAAGGTGGCCGCCGCCGCCGAGGTGGTCGCGCGGGCCGCCGCCCGGCGGGCCAGGCAGGCCGCCGCGGCCGAGGAGGAGGACGACCCGCCGCCCGCCGAGTACCCCGAGCGCTGGGTGGACGTCCTGCCGCACGGCGACGTCCGCTCCCGGCTGCGGGCCCGCCGCCCCAAGCCGGGCCCGGCCGACCCGGTCACACCGCCCCGCCCGCCGCGGCCGCTCGCGCCGCCGCCGCTGCCCCCCTTCCCACCGCAGCAGTCGCCCTGGGACGAGCACCACCACGGCTGACCCGGGGCACCATGGAGGGGTGAGCGGGTATCGGGAACGGGCCGCCCTGGCCCCAGGGGCGGTCCTGTGGACGCGGACCGACAGCGGCGGCGACCCCTACCGGGTGCTGCCCGACGGCTGCATGGACCTGATCTGGCACGACGGTGCCCTGCTGGTCGCGGGCCCCGACACGCGGGCCTATGTGGTCGCCGACCGGCCCGGCAGCAGCTATGCCGGGCTGCGCTTCGCCCCCGGCGTCGGCCCCGCGCTGCTCGGCCTGCCCGCCCGTGAGGTCCGCGACCTGCGGGTGCCGCTCGACGACCTGTGGCCCGCCGCCGAGGCCAGGCGGCTGGCGGCGCGGGCGGACCGCGGGCCCGCGGTGGTGCTCGACGCGTGGGCCGCGGACCGGGCGCGGCGTCTCGGCCCCGCCGACCCGCTGCTCCCCGCGGTCGCCGCCGCGCTGTCCGCGGGCCGCCCGGTCGCCGGCGTCGCCGCCGCCTGCGGCCTCGGCGAGCGGCAGTTGCGCCGCCGCTGCGAGGCCGCCTTCGGCTACGGGCCCAGGACGCTGGCCCGGGTGCTGCGGCTCCAGCGCGCGCTGGGGATGGCCAGGGGCGGCGTGCCCTTCGCCAGGGTCGCCGCGGACGCCGGCTACGCCGACCAGCCGCACCTGTCCCGCGAGGTCAGGGCCCTGGCCGGGGTCCCGCTGGGGGAGCTGGTGGCGCGGCCCTCAGGAGGCGGCTGACGCCGCGAAGAGGTCCACGGCATTGCCGTCGGGGTCGTGGACGACGGCGTAGCGCTGGCCCCAGAACGCGTCCCACGGCTCGAGGTGCCCCTTGTGGCCGGCGCCCGTCAGCTCGGCCCACACCGCGTCGACCCCGGCGGGGCTGCCGCAGTCGAAGGCGAGCGCGACCCGGCTGCCGGTCGCGGGCGACCAGCCGGGGTCGAAGGAGCGGACGGTCTCCACGGTGTCCCACGCGAGCCGCAGCCCGCCGGGCAGCGAGACCTCGGTGTGCGGCTGCGTGTCGGCCTGCGCGGGCAGTTCGAGCCCGAGCCTGCGGTAGAAGGCGAGAGAGGCGGCCATGTCGGCGACGACCAGGCCGATCATGTCGATACGCGGTGTCACGGTCTGTGCGTTCATGCACCCCACGCTAGGCGCGCGGTCCCGTGCCGTCTTGAACGAAACGGCCACCTCCCCGGGGGGAGGGGCGCCGCCGCGAATGCGCACCCTGCTTCGCGGCGGCGCCGTCTTCGGGAGGGCGGGCCCTCAGGTGCCCGGCAGGGTCCAGGCCTGGTTGGCCGAGCCCGTGCAGCTCCAGATCTGCAGCTTCGTGCCGTTGGCCGAGGTGTTGCCTGTGGCGTCCAGGCACTTGCCCGACTGCGGGTTGACCAGCGAGCCACCGGTCCCTGCCTGCCAGATCTGCGAGCCTGACCCGTTGCAGTCGTAGAGCTGCACCTTCGTCCCGTTCGCGGTCCCGGCCGCCGCCACGTCCAGGCACTTGCCCAGCGCCTGGAGCGCGCCGCCGGAGCCGACCGTCCAGCTCTGCGCGGCGGTCCCGTTGCAGTCGTAGAGCTGCACCGCGGTGCCGTTGGCGCTGCTCGCCCCTGCGACGTCGACGCACTTGCCGCCGATCCCGGTGATCGGCCCTGACCCGTTCCCGGGCGGCGGGGTGCTCGGCGGCGGTGTCGAACCGCCGGGCGCCACCGCGGGGTTGTCCGCGTTGGTCAGCGTCTCCCAGGCGACGAAGAGGTTGTTGGAGCCCGCGGGGCGGCGCGACTCCGTCAGCGTCTGGGTGTTGGCCATCGCGATGCCCATCCGGTTGTGCAGCGCGTTGAAGCCGACCTCGGTCACCGGGCCGAGCCCCAGGTTGAGGTGGCCGCCGCACAGCCATGACGGGGGTGCCGTGCCGAGCTCGTACTTCGACTGGAAGCCGAGCGCCTGCTGCAACCGGGCACCGACCTGCGGGTAGAGGTCCTGGCCCTGGATGTACGCGGTCTCGGCGATGTCGGAGATCGACGCGATGCCGTAACCGGTGTGGGTGAAGTCGCGGCAGGTCTCCTGGGTGAGGCCGTCCACGAAGGTCGACTGGCCCTGCCAGTAGCCGATGATCTGCGACGAGGTGGTCAGACCGCTGCCGGGCACGGTCTTGGGCAGCGCGCCGTCGGAGCTGAGGTAGATGTAGGCGGGGACGCGGTTGAGGTAGCGCGCGATCGCCCGGTCGTAGGAGGCGCTGTCGTCGAGGAAGACGGAGATGCCGACGGCGGCCTCCATCATCGTCAGCTCCCAGTTGCCGTTGCTGTTGGAGCCGTTGATGACCTCGGGCAGGTACACGTTGCGCAGCATGGTGCCGAAGCGCGCGGAGCCGGGCCAGCCCCCGGTGTAGGTGTACTTGATGATCTCGGCGGCCCGCGGCCACACCGAGCCCGCCCAGCCGGTCTGGAGCGGCGCGTTGCTGTTGGTGTGCCCGGTGATGGTCGCCGACCAGGCGTCCATCAGCTTGATCGACTCCTGGGCGTAGGCGGAGTTGCCGCTGATGTACCAGGCGAGCGCGTCGGTGTACGCCGCGATGGCGTCCTCGCGCTCGTCCGTACAGCCGTTGTTGGGGTCCGAATACGGCCCGCACTCGACGGTGGCGCGCGGCTTGGGGGTGCGCGAGAGCGAGGCGTAGGAGCTGGACGTCATCTGCGCGTAGGCGGCGGCCCAGGGCGCCGCGCCGGCCTGGACCCTGCCGCGCACGTAGTCGAGCTGGGACCGGCTGACCATGACGCCCGGGTGCGCGAAGGCGGTGGGCGCGGCGGCGACGGCGGGGGCCGCGGCCGGTGTGGCGGCCGGGTTGGCGGCGGTCGCGGCACCGGTACCGGTCACAAATGCTGCCGCCGTGGTCAGCACCGCTGCTGCCGCGACCAGACCGGGCAGATTGAGAAACCGGTTACGACGAGGTGTGTCAGGGCTCCTGCGGAGGAAGTGCTGCATGGGGGGCTCCTTGACGGCCTGTGGGAAAAAAGTGGGGGAGCGTCAGGATGGTATGGACCATAGGTCATTGACATGAACAGCGTCTAGACCTTTGAATCCTGCTACAGGCGCACGTCCCCCCCACCGTCGCGCACCAGGAAGGCCCTCCATGGTCATCACCCGTACCGCACGACCCCGCATCCTGATAAGGCTGTTCGCCCTGCTCGCCGTACTGCTGGCCGCACTGACCGCCCCCGCCCACCGGGCGCACGCGGCGGCACCCGCCTTCAAGGTGCTCGCCTTCTACGACGGCACCTACGACGCCGCGCACATCAGCTTCGTGCACGAGGCGAACGCCTGGTTCCCGCAGCAGGCCGCGGCCAACGGCTTCTCGTACACCGCGACCAACGACTGGAACCAGCTCAACACCGCGAACCTGGCGAACTACCAGGTCGTCATGTTCCTCGACAACTACCCGCAGACCGCCGCCCAGCGCAGCGCCTTCCAGACGTACATGAACAACGGCGGCGGCTGGATGGGCTTCCACGTCTCGGCCTACAACGACCAGACGCCCAGCGACTGGTCCTGGTACCACGAGACCTTCCTCGGCACCGGGACCTTCAAGTCCAACACCTGGGGCCCGACCTCGGAGACGCTGAAGATCGAGGACCCGAACCACCCGGCGACCGCGGGCCTGCCGTCCACGATCACCTCGTCGGTCAGCGAGTGGTACAGCTGGCAGCACGACCTGCGGCAGAACCCGGACATCGACATCCTGGCGTCGATGGACCAGTCCACCTTCCCGATCGGCACGGACCCCAACCAGACCTGGTACAGCGGGTATTACCCGATCGTGTGGACCAACCACAACTACCGGATGATCTACAACAACTTCGGCCACAACGCGATGGACTACGCGACGAACACCACCCTGTCGTCGACCTTCGCCAGCGCGCAGCAGAACCAGCTCCTCCTCCAGGGGCTGCGCTGGCTCGGCGGCCAGTCGGGCCCCGTCACCCCGCCGGCCGGCGGTGCGACCGGGCCGATCCACGGCATCGGCGGCAAGTGCGTCGACGTCGCCGGGGCGAGCAGCGCCAACGGCACCGCGGTGCAGCTCTACGACTGCAACGGGACCACCGCGCAGAGCTGGACCGTCGGCTCCGGCGGCACCGTGCGGGCGCTGGGCAAGTGCCTGGACGTGGCGGCGGCCGGGACCGCGAACGGGACGAAGGTGCAGCTCTACGACTGCAACGGGACCGGGTCGCAGGTCTGGCAGCCCGGCTCGAACAACTCGCTGGTCAACCCGCAGTCGGGCAAGTGCCTGGACGCCACGGGCAACACCTCGGCCAACGGCACGAAGCTGCAGATCTGGAGCTGCACGGGCTCGGCCAACCAGGCCTGGACCCTGCCCACCGCCTGAGCGGGCCGCTCCTGAGCCCGTCTCCCGCGGCTGACCTGCCGTAGGGGTCCGTCGCGCGGTCCCGCCCCCGGAGCACCACCCGGGGGCGGAACCGCGCGCGGCCACGGGGCAGCGCCTCCGTACGACCTTCAGGCCACCGCGAGCGGCCCCCTGCCGCCGGCCGTCAGGCCGGATAGGCGTGCGTCTGCGCGGCCTTGACCGAGACCCACACCCCGCCACCCGGCGCCAGCCCGAGTTCGGCGACCGCCACCGTCGTCAGGTCGGCCGCGAAGGGCAGACCGTCCGCCGGGCCGGAACCGGCGAGCGCGACCCGGATCTGGGCGCCGTGGGACTCCATGCCGACCACCTTCGCCGGCCAGGCGTTGCGCGCGCTGGAGTCGGGCCGGTCCCGGTGCAGGGCGACCGCACCCGGCGGGAAGGCGACGAAGGCCGGCCCGTCGACCTCCTCCGTGGTGGTCAGGTCAAGACCCGGCACCAGCCTCACGGTGCGGCCCGCGGCCTTGCCCCGGTAGAGATTCAGGCCGACCAGCCGGGCGACGTAGTCGGTGCGCGGGCGGCGGGCGATCTCCGCGGGAGTGCCCTCCTGCACCAGGCGGCCGTTCTCGATCACCACCAGCCGGTCCGCCAGCACCATCGCGTCCAGCGGGTCATGGGTGACCAGCACCGCCACCGCCTCGAACGCCGCCAGATGCCGCCGCAGTTCGGCGCGCACGTCGAGCCGGGCACCGGCGTCGAGCGCCGCGAGCGGCTCGTCGAGCAGCAGCAGCCGCGGCCCGGTGGCCAGCGCCCTGGCCAGCGCCACCCGCTGGGCCTGCCCGCCCGACAGCCGCCGCGGCTTGACGCCCGCGTGGTCGGCGAGGCCCATCCGGTCGAGCAGGTCGGCGGCCAGGGCCCGTGCCGCGGCTCGCGGCACCCCGTGGCAGCGCGGCCCGAAGGCGACGTTCTCCAGCGCCGTCAGATGGGGGAAGAGCAGGTAGTCCTGGAAGATCACCCCGACCGGACGGCCCTCGGGCGCGACCCGCCGCCGGCGCGCCGGGTCCTCCAGGGTCTCCCCGTCCAGCCGCAGGTGCCCGCCGGTCAGCGGGGTCAGCCCGGCCAGCGTGCGCAGCGCGGTGGTCTTGCCCGCCCCGTTCGGCCCGAGCAGCGCCAGCACCTCGCCGGGCCGCACGGCCAGCTCCACGTCCAGGGTGAAACCGTCGCGCTCCAGCACCAGGTGGGCGTCGAGTCCCTCGCCCTTGGCCAGGGTCGTCACAGCGCCCCCGTCCAGCGCTCGCGCAGCCCCGCCAGCACCGCGAGGGACACCGCGAGCAGCACCAGGCTCAGCGCGATGGCCGCTGCCGGGTCGTCCTGGAGCGCCAGGTAGACCGCGAGCGGCATCGTCTGGGTGCGCCCGGGGAAACTGCCCGCGAAGGTGATGGTCGCCCCGAACTCGCCCAGCGCCCGCGCCCAGGCCAGCACCGCGCCGGCCGCCACCCCCGGTGCGATCATCGGCAGCGTCACCCGGCGGAAGGCGGTGAGCCGGGAGGCGCCCAGGGTGGCGGCGGCCTCCTCGTACCGCGCGTCGGCGGCCCGCAGCGTGCCCTCGACGGTGATCACCAGGAAGGGCATCGCCACGAAGGTCTCGGCGACCACCACCCCCGAGGTGGTGAAGGGCAGGGTGATGCCGAACGCCGAATCGAGCCAGCGCCCCACCACCCCGTTGCGGCCCAGTGCCAGCAGCAGCGCCACCCCACCGACCACCGGCGGGAGCACCAGCGGCAGGGTGACCAGCGCGCGCACCAGCCGCCGCCCGGGGAAGGCCGTACGCGCCAGCAGCCAGGCCAGCGGCACGCCGAAGACCAGCGAGGCCGCGGTCGCCAGGGTCGCCGTCTGGAGCGAGAGCCGCAGCGCCTGCCAGACCGCGGCACTGGTCAGCTGGTCGGGCATGCTCCGCCAGGGCGCCCTGATCAGCAGCGCGACCAGCGGCAGCAGCAGGAAGACCAGGCCGATCAGCGCGGGCAGCACCAGTGCGACCGGCAGCCGGCCGCCCTTGCGCGCGCCGCCGCGCGGCCGGCCTCCGGAGGCGTCCCGGAGGCCGGCCGTCGCGGCGGGGGAGTCGTCCGTCACGGGTTCAGGAAGCCCGCATCGGTCAGCACCTTCCGGCCCTCGGCGGACTTCACCAGCGCGATGAAGGCCTCGGCGGCCGTCGCGTTGGGGGCGTCCTTGAGCGCCACGATCGGGTAGGCGTTGATGGCACCGGCGGACTCGGGGAACTGCACGCCGTCCACCTTGCCACCCGCGGCCTTCACATCGGTCTGGTAGACCACCGAGGCGTCGACCTCCTTGAGCTCCACCTTGGTCAGCGCGGACTTCACGTCCTGCTCGTACGACACCGGGGTGAGGCTGATGTGGCTCGCCGTCAGCGCCTTCTGCGCCGCGGAGCCGCACGGCACGGTCTTCGCGCACAGCGCGACCTTCAGACCGGGCTTGGTGAGGTCCTTGAGGGTGGCGATGTGCTGCGGGTTGCCGGGGAGGGTGGCGATCTCCAGCTGGTTGCGGACGAAGGTGGTCGGCGTACCCGCACCGTCGCCCGCGTCCGTGACCGTCTTCATGGTGGCCGGGCTCGCGGCGGCGAAGACGTCCGCGGGCGCGCCCGCGGTGATGCTCGCGGCGAGGGTGTCGCTGCCGCCGAAGTTGAAGGTGACCTTCGTGCCCGGGTAGGCGGCCTCGAACTGCTTGCCCAGCGTGCTGAAGGACTCCTTGAGCGAGGCCGCGGCGAAGACCGTGATGGAGCCGCTGACCTGCGGCGACGCGCTCGCCGAGGTCGAGTTGGTGCTCGCGGCGGAGGGAGTGGCGGAATCGGAGGACTTGTCGTCCGAGGAGGAGCAGGCAGTGAGCGCCAGCAGCATCGCGGCGCCGCCCAGAGCCAGTGGCAGGGCGTGCCGTCGTGCGGAACGGGTTGTCACAGGAAGTCTTCCTCTCTGCCGCACGCTGCCGTGCGGATACCAGGATCATAATTCCGCAGATGCGAGGAGGAAGTCAGCTGTCACATTGCATAAGCCAAACAATCCGGCCCCCGGGCCTTGCTCGTGCGATCACACGAGCAGGGCCAGGGGGCCGGAACCGGCCGCGCTCCCGTGCCGGGACAAGCCCGGGAGCGCGGCCGGGGTCAGGACCGGGTCAGCCGGTTGCCCAGCTGGTCAGCCCGGCGCCGTAGGCGTACAGCGGATTGCCGTACGTCGTCGGCACGGTCTGCCCCGCGTCGATCTTCGCCCGGATGTCGGCCCGCTCGGCGGCGGTCGCGCCGAGGTCGTAGGGCAGGTCCCACGCCTCGTTGGCGTCGGCGAGGTTGTCGCCGCCGCCCGGCTTGAGCACCTGGTCCAGGCTCCTGGGAAGCTGCCAGGGCAGCTTGCCGCGCGGGGTGTAGTCCCCGAACAGCAGGCTCGCCGTGGCCGGGCCGACCTCCTCGCCGCCGCGGTAGGTCACCACGATGGCGTCGGCCAGGGTGTTCCAGTCGCTGATCACGATCGGCCGCGGCAGGGTCAGGACGACCACCACCTTGAGCCCCTGGTTCTTGTAGTTCTGGATCAGCGCCAACTGGTCGGCCGGCAGGTACGGCTGGGTGTCCGGCCACGCGGTGGCGTGGGTGTACGACGGCTCACCGACGTAGACCACCGCGACCTTCGGATTGGCGGCCGTGCCCTGGGAGACGTTCACCCCGTTCTGCGCGGCTCTCGCCTTGAGGGCGTCGAGCTGGTCCAGCGACCCGTAGTCCGGGTGGAAGTAGCTGGACCAGATGCAGCAGGCCGCGCCGTCGGTCGCCCGGTCGCCCGCCACCACGATGTTGTCGCCCGAGTTGAGCTTGAGCGGCAGCACCCCGTTGTTCTTGAGCACGGTGTCGGACTCGCGCGCCGCCTGGTTGGCCAGCTGCGTGTACGACGGCTGGTGGAAGCGGTAGGGGCCGTTCACCGGGTCGCCGTAGGGGTGGTCGAAGATGCCCAGCTCGAACTTGAGCTGGAGGATCCGCGTCACCGCGTCGTTGATCCGGGTCAGCGGCACCTGCTGCTCGAAGCCCGCCATGGTGAAGCCCACGGCGCCCGGGTCGGCGCCGCCCATCACGTCGGAGCCCGCGTTCGCCGCGTTGACCCACGCGCCCGACGGCAGCCAGTCCGTGGTGATCAGACCGGTGTAACCCATGTTCTGCCGCAGGTAGGTGAGGATCTTCGCGCTGTCGCCCGCACCGGGACCGCCCGGGTCGAGATACGAACTGCCCGCGTAGCCCGGCATGATGTTGACCGCGCCGGCCTCCATCGCCGCCCGGAACGGGATCATGTGGTACTTGATCGTCGTCGCGTCGTAGACGATGCCGGCCTCACCGCCCGCGCCCTCACCGGGCCAGTGCTTGACCGTCGCCAGCACCGAGCCCGGGTTGAGCTCGGGGCCGCCCTGCAATCCGGCGACCAGGGCCTTCAGCTGGGCCGCGGCGACGTCGGCGTTCTCGCCGCCGCCCTCCTGGATGCGGGGGTAGAGCACCTTGGTGCCGACCTCGGCGAGCGGCGACAGGGTGCCGCGCGCGCCGACCTCCAGCTCCTCCTTGCGCTGCATGTCGCCGAGCTTGTAGTCGAGCGGGTAGTCCTTGCCCGCGGACAGCGTGCTCTGCAGCGGGTAGGTCGTCTGGTAGCCGGCCGTGGTGTCGCCCGCCGAGACCGGCGGGATGCCCAGCCGGGTGGCGGCCGTCGACCTCAGGACGTTGTCGAGGTCAGCGGGCTGCGCGGGCCCGAAGTGCCAGCCGGACATCGGGTACGTCTGGACGTTGTAGAACATCTGATAGGCCTTCTCCTCCAGCGTCATCCGGCTGAGGAGGTCACTGACCCGGGTGGCGACCGGCTGCCGCCAGTCCTCGTACGGCTCGATCTGGCCGTCCTTGTTGAGGTCGCGGGCGCCGTTGATCACGTTGACGCCGTCCGCGACCTGCTCCACGTCGGGCAGGTACACGCTGAACGTACGGATGCCGGACGTCGTCTTGGCGCCGGAGCCGGACACCGCGACCACGAACCACTTGTACGTCCACCGGTCGGTGATGTCCCAACTCGGCGTGTAGCTGGTGCCGGTGGGCTCGGCCACCTTGGTGTAGAGGTCCAGCAGGTTGCCGGACGCGGTGAAGTCGTAGTCGGTGCGGCTGATGTTGAGCCACACCTCGTAGTGCGCTGTGCCGCCGACCGCGTTCCAGCTCAGCGCCGGGCGGCGGGTGTTGGTGACCATGGCCTTGTCGGCGGGCGCCGCCAGCTGGAACTGGCCGGTGGTCGCCGGGGCCTTGGTCGGTCCCGACAGCAGCGGCGGCGTCGCCGTGGAGGTGTCGACCGTGCCGTAGACCTGGAACTCCCACAGGGAGTAGCCGTATCCGGTGGCGCGCGCGGTGCCGGTGAAGCGCACGTAGCGGCCCTTGCCGGTGACGGGCAGCTTCTCGATCCCGCCCTTGCCGGTGGTGGTGGTGTAGAGCCGGGTCCACGTGGTGCCGTTGTCCGAGATGTCGAGGTGGTAGCCGGTGCCGTACGCCGACTCCCAGTTGAGCACGATGCCGCTGAGGGTGCCGGTGCCGCCGAGGTCGACCTGCATCCACTGGTCGTCGCTTGCCAGGCTGGACCAGCGGGTGGTGGTCCGGCCGTCGAGGGCGGCGGCCGGGGCGTTGCCGCCCTCGTAGGAGGACGCCGACACCTGCTTGTAGGCGGAGATCACCGAGCCGGAGAAGTCACCACCGCCGGGGTTGCCCGGGTCGGTCGGCGTGGTGGGGGGAGTGCCGCCGCTGGTGTGGACCTGGAACTCCCAGAGGGAGTAGCCGTATCCGGTGGCGCGGGCGGTGCCGTACATGCGGATGTAGCGGCCGGAACCGTTCACGGTGAGCGTCTGGTTGCCGCCGGTGCCCGCGGTGGTGGAGTAGGCGTCGGTCCAGGTGCTGCCGTTGTCCGAGACCTGGATCTTGAAGGAAGTGCCGTACGCGGCCTCCCAGTTGAGCACCACCTGGCACACGGTGACCGTCGAGCCGAGGTCGACCTGGAGCCACTGGGGGTCGGCGGCGGCGCTCGACCAGCGGGTCCCGGTGTTGCCGTCGACGGCCGCGGAGGCCGGTGTGCCGGCGTTCTCGGTCGAGGACGCTGTGGCGGTCCTGCCCTGGGCGGCGTTGTCCGTGCCGCAGGTGGTGGGTCCTGTGGTGCCGGTGGTGCCGTAGACCTGGAACTCCCACAGGGAGTAGCCGTATCCGGTGGCGCGGGCGGTGCCGTACATCCGGACATAGCGGCCGGAAGCGTTTACGGCGAGTGTCTGGTTGCCGCCGGTCGCGGTGGTGGTGGAGTAGGCGTCGGTCCAGGTGGTGCCGTTGTCCGAGACCTGGATCTTGAACGCGGTGGCGTAGGCCGCCTCCCAGTTCAGGGTGACGGAGCTGAGGGTGGCGCTGGTGCCGAGGTCGACCTGGAGCCACTGGGGGTCGGCGGCGGTGCTCGACCAGCGGGTGCCGGTGTTGCCGTCGACGGCCGCGGAGGCGGGGGTGCCGGCGTTCTCGGTGGAGGAGGCGGTCGCGGTCTTCCCCTGCGACAGCAGGGACGGCGCGGCGTTCGCCGTGCCCGAGGTGGCGGTGATCGCGCCGGCCACCACGACAACGGCCGCCACGACGGCGGCCAGTAAGGGTCTTCTGCGTCGCGCGGCGCGCAGGAAGCGGGACAGGAGGCTCATATGCATCTCCATGGGGGGTGGGTGCCTCGCGACGAGGCAGCGGGAGAGCGCTCTCCGGGGGGAGTCTCATGCAAGGCCTGAGCAGAGTCAATGCCTGTGCGCGGGCCGGGTGGCGGCCGCCGCGGATCGGTGACGCCACGTCACGTCACCCGCGACGGATCGTCGGACACGGCCCACGGCTGCGCCCCCGGACTCCCGATCCAGGGCCACCCGCCCGGTGCCGTAAGGCACTGAGCCCTTTCCAATCTGATGATGGAGCTGTGTAGTTGGGGTGACAACATGGCGAAGCCCCTGGTAGATGGGTTTTCGACCAAGAGAACCGTCTCCACCAGAGGCTTCGCATGCTTGTCTACCCGTCCGGCGTGGACGTGTCCAGCTCCACCCTTCGCTTCCTCGCAGAACAGCTGCGGCGGCGACGCTGTGCGATCAGCTCCCGCTGGCGGAAGCTGAGTGCCGGCCGCCAGGCCCTCCTCGCACTCGCCCACCTACGCGCGGGACACACCTACGCTCAGCTGGCCGCCGGGTTCGGCGTGGGCATCACGACCGCATACCGTTACGTCACCGAGGCCGTCGACCTCCTGGCTGCCCTCGCACCCACTCTGGCCGACGCCGTACGCGCCGCGTCCACGAAAGCGTTCGTGCTCCTGGACGGCACGCTGCTGCCGATCGACCGCATCGCCGCGGACCGGCCCTTCTACTCCGGCAAACACAAGAAGCACGGCATGAACGTGCAGGTCCTCACCGACCCGTTCGGCCGACTGCTGTGGGCCTCGCCTGCCCTGCCAGGCGCCGTTCACGACGTTCGAGCGGCCCGCGAACACGGCATCATCGACGCCCTTGCCCAGGCCGATGTCACGTGCTGGGCCGACAAGGGCTACCGAGGCGCCGGCGGCACAGTCCGCATCCCGTACTGGGGACGCTGGGAGACCCTGTCCCCAGGTCAGAAAGCAGTGAACCGGTCCCACGCCAAGATCCGCGCACTCGTCGAACAGGCCATGGCCACTCTCAAGAACTGGCGGCTCCTACGCAAGCTCCGGTGCTCCACCAACCGGATCACCGCCCTCGTCCAGGCCGTCCTTACCCTGCATCTGGCCAGCTCAGACCAATGATGGAAAAGGCTCACTGAGTGGAGAGGGCTGCGCCCCGGATCATGAATTTCTTCATCGGATTGCGCTGCACGGGGTGCGGCGCACACCGGGAGGCGTAAAATTCGGTCCCCGTCCTCCACTGGGACGGGATTTTCGCATTCAGAGATCCAATTCAGAAGGGTGGGGGTACATGATCAAACGCATGGCCGCTCTGCTGGCCTGCGGCGTCATGGCCGCCGGTTGCGGGGGCGGCGGGGGGTCTGGGGGTTCGATGACATCTCTGGGAGTCTCACCAGGCACGTATGTCGGTACCGACTACAACTCGGCGACCATGGTGACCATCAACCGGGACTCCGGCGGCGGGCTCAGCGGAACCATGGACAGCAAAACGGAGGGCCAATCCCCGGTCTCCGTCACCCTCACGGTCTCCGTCTCAGGTAGCCGGTTCACATTCGGGTTTCCTACTCTGGGGACTGCCGAAACCCTGAGCGGGACAATCCGCGGCCGGGATCTTCACATGCGGTCGCCTCAGCCGAACGGTGTCATCGAGGACTATGTTCTGCACCCGGGGACTGTGGATGATTACAACGCCGCCATTCAGAAAATGAATCTTCGCTGAGAAGGCGCGGACAAGGGCGGATTTCCGGATGAACCGCTGCGAGTTGCCGGGGCGTCATCGCTGCGCCGGGCGCCCTGGCTCGCGCCGCCACCGCGGATGACGCCCTCAGCCGCCGCCTCGCCGAACGCGGTGGCTGCACAGTTCGCAGGATTCCGGCCGGTCGCCACCCCGACCACCCCGTACGACCTGCTCCGGGCACAGGCCCGCCGGCACGCTCATGATCAGCCCGAGGAGGGCGTCCTATGGAACCCGGGGCCCCGCACGACCCCCGCCGCAGGTTCGCCTTCCTCATACGGAGGGCGGTCAGGGCCGGCGTACTCCTGACGTCGGTGGCCGTCGCGGCCTCGCTCGTGGGCGGCGACGCCTGGGGGCGCGTGGGCGCAGGCGCGGGGACACGCAGTGGCACCCTCGCTGTGTCCGTCATCGACCTGCCGAGCCGTACCGCCGCCGACATCGCGCTCACGGGCCCAGGAGGCTTCGCCAGGAAGCTCACCGGGGGCGCGCGGTTCACCCGCATCAGCCCCGGCGCGTACGCCCTGACGGCCCGACCCGTGGGGCAGGCCGGCGGGGACCTCTACCCGACGGTCCCCCGACTCACCGTCGTGGTAGGCGAAGGAGCCGTCGCCACAGCCGAGGTGGACTACGCCGATCTCGTGCCCCGCACGACGAAGATCCTCGACGCCACGCACGCGGGCCTGCTGAGCCTGACGGATGGTCGGATGACGTTCGCATCCGATACGCCCCCGGTGGGCGGCCTGAGGCCCGGGGACGTGATCGTGATGGGCGCCGGGCCCCTGACGCCGCACGGAACCATGCGCCGGGCCACGGCGGTCCGGCGCGACCCGCGGGGCAGGGTGGCGGTCGACACACGTCCTGCCACGTTGCGGGACGCCATGCCCCAGGGAAAGATCAAAATCCGCGACGCCCAGTTGGCAGGCGTCCATGGGACGGCCGCCGCCCCCGATCAGGCCGGCCTCCGGCCGGCGCCGGCTTCGGCGTCCGGCGGGCCGAGGCCGCCCGGTAGCGGCCCCCTCCGGCAGACCTCGTGGGATGCGCGTCCCCTCTCCATGGACGGCGACGCCGGGTCCCATCCCGAGCTCAGCCTCGGGGGTGACCTCACGACGTTCTTCAAGCGTGAGGCGCTGGAGGGCAAATGCTCGGCCTCGGCAGTTCCCGGCGCGTCGAGTCCCGGCCTTGCGAAGGTGCACCTCCCGCTCCCCCGCTTCGACATGGACGTCGACTGGCGGCCGCTGTACCTCGGCGTCCGCAGCGCGTCGTTCTCGCTCACCTTCCGCGAGGGCACCGATTTCGACCTGGCGACGGGTGCGTTCAGCTCCTGGTGCGGTATGTCCTGGCAGGATCCGAAACCGTCGGTCGTGCTCGGCGTGTTCCCGGTCCAACTCGGGCCTGTACCGGCGGTCTTCGTGCTCTCCGGCGCACTCGTCGGCGCCCTGGGCATCGGTGCGAAGGCGGACCTGTCCTTCGCCTTCGACCAGAAGGCGGAGCTGACGGCCGGGCTGACGTGGGCAAAGGGAAAGCCGGGGAAGATCGCCGATTTCCACAACGACTTCTCGATCACGAAGGCCCCCTCGAGCACGATCGAGGCCTCCGCGAAGGCCGGCCTGCGCCTGTCGCTCACCGTGGACGACCTCGTGGGCCCCAATCTCGACATCACCGCCGGCTGCGGGCTCGCGGTGAGCGGGGATCCAGTGGGGGCCGGAAAGATCGAGGCCAGGTGCGGGCTCGACGCCTCCGCCGGCTTCGAGTTCGACTTCCTCGGATACACGGTGCTCAACATCGAGGTGGGCGACCTCTACCACAACGAGAAGGTCTACTACTCGCGCGAGTGGAAGCCGGGAGCGGTCGTGTCCACGCCTCCGCCGACATCCGCTCCGCCGGTCTTCGACCCGGGGCCGGCGAAGCGCTTCATCGAGGACATGGGCTACACCCTGAAGACGGCACCGCCGGCCGACGATCCCGGACCGCTGTACGCCTTCACGGCCTGCGCCTGCGGCGACGGATCCGTCAACCGGGTCTTCTTCTTCCTGGGCAGCCGATACGTCGGCTTCGCGGACGATTTCCACGCCGAGGCGACGAAGCAGGACGGAAGCAGCGTGACCGTCGGCTACCAGAAGAGGAGCCCCACTGATCCGCAGTGTTGCGCCTCCGGCCCCTGGACCACTTACCAGGTCCACTGGGACGGTTCCCGGCTGAGCAGTCCGGCGCAGATATCCGAAGACGAAGTGGGCCCCGCCGTCGCGCTCTACTCGGTCTGCCCGCCCCCCGATGGATCGCGGGACGCGCTCGTGGAGGGGGAATCCGTGGTCGGGTCCGGCGGGAACGCGGTACTGAAAGCGACGCCCGCCTCCTTCTTCTGCGCGCCGGGTGCCCTCGACGACGGAGGCATCGACGCGGTGGCAGGAAGCAGGACCTACCGCTTCGCGCCCGGCGCGACGATACAGCTCCTGATGTCCGGCGGCACGCAACCGACCCGGGTGAGCCTCGCGCAACTCACGGACTTCCTTCAGCAGTTCGCGTCACAGCCGGATCGCGGGGGAATCGACTTCTCCGTCCGGCTGGATTCCCAGGGTCGCATCACCTACCTCTCCCAGTTCTTCCGCCCCTGACTCCGGCCCACGTCCTGCCGGGGAGCGCGACCCTCGTCGTGGGCTGCGCTGCTCGAAGGACACGACAGGGAGAGGGCAAGCGGATCACACACTTCGCCCTATTATGAGGTGATTCATCCGTCTCATAAAGCGCTGTGGTTTCACACAACCGAGGAGTGGACCCCATGCAGGTGATGGTCGCCGGCGCGACCGGCGCGGTCGGCCGCCTACTCGTGCCGCTGCTCATGAACGCGGGACACGAGGTGACCGGCCTCTCGCGCTCTTCCAGGGGACTCGAACGCGTACGGGGCCTGGGGGCATCCGCCGTCCAAGCGGACGCCTTCGACAGGGACGGCCTGCGCAAAGCAGTGGCCGCCGCCGCACCGGATGTGGTGATCCATCAGCTCACCGCCCTGGCGGACGCGGACGGGGAGGCCACCGACCGGCTGCGACGCGAGGGGACGCGCAACCTGGTGGACGCGGCCAAGGCCGCGGGAGTCCGACGGATCATCGCCCAGTCGCTCTCCTGGGCGTACGCACCGGGCGAAGGGCCGGCCGACGAGACCGTACCGCTCGACGTCGGGGCGGAGCAGCCGCGGGGAGCGATGGTGGACGGCATCCAGGCGCTGGAGGAGACCGCCGCCGAAATCGAGACAGCGGTGGCGCTGCGGTTCGGCATCCTCTACGGCCCGGGCACCTGGTACGCCCCGGGTGGCGCTGTGGCCGCCGCGCTCGCCGGCGACAGCACCGCGCGTCTCCTCGCATACCTGGACGCGGACTCTTCCGTGACGTCGTTCGTCCATGTCGCCGACGCCGCACGAGCCACGGTCGCCGCCCTCGACTGGCCGGCAGGACCGGTCAACATCGTGGACGACGAGCCGGCGCAGGGACGTGAGTGGCTGCCGGTCCTGGCAGAGGCCTTGGGGGTACCCGCGCCCGAACCCGTGTCAGGACGTATGGACTGGGCGCGGGGTGCGTCCAACAGAACAGCCCGCTCCCGAGGGTGGCAGCCGGAGCATCCCACCTGGCGTCACGGCTTCGCGGAACAGGGGAGCGCCTGAAGGCGGGCGGCTGCGGGCGACCGGGTGGAGTCAGGCGTCCACCCGGGGGACCTCGTCACCGGTCAGCTTGTACGTCAGGGGTCGGCACGCGTTGAAGCGCCAGATGAACAGGTGATAGATCGCCGCTCCGACAACCGCGCCCAGGACGGGCGCGACGAGATAGATCCACAGATCCTTGGTCACACCTGCCAGTGCGGCGGGACCGAACTGGCGGGCCGGATTGACAGAGCCGCCGCTGAGAGGACCGAGGAGAGCGATCACCGCGGCCACGCAGGCCCCGATGACGTACGGCAGCAGACGGACGAACCGCGGCTTGGCCAGCAGGTATCCGACGATGAGGATGATGGCCGCCATGGCCCCTGCCTCGGCCAGGAAGACGGCCGAGGGCTCCCATGTGGGCGCCGGTCTGATCGCGCCGTGCGCCACGTCGGGGGCAGACACCGCGGGACCCCACACCAGGCGCGCGAGACCCGTACCGGCCACCGAACCGGCGAGCTGCGCGAGCACATAGGGAATGACGCTGCGGCCGGGAAAGGCGTCCAGCAGCCACAGGGCGACAGTCACCGCCGGGTTCATATGGCCACCGCTGCGTCTGCCGGGCGGGGTGAAGATCAGCCCGGTGAGGATGGCTCCGCTCACCACCCCGATGACGGCGAGTGCGTTGTCCAGGTCGGCGATGTAGAGGTCCGAGCCCGGATCGCGCAGCCACCGGACGACCGTCACCGCGAGGAACAGCAGGATCGTGGTGAGCACGAACTCGTCCGCGGCACGCAGCAGGGGCAATTGGCGGGGCAGCGAAGGTGCAGGATCCACCGGAATCTCCAGGCGTCGACATGCCGACTTCTTGCGTGGCGTGGGCACACCTGCGCACCGGCCGCGCGCACGTCCACACCCGAGCTTTGCACCCGTGCGGGATCCCGCCGTGGACCTTGGCGGCGACGTGCCGCTCGACTGGCCCAGTCGTCCACTCGTCGTCACTCCGGCTACGGGCAGGTCTCGTCGGTCTTGACGGCGGTGAACGTGACGGGTTGCCCCGTGTATGCGACACCCGCCTTGGGGTCCTGGGTGCAGACCTTCCAGTTCGACTCCAAGATGATCATCCGGTCTCCGGTGGCGTCCTCGGTCGTGATCGACGCACCGCCGGGGAGGCTGCTCCGCACCGCGCCCAGGCCCTTCCCGGTGAAGTCCGGCATCGTCCCCGTCTTCGCCGGGGGCCTCTCATCGGTTTTCGGACACTGCTCGGTGAGCTTGACCGCCCCGAAGTCCACCTTCGTCGTCACCGCGGTCGACGTGCCCGCGGCGGGACTCTGGAAACACACCTGCCAGTCGCGGTCGAGGAGCTGCATCCGATCCCGGCCGAGGGAATCGTGCGAGGTCAGGTGGTAGAACCCGGCGGCCTGCGACGTGTCCTGCGCGACCTGCAGCCCCTTGCCGACGAGGTTCGGCACGGCGGCCACCGCGGGCGCATTGCTGCTCGCCTTGGCCCCGGCGGTCGTGGCCCCGTCGGTGGGGGCGTTGTTGCCGGTGCCAGTGCTGGTGGTGTTCGGGTCGCATGCGGTGAGCGCGAGCATCCCGGCGGCGAGTGCGGCGATGGTGAGGCTTGTGCGGGTACGCACGATCATCCCCCTTTGGTAGTGGTTGTGGCGGGGATGAGCGTGTCAGGCCCGGAGTGGTCGCGTGGCCTCTGTGACCGGGCTGTGACGAAACGTCATTCGTCCGTGCTACCTGCCCCACCCGGGTTGGTGTGCACCGGCGACTGGGTCGCGGTCGACCCCGAGGGCGACCCGCGTTTCGTCCGTACGCTGCTGCCGCGGCGCACCGCTTTCGTGCGCTCCACGTCCTCCAAGCGTTCCGAGGGCCAGGTGCTGGCCGCCAACCTCGATCACGTGGTGATCTGCGTGTCCCTCGCGATCGAATTCGACCTCGGCCGCCTGGAGCGCTTCCTTGCGCTGACCTGGGCGCGGAGGACGGATCTCTGCCCGGCGATCCGGCCGGCCTCGGGGAACCACCGGAAGCCCCTGGGCAACCCCCGTTGAGCGAGCAGGACGGCGTCAACTGCGAGGAATCCCGGGCACGTTGCGATGGTCGGTGGTATCGGAAGGATGCCCCGCATGAGGGCCTCGCGCGCACGCCGGACAGCTCTGGTCCACGTCGGCCTCCTGGGCGCTGCCGCAGGACTGGCACTGTGGCTGTCATCCAAGGAGTTCGAGGCGGCCGGCCTGGCGACCACCGCCGTCGCGCTGGTTCTCGCCGCTCCCAGGGCCTACCTGGCCGCGGCCTCCTGCCTCGCCGACCGCCGCGAGGCCGCAGCAGACACCGACGCGAAGAACAGGACGGTTGCGTGGGCAGATCGCCAGGGAACTCGTGCGCGGGCTCGCGTCCGGGGTGCTGGCCGGGCTCACGGTTGCTCACGTTTGCGCTCCTGGTCTCCCTCTCGCTCGAGCCGGCGCATTCGCTTCTGGCCTTGCTGGGGTCCGCGCTGCTGGCCAAGCGCGCGTTCGGGCTCGCGGGCGAGCTCGTGGCGCCTCTGGACGACGCTCCACCGACGGAGCCGCGCCGCGCGCTACGGGACGACGTCCTGGTGGGTCTCACCGTGGGCGTCACGGTGGGGCTCGTCTCCGGCCTCGCGTTCGGGCTCACCCTCATGCTCGTGCTCGCACTCTTCTTCGACGTCTCGTACGGAATCGGGCTCGGGCTTGCCCTGGGGTTCGGCCTCGCGTTCGGCCTGCGCATGGCGGGGGCCAGCCGTCGATACGCGGTCTTCCTCTGCTGCGCACGCGGCCGGCTGCCTTGGCGCCTGGGTGTCTTCCTGGACTGGACATACGGCGCGGGCTGTTGCGGATCTCCGGTACGGCCTACCAGTTCCGCCACCGCGAACTCCAGGACCGCCTTGCCTCGCACCCTGCTCCGTAGCGCCCGCCCGCTCCTGCCGCCGAACAGCTGCGGTCCACCGCGGCGACGTTGCGCGCCGACGACGGTCCGGGGCTGGCGCCCGGCGCGGGGTCGGCACGCCGGAAAATGGGTGGCGGTTGCGGACGGGGCGGGCTATGGTCCCAGGTGTTCGTTGCGGGAGCCGTGCTGGCCACCGCAGCCGGCCGTTGATGTGACCAGGGAGGTGTGGACCGATGGCTGTCTTTGCGATGGGCGTTGCCCCAATTCAGCAGATCGTGCCAAGCACTCCCGTGGTCTCCGGCTGACTCCTTCCTTCTTCCGCGCGTGACGCGCGCTGCCGGGGCTGCCTTTCGAAGGGTTCCCCTTGTCTTTCTCTTTTCGTGACGCCGACTCGCATGCCCTCGTGCCCTACGGCTGGGACGACGTGTGGGAGTCGGAATTCGTACCGTATGCCGCGCAGGGCCTGCTGCCCGGGCGGGTGGTGCGGGTGGACCGTGCCATGTGCGACCTCTTCACCGCGGACGGGGTCCTGCGGGTCGACTCCTCGCTGGTGACCCCGAAGGACCCGATGCGGGTGGTGTGCACCGGCGACTGGGTCGCGGTCGACCCCGAGGGCGACCCGCGTTTCGTCCGTACGCTGCTGCCGCGGCGCACCGCTTTCGTGCGCTCCACGTCCTCCAAGCGTTCCGAGGGCCAGGTGCTGGCCGCCAACCTCGATCACGTGGTGATCTGCGTGTCCCTCGCGATCGAATTCGACCTCGGCCGCCTGGAGCGCTTCCTTGCGCTGGCCTGGGAGAGCGGCGCCGTGCCGCTCGTGGTGCTCACCAAGGCGGACACCGTGGGTGACAGCAGCCACCTGGTGGCCGACGCGGAGGCGGCGGCGCCCGGGGTCCAGGTGCTCGCGGTCAGCGCGGCCACCGGCGACGGCCTCGACACGCTGCGGGCCGTGCTGGCCGGCGGCACCGCGGTGCTGCTGGGCCAATCGGGTGCGGGCAAGTCCACCCTGACCAACGCCCTGGTGGGTCGCGAGGTCCAGGAGGTGCAGGCCATCAGGGACGCGGACAACAAGGGCCGGCACACCACGACCACCCGTGACCTGCTGGCACTGCCGGAGGGCGGGGTGCTCATCGACACCCCGGGCCTGCGCGGCGTCGGGCTGTGGGACGCGCACTCCGGGGTAGGCCAGGTCTTCGCCGAGATCGAGCAACTGGCCGAGGACTGCCGCTTCCACGACTGCTCGCACCAGGCGGAGCCGGGCTGCGCGGTGCTGGCCGCCCTCGCCGACGGCATCCTGCCGCACCGGCGGCTCGACAGCTACCGCAAGTTGCTGCGGGAGAACGCCTGGATCGCCTCACGCACCGATCAGCGGCTGCGTGCCGACATGCGGCGCGAGTGGAAGCAGCGGTCGGCAGCAGGCCGTGAGATGTACGAGCGCAAGCGGGGCGGAGGCGGTGGTCACCGCAGGACGGTCTGAGGCCCCGCCGCCACCCGGTGTCCCCGCGGGGGCCCGGGTGGCGTCACCCGGCTCCGCCGTCACGGCCGTGGCGGCGGCGCACCGCGATCGGACTGCCCGCGCTCCAGAACGAGCCGATGACTCCGGCCACCACCAGTACGACGATCACGATTCCGAGGATCACGGAGTAGGCCATGGCAGTCCTCCTCGTCTCCCGGTGCGGTCTTCACCGCACTCTCACGTTCGCTGCCTGACCGTGACCTTCCCGTTGCCTGTCGTTTCCAACCCACAGGGAAGCGAACCGGCTTCGCGGACCGGTGGTCGAACGACCGTACGGGCGACCGATGATGGCGCCAGGCGTGCGCCCGCGCTCAGGCGGAGGCGCGTACCACCAGTTGGGTGGGCGTGACGATCGGAGCGAGCGGGGCCGCCACGCCGGGGACGGTGGACGGCTCGAGCGCGCGCAGCAGCAGCCGCGCCATCATCCGGCCCATCTCCTCGATGTCCTGCCGGATGGTGGTCAGCGGCGGGTCGGTCCACTCGGCGACCGAGACGATGTCGTCGAAGCCGATCACGGCCACGTCCTCCGGCACCCGCCGCCCGCGCTGCCGCAGCACCCGCAGCGCGCCGGATGCCATCACGTCGGAGGCGGCGAAGACCGCGTCGAGGTCGGGCGCGTGCAGGAGCAGCCGCTCCATCGCCATCGATCCGCCGTCCGGGGTGAAGTCGCCCTCGGCGATCAGCCCCGGGTCGATGTCCGGCAGCACGTCGCGGAAGCCGTCGAGCCGGTCGATCGAGGCGGTCTGGTCCAGCGGGCCGGCGATGTGCGCGATGCGCCGCCGCCCGAGGTTCAGCAGATGGCGCACGGCGTCGCGCGCGCCCCCGCGGTTGTCGCAGTCCACATACAGGGTGGTCGGCCCCGACTCGCTGTCCGACCAGCCGGGCCTGCCGCCTATCACGGTCGCGACCCCGGCCTTGTGCGCCAGCACCGGCAGAGAGTCGTCGTCGTGCAGCGAGAAGATCAGCGCGCCGTCCACGTGGCCGCCGGCCAGATAGCGGCCCACGCGCTCGTAGTCGGCGGTGCCCTCCGTGAGCAGCAGGACCAACTGGTTGTCGTGTGCGGTCAGTTCCTTGCTGATGCCGCGCACCTGCTGGGCGAAGAAGGGGTCGGCGAAGAACCGGGTCTCGGGCTCGGCCACCACGACGGCGACCGCGCCGTTGCGCCGGGTGACCAGGGTGCGGGCCGCCTGGTTGGGCACGTACCCCAACTCGTCGACGGCCGCGCGCACCCGCTCGACCAGTGGTGCCCGTACGCCCTCGCTGCCGTTGACCACCCGCGAGGCCGTCGCCCGGGACACCCCGGCCCGCGCCGCGACTTCCTCGAGGGTGGGGCGGGCCGCGAACGTCGGGTCGGACACGGGGAGGGCTCCTTCGCGCACGCATAACGAAAAGTTCCGGGATCGGCACGGACAGCGTAACGGGTTACCCGGCGTTGCGTGAGAGCGCTCTCTTATTTCACAGCGTGAGCTTTGTCCCGCGGGTGCGGAAGGGAAGGGGGTGGGCGGTCAGGCGTCCAGACCCCAGCTGTGAATGGCGTACGGGGTGATCCTGATCAGCTCGGGGCTCATGTACGCGCCGAGGTCGTGCGGGCCGACGACCTGCTCGGCCGTGCCGCGGATCTCCACCCCGCGGACCTTCCACGGCTGGAGGCTCGCGATGTCGTCCACGACCAGGGAGACACAGGGGTTGCCGGCGACATTGCGCCACTTCTTCGTCGTGCCCATCGAGTAGCCGCCGATGTCGACCGTGCTGTCGGGGCGAAGGAAGAAGCCCACCGGGTTGGCCTGCGGCCGGCCCTTGGCGTCCACCGTCGCCAGCCTGGCGAGGCGCTGGCCGCGCAGGTAGGCCAGCTCGGTCTCGTTCAGTTCCGTCCGTGCGGATGTCGTCATGCGTCCAGCCTCACACGGCCTGGGCCCACGGACATCGGACCTGCGGCCCAGGTGAGTCCTGGGTCGCAGGTCCGAGGGCGCGGGAGAGCGGTCTCCCGGCCGCCGCGTCAGGGGGTGTTGTTGGCCAGCGCCAGCAGACGGGTGCTGTTCGCGCTGAAGCGGTCGCGGTCCACCGCGCCCGAGATGCCGCTCACCGATCCGGAGTCCGAGTACTGCCAGAAGGTCCAGTACGGGAAGCCGCTCGGGATGGTGGGGGAGGCCGCGGTGGTCCAGTGCGCCACGTTCAGCGGGCTCCTGGCCGACATGCCGCCCCAGCCGCCGGTGCAGGAATTCCACCAGCTCGGGCTGGTGTAGATGACGACGTCGCGGCTCGTCCTGGACTTGTAGGTGTTGTAGAAGTCCAGGATCCACGACTGCATCGAGGCGGCCGACTTGCCGTAGCAGCCGCCTTCGAGGTCCAGCATGCCCGGCAGCGTCAGGTTGTCGGCCGACCAGGCACCGCCGTTGCTGGCGAAGTAGTTGGCCTGCGCCGCGCCCGAGGACAGGTCGGGCCGCGCGAAGTGGTAGGCGCCCCTGATCACCTTGGCGTTGTAGGCGTTCAGGTAGTTGGCGTTGAAGGTGGGGTCCTTGTAGTTGGTGCTCTCGGTGGCCTTGATGTACGCGAACTGGATGCCGGCCGACTTCACCGACGTCCAGTTGATCGTGCCCTGGTAGTGCGAGACGTCGACACCTGCGGGGTACGTCGCGTTCGGGGCCATGACGCCGGGGGCGTCCAGCTGGAGCTGCCGGGAGTCCGGCGCGAAGGACTTGCTGTCCTGGACGTAGCCGACGCCCATGTAGCCGTTGCCGAGCGGGATGTTGCTGCCCGATGGCAGCGTCTGTGCGGCGGCCGTGCCCGCCGACATCGTCGCGGCGAGCGCCAGGGTCGCGCCGAGGGTTCCGGCCACCATCAGTTTCCGCTGCACGGACGTGGTGGTGTTGAGGATTCGGGAGAACAAGGCTTTCCTCCTGGCGCGTTGGGGTGGGGGTGTCGCGAGACGCAGGCGGTGCGGTGGCGCGGTGGCGCTGTGCCGTGGTGCGGTGTGGTGCGGTGTGTGGCGGGGCGGTGCCGTGCGGGTCTACTCGCGTAGCACGCGAGCGGTCGGCTCCCGCTGCGGCTTCGTTGCCTCTGCGGGGTGGCGGGTGCCCGTCGTTGGGCGGTGCTGCGAGGTGCAGGTGCGGGCGCTGCTGCGCACGATCGTGCGGTGCGCTGTGGTGTGCGCGGGGAACTTGATGTGGACGCGTCATGAGTGACGCATGAACTGCCCCTCGGCGTAAAGGGGTTGAGGTAAATCCAATGTGGTCTAGACAACTGGGGAGGTCGTGGAGCTGCGGCGACGGATCCGCGCCGGTGGAATTTTCAGCGCCGTGAAAGTCGCCGGGTGGGCATCGGGCGCCGTGCGCGGCGCGCGTACGCCGCTGACGCCCCCGATGCGCCGGGTGCCCTGCGCGCTCCGGGCGCTCCGGGCGGTGTGGGCCGGGGCGCGGGTCCAGGGCGGTGCAGGGTCAGCCGGCGATCGCCGCGATCAGCAAGGTGCCGGCCACGATGAGGCACGCGAGGAGCTCGACCAGGACGGAGCCGCCGACCGTACGCATCGCCCGCCTGGTCGCCGTCCAGGCGGTGCGGTGGCCGCCGCCGAGACGGATCCGCTCCGTGACGTAGATGCTCCCGACGAAGCCCAGGACGGCGCCGAGCACCGGCACCAGGACGAAGCCGGCGATGGCCGCGGCACCCGCGTTGATCACCGTGCGCCAGGTGATCCCGGAGTCGCGGATCCGGCGTGCGGGCAGCAGCCACACCACGACCTGCGCGACCGCCAGCAGGCCGGTCGCACCTGCCAGCACTCCCCAGGTGAGGCTGGTGTGCTCGGAGGTCGCCCACCACAGCACGGCCGCCCAGCACAGCAGCGTCCCCGGCACGCCCGGGACCGTCACGCCGATGAGTCCGAGCAGCATCACCGCGCCGATCAGGCTCGCCTGTGCGGTCCCCATGCGTCCCACCCTGCCGGATTCCCGCCGCCTCCGCCGCCCGGAGCGCCAACGGGCCGGCGGTGCGGCCGCCCGCGCCGGCGGCTGCCGCGACGGAGTGAAGTCACCGGTGGGACGGCTGCGCTGGGGGCGGCGCGGCGTTTCCACGTTTCCCGGTGGCCCGGGCGGTGGACAATAAGGGCATGAGCCAGCAGGGGGAGTCGAGCCAAGGCCAAGAGGACGACTGGTGGCGGCAGTTGTACGACGACGACGCGGGTGCCGCCGCGGGACCTGCCGCGCCCGATTCGGTCGACGCGCACTTCGACTCGGCGCTGACGGCGATGTCCCCGCCGCCTCCCGCGCCCCCCGCCGCGGACACGCTGCGGCTGCGCCGCCCGACCGCTCCCGCCCCGCCACCCTCCTGGCCCCGCCCGACCCGCCCGCTGCCGCCCGCGGCGCGCTCGCCGCAGGCACCCGGACGCACCACCCGGCCGCCGGCCGCCCAGGATCCCGACGCTCCGCGGGACGCGGACCCATCACAGGACCGGACGCCGACCGCGGCGGAGGAGCCGTACGCGGACGTGCCGCCGCAGCGGGATGCGCCTGTCCAGACCGATCGGGAGGCCGAGGTGCTGCCCGGCCGGGACGGTCGGGCGGGGGACGCCCCGGATACGGATGTGCCGTCGGGGTGGGATGAGGGGGCCGAGCGCGCCTCGCAGGCCGAGGCGCTGCCCGGCCGGGATGGTCGGGCGGGGGACGCCCCGGGTGCGCACCTCCAGCCGGGCCAGGATGTACCGGCTGGGCCCGACCCGGACGTCGAGGTGCGGTCGGGGTGGGACGTACCGGCCGGGGGCGCCCCGCAGGTCGAGGTGCTGCCCGGTCAGGTCGGTCGGGCGGGGGACGCCCCGGGTGCGGATGTGCCGTTGGGGTGGGATGAGCGGGCCGGGGACTCCCCGGGTGCGCATGTCCAGCCGGGCCAGGACGTACCGGCTGGGCCCGACCCGGACGTCGAGGTGCCGTCGGGGTGGGACGTACCGGCCGGGGGCGCTCCGGAGGCCGAGATGCTGCCCGGCCAGGATGTAGCGGCCGGGGCCGCTCCCGAGGCCGAGGTGCCGCCGGGTCGGGACGGCCGCGTCGGCGGGTCTTCTGGCCTCGGCTCTGCGCCGCGGTGGAGCCTCTCGGCTGAGGGTGCCCCGGGTGCGGATGTGCCGCTGGAGTGGGAGGCGGAGGCTGAAACCGACCCGGGTGCCGAGGTGCTGCCCGGCCAGGACGGTCGGCCCGGGGGCGCCCCGGGTGCGCATGTCCAGACGATCCAGGATGTACCGGCTGGGCCTGAACCGGACGTCGAGGTGCCGTCGGGGTGGGACGTACCGGCCGGGGGCGCCCCGCAGGCCGAGGTGCTGCCCGACCAGGATGGAGCGGCCGGGGCCGCTCCCGAGGCCGAGGTGCCGCCGGGTCGGGACGGCCGGGACGGCCGGTCTTCTGGCCTCGGGTGGGCGCCGCGGTGGGGCGTACCGGCAGAGGCCTCGGATGCCGGCCTGCCGCCCCGGCGGGACGTGTCGGCAGCGGTGCCGTCAGGAGCGGACACGTCATCCGGGCGGGGGCAGGAGGCACCTGGCGGCCAGGGGGCCGAGGGGGGCGCCGCGCCCGAGTCGCCGCCGTGGGATGCCTGGTCGGCGCGGCCGATGTTCCCGGCCCAGGAGTCGGAGGAGCCCGAGGAGGACGACGCCAGGGACGGGGGTCCTGCGCGGCCCTGGGATGTGTGGGCGTCGCAGCCCGCCTTCCCCGACCGCGCCCAGCAGCCCGAAGGGCACGACGCACCGCCGGTGCCGCAGCCCTGGGGCGACGCGCCCCCGGCCCCGGCGGTGCCCTGGGCGCCCGCCTCGCCACCTGCCGCGGATCAGCGCCCGGCCGGCTGGCCCGTGCCGCGGTTCACCGAACCGCCGGACGCATCCGCCGGCCCCGGGTCATCGGACGCGCCGGGCACCCCGGAGCCCCCGGGTGTGACCCTGCGGCCTGCCGAACCCTGGACCTCGACCCCCGCCCCGCCCGCCTACGGGGACGCCCGGGGCCCGTCGCCGTACGCAACGGGCACGCCCGCCGGCTCCGAACCCCCGGAACCGCCCGCGTCCGGTGATGCTCAGGCCCCGCTGTCCGTCCCGCCCGCGGTGCCCGTCCCGCCCGCGGCCCGCGACAACCTGGCCTCGCCGTACGGGCCTGAGGCGCCCGTCGCTTCCGGATCGTTCGGGCCGCCCGCGGCGGATGAGGCCTCGGCCTACGGCCTTCCCGCCGTGCCGCCCGAGGCTGCCGTGCCGCCCGAGGCTGCCGTGCCGCAGGACCTGCCGTACGGGATGGGCACGCCCGCCGTCCACGGACCGCCTGCGCCGCCCGCGGCAGGCGACGCCCCGGCGCCGTCGTACGGACCCGAGCCGGAGCCGCCCCCCTCCTCCGTCACCCCGTTCGGACGGGCGCCCGCTGCCGATGACGTCCACCCCACGGGTGAGGGGCAGCCAGGACAGGACGGCGCCGGCGCCGGGCCGGCCGAAGCGGGCGGGCGCGGCCCGGGCCAGGAGGGCGCCGGGGGTGGGGCGGTCGTCCCCTCTTCCGGTGGAGCCGGCCTCGCGCCACGGGGCGGGGAGGCGTGGGGGGAGACCGCCTTCGGGGAAGGCGGGGTGCGGTGGGCCCCGGAGTTGCCGCCCGGATGGGTGGCGGCGGTGGGGGAGGAAGAGGAGCCGGCCGCTGAGGTGGTCGGCGGCGGGCCGCCCACGTACGCGGCGGAGCCGACGGCCTGGCCGGAGGCGGACCCGGACGGGCTCGACGGGCTGGTGGCCGACACCGTCCTCGACGGCGCGGAGTACGGCGGTCTCACCGTGCGTACGGTCAGCCTGCGCGGGGATTCCGCGCGCTTCCGCGGGCAGCCGCGCAGGGACGCGCTGCTCACCGCCCGCTTCGGTACCGGCGAGGACGCGTTGCTGCTGGTCGCGATGGCCAGCGGCGCCCGCGCGGCGGACGACGCGCACCGGGCGGCGCAGGACGCGGTGCGGTGGATCGCCGGGGCGGTGGGCCGCAGCAGGGAGCGGCTGGCCCAGGATCTGCGGGGCGCCAGACGCGGCTCGCTGAAGTCCGGCCTGCACCGGCTGACCGACCGCTGCTACGGGCGGATGCGTGCCCGCGGCGAGGATCTGGGCCTCGACGAGGGCACCTACACCGCCTCGTTGCGCTGCCTGCTGCTGCCGGTGGACCCTGAGTGCCCGATCCGGCTGTTCTTCGGGGTCGGCGACGGCGGCCTCTTCCGTATCAGGTCGGGGTCGTGGCAGGACCTCGACCCGGCGGTGGAGGGTCCGGCGGCCCCGTTCCGCTTCCGCGCGACCGTCTCCCGGCCGGGTGACGCGCTGGTGATGTGCAGCACCGGCCTGGCGGAACCGCTGCGCGGCGAGCCGGCGCTGGCCGCCCATCTGGCCGAGCGCTGGGGCGGCGGCCGGGTGCCGGGTCTCGCGGCGTATCTGGCCGACACGCAGACCCGGGTCAAGGGGTATGCCGACGACCGTACGGCGGTGACCGTCTGGGACGCATGACCGGTCCGCACGGGCCCGCGGCGCGGATGGGACGTCCCGCCGCGCGGATGCGCGGGCGCACCGCGCGGATGCGCCCGCGCGGCGGCCGTGGCGAGATGGGTACATGGCGAAGCAGACCGTGGCCGAGCAGTTCATCGACATCCTGGCGCGCGCGGGCGTGCGGCGGCTCTACGGGGTGGTGGGCGACAGCCTGAACCCGGTGGTGGACGCCGTCCGCCGCAGCCGTTCGCTCGAATGGGTGCACGTCAGGCACGAGGAGACGGCGGCCTTCGCGGCGGGCGCCGAGGCCCAGCTGACCGGGGGGCTCGCCGCCTGCGCCGGATCGTGCGGCCCCGGCAACCTGCACCTGATCAACGGCCTGTACGACGCCCACCGCTCGATGGCGCCGGTGCTCGCGCTTGCCTCCCACATCCCCAGCAGCGAGATCGGCACGGGCTACTTCCAGGAGACGCACCCTGACCGGCTGTTCGCCGAGTGCAGCCACTACAGCGAGCTGATCTCCAGCGCCGACCAGATGCCGCGGGTCCTGCAGACGGCGATCCAGCACGCGGTGGGGCGCGGCGGTGTGTCGGTGATCAGCCTGCCAGGCGACATCGCCGCGCACCCGGCGCCGCAGCGCAGCATCGAGCACGCGCTGGTCACCCGGCGTCCGACGGTCCGCCCGGGCGACACGGAGATCGACGCGCTGGCCCGGCTGGTGGACGGTGCCCGCCGGATCACCCTGTTCTGCGGCAGCGGCACGGCCGGCGCGCACGACGAGGTGATGGCGTTCGCCGAGCGGGTCAAGTCGCCGGTGGGGCACGCCTTGCGCGGCAAGGAGTGGATCCAGTTCGACAACCCCTACGACGTCGGCATGAGCGGCCTGCTCGGCTACGGGGCCGCCTACGAGGCGATGCACGAGTGCGACCTGCTGCTCCTGCTGGGCACCGACTTCCCCTACAACGCCTTCCTGCCCGACGACGTGACCATCGTCCAGGTCGATGTGCGGCCGGAGCACCTGGGACGGCGCTCGAAGCTGGACCTCGCGGTGTGGGGCGACGTCGGCGAGACGCTGCGCTGCCTGACGCCGCGGGTGCGGGAGAAGTCCGACCGCCGCTTCCTCGACCGGATGCTGAAGAAGCACAGCGACGCGCTGGAGGGCGTCGTCAAGGCGTACACCCGCAAGGTCGACAAGCACCTGCCGATCCACCCCGAGTACGTGGCGTCGGTGCTGGACGAGGAGGCGGCGGACGACGCGGTCTTCACCGTCGACACCGGCATGTGCAACGTGTGGGCGGCCCGCTATCTGACGCCCAACGGCAAGCGCCGGGTGATCGGTTCCTTCACCCACGGCTCGATGGCCAACGCGCTGCCGCAGGCGATCGGTGCGCAGTTCCTGGACCGGCGGCGGCAGGTGGTGTCGATGTCGGGCGACGGCGGGTTCAGCATGCTGATGGGGGACTTCCTCACCCTGGTGCAGTACGACCTGCCGGTGAAGGTGGTGCTGTTCAACAACTCCTCGCTCGGCATGGTCGAGTTGGAGATGATGGTCGAGGGGCTGCCCGCCTACGGCACCACCAACCTCAACCCGGACTTCGCGGCGGTGGCGCGGGCGGCGGGCGCGTACGGGGTGCGGGTGGAGAAGCCCAAGGAGCTGCGCTCGGCGCTCAGGGACGCCTTCAGGTACCGGGGCCCCGCGCTGGTCGACGTGGTCACCGACCCGCACGCGCTGTCCCTCCCGCCGAAGATCACCGGGGAGCAGATCGGCGGGTTCGCCCTGTCGGTCGGCAAGGTGGTGCTGGACGGCGGGGTCGGCCGGATGGTGCAGATGGCCCGGGCCAACCTGCGCAACGTGCCGCGGCCGTAGCCCTGCACAACGTGCCGCGGCCGTAGACCTCTGCGCAACGTGCGCCGGCCCGTGGGCCCCGGGACCCGTGTGCGGTGCCCGGGGACGTCCGCGGGCACGGCACACGGGGGTACCGCGCGGGGTCAGCCGCCGATCAGGTCGAACTCCTCCCAGGGGCCGATCGCGGTGCGGTTGGCGATCAGCGCCGCATCGCCGGCGTTCTCCGCGGTGACGTAGTTGTTGTTGATCCGCGCCCTGAGGCTGACGCTGCCGTCGCCGTTGTGGATCAGCTGGAACTGCTCCCAGGTGCCGACCGAGTCGACCTTCGCCAGCAGTGGCGCGGCACCGGCGTTGTCGGCGGTGACGTACTTGTTGTTGGCGTGGGCGCGCAGCGCGATGTAGCCGCCGCCCTGGTCGATCTCGTCGAACTGCTCCCAGGGGCCGATCGCGGTGCGGTTGGCGATCAGCGGTGCGGCACCGGCGTTGTCGGCGGTGACGTACTTGCTGTTGGCGTGCGCCCGCAGCGAGACGACCGTGCCGTTGCCGGGGTTGGTGCCGCTGCCGCCGTCAAGTCCGATCTGGACGTTGCCCAGGTGCCGGGCCGCGGTCGCGGGCGAGCCGCCGACCTGTGCGTAGGGCAGCGAGGTGGTCGGCGACGAGGTCCGCTGCACCAGGTAGGACTGCCCGGACGACACGGGGACGTTGAGGGTGCCCGAGGTGGTGGCGGCCACCACGACCGCTCCCGACGAGCCGTTGACGACCTGGACCGACTGGCCGGGCCAGGGATTGCGCACGCGCATGGTCTGCGACGACCCGGCCTGGATGGCGACCGTGACCGGGGTGCCGCCCTGCACCTGCACATCGACCTTGGTGTTGCCCTGCACCGACACCGTGCCGCTGACGTCCCAGCCGGCCGGCCAGGCCGGCGCGATCCGCAGCAGCCCGTCGTAGTCCTGCACCAGCGCCTCGTCCAGCGCGGTCGCGACGCCTGACATCTGCTCGATGTAGCCCTCGGTGCCCACGCTGTTGCCGAGGTCGGCCAGGCCGTTGATGTAGACCTGGTGGCTCTGGGTGATGGACACCAGCTTGGCCGCGACCTGGTCGGCGAGACCGAGCCTGGCGGCGTCGATCGCGTCCATGCTCCAGTCGTTGCCGCCGGTGAAGATCCGGTGGTTGTAGGTGCGCACACCCAGGTCGTGCAGCGCCCCCGGGTCGTCGGTGATCAGGTTGTACGGCCACACCGGCTCCAGGTCGATGTTCTCGCCGTTCCTGGTCTGCGCGGTCGGCTGGTAGGACCAGGCGATCACGTCGTTGCCCGAGCTGTCCGCGGACGGCGGCAGCACCTGCGTGTGGCCGAAGTCGGTGCGCGCCCAGGCCGGGATCTGGCCCTGGGCGGTGGTCAGCTGGGACACCAGCGAGCTGTCGGTGTTGAGCAGCTGGGCGGCCTTGACCACCGCGGGGAAGAGTGCCGCGTCGGCCGCCAGGTCGGTGGTCGGGTCCTGCACCGCCCACTGCGTCTCGTGCGCGTTGGCGATCGCGTGCAGCTTCCCGTCCGAGCCGACCTTCTGGTAGGCGAGCAGGAAGACCGCGGACTCCTTCATCAGCGGGTAGTACGTGCGCAGGAAGTTCAGGTCGCCGGTGTCCTGGTACTGCTGCCACACGTAGAGGCTGATCTCGGCGCCCGAGGTGATGTCCAGCGCGTTCCAGTTGGGGCTGCCGGGCTGGCTGCAGGCGGCGTTGGCGCCCGGGTTCGGATCGCCGCCGTTGCCGTTGAAACGCATGACCTCGGGCACGCAGGCGCCTGGCAGGCCGCCCATCTGCTGCTTGGTCCAGGTCTCGATGGCGGCCAGGTTGTTCTGGTAGAGGTTGAAGATCGGGATGTTGAGTGCGAAGTTGCCCGAGGACATGTTCGCCGATATCTGGGTGCGCAGATTCCACAGCCAGGTCGCGGACGGCGTCCAGTTCTGGTGATCCTGGCCGAAGTTGAACATGTCGGCGACGCCCGCCTGGCTGCCCGGGATGGTGCCGCGCATCGACGCGGCCTCCATGAACAGGTAGACGGTGCGCAGCGTCTCCATGTACTGGGCCTGGCCGTCGGAGGAGTTGGCCTCCAGCAGGCCGGTGTTGGCCCAGTAGTTGGCCCACCAGGACTGCTGCGGGCCCAGCAGCGTGGATTCGGCGGCGGTCGCGTCGGAGCCGAGCAGGCTCGACGCGGTGCTGCCGGCGTTGCCGCCGGTCCAGGTCGGGGCGCCGGCGATCACCCGGAAGGAACCGTCGGTGTTGGGGGTGAAGTTGACCCGCACCTGGGTGCTGCTGACCACCTGGGCCGACACGTTGCGGCCGCCCGCGGTCAGCGCGGCGAGCGAGCCGAAGGTGCGCCCGGAGCTGCCGGCCTCCTGGTTGTCCACCCAGGTCTCGGCGAGGGTGCCGGTCGAACCGGACGCGGCGGCCTGGGGGTTGCGGCCCGACCACAGGCTGACCGTCGCGGACTGGGCGGTGCCGGGGTCGGCGCCGGTCACGTCGACGACGAGTTCGTCCTTGGTGGCCGACACCCACGCCTTGAGCGACATGCCGCCGCCGGTCTCGGTGAGCACCCCGGTGTAGAGGTCGAGGGTGCCCTTGAAGTCGGCGGCGCCGGTGAGCCGGGACAGGCCCGGGATCTGCACCTGGCCCGGCGACTTGCGGCCCGGCAGGGTGTCGGCCCTGTTGAGCTGCGCGGTGAAGCCGCTTGCCGCCCAGGCGGCGACCCCGAGCGAGCCGTTGCCGAGCGGCAGCGACTGGGCGGCCTGGTTGTTGGGCGCGCCGAGGACGATGTCGGAGCGGCGGACCACGTTGGGGGTGTCGACGTGGAAGGCGCCGTTCTGCCAGGCGGTGGTCGCGGTCGCCGCGGTCGCGGCCGGCGCGACGGCGGGTACCAGCAGGCCGGCCGCGAGCAGCGCGGTGCCGACGAGGGCGGATGGTCGGATCATTCGGCGTCGGCCGAAAGTGTGGGGCTTTCGGTTCACGGGTGGTTCCTCCTGAGGCAACAGGACGTGTGGCACAGGTAAAACATCCGACGGACACGGGGGATGAATGGGCCACACAGTGGCGGCAGGGGAGGGCCATGTCAAGGCTTCGATCCGACATACATCGGATCTATCAAGACCACCGTGGGAAGCGGTAGTTCACCGCACGACACCCCGGCACCGGCCCCCGCGGCGGTCCCGTCGCGGCCGGGACGGCGCGCAGGACTGGACCGGTCGGCGATGGGCATGCCTTACGACGGGGGGATCGGTCCGGACCAGAACGGGGGAGGCTCACGGACAGCACGGGGAATCACTTACGGTACGCGGTACGGCGCGCCGATCTGCGCGCCGTAGCGGACACCCGCAGGCGACTGCGGGACCAGTTGCGGCAGTGGGGTGTGGCGGCGCTCGCCGACACCGCGGAACTGCTCGCCACCGAGATCGTCACCAACGCGCTCAAGCACACCGGCGGGGGAGCGGTCCTGACCGCGACACTCTCGCCGGGCCCCGCGCGCCGGCTGCGGGTCGAGGTGCACGACTCGGCAGGCAGGCGCCCGAAGCCGCGCCCGCCCGGCGGTCTGCGGCCGCCCGACGACGCCACGTCGGGCCGCGGGCTGCTGCTCGTCGAGGCACTCGCCGACACCTGGGGCATCCAGGCGCGAGGCGCGGGCAAGATCGTATGGTTCGAACTCCAGCCGATGGCGGCCTGATCGGTGCCCGCGCGGGCCCGGCCGCCGTCCGTACGCAGGAGCGCGGTCCACACGCGGAGGGGGGGGGGGGGGGGGGGGCCGGCCCCCCCCCCCCCCCCCCCCCCCCCCCCCCCCCCCCCTCCGGTCATGCCACCGGCAGCTGCTCCGTCGACGCGCTGAACGTCGCGTGCAGCCTGCGGGTGTGGTCCAGCTCGCGGACCTCCCCGGTCAGCGTGGCGGCGACGGTCAGCCGCTGGTCGGTGGACGAGGCGCCGAGCCGCAGCTCGAGCTCGCCGGGCTCCACGATGCGCTGCCCGCCGCGCCCGGTGAAGGACGCCAGGTCGGCCGGCACGGTGACCTCGACCCGGGCGGACTGCCCGGGCAGCAGGTGCACCCGCCGGTAGCCGATCAGCCGCTGGACCGGCTGCACCACGGAGGCGACCGGGTCGTGCAGGTACAGCTGCACGAGTTCCGTGCCCTCCCGCTCACCGGTGTTGCGGACGGTGAACGCGAGACGGATCTCGCCGTCCGTGCCGGCCTGCAGGTCCGGCACGTCCAGATCGGTCCACTGGAAGGTGGTGTACGTCAGACCGTGCCCGAAGCCGAACGCCGGCGTCGGGTCGATGTTGGACGACTCGCTGGACTGGCCGAGCTTCGCCGCCAGGTAGGTGGTCGGCTGGGTGCCGGCCTGCCGCGGGATGCTGACCGGCAGCCGCCCCGACGGTTCGACACGGCCCGACAGCACGCCGGCGACGGCGCCGGTGCCCTCCTCGCCGGGGAAGAACGTCTGCACGATCGCGGCGGCCTCGGTCACCGCGCGGCCGAGCACGTACGGCCGTCCGGCGAGCAGGGTGACGACCACCGGCGTGCCGGTGTCGAGCAGCGTGTCGAGCAGCTGCTGCTGGACACCGGGCAGTGCCAGTGTCTCGGCGTCGCAGCCCTCGCCGCTGGTGCCGCGGCCGAAGAGCCCGGCACGGTCACCGAGCGCGAGGACAACGATGTCCGCGTCCGCGGCCAACCGCACGGCCTCGGCGAAGCCCCCGGTGTCGTCGGTGTCGATGCCGGACCCCGCCGCGGTGACGATCTCGCTGCCGGGGAACTCGGCGGCGAGCGCCTCGCGCAGGGTGGGCAGCTCGATGCCGAGCGGCATCTCCGGGTGCTGCCCGCCGACGTGCACGGGGAAGGAGTAGCAGCCGAGCACCGCGGTGGGGACCTCGGCGTTGGGGCCGATGACCGCGATCCTGGCCGGCCGCGCGAGCGGCAGCGTGCCGTCGTTGCGCAGCAGGACGACGCTCTGCTCGGCGATCTGCCGGGCGATGGCCCGGTTCTCCGCCGGGTCGAGGTCCACCGAGCCGCGCAGCGCGGCGGCGTCGTCGAGGTCCGTGCCGGCCAGTGCCTCGGGCACCGGGTCCCAGTCCGGGTCGAGGAGCCCGAGCTGCACCTTCTGGATCAGCACCCGGCGCAGCGCGCGGTCCACGTGCGCCTCGGGGACCTGACCGTCGGCCAGCGCCTTGAGCAGCGGCTCGCCGAAGGCCTTGACGGTGGGCAGCTCGATGTCGACGCCGGCGGCGAGCGCGGCGCCGGCCGCCTCACCGAGGGTGCCCGCCACACCGTGCAGGGTCTTGAGGAAGGCGACGCCGAAGTAGTCGGCGACGACCGTTCCCTCGAAGCCCCAGGTCTCGCGCAGCAGTCCGGTCAGCAGCTCCTCGTCCGCCGCCGACGGCACCCCGTCGGTGTCGGTGTAGGCGTGCATGACCGAGCGGACGCCGCTCTCGCGGAGGGCCATCTCGAACGGTGCGAGCATCACGTCGGCGCGTTCCCTGGTGCCCATGCCGACGGGCGCGAGGTTGCGGCCCGCCCGCGAGGCGGAGTAGCCCACGAAGTGCTTGAGCGTCGCCACGATCCCGGTGGACTCCAGGCCCTGGACGTAGGCGGTGCCGACCGTGCCGATGAGGTAGGGGTCCTCGCCGATGGTCTCCTCCACCCGTCCCCAGCGGGCGTCGCGCACCACGTCGAGCACCGGGGCCAGGCCCTGGTGCACGCCGACCGCGCGCATGTCGCGTCCGATGCGGGCCGCCATGGTGCGGACCAGTTCGGGGTCGAAGGCGGCGCCCCAGGCCAGCGGCACCGGGTACGCCGTGGCGGCCCAGGTGGCGAAGCCGGCCAGGCACTCCTCGTGCGCGACGGCCGGTATGCCGAAACGGTTCGCCGCGGCGATGCGGCGCTGGGTGCGCAGCAGCGACAGCGCGCCGAGCGCCGGGTCGACGGGAGCGGTGCCGTACGACCTGGTCAGCTGGCCGAGCCCCTGCGGCAGCAGGCTCTCGAGGGTGACCGGTTCCTCCATCTCGTGCTGGTACGGGGCGACCTCGCCGCCCTCGTCGGACGCACCCACCCAGATGCCGAACAGCTGCGCGACCTTTTCCGGCAGGGTCATCGCGGCGATCAGCGCGTCGGCCCGGTCTTCCGGGGCGAGGGAGGTGTTCCTCCATGGGGGAGTGGTGGACTTTTTCTCTTCGGCCACGGTGCCGGTCACTTTCCTCCGACGCCCATGAGTCCCTGGACCAGGGCACGGCGGGCGAACAGGTAGACGATGAAGATGGGCAGCATCGACAGCACGACCGCGGCCAGCAGGCCTGGGACGTCGATGCCGTGCTCGGTCTGGAAGTTGAACAGGCCCAGGGTGATGACCTTGGACGAGTCGGACTGGGTGAGGACCAGCGGGAAGAGGAACCCGTTCCATGCCTGCAGGGCGGAGAAGACCACGATCGTGGACAGCCCGCTCTTGGACAGCGGAACGACGAGCTGGAAGAACACCCGCCATGGCGACGCGCCGTCCATGGCCATGGCCTCGTACAGCTCGGGGCTGATCTCACGCATCACACCGGTGAGGATCAGCGCGCAGACCGGCAGCGAGAAGGCCGCGGTCGGCAGGATGACACCGATCAGGTTGTCGTAGAGGCCGGCCTTGCTGATGACGTAGAACATCGGCACGATCACCGCCTGCGCGGGGATCGCGAGACCCAGCAGGAACAGCCGGAAGACCCCGGCGGTGATCCTGCCCTGGCTGCGGACGATCGCGTACGCCAGCGGAGGCACCACCAGCAGCACGATCGCGACCACCGCGGCGGTGACCAGCAGGGTGTTCAGGAAGAAGTGGCCGAAGCCGTTCGAGAAGTCCTGGGTGTAGTTGTGCAGCGTGAAGTGCTTGGGGAAGGACAGCGGGCCGTTCGACGAGTAGTCGGAACGGTCCTGCAGCGTCGCCGCGAGCATCACGTAGAGCGGCAGGCCGATCAGGAACAGCCAGACAAGCGAGCCCAGCCCGGCCAGGTAATTGGGACGGCGCTTCATCACAGGCCTTCCGACGAGCTGCGCATCTTGTCGTAGCCGGAGACCTTGACGACGATCAGCGAGATGATGGTGGCGATGACGACCAGGACCAGGGCGATGGCCGAGCCGCCGCCGTAGTCGAAGCTCTTGAAGGCCTGCTCGTACATGTAGTAGGCGCTGATGGTGGTGTCGTTGCCGGGGCCGCCCTGGGTCAGGATCAGCACCGTGTCGAAGGTCGTGAGACCGCCGACCACCATCAGGATCATCGAGGTGATCATTGTCGTGCGCAGCTGCGGCAGCGTGATCGACCAGAACTGCCGGATGCGGCCGGCGCCGTCGATCGCCGCAGCCTGGTAGAGCACCGGCGGGATCGCACGGGTGGCGCCCTGGTAGATCAGGGTGTGGAACGGCGTGTACTGCCAGGCGCCGACGAAGACCAGTACCCCGATGGCACTGCTCTGGTGGCCGAAGAGATTGCCGTCGCCGAACAGCCACTTGGCCTGGGACGGCACGCCGAAGTTCGGGTCGAGGAGCGCGCGCCACAGGATGGAGATCGCGGTCGCCGACAGCAGCAGCGGGACGAAGTAGATCGCGGACAGGATTGCCCGGTTGCGCTGTTTGCCCGCCGCCCACACCCCGAGCAGGATGCTCAGCGGGGTCTGGACGACGACGCCGAGCACCGTGATCACGACGCTGAGCCAGAGGCTCTGGATCATGACGTGGTCGTGGATCAGCGCTTTCCAGTTGTCCAGACCGGTGTACTGAGGCGAGCTCAGGCCGTCCCAGCTGGTGAAGGAGAGCACCGCGACCAGGACCAGCGGAACTACGGCGAAAAGCAGGAAGAACAGAGTGGCGGGCGCCGCCCAGGCAAAGCCTGGGCGGGCCACGGCGGCGCCGGACCGTCGTACGGACCGGCGCCTTTCCACCCTGGGTTCAGCAGAGGTGGTCATGTCGGGATCCCGGTTCAGGATGTGGGCAGGGCCTGCATGGCCTTGATGAAGCCGTCGGCGTCGAGCTTGCCGTCGAAGAACTGCTGCACTGCCTTGTGCATGGCGTCGCTGGCCGTCTGGGGGTAGGCCTGGTCCCACGAGAGCTGGAACGAGGGGGCAGCCTTGACCAGGTTGTACTGGAACTTCGAGTAGTCCGGGATCGCCGCGGTGTCCAGGAAGTTCACGGTGTTGGTGGTGGTCGGCAGGTTGCCGATCGCCATCTGCGCCTTCACGAACTCGTCGGAGTACTGGAGCTTCAGGAACTGCGCGACCGCGTCCGGGTACTTGGTCTTCTTCAGCACCGAGTAGAAGTTGTTGGTGTTGCCGACGATGTCGGTCGGGTCGCCCTTGCCGCCCGCGACGGTCGGGAAGGAGCTGAAGCCGAGGCCGCTCTTGGCGAAGTCGGGGTTGTCCTGCTGCTGCTGGGAGTAGTACCAGGAGCCCATCAGTTCGAACCCGGCCTTGGCCTGGGCCACGAGGGCCACCGAGCCGCCGTCGGTGTACTTCACCGAGTCGTAGTTGCTGCCGAAGGCGCCGGCGTCGATGAGCTCCTTGAGCTTCGCCAGCGCGGCGCGGCTGTCAGCGCTGTCCCAGGCGGACTTGTCGCCGCCCATGGCCTTCTCGAACAGGCCGGGGCCCGCGATGCGGTCGTACATGTACTCGTACCACATCAGGGTCGGCCACTGGTCGCCGCCGCCCAGCGCGATCGGGGTGACGTGCTTGGCCTTGAGGACCTTGACCGCGTTCAGCAGGTCGTCCCAGGTCTTGGGCTCGGTCAGGCCCGCGTCCGACAGCACCTTCTTGTTGTTGAACAGCATGACCGGCTGGGTGCCGCGCATCGGTATGCCGTAGGACTTGCCGTCCAGCACCGCGCTGTTGAAGACGGACGGCAGGAAGTTGGACTTCAGGCCGGGGTCCTTGGCGATGAAGTCGTCCAGCGGAAGAAGGAGGCCGGCCTTGACGAAGGGCGCGATGCTGCCGCCGCCCCAGTTGAAGAAGACGTCGGGCGCCTGCTTCGTGTTGATGATCGTCTGCAGCTTCTGCTGGTAGTCCGCACCAGGGATGGTCTGGAGCTTCGCCTTGACCTTCGACGTCTTGTTGAACGTGTCGACGATCTGCTTTTCGACCTTGTTGCTCGCGTCGCCGTACACGAGAACCGTGAAGCTGCCCGAGCTGCTGCTGCCGGAGCTGCCGCCGCCGCACGCGGCCAGCGTCAGCCCGAGGGCGAGCACCACGCTGCCGGCCACGGCACGGGGAAGCCATCTCTTCTTCATCGTCCAGCCTTTCGAAATATTTCGGCACCGTCGCCGAAAATTGCTGCGCGGTGTGACGCTAAGGTGCCGCTACGAAAGGGTCAACCCTCGGGCTCCGGGTTATCAAAGCGTTACGCGGAGATGTGCCGTACGCTGCGCTCTTATGGATGAAGAGGTGGACGAGAGTCGGGTCACGCTCGCCCAGGTCGCCGAAACTGCCGGGGTGTCGATCTCGACAGTTTCGAAGGTGCTGAACGGTCGTCAGGATGTCTCCGCCCTGACAAGGTTGAAGGTCGAACGACTGCTGGAGCTGCACGGCTACCGGCGCACGTCGCGCGGCGCTCCCGAGGCGCCGCTGATCGAGATCGTCTTCCACGAGCTCGACGCCATCTGGGCGATGGAGCTGATCCTCGGCGTCGAGAAGGTCGCCAAGGAGATCGGCGCCAGCGTGGTGCTCACCGAGAGCGGCACCCGCCACTCGCCCGGCACCGAGTGGATCGAGGGGGTGCTGCGCCGCCGGCCGCTCGGCGTCATCCTGGTCTTCTCGGCACTCCCGCACGAGTTCAAGCAGCAGCTGCGGTCCCGCTCCATCCCCTTCGTGATCATCGACCCGGCCGGTGACCCGGAGCCCGACGTGCCCTCGGTCGGTTCCGCGAACTGGTCCGGCGGCCTGGCCGCGACCCGCCACCTGATCGAACTCGGCCACCGGCGCGTGGGGATCATCACCGGTCCCGAGGACATGATGTGCTCGCTGGCCCGGCTCGACGGCTTCCGCTCCGCGATGACCACGGCGGGCATCGAGATCGACCCCGATCTGATCGCCTTCGGCGACTTCCACGTCGAAGGCGGCTACGAGCTGGCGATGCGGATGCTCGGCAGGCCCGACCGCCCCACCGCGATCTTCGCGGGCAGCGACCTCCAGGCGATCGGTGTCCTCGAAGCGGCCGGCGCGCACGGGCTGCGGACACCCGCAGACCTGTCGGTCGTCGGCTACGACGACGTCGCCGTCGCCCAGTGGTCCCGCCCGGCCCTGACCACCGTGCGGCAGCCGCTGCGCAGGATGGCCGAGGAGGCCTCCCGGATGATGCTGCGGCTGCGGGCCGCACCGTCGACCACCTCCACCACCCGGATGGAGCTCGCCACCAGCCTGGTGATCAGGCGGAGCACCGCGCCGCCCCCGTGACCTGCGCCGGACCGCCGCCATGGACAGGTGGCGCACGGCCCGCGGGAGTATTTTTGACCTATGGCACCGAGCGGCACTGCGGACGGGCCGCGCATGCCGAGGCTCGCCCGTTCGCCGGCGGCCCGGCTCGCGGCACCGCTGCTCCTCCTCGGGCTGCTGCTGCTCATCGACCAGCTCGGCGGGCCGGAGCTGCGGATCGGCGGCCTGATGGTCGCGGTCCCCGCGGTGTGCGCCTCCTTCCTCAGGCCCGCAGCGGTGCTGGTCGTCGCCCTGGCCGCGTTCCCCTGCCTGGTGGTCGCGGCCATGGGGAACGGCCAGATCGGCGCCCTCAACTTTCCCGTCACCCTCGCCACCGCCGCCCTGGTCGGCACGGCCTCCGTCATCACGGCCAGAGTCCGCAGGAGGCGCGAGCGCCAGCTGGCCCAGGCCCGCTGGGTGGCCGGAGTCACCCAGCGGGCACTGCTGCGCCCGCTGCCTGAACGGCTCGGCCGGCTCGCCATCGCCTCGACCTACATGGCCGCCGACCAGGAGGCAGCCATCGGCGGCGACCTCTACGCCGCCGCCGACCTCGGTGAAGGCCGGGTACGGGTGATGGTCGGCGACGTCCAGGGCAAGGGGCTGGCCGCCGTCGAAGTCGCCAGCGGGCTGCTCGGGGCCTTCCGCCGCGCCGCCCGCCATCACACCCCGCTGCCCGCCGTGCCCGGCTACCTCGACCGGAACCTGCGCGAGGACCTGATCGAACTCGCGGACGTCCCGCCGCCCCAGCCGGGGGATGCCGAACAGAGCGCCACACCCACGACCGCCAACTATCCGGAGCGCTTCGTCACCGCCGTGCTGGTGGACGTGGCCGCGGACGGCGACAGCATCAGGGTCGTGAACTGCGGGCACCCCTCGCCGGTCCTGCTGCACCACGACGACGTGCTCGAACTCGACACCTGCCAGCCGGCCGTACCTCTCGGCCTGGGCGACCTGACCACCGAGGCGCAGCACGTCGACCGGTACGAGCTCGCCGTCGGCGACGTGCTGCTGCTCTACACCGACGGCGTCATCGAGGCCCGTGACGTCCTCGGCGACTTCTACCCGCTCGTCGACCGGCTCGCCGGCTGGTCGGGGCTGCCGCCCGACGACCTGCTCGACGAGCTCACCGCCGATCTGCTCCACCACGTCGGACGGCGGCTCGGCGACGACGTGGCGATGGTCGCAGTCCAGCGGGTGGCGTAAGGCGGGCCCCAACGCACCCGCGCGGCCCGCGGGCGCGGATGGCGGCGCTTCGCGAGCCGCCCTGGCGCCTGCGCGGCGGATTTCGCCGCGCCCGCCGCGTGGCGCGGGCCGCCCGCGCCGCCACCACCGGTTAGTCTCGCGCTGCCGCCGGACGCCGGCGTACCACCCCGCCCCCCGGCCCGCGTCCGCCGCACGCCCCGGGGTGCGCACCGGGCCGCCCGCGGCGGCGCCGGGCAGCCACGGCACCGAGCCGAGCCAGGAGAGAACCCATCACCGAGCAGCAGTCGGCCCCCGCCGACGCCCCGCCGGGCAACCAGCCGAAAGAGGCGGACGCGCTGCGGGAGATGCTGCGCCGCCCCGAATACCGCCGGGCACTGGTCTTCTGCGCGCTGATCGGCATCCCGGTGTCGCTGGTCGCGTTCTTCTTCCTGGCCGGCCTGCACGAGCTGGAGCGGCTCATCTGGAGCGACTGGCCGCACCACCTCGGCAGGAAGCAGCCGGCCTGGTGGTGGCCGCTGCCGCTGGCCGCCGTCGCCGGTCTCGGCACCAGCCTGGTCGTGCTGCGCTTCCCCGGCCGCGGCGGGCACATCCCGGCGGCCGGGCTGCACTCGGGCGGCGCCACGGAAAAGGCGATTCCCGGCGTGATCCTGGCCGCCCTGTTCTGCCTGCCCTTCGGTGTCGTCCTCGGTCCCGAGGCCCCGCTCATCGCCCTCGGCGGCGGCCTCGCCCTGCTCTTCCGCGACCTGGCCCGCGCCCCGGCGACACCGGCGAGCACCGCCCTGGTCGGGGCCGCGGGCTCCGCCGCGGCCATCTCCGCGATCTTCGGCAACCCGCTGGTCGCCGCCGTCCTGCTGATGGAGGTCGCCGGCGTCGGCGGCGCGCAGCTCTTCGCCGTCATGCTGCCCGCACTGCTGTCCAGCGGCGTCGGCGCCATCGTCTTCACCGGATTCGGTCACTGGACCGGCTTCAAGACCGGCAGCCTCGCCATCGGCCTGCCGGCCCCGCCGCTGCTCGACACCGGCGACGTGGTGTGGTCGGTGCTGATGGCATTGCTGATCGGCGTCGTGATCCACTACGTGATGCTGACCGGCCGCCGCACCGCGGTCGCCGTCGCGGCCGACCCGCTGCGCACCATCGTGCTGTGCGCGCTGGCCGCCGGGGCCTGCGCGTCGCTCTACGCCGCCATCACCGGACGCTCACCGACCGACGTCGCCCTGTCCGGCCAGGCCACCCTGCCGCAACTGGCCACGGACCCGCACTCCTGGCCGGTGGGCGCGCTGATCGCGGTGCTGGCCTTCAAGTCGGCGGCCTACGCGGTCAGCCTCGGCAGCCTGCGCGGCGGACCGATCTTCCCCGCGATCTTCCTCGGCGCGGCGACCGGCGTGCTGCTCGCCCCGCTGCCCGGCTTCGGCGTCGTCCCCGCCATGTCGGCGGGCATGGCCGCGTCCACCACGGCGGCTCTGCGGCTCCCGGTCAGCGCGGTGGTCCTGGTCGCCCTCGTCATCGGCCACACCGGCTCGCTGCCGATCGTCATCCTCGCGGCCGTCACCGCCTTCGTGACCACCGAACTCCTTCCCGAGGGCCCCGCGATCCCGCCCTTCCGCCCGCGCGGCTCGCGGCGCTCCTGACAGCCGCGCGCCGCGCGGGGCCGGCGGGTCAGCCGAGCATCGGCTGGAGCGCGCCCTCCAGGGTCAGCAGCTCGCGCTTGCGCTCCAGGCCGCCCGCGTAGCCCCGCAGCGACCCGTCGGCGCCGATCACCCGGTGGCAGGGCCGCACGACGGACACCGGGTTCGCGCCGATCGCCGCGCCCAGCGCACGGACCTCCGCCCGCGGCACGCCCAGGCGGCGGGCGATCTCGCCGTACGTCGTGGTCGTCCCGTACGGAATGGACTCCAGCTCCTCCCAGATCCGCTGCCGGAATTCCGAGCCGGTACCGCTGTCGGCGAACGGGATGTCGAAGACGGTCAGCTCCCCGGCGAAGTACGCGTCGAGCTGCCGGGCGGCGTCGGTGAACGCCGCCGGGCGGTGGACCCACTCCGGCCGGATCGCCGGCGCGTTCTTCTGCCCGGCCATCGTCAGCCAGCTCAGCGCGGTGCGCCCGCCGGGCTCCGCGGACTCCTCGCCGACCAGCAGGAGCGGACCGACAGGGCTGTCGATCGTGGTGTGGACGGTCATGGTGGCCCCCTTCGTACGACGTACTGTCTCACCTTCGACTGTGCCCCTTCCCCGGCCGCGGTTCCGGCGGAAAACGGACGTCGCCCCACGGGCCTGCCAGGGCCGTTGTCGGACCCCTGTGGTGGGGTGGGACCGGACGGCAGGGACCGAGGGGTGGCGGGGCGATGGACGAGCGTACGCAGTGGCGACCGTTTCTCGAGCGGTGGAGCGAGGAGTGGATCGCGGTCCACGACCCGGAGCGGGACATCCCGCTCGCACCCGAGGTCGTGGCGGACACCTGGCTCGGGTTCGCGCCGGCGACCGAGGCCGGGCTCGCCGAGGCGGAGGCCCGGCTGGGGCGCCGGCTGCCGCCCTCGCTGAGGGACTTCCTGCTCGTCACCGACGGGTGGCGGAACGCGGGGCCCTTCATCGACCGGCTGGCGGGTGCCACGGAGCTGGAATGGCTGCGGGACACCCCCGACCGCAGCTGGATCGAGGCGTGGGAAGGGGTCGCGGAGGACTTCGCGGAGGACGACGACGAGGGGGATGAGGAGGACGGCGACGAGGCTGACGAGGACGAGGCTGACGACGACGAGGCTGACGAGGACGACGACGAGGGCGTCGGCGTCCGGGAGGCGAAGGTCCTCGCCCGCTCACTGCGCCTGTCACTCGAAGGCGACGCCGCCGTCATGTTCCTCGACCCGGACGACCAGGACGACGACGGCGAGTGGGCGGCCTACTGGCTCGCCTCCTGGTCGGGTGAGGGGCCGGAGTGGCACAGCTCCTTCCGCGACCTCATGCACCGGCAGTGGGTGTCCTTCCACGGCTTGCGCAGGCCGGCAGGCGCCACCCGGGACCACTGGGACGCCGAGGTGGAACGGGCTCGCCGCGACGCGCTGGCCGGTGCGGTCGACGGGCCGCTCGCGGTCTTCGCCGAGGCGCACACCTTCGGGCGCGCACGCGCCGACCTGCTGAGCATGCAGATGAAAGCCATGCTCGGCGAATGGCGCGCCGGGATCGCGAACCTGATGTGGCGTGGCGCGCAGGATGACGATCCGCGGTTCGGCCCCCTGTTCGCCGCGGAATTCCTGCCGCTGCTGGTCCGGCACGAGCAGCTCGCCCACCCCCACGACCTGCGGCCACTGCCGCGGCTCAAGGAGGCGGCACCAGAGCCGGTGCGGGCGCTCATCGCGGACCACGAGGCACGCGCCGCCGAGCCGGGCTTCCGGCCCTCCTTCGGCGATCCCGACTTCGACGCGGCCGTCCACGCCGTCGCCGCCCGGCTCGCCGCGCACCCGGCCTTCCAGGCCCCCGACCCGCCGCAGGACCCCGGGCGGGCGATCGTCGTGATCCGCCACTCGGGCAACGGCCCTGCGCACCGGCCCGACCCCCTGTCCGACCCTTCCGTGCTCGGGGCGGCCCGCGAGGCGGCCTGCGCGCAGGCATGGCCGGACCTGCTGGCGGCGCTGCGCCTGTGGCGCCCGGTGTGCGAGGACCACATCGCCCCGATATCCCTGTTCGCCGACCCGATACTGGCCCAGCTGATCACCCCGGCCCGCGGCCGCGAGATCCTGGCCACGCCCCGTGGGCCGGGACGCGGCGCCCCTGCCTGAGCCCGTCCGGTGCGGGCCGCGCGGATCCGGCAGCCCGCACCGCGTCCGCGCGGGCCCGCACCGCCTCCGCGCCGCATGTATCCGGGCGCGGTCACCCGGCCCCGTGCGGGCCGCGCGAGGGCGTCACGAGGCCCGTCTCGTACGCCGTCACCACGGCCTGGGTGCGGTCGCGCAGACCGAGCTTGGCCAGGATCCGGCTGACGTGCGTCTTCACCGTCTCCTCCGTGACCGTGAGCCGTGCGGCCAGCTCCCCGTTGGACAGGCCCTCGGCGACCAGCCGCAGCACCTCCGTCTCACGCGGGGTGAGAGCGGCAAGTTCCGGGGTCGAGCGGGTTCCGGCAGCCGGGCGGAGCCGGGTGAACTCGGCGATCAGCCGGCGGGTGACGCCCGGCGCGAGCAGGGCCTCACCTGCCGCCACGACCCTGACCGCGTCGAAGAGGCGTTCCGCGGTCACGTCCTTGAGCAGGAATCCGCTCGCCCCGGCGCACAGCGCGTCATAGACGTAGGCGTCGAGGTCGAAGGTGGTGAGGATGAGGATGCGCGGCGAGCCCTGCCCCGCCCCGGCCAGCCGCCGGGTCGCCTCGATGCCGTCCATGACCGGCATGCGGACGTCCATCAGCACCACGTCGGGGGCCAGCTCGCCGCACGCGGAGACCGCCTCCGCCCCGTCGCACGCGGTGCCGACGACGGTGAAGTCCTGCTGGGTGTCCAGCAGCGCCGCGAACCCGGTGCGCACCACATGGTGGTCGTCGGCGACCAGGATCCGCACGGGCGGGGGAGCGGTCGTCACCCGGCCACCATATCCACGCCGACGGGCAGCGAGGCCTCGATCAGGAAGCCGCCGCCCGCCGCCCGGCCGGTCCGCAGCGTGCCGCCGGCCGCCGCCGCGCGCTCCCGCATGCCGGGCAGGCCGTGCCCTCCGGCCCGCGCCGCCGGGGCCGGACCCGGGCCGTTGTCCCTGACCCGCAGCCTCAGGGACTCTGCCGTGTAGTGGAGTTCGACGTCGACCGCCGCGCCGCGGGCATGCCGCCGTACGTTGGTCAGGGCTTCCTGGACGATGCGGAAGGCGGCCAGCTCGACGCCCGGGTCCAGTGCGGTGGCCGGGCCCGACACGATCAGCCGGACCCCGGCGCCGGATGCGCACCTGGCCTCGTCGAGCAGCTCGTTGAGCTGCTGGAGCCCCGGCTGCGGGCGCCGCTCCGCGGTCGCCACCTCGGCATCCTGCCGCAGTACGCCGAGCAGGCGCCGCATCTCGGTCAGGCCCGCACGCGCGGTGTCACCGATCTCGGAGAGGCGTGCGGCGCCCGCGGCGGGCATACCGGGGGTGGTCAGCCGGGCGGTCTCCGCCTGGACCGCGATCACCGAGATGTGGTGCGCGACCACATCGTGCAACTCGCGGGCTATACGGGCGCGTTCGCCGCGGGCGGTGTGTTCGAGCAGGCTCTGCGCGATGATCCGGCGGGCCGCGCCGTGCACCCGGGCCTCGGCTCTGGCAGCCGTGGCTGCCCCTGCCAGCGCGGCGGCCGGGGCCGCGGACGCGACGAGCACCGCCAGGACGCGGGCCTCGCCGGACAACCGGGCGTCGAGCAGGGCGACGGCGGTGAACGGCAGGGCCAGCGCGAGGCCTTGGAGGGTGCGATCGCCGATTCCGCGGCCGACACGGTTTCGCTCGGTATCGCGCCCGCGGTCCGCCTCGGGCGGACGCTCGGTGCCCCGCGCCCCCCGCGGGGTGCCCGTGCCGGTCGAATCCCGTCTCCCGCGCCGGCGCGGCTGGGCGCCCACCTCCCCGCGCCCCTTGCGGGCACCGCCCGCTGGGGCGCTGGAGGTCAGCTGGTGGAGGCTCAGCGCCAGCGTCACCGCGCCCGCCGCCGTCAGGGTGCGGAAGGCGGTGAGGGACAGGGCGGCGGCCGCCGCGACCGCCGCGGCGGACGCGGGGGCGGAGAGGAAAGCCGGCGGGACCGTCGTGGTCAGGGCCAGCACGGCGACCGCGAGCAGGCCCACCGTCAGCGACTGGCCGTACACGCCGATCACGGCGGCCCGCACGGTCGCCTCGGTCACCGCGGCAGCCGCGAGCAGCGCGGCGGTCACCGCGGCAGCGTGCGGGGACGCGGCGAACTCCCGCACCCGCCTGTTCTCCGTCAGCCTCACCACAGCATTGTGGCCGCCCTCGGCGGCCCACCGCGTCCTCCCGGCCAGGGACTTCGCCGTACATCCCAGGGGGGACACCGGGCCCTTCCGTCCCCCCTGGTGGTGACGGCAAGGACCGCTCCACGGCGGGACGATCCGGCGCGCCCGCCTCCCTAGCCTTCGGCGTATGGAAGCAACCATCGAAGTCTCAGGGCTGCGCAAGCGGTTCGGGCCCACGCCGGCGCTGGACGGGATGACGTTCACCGTCACACCCGGGCGGATCACCGGGTTCGTGGGGCCGAACGGCGCGGGCAAGTCCACCACGATGCGGGTGATACTCGGCCTCGACGCGGCCGACGAGGGCACCGCCCTGATCGGCGGCGCGCGCTACCGGGAACTGCGCAATCCGCTCAGCCACGTGGGCTCGCTGCTGGACGCCGGGGCCCTGCAACCCAGCCGCAGCGCCCGCGGCCACCTGCTGTGGCTCGCCCACTCGCAGGGGCTGTCGGCCCGCAGGGTCGACGAGGTCGTCGAGTTCGCCGGCCTGGGGCCCGCGGCCCGGCGCAAGGCCGGCGGCTTCTCGCTCGGCATGCGCCAGCGGCTCGGCATCGCCGCCGCCCTGCTGGGCGACCCACCGGTGCTGATCATGGACGAGCCGTTCAACGGCATGGACCCCGAGGGCATCGTCTGGATGCGGGGCCTGCTGCGCTCGCTGGCGGCCGAGGGCCGCGCGGTGCTGGTGTCCAGCCACCTGATGAGCGAACTCCAGGACACCGCCCATCACCTGCTGGTCGTCGGCCGCGGCAGGGTCATCGCCGACACCAGCGTCGCCGACCTGATCGCGGCGGCCTCGGGCGACCGGGTCACGCTGCGCACCACCGCACGCGCCCAGGCGATGACGGTGCTCGCCCAGGCCGGCGCCGTCGTCGCGGCCACCGGCTCCGAGACGCTGACGGTGTCGGGGATCGCCTCGCAGCGCGTCGCGGCCCTGCTCGGCCGGGCCGACGTGCCGTTCTCCGAGATCGGCGCGCACCGGGCCACCTTGGAGGAGGCGTACATGGAACTCACCCGTGACGCCGTCGAGTTCCAGTCGGGAGGCACCCGGTGACGACCACCGCGTACCGCTCGGCGCAACCCGTGGGCCGCGGCGGCTTCCCGCGGCTGCTGCACGCCGAATGGACCAAGTTCAGGACCGTGCGCGGCTGGGTGATCGGCATGCTCGTCGCCTGCCTGGTCACCGTCGCGGTGGGGCTGCTGGGCGCGACGGGCAGCAGCATGAGGTGCAGCGGCCCCGCAGGAGCCGCGTGCGACCACACCCCGCTGACCGGTCCAGGCGGCGAGGAGGTCCGCGACTCGATGACGCTGGTGCACAGGTCGCTCACCGGGGACGGCGCCATCACCGCCCGGATCACCTCGCTGACCGGCCTGTACGCGCCGGACGGCAGGTCCGAGACGGGCGCCGGCCCCGCCACCGGCATGGAGGCCGGAGTACAGCCCTGGGCGAAGGCCGGGGTCATCGTCAAGGACGGCACCGGGCAGGGCTCCGCCTACGCGGCGGTGGCACTCACCGGTGCCCACGGGGTGCGGATGCAGTACGACTACACCCACGACCTGGCCGGTTCGCCGGGAGCGGTCTCGGCGTCGTCCCCGCGCTGGCTCCGGCTGACCCGCACGGGCGACACCCTCACCGGCTACGACTCGGCCGACGGCACGCACTGGCGGGCGATCGGCACCGCCCACCTGGCGCAGCTGCCCGCGACGGTCCAGGTGGGGCTCTTCGCCACCTCGCCCGAATACGTCGTGACCAGCACCTCGCCCGGCGGGTCGAGCAGCGACGGCGGGCCGAGCAAGGCCACCGCCGCCTTCGACTCCCTGACCCTGCGGGGCACGACCGGCGGCGGCTGGCGCGGCGACCTCGTCGGCGGTACCGGCCGGGGACCCGGCGCCCAGGGCGCCTCCGACCTCGGATACCGGCAGGCCGGCGGGACCTACACGCTGACCGGCAGCGGCGATGTCGCCCCCGCGGTGCCAGGGCGGGGATCACCCGGCAAGACCATCGAGAACAGCCTCGTCGGCGTTTTCGCGGGGCTGGTGGTGGTGACCGTGGTGGCCACGATGTTCGTCACCGCCGAATACCGTCGCGGCCTGATCCGCACCACTCTCACCGCGAGCCCCCGGCGCGGCCGGGTGCTGGCCGCGAAGGCCGCCGTGATCGGCGCGGTCTCCTTCGTGACCGGCCTCGCCGCCGCCGTGATCGCCGTACCGCTGGTCGGGGCGGTGGAGAAGTCCAAGGGCTTCCCACTGCACCGGGTGCCCTTCGCGACCGAGGTACGGGTGATCGTCGGGACGGCCGCGCTCTTCGCGGTCACCGCCGTCCTCGCGCTGGCGCTCGGCTCGGTCCTGCGGCGCAGCGCCGGCGCCGTCACCGCGGTCGTCGTCGCGATCGTGCTGCCGTACATCCTCGCGGTGGCCGCGGTGCTGCCCGCCGGACCCTCCCGCTGGCTGACCCGGCTCACGCCCGCCGCCGCCTTCGCGGTACAGCAGAGCCTGCACCGGTACACGCAGGTCACCGCCGACTACACGCCCGCGGACGGCTACTTCCCGCTGGCGCCGTGGGCCGGCCTCGCGGTGCTGTGCGGGTACGCGGCCGCCGTGGTCGCCGCCGCGGCCGTGCTGCTGCGCGGGAGGGACGCGTGACCGGGTTGCGCCAGGCGGTGCACGCCGAGTGGACCAAGGTCCGCACCCTCCCCGGCCTGCTGTGGCTGCTCGCGGCGGTGGCCGTGCTCACCGCGGCGGTGGGCGCCGCCGCGGCCGCGGCCGTCCACTGCCCCGCCACCGGGTGCACCCGCGATCCGGCGAAGATCAGCCTGACCGGGGTCGGGTTCGGCCAGGCCGGGGTGGCGGTCCTCGCTGTCCTGCTGATCAGCGGCGAGTACGGCACCGGCATGATCCGTACGACGGTCGCCGCGGTGCCGCGCAGGGCCGCGGTCCTCGCGGCGAAGGCGGTCGTCGTGGCCGCACTGGTGGGCACCGCCGCCACCGCCGCCGTCGGCGGCTCCCTGCTCGCAGGACGGCTGATCCTGCCGGGCAACGGCTTCACCGGCTTCTCGCCCGCGCACGGGCCCGTGCTCAGGGCCGCGGCCGGCTCGGTGCTCTACCTGGTGCTGATCGGGCTGCTCAGCCTGGGCGTGGCCACCGCGGTGAGGGATTCCGCCGCGGCGATCGGGGCGGTGCTGGGGCTGCTGTATCTTTTCCCGATCCTCGCGTCGGTCGTGTCCGACCCGGACTGGTACCGGCACCTCCAGCAGATCGGTCCCATGACGGCCGGACTCGCGGTGCAGACCACGATCCCGGGTTCCGACCCGCCGATCGGCCCGTATCCGGGGCTGGCCGTGGTCTCCGCCTGGTCCGCTGCCGCGCTCCTCACCGGCCTCGCGCTCCTCCGCTCCCGCGACGCCTGACGGTGCCACCCCTCGGTTCGGCTCAGGGGCCGGCGGGAGCGGGGATCAGAAACCGCGGCGGACGTACGTCTGGCGCGCGTCGTCGAGGCGCCGCTCGCGCCTGCGCCGCTCGGCGGCGAGCTCGTCGACGGCGTGCCCCACCGCGCCGATGACCGTGGCGACCGGGCCTGGAGGGGGCTCGGGCACCGGCGGCGGGCCCGAGATGCCGATGGCGGACGCCAGCGCGAGCAGCACCGGCTCGTCGGCGGCCCAGCGGTGCGCCGCGCGCCGCCGTCCGGGGGAGTCGGCCAGCACCATCCGGCTGGTGCGCAGCACCAGGAAGCGCCGCCGCTGCTCCCGCCCGAGCAGGCCGTCCGCCTCGAACGCGGCGAGATACGTGTCCGGCAGCCCGCGCCCCCTGCGCCACAGCCAGTCCTCGACGGTCTCACCGTCGGCCACCGGGGCGAGCGCCGCCGCGGCCAGGCCGAGCTGCGGATCTGCGGTCTCCTGCCCGCCGGTGGGCAGCACGAACTCACCGTCGAGCGTGGCCACGCCGAGGCCGAGCAGATCGATCAGCTCGGCCCCGGCCAGCGCCAGCGACAGGTCGCCGCGCTCCAGCGACCGGGTCGACGGCATGTCCATGGCCACGAAAAGCAGGTCTCGTGCGGTGGTCATCCGGGGGCGCTCCACAAAGCGTCAGTGCAGATGGGCCTGCCAGTCCCCGGGGACCCGGCCCGCGGGGCCCGGGGTGGGCTGGTGGGCGGGGTGGCTGTGCGGCGGCGCCAGTTCCGGGCCGTCCTCGACGTAACTCTCCGTGTCGTAGTTCCAGAACCAGTTCTCACCCGGTTCGTACGTCCTGATCACCGGGTGCCCGGTCGCCGCGGCGTGCCCGCGGGCGTGCTGCGACGGCGAGCTGTCGCAGCAGCCGACGTGCCCGCAGGTGGCGCACCTGCGCAGGTGCAGCCACCAGCCGCCGGCCTTGTCGCATTCCGTGCAGCCCTCGCCGCTCGGCGGGACTGCCGGGTCGATCCCGGGGGTCTGTGGCGTGCTCATTTCGTGGCCTCCTCGGCTTCCGGTGTACCGGCGGTGAGCGGCAGCCTCACCCGGAAACGGGTGTTGCCCGGCTGCGACTCGACCTCCAGGTCGCCGTGGTGCTTGTTGACCACGATCCGCCAGGAGATGTCGAGCCCGAGCCCGGTGCCCTGGCCCACCGGCTTGGTGGTGAAGAACGGCTCGAAGATCCGCTGCCGGATCTCCGCCGGGACCCCGGGACCGGTGTCCAGGAAGTCCACCACAAGCCTGCCGTGGTCCCGCGAGGTGCGCACGGTGAGTGTGCCCACCCCGTCCATGGCCGACACCGCGTTGTCGATCAGATTCGTCCACACCTGGTTCAGCTCGCCCGGATAGGCCGGGACGCGCGGCAGCGTGTGGTCGAACTCCTTGACCACCCGTACCTCCGCCCCGATCTTCCCGGCCAGCATCTGCAGGGTGCTGTCCAGCAGCTCGTGGATGTCGACCACCTGGTAGGGCGCCCGGTCCAGCTGCGAGTACTGCCGGGCGGCGTTGACGAGGCCGGAGACCCGGGACGTGGAGTCCTCGATCTCGTTCATCAGCAGCTCGGTCTCCACGGTGTAGTTCAGCCACCGCACCGCGCTCTCCAGCAGCTCGCCGTCCACCGCGGCCGCCACCTGCTCGAGCCACTCCTCGTCCAGGCCCGCCTGGACGAAGACCGGTGCGAGGTCCCAGCCGCCCCTGATGCCGTGGTCGTCGAGCCAGTCGGCGACCGAGTCCTCCTTGTCGGACGCCTCCATCGGGCTCAGGTCCTGCGCCTTGGCGATCCGCTCGACGGCCCGCTCCTGCACGCTGATCAGCGTGTCGAGGTCGGACTGCCGGTAGGGGCCGCCGGTGAGGATCTTGAGCTTGTGGCGCATGCCGGCCACCCGGTCGCGCAGCGCCGAGGTGGCCCGCAGGGCGGCGGCGGCCGGGTTGTTCAGCTCGTGGGTCAGGCCGGCCGACAGCGAGCCGAGCGCGAGCAGCCGCTCGCGCTGGCTGACCACCTGCTGGAAGGTGCGGTTGCCGAAGAACAGCCCTTCGAGCAGGTGTACGGCCATCGGGAACCAGTCCCGCATGATCTGCGCGAACTCGTCCGCTGCCAGCACGAAGAAGCGGGAGGGCTCGGTGACCCGCAGCGAGTTGGTGTACAGCTGCGGCACCCGGTCGCCCAGATACGCCTGGAAGGCGCCCGCGTACACCCCCCGCATCGAGGTGCGGTTCACCTCGATGTCGTCGTTGCCGACCTGCCGCGAGGTCACCACGGTGCCCTCGAGCAGGACGTAGAAGCAGGTCGCGGGGTCGCCCTCGGCGTACACCGGGCCCGGCTCCGCGGTCTCGATCCGGCCGGAACTGCACAGCCGGCCCAGCTGCTCGGGCGTCAGGTGCTCGAACAGGAAGAGCGACCGCAGCTCCTCCGGGTTGCAGGGCGACGTCGAGCCGGTCACGGTCACTCCGGACATGTGGTGATCACAGCCCCTCCAGATAGCGGTGCACGAGCATCACGGCCATCGCGCCCTCGCCGACCGCGGACGCGACCCGCTTGGCGGACTCGGATCGCACGTCACCCGCGGCGAAGACCCCGGGCACGCTGGTCTCCAGGTGGTACGGGGGCCGGTCCGGCTCCCAGCCGGGCGGGCGCTCGCCCTCGGCTGCCAGGTCGGGTCCGGTGATCACGAAACCGTGCTTGTCGCGGTGGATCACCCCTTCCAGCCAGTCGGTGCGCGGCGCGGCCCCGATGAAGACGAACAACCGCTGCGCGTCGACCATTTCCGTGCCGCCGTTCGAGCTGTCCCGCAGCGTCAGGCCTTCGAGGTGGTCGTCGCCGTGCGCGGCGGCGACCACGGTGCTGGTGCGGACCCGGATGGTGGGTATCGCGGTGATCTGCTGGATCAGGTAGTGCGACATGGACGCCTCCAGCGACGCGCCGCGCACCAGCAGCGTGACGGACTTGGCGCCCCTGGACAGGTAGACCGCGGCCTGGCCCGCCGAATTCGCGCCGCCGACGATGTAGACGTCCTGGTCCTCGCAGCCGGCGGCCTCGGTCAGCGCCGAGCCGTAGTAGACACCGCGGCCGGTCAGCTCGGCCAGCCCCGGCACGTCGAGCAGCCGGTAGGCCACCCCGGTGGTGAGGATGACGCTCTGCGCGGAGACCGAGGTGCCGTCGGCGAACCGCACGGTGCGGGCAGGGCCGCTGACCTCCAGCCCCGTGACCTCGCACGCCGTGAGCAGCTCGGCACCGAAACGGGTGGCCTGCCGCCGGGCACGGTCGGTGAGCTGGGCGCCGGAGACGCCGTCGGGGAAGCCGAGGTAGTTCTCGATCCTGGCGCTCTGACCTGCCTGGCCGCCGGTCGCGGTGCGCTCCACCAGGACGGTGTTCAGGCCCTCGGAGGCGCCGTAGACCGCCGCGCCGAGCCCCGCGGGGCCCGCGCCGATCACGACCAGGTCGTAGAACTCCTCCGCCGGGGTCGTCGCCAGGCCGACCTGCGCGGCCAGGTCCTGGTCCGACGGCTCGATGAGCACCTCGCCGCCGGGCGCGATCACCAGCGGCAGCCGCATCCCGTCGTGCCCGGCCGCTTCCAGCAGCCGCCTGCCCTCGGACTGGTCGGACAGATACCAGCGGTAGGGGACCTGGTTGCGCGCGAGGAATTCCCTGACCCCGGACGAGCGGGCCGACCAGCGGTGGCCGACGACCTTGGTCTCGGGCACCGGGCGGTGGTCGGAGGCCAGCCAGCTGTCGAGCAGGTCGTCCACCACCGGGTAGAGCTTCTCCTCCGGCGGGTCCCACGGCTTGAGCAGGTAGTGGTCCAGGTCGATGACGTTGATCGCGTCGATCGCGGCGCCGGTGTCCGCGTAGGCGGTGAGCAGGATCCGGCGGGCACCCGGGTAGATGTCCATGGCCCGCTCGAGGAATTCGATTCCGTTCATCTGCGGCATGCGGTAGTCCGCGAGGATCACCGCGACCAGGTCGCCGCGCAGCTTCATCTGCCGCAGCGCGTCGAGGGCCGACTCACCGGACTCGGCCCGGACCACGCGATAGCGCTCGCCGTACCGCCGCCGCAGGTCCCGGGCGATCGCGCGGGAGACTCCCGGGTCGTCGTCGACGGTCAGTAGCACGGCGCGCCGTGAGCTGTCCGGTGCTGTCATGGGCATCCCCGTCCCCATCCACGGCCTGCCCGTTTCGCTCCGAACAGGTCCGCCGTTCAGCCTAGTGGCCTGATGCGAGACCCGCAGTGCGCAGCGGTCCCGGGGTGCGGGATGATCGCCGGGCGCGCAACGATCACGCGCGGCGACGAGGGGGATCGGATGCGGGCGGGGTGGGCGGCAGTGGCCGCGGTCGCGGTGGTGTGCGCGGTGCCGATGGCGGCGGACGGAGCCGCCGCGGTGTCCGGCGGGGCGCCGGACAGCGGGCGGATGGACAAGGGCGAGATCCAGGCGGACGTGGCCGGCGTGCTCACCGGCCTCGGCATGGTGCGGCAGGACCGGAGCATGATCAGCCTGGCCTTCTACGCGGGACGCACCACGCCCATGCCGGAGGTCTGCGAGGCCCGGTGGCCGCACGCGTGGGGCACCGTGCCGCAGGATTTCCCCCGCCTGGTGTCCGCACTCGGCCGTGACGGCTGGCACCGGCACACGCGCTCCGAGACCGCGGGGGAGCGGATCGCCTCCTTCGACCGCGGGGGCTGGCGGCTGTCGGTCCTCGACTCGCGCGCGCTGCGGCGGCCGGACTTCCCCGCTTCCACACTGTCGGTCACCGCCGTGCGGCTGGACTGCTGACGCGAAGGCGGCACCGCTGACCGAAGCGGACTTGCGTTGGAGCGCACTTCAGCTCCTAGCCTCGACGGCATGACTACACCGCAGAAACCGATCGGTTCTGGCTTCGGCGCCCACAGCACCGCGGACGACGTGCTGCGCGGCATCGACCTGAACGGAAAGCTCGCGCTCGTCACCGGCGGCTACTCCGGTATCGGCCTGGAGGCCACCCGGTCGCTGGCCAAGGCCGGCGCCCACGTGGTGGTGCCGGCCCGCCGCCCCGAGGTCGCCGCCGAGGCCCTCGCCGGCATCGAGGGGGTCGAGGTCGACGAGCTGGACCTGGCCGACCTCGACAGCGTCCGCGACTTCGCCGACCGCTTCCTCGCCACCGGCCGCGGCATCGACATCGTCATCAACAGCGCCGCCGTCATGGCCTGCCCCGAGACCCGGGTGGGCCCCGGCTGGGAGGCCCAGTTCGCCACCAACCACCTCGGCCACTTCGCGCTGGTCAACCGGCTCTGGCCGGCGATCGAGCCCGGCGGCGCCCGCGTGGTGGCGGTGTCCTCCGGCGGCCACCACAACTCCCCGATCCGCTGGGACGACATCGGGTTCGAGCAGGGTTACGACAAGTGGCAGGCCTACGGCCAGGCCAAGACCGCCAACGTGCTCTTCGCCCGGCACCTCGACACGCTCGCCCGCGACCGCGGCGTCCGCGCCTTCGCGCTGCACCCCGGCGGCATCCTCACGCCGCTCCAGCGGCACCTGCCCAAGTCCGAGATGGTCGATCGCGGCTGGATCGACGAGGACGGCACGCCGCTGAACCCGGCCGGCTTCAAGTCGACCCAGGAGGGCGCGGCCACCCAGGTCTGGGCGGCGACCTCACCGGCGCTCGACGGCCTCGGCGGGGTGTACCTGGAGGACTGCGAGATCGCCGAACCGGCCCCGGCCGACGGCACCCGCGGCGGCGTCCGCGACTACGCGATCGACCCCGGGGAGGCGGCCCGCCTGTGGACCCTGTCGGCCGAGCTGACCGGAGTCGACGCCTTCGCGTCCTGACCCCGCCCGCGCCCGTCCCCCGGCATGGACCGGGCGCGCCGCGGGCACGCAACGGGGCGCCCCGGGGGCGGGAAGCCCCCGGGGCGCTGGCGCGATCGGGTGAAGGGGCGCCGGTCGGCCCGGCCGATGGCAGGTGTGGCGGCCGGCTCGGCGGATGCTGGGACGGACAGATCTCCTCGCCCGGCCGCTGACGCGACGCCGGGCCACGACGCCACCGGAGGCCGACCCTGCTGGTGCTCTGCGTGCTCTTCGCGCTCCTCGGGGCGGCGAGCAACGCGACCGGGACGGTGCTGCAACGCAAGGCCGCACTGGCCGTGCCCGCCAAGGACGCGCTGCGGCCCCGGCTGATGATGGACCTGGTCAAGCAGCCGGTGTGGGTGCTCGGCATCTGCGGTGTCGTCGGTGCCGCGCTCTTCCAGGCGCTCGCCCTGGTGACGGGACCGCTCGCGCTGGCGCAGCCGGTCTTCATCCTCGAACTCCCCTTCGCGCTGCTCATCGCCCTGCCGGTGCTGCACCGCACGCTGCCCAAGTCCGGCTGGATCTCCGTCGGCTGCATGGTCGCGGGCCTGGTGCTGGCGCTGGCCAGTGCCGCCCCGGACGGTGGCACGGAACAGGCGCCGATGTACCGCTGGATCCCTGCGGTCGTGCTGTGCGTGGCGGGGATCGCCGTCGCGGTGGCGTCGGCCAGGCACCGGCCGTCCGGCGCGGCACGGGCGGCCCTGCTCGGCTTCGGCGCCGCGGTGGCCAACGCGCTGACCGCCGCCCTGCTGAAGTCGGCCGCCAACACCTTCTCCGACGACGGCTTCGGCGCCTTCCTGGCCGCATGGCAGACGTACGGCTTCGCGCTGTGCGGGGTGACGGCGGTCTTCCTGCTGGAGAACGCCCTCCAGGCGGGGTCCATCGCGGCCTCGCAGCCGGCGCTGACCCTCGGTGACGCGACCGTCAGCCTCCTGCTCGGGGTCCTGGTCTACTCCGAGCACATCCGCACCGGCTGGTGGATCGTGCCGGAACTGGCCGGGATCGCACTGATCACCTTCGGCACCTTCCACCTGTCCCGCGCGGTGCCGCTGACCGGCGAGCTGGGCGGCTGAGCGGCACAGGACCGTCCGACGCGCAGGACGCGGGACGTCCGGCGGATCGGACGGGGCAGAGAACGGCCGCGGGCATCGCCGGCCCCCTCCGACCGGCGATGCCCGCGGACGCGGTTCCGCGCGGGGGCCTCAGCCCTGCCGCGCGGTCAGCCGCAGGGTGAGGATCTGGAAGGGCCGCAGCGTGAGCCGGACCCCTGAGCCCGCCACCTCATGGCTGCCGTCGTCCGGCAGCGGACGCTCCAGCAGGTCGGTCACCACCGCGCCGCCCAGCGCGAAACCGGGGGTGAGCGTCGCGCGCACCCGGCGGCCGTGGGCCTCGTAGAGCCGTACCACGACATCGCCCGAACGGTCGTCGGCCAGCTTGACCGCCGAGACCACCACTGCGTCCCGGTCGACGGCGACCAGCGGCTCGACCACCGCGCTGCCCGGCACGGTCCGCTCGGGCAGGTTCAGGTGGTGGCCCTCGCGCAGCGCGTCGGCCGGCTCCACCCCCACCACCAGGGCGTACCGCAGGCGGTGGGTGCCCTGGTCGGCCTCCGGGTCGGGGAAGCGGGCCGAGCGCAGCAGCGAGAGCCGCACCGTGGTCGTCGTACCGCCGTCCGGGCGCACGTCACGGGTGATGTCGTGGCCGTACGTCGAGTCGTTGACCAGCGCGGCGCCCCAGCCGGGCTCGCCGACGTGCAGGAAGCGGTGCGCGCACACCTCGAACTTCGCCGCGTCCCAGCTGGTGTTGGTGTGCGTGGGCCGCTCCACCTGGCCGAAGGGGATCTCCGCGGTGGAGTGCGCGGCCCTGACGTCCAGCGGGAAGGCCGCCTTCAGCAGCTTCTCCCGCTCGTGCCAGTCGACCACCGTGTCCACGTCCAGCCGGCGGGCGCCCTGGTCGAGCGTCAGGGTCTGCACGATCCGTGACGCGCCGACCGTACGCACCACCCGCACCCCGCCGTCCGCGGCGGTCACCTCGTCGGCCTCGGTGAGGTCGCGCACCGTGTTCCGGTAGAAGACGTCGATGTCCCAGGCGTCCCACTTGTTGGGGAAGTCCTGGTGCAGCTGGAGCAGGTTGGCCGCCGCGCCGGGGGCCAGCGCCTCGCGCCCCGCGGTGATGTCGTACGCGGAGGTGACCAGGCCGCGGCCGTCGACCACCACCCGCACGAGACCGTTGTCCAGGACGAATCCTTCGCCGTCGGCCACCGGCGGGGTACGCGCCGGCTCCCGGGTCCTGGGCGCCGCGCCCAGCGCCGGGATGCCGCCGCGCGCGTGCGGGGCGGCGTTGAAGACCACCCCGCCGGGCCCGGGCGGACCGGCCAGCGCGCGCTGCGCCGCCCCGATCAGCTCCTCCAGTTCCGCGGCCACCTCGCGGTAGGTCTGCTCCGCCTCCCGGTGCACCCAGGCGATCGACGTGCCCGGCAGGATGTCGTGGAACTGGTGCAGCAGCACCGTCTTCCACAGCCGGTCGAGCGCCTCGTACGGATAGTCGGCACCGGTCCGCGCTGCTGCCGTCGCCGCCCACAACTCGGCTTCCCGCAGCAGGTGTTCGCTGCGCCGGTTGCCCTGCTTGGTGGCGAGCTGGCTGGTCAGGGTGCCGCGGTGGAACTCCAGGTACAGCTCGCCCACCCACACCGGCGCGTCCGGGTGGTCGGCGAAGGCCTTGGCGAAGAAGTCCGCAGGCGCCTCCACCGCGACCCGCGGCGAACCGTCCAGGTCCGCCAGCCGGTCGGCGCGCGCCATCATCTCCCGGGTCGGGCCGCCGCCGCCGTCGCCGTAGCCGAACGGGATCAGCGAGCGGTCGGTGCCCGCCTTGTCCTGGAAGTTGCGCTCGCTGTGGGCGACTTCGGCGCCCGACAGGTCGCTGTTGTAGGTGTCGACCGGCGGGAAGTGGCTGAAGATCCTGGTGCCGTCGATGCCCTCCCACCAGAAGGTGTGGTGCGGGAACTTGTTGGTGGTGTTCCAGGAGATCTTCTGGGTGAGGAACCAGCGCACCCCGGCCAGTTTCATCAGCTGGGGGAGTGCCGCGTTGTAGCCGAAGGTGTCCGGCAGCCACATCTCCTCGGTCTCGACGCCGAACTCCTCCAGGTAGAAGCGCTTGCCGTGGACGAACTGGCGTACCAGCGACTCACCGCCGGTGATGTTGGTGTCGGGCTCGACCCACAGGCTTCCGGCGGGCAGGAACTGCCCGGTCTTGGCCTTCTCCTGGGCGCGGGCGTAGACCTCGGGCCGGTGCTCCTTGAGCCAGGCCAGCTGCTGCGCCTGCGACATCACGAAGCGGAAGCCGGGGTGGTCGTCCATGAGCTGGGTGACGTTGGAGACGGTGCGCGCCACCTTGCGGACCGTCTCGCGCAGCGGCCACAGCCATGCCGAGTCGATGTGGGCGTGCCCGATCGCCGAGATCCGGTGCGCCCCGGTGCTCGCGGGCGCGGCCAGCGCGGGGGCGAGCGCCGCCCGCGCCGCCGCGGCGGTGCCGCTGATGTCCCGGAGGTCGACGGCGTCCAGGGCGCGCTCGATGGCCCGCAGCAACTGCCAGCGCCGGGAGGACTGCTCCGGCAGCTCGTGCATCAACTGGCCCAGCACGTCGAGGTCCTGCACCAGTTCGAAGACACCGGCGTCGAAGACGGCCAGGTCCATCCGGCGCAGCCGGTAGAGCGGTTCGCCGGCGGGCGCGTCCGCGTCGTGCAGCCAGCTCGCCCGGTCGCCGACCGGCGTGGGGTGGAAGGTCAGCTGCTCGGGACCCGAGTGCATGACGACGGGGTTCGCCGCGGCCTCCACGAAGTACGTCAACCGCTCGCCGCCCGCGGCCGCCGCGGTGACGGGCAGGTGGGTGTTGCGCGGGTTGAGCGCCTTCACCGCGGTGCCGTCCGGCCGGTAGACCAGGCCCTCCGCGGAGAACCCGGGCTCGGTCGTGCCGAAGCCGAGGTCCACCACCGCCTCCACGGGCAGTCCCGCCCACTCCTGCGGTATCCGGCCGGTGATTTTGAACCAGCTGGTCGACCAGGCCGGCCCCCAGCGGTCCCCGACCTGCGCCGGGCCGTAGTCCGCGGCCAGCGCTGCCGCCACGGGTGCGGGTTCGCCGGGCACGTGCCAGACCGCGACGGTGAGCGGGACCGAGCGGGCATGCACGGCCGGGCGGATGCGCTCGTTCAGTACGCGGGCGAGCCGGCCCTCGGTGATGGTGGGGTCATTGTGCATGGCGGGGCCTTCCCGTCGGGTCGGTGAAGTGTCGGTGGACGAGCGGGCGCGTCAGCCCTTGAGGGCCCCGCCCAGGGCGAATCCGCCGCCGAGCCTGCGGGCGAGTACGAGATAGAGCATCACCACGGGGATGGAGTAGATGATCGAGAACGCCGAGAGCTGGCCGTACTGCGTCTGGTCGTGGGCGCTGAGGAAGGTGAAGACGTTCACCGACGCGGGCAGCTTCTCGGGGGAGAGCAGCAGGATGAAGGGGACGAAGAAGTTGCCCCACATCCCGATGAAGGTGAAGATCGTCACGACGATGACGCCCGGCCACATCAGCGGCAGCACGATGCGCCACAGCACCTGCATGGAGTTGGCGCCGTCGATCCTGGCCGCCTCCTCCAGCACGATGGGGACGCCGTCCATGAAGTTCTTCATCAGCCAGATCCCGAACGGCAGCGCCGAGGCGGCCAGGAACAGCGTGGTGCCCGGCATCGAGTCGATCAGCTCGACCCGCACGAACATGCTGTAGACGGGGATCATGACCGCGGTGATCGGCAGGCCCGTGCTGAAGAGGATGGTGTAGAGGAACGGCCTGCGCAGCCGGGACCTGAACCGCGACAGCGGATAGGCGGCCAGCACCGAGCACACCACGCACAGCAGTGTGCCGCCGCCGCACAGCAGCAGCCCGTTGAGCAGCGGCCGGTAGACGGTGTCGTAGTTCAGCACGCGGTGGAAGTTGTCGAACGTCGGTGACGGCACGGACAGTTCGAACGTCGCGTGCGAGTTGACCGACGCCAGCAGCATCCACACCAGCGGCACCAGATAGGCCACGGAGAACACCAGCAGCACGGCGTTCACGCCGATCCGGGAAGCGGCGGCCCGGCTCTGCTGTGAGCGGCCCGCGGTCACCGCCTCCGGTCGCTTGCCGGCCCGTACCGCACGAGGGCTGTCGGTGACGGCCATCAGTCCTCCTCCACCTTCAGCATGCGGATGTACACGGCGGAGAACAGCGCGCCGACCACGAGCAGGACCAGCGCGATGGCCGTGCCGTAGCCGATCAGGCTGTTCTGGAACGCCTGCTGGTACATGAAGATCGGCAGCGTCTCGGCCTTGTTGCCAGGCCCGCCGCGGGTCATGGTGTAGATGAGGCCGAACACCGAGAGCGTCTGCAGGGTGATCAGCATCAGGTTGGTCATCACCGAGCGGCGGATGACCGGCAGGGTGACCCGCCACAGCCGCTGCCACGGGCCCGCCCCGTCCACCTCGGCGGCTTCGACCAGTTCCTGCGGCACATCGTTGAGCGCGGCGGAGTACACGAGCATGGAGAAGGCCGTGCCGCGCCAGACGTTGGCGATGCAGACCGCCAGTATCGGCAGCGTGTACAGCCAGTTCTGCTGCGGAAGGTGCAGGAAGTCGAGGATCGCGTTGAGCGAGCCCTCCTGGAAGAAGAACGCGTACATCAGGTAGCCCGCGACCACCTCCGGCAGCACCCAGGCGGCGATCACCACGGTGCTGGTGATCGAGCGGACCGGTTTGGAGGCCTTCTCCATCAGTACGGCCAGCGCCAGGCCCAGGGTGTTCTGCCCGACGACGGCCGAGCCCACGACGAAGACCAGGGTCAGCTCGACCGCGTTGCTGAAGTCGGAGTCCTTCAGCGCCCGGGTGAAGTTGTCGAAGCCCACGAAGTGGGTCCCCGAGGCGCCGGTGAGCTGCATGTCGGTGAAGGCGTAGTAGACGCAGTACGCGATCGGCCCGGCCAGGAACACCACCAGCAGGATCGCCGACGGCAGCAGCGGCAGTCCCCGCAGCAGCGCGGTCAGGGACGCGGCCGGGCCGGAGGGCCGGCGGTTGTCGCCGCCGGCCCCCTTGCCCGCACCGAGGTGCGGACCCGCGCTGGTGGCACTGGTGGTCACTGTGCGCCCTGGACGGTCTTGTCGCCGCCGACCGCGGTCTTGACGTCGCTGTCGAAGGTGGCGGCGGCCTTGTCGACCGACGCCTGGCCGGTGGTCACCGACTCCATGGCCTTCTGGATGGCGGTCGACACCTGGGTGTAGGCGGGCAGGCCGGGCCGGTAGAAGGTGTTCGCCACCAGCGCGCTGAAGAACTGGTTGGTGGGAAGCGACTTGAGGTAGCCGGCGTCGGCGGCCACGTCCGAGCGCACCGGGATGGTGGCGTTCACGGTGTTCCACTGGGCCGAGGCGGCCTCGGTCTCCAGCGACTGGATGAACTTCCAGGCCAGATCGGGGTTCTTGGCCTTCGCGGGGATCGACCACGCCCAGCCGCCCGACATGCTGACCTTGCCCGTGCCGTTGCCGCTCTGGCTGGGCATCGCGGCCATGCCCATCGTGGCCTGCCAGTCGGGCCACGGCTTCGCACCGGTGCGGATCCAGTTGTTCGGCATCCACGAGCCGTCGATGTCCATCGCGAGCTTGCCCTGCGGGATCAGCTCGGTCCCGATGGTGGCGCTGACGTTGGGGTCGAGCGCCTTCTGCGCGGACGGGGCCAGGCCGGTGGAGTAGACGGTGTGGACGAAGTCCAGCGCGTCCTTGAAGCCCTTGCTGCCGATCACCCACTTCTGCTGCTTGGTGTCGTACAGCGAGTCGTTGCCTGCCTGGGTGCCGTACAGCAGCATCTCGAAGCCCTGCATCGAGGACTGCTCGCCGCCCGCGGTGCCGGTGTAGAGGTTCAGCGGGGTGACACCGGGCACCTTGGTCTTGATCAGCCGCGCGGCGCTGAGGACGTCGTCCCAGGTCTTGGGCTGCCACGGGACGGGTATGCCGGCCTGGGCGAAGAGCTTCTTGTTGTACCAGATGCCGCGGGTGTCGGTGTTGTCCGGGACGCCGTAGGTCTTGCCGTCGGGCGCGTACTTCATCGCGGTCTTCGAGGCGTCGGCGTACTTGCCCCAGTCCTGCCAGGTGGACAGGTAGCCGTCCAGCGGCTTGAGGTAGCCGGCGGCCACGTCGGTGTTGATGGTGGCGGTGTCCTCGTAGACCAGGTCGGGCGCCGTCGAGGGGGAGCGCATCATCAGCTGCATCTTGGTGTAGTAGTCGTTCTCGCTGGCCGTGATGGGCACCAGCTTGACGGTGGTCCCCGGGTTGGCCTTCTCGAACGCCTTGACCATCGGTGCGAGGTAGTTGGCCTGCACCTTGTTGTTGTTGTTCAGCTGCTGCTGGTAGACGACCTTGATCGTCTTGCCGGAGCTTCCCGAGGAGCCTGAACCGCAGCCAGACATCGTTGTCGCCAGCACGGTCGTCATGACCGTGACGCCGGCAGCTGCGAAGAGTCTCGATCGCACGCTTAACCTCCGGAGGGTGAGCCCGAGTCGGCCCGCGGGGCGCGGGAAGCCAGGGGCACCCGCCGCCCGGGACGCCCCACGATCGGCCAGGGCACGGGCCTTGGCTTGTCGGCGAAGCTAAATCCAATGGATGGAGTAAGTCAACGCTCCTGACATGTAAACTTCCGGCGCGGACGAGGCCGAACGCCGCTTCGTGCAGGGCCGGATGACAGGAGGCGACGCGCGGTGACGCAAGGCGGAACCAACCTCCCGCGGGTCGGGGGCTACAACCAGGCGGTCGTTCTCGACGCGATACGCACCGCGGGCCCGGTGAGCCGGGTGGAACTCGCCCCGCTCACGGGACTGACCAGTCAGACCGTCTCCAACGTGGTGCGCAGGCTGCTCGACGCGGGCCTGGTCTCCGAATCCGGCTACGCCCCCTCCAGCGGCGGCAAGCGCCGCACCCTGCTCTCGCCGCGCGCCGACGGCGCCTACGCGGTCGGCGTCCAACTCGACCCGGGCGCGGCGCTGATCGTGGTCGTGGACCTGTCGGGGGAGGTGCTGGCCAGCCGCCGCGTGAAACTCCCCGACGGCGGCGAACCGGCCGATGTCGTGGCCCGGGTCGCCGGCGCGGCGCAGCGGCTCACCGCGAGGACGCGGATCGACCCGGCCCGTCTGCTCGGGACCGGCATCGCGGCGCCGGGACCGATCGACGGCCCGGCCGGCGCCGTCGTCTCACCCCCGAACCTGGCCGGCTGGGGGCGGGTCCCGCTGCTGGAGATGTTCGGCGCGGCCACCGGCACCCCGGTCGCACTGGACAACGACGCCACCGCGGCTGCCATCGGCGAACGCTGGATCGGCGGGAAGAACCGGGCCGGCAGCTTCCTTTTCATCTACCTCGGCACCGGGGTCGGCGCCGGCATCGTCCTCAACAACACCGTGCTGCACGGCGACTCGGGCAACGCGGGGGAGTTCGGCCACTTCGCCGTCGACGCCGACGGCATCACCTGCGACTGCGGAAGCACCAACTGCGTCGGGCCCTACGTCAGCCCCGCGGGCGTGATCGGCGACCTGCTCGAACGGCACGGGGACGCCGCCGCCGGGCGCATCGGGCTGACGGGTGCGGCGGAGGGCGTGCACCGGGACTGGAAACTCCTGCGCCAGGCCGCCCGCCGCGGTGACGACGCCGCCGTCGATGTCGTCCGCCGCGCCGGCCGCCGCTTCGGCCAGGCCGCGAGGGGTGCGGTCGCCCTCCTCGACGTCAGCCGCGTCGTCCTCGGCGGCGAGGCGGTACGCGGTATCGAGCCGATCCTGTGCGAGGAGATCGACGCGGCCGTCAACGCGACGTCGGTGGCCCGGGTGATCCGGCGCATCAGCGTCGAGCAGAGCGTGATCGGCGAGGCCGTGGGGGCGGTGGGGGCGGCGTCCCTCATCCTGCACGGCAACTACGCGCCGGGGTGGCGCATGCTCACCCGGCCGTAGGCAGGTACGGGGGGCGGGGTCGGCCGCCGGCCGGCGTAGGACCGTGGGGGCGGCCGGGGGCGCGGTTCTGCGCGCCCCCGGTGCCTGCCGATCGCCGGAAGGCGAGCACCTTCCAGGGCGCGGGAGCCGTACGGCCGGCCCGTCGCCCGGAGAAGCCGCCGCCTGGGGCTCAGGAGGGGGAGACCTCGCGGCGCGACGGCTCGGCCCAGAGCGTGTGGAAGGTGCCGGGGCGGTCGGCGCGACGGTAGGTGTGGGCGCCGAAGTAGTCCCGCTGGCCCTGCACGAGTGCGGCGGGCAGCCGTTGTGCCCGCAGGCTGTCGTAGTAGGCCAGCGCGGCCGCGAAGCCCGGGGTGGGGATGCCCAGCTCGGCGGCCGTGCTCACGACCCGCCGCCACGCGCTCTGCGCGCCCCGCAGCGCCTCCTCGAAGTGCTCGTCGATGAGCAGCGTCGGAAGGTCTCCCCTGGCGTCGAACGCCGCCCTGATGCGGTCGAGGAACGCGGCCCTGATGATGCATCCGGCCCGCCAGATCGCCGCGACGCGGCCCTGGTCGATGTCCCAGCCGTATTCGGCGCTGCCGGCCGCGATCTGGTGGAAGCCCTGCGCGTAGGCGACGATCTTCGACGCGTACAGCGCCTGCTCGACGTCGTCCGCGAAGCGGTCGTGGGCGGCGCTGTCCAGGAGCGTCGGCGTCGGTCCCGGCAGGTCGCGCGCGGCCTCCCGCAGGGCGGCGTGGCCGGAGACGGCGCGGGCGAAGACTGCCTCGGCGATGCCGCTGACCGGGACCCCGAGGTCGAGGGCGGTCTGCACCGTCCACCGACCGGTGCCCTTCTGCTCCGCCTGGTCCAGCACGACGTCCACGAAGGGCTTGCCGGTCTCGGCGTCGTCGTGCGCCAGCACCTGCGCGGTGATCTCGATGAGGTACGAGTCCAGACGCCCCTCGTTCCAGCCGCGGAAGACCTCCGCGATCCGGTCGGGCGGCAGGTCGAGCGCCTGCCGCAGCAGGTCGTAGGACTCGGCGATGAGCTGCATGTCGGCGTACTCGATGCCGTTGTGCACCATCTTCACGAAGTGCCCGGCTCCGTCGGGGCCGATGTGCGTCACGCACGGTGTGCCGTCGTCGGCCTTCGCCGCGATGGCCTCCAGCATCGGCGCGAGTGCCTGGTAGGACTCGGCGGAGCCGCCCGGCATGATGCTCGGGCCGTGCAGCGCGCCCTCCTCGCCGCCCGACACGCCGGTGCCGACGAAGTGGATGCCGCGCTCGCGCAGCTCCTTCTCCCGGCGCCGGGTGTCGGCGAAGTGCGCGTTGCCCGCGTCCACGATGATGTCGCCGGCTTCGAGCAGCGGCGCGAACTCCGCGATCACCGCGTCGGTCGGATCGCCGGCCTTGACCATGACGATGATCCGCCGGGGCCGTTCAAGGGAGGCCACGAAGTCCTCGGCGCTCTCGGACGGCACGAAGGTGCCCTCGTCGCCGAACTCCTCGACCAGTGACCGGGTACGGGCGGCGGTGCGGTTGTGGACCGCGGTCGCGTAGCCGTTCCTGGCGAGGTTGCGGGCGAGGTTGCGGCCCATCACGGCCAGGCCCGTCACCCCGATCTGCGCCGTGCCCGGCGGTGTCCCGCCGCCGGGTCCCTTGCTGTTTCGCGCCGACTGGTCTGCGGAGGCCATGGGTCCACCCTTTGTCGTATCGCCGGATGCCGTGTTGCGGACGGTGCTGCCGGACTGCTCCTGCCCGCGATTATGGCGGACAAATCGCCCCAAAACGGAAAGGCTCGGCGTACCGCGGTCCCCGCGCCCTCAGCGTCCCGCGACCAGCAGCGTCTGCAGGATCCGCCCGCACTCCCCGGTGCCGTCGTGCAACTCGCCGTGTGCCAGGCCCGAACCGCCACCGGCCGCCGCGGTCGCGGACCGCAGGCACAGCCACTCGCCGACGGGGTCGCGGTGCAGCACCAGTGTGACGTCGGTGTTGATGACCAGGCCGCGGCGGTGGTCGAGCTCGAAGGCGACCGCCCAGCTGCTGTCCGCCGCCGTCAGCGTCCGGGTCAGCGGGGTGTCCGCCTCACCCGCCACCAGCGGGACCCGCTGCCGCGTCCAGGCCGTGCCGGGACCCGGGGTGTCGAAGCCCGGCTCCTGAGCCCCCGGGGCGCCCGGCGGGAAGCGCCACTCCATCGCCGAGACGTAGCCGTCCAGGTAGGCCCCCGTCATCGTCTGCGGCGGTTGCGGGCCCGGCAGCGCAGGCACCGGCGGCAGCGGGCTCAGGTCCGGGGTGTCGTCGGGGGCGGCCACCAGCCGCCACGCCCTGGCCAGCAGTACGGTCCTGCCGTCCGAGCTGATCCGGCCCTCCAGCAGCTCGCTGCGAGCGCCGCTGCGTATCGTGGTCACCTCCACGTCGAGGGGCCCGACCGGCACCGGGCGCGGCAGGTCGACCGTCACCCGCGCCACGCGCATTCCCGGTCTGGCCTCGTGGCGCTCCATCGCCCGGCCGACCAGCGCGGACGGCGGGCCGGCGTGCTGCGTCCCGGGACTCCAGGGACCCGCGGTCGCAGGGCCGCTCTCGTACCGCCCGCCGCCCAGACTCCGGTAGAACGCCTCACTGCTCACACGGGACTCCTCGGCCGGGGACGCTCCGCGCCGATCGTAGCGAGCCCGCACCGCGGCACGACCACGGGCCGTGGCGCGGAGCACGGTCAGCCCGTCGCCTCCGCCCTCGAGGCGAGCGCCAGCACCCGCAGGGCGCCCGCGACCACCGCCGGGTCGACGAAGCGCCCGTCCGGCAGGGCCAGCGCCCCCGGGGACGCGTCTGCCGCCGCCACCGTCTCCCGGGCCGCGGCGATCTCCGGCGCCGACGGCAGATACGCCCGCTCGATGACCGGCAACTGGCGCGGGTGGATCGCCGCCCGGCCGAGGAAGCCCAGCGCCCGCCCCCGACGGCAGGAGGCGGCGAGCCCGGCCAGGTCGCGGACGTCCGGGTAGACCGACTGGACCGGCGGCGCCAGCCCCGCCGCCCTGGCCGCGACCACCAGCCGCACCCGGGGCCACACCAGCGCGTCCTCGTCCGCGAGCCCGAGGTCCGCGCGCAGGTCCGCCTCGCCCAGGGCGATGCCCCGCACCGCCGGGTCGGCCGACGCGACCGCGAAGGCGTTCTCCACACCCAGCGCCGACTCCAGCAGCGGGTACAGGCCGGGCACGCCGCCCGCGTCGCGCATGATCCGCACCACCCGGCCGACATCCGCCGGTGTGCCGACCTTCGGCAGCCGCAGGCCGCACAGGCCGGGCAGCCCGCCGAGCGCCGCCAGGTCCGCGGCCAGCAGCGGGCCGTCCAGCGCGTTCACCCGGACGTGGACGGCGGCAGGCCCGGGAGCAGGCTGCGCCAGCAGTTCGGCCGTCGCGGCCCTCGCGTACTCCTTGCGCTCCGACCTGACCGCGTCCTCCAGGTCGACCAGCACCACATCCGCCCCGGAACGCAGCGCCTTGGCCACCATGTGGGGACGGTCCCCCGGCGCGTAAAGCCAGGTCAGGGCGATCCCGGCGGGGCGTCCCGCCGAGGCCCGCGGCTCACCGCCGGGCGCGGGCACGGAACCCGCGGCGGTGGTGCGGACGTCGGGGCTCACAGCGCGCCCTCCGCGCGGAGCGCCGCGATCTGCGGTGTGGTCAGGCCGAGTTCGGCCAGCACCTCCGCGGTGTCGGCTCCGTGCGGGCGGCCGGTCCAGCGGATGGCGCCGGGGGTGTCGGACAGCCGGAAGAGCACGTTCTGCATCCGCAGCGGGCCCAAGTCCTCGTCCTCGACCCGCGCCACCGTGCCCAGCGCGCGGAACTGGGGGTCGGCGACCACGTCGCGCACGTCGTAGACCGGGGCGACCGCGGCCTGCGCCGACTCGAACGCGGCCACCACCTCATCCCGGTCGTGCCGGGCGATCCAGTCGCCGACCACCTTGTCGATCTCCTCGGCGTGCGCCGCCCGCCCCGTGCCGGTCGCGAACCACGGCTCGTCGACGAACTCCGGGTGGCCGACCAGCCGGAGCACCCGCTCGGCCACCGACTGCGCGGACGACGACACCGCGAGCCAGCTGCCGTCCGCCGTGCGATACGTGTTGCGCGGCGCGTTGTTGGCGGAGCGGTTGCCCATCCGGGGCTGCACGTAGCCGAGCTGGTCGTACCAGATCAGCTGCGGGCCGAGGACCGCGAGCATCGGCTCGATGATCGCCATGTCCACCACCTGCCCGGCCCCCGTACGGTCCCGGCCCGCGAGCGCGGCCATCACCGCGTACGCGGTCGCCAGCCCCGCCACCGCGTCCGCCAGGCCGAACGGCGGCAATGTCGGCGGCCCTTCCGGCTCGCCGGTGGTCGCGGCGAAGCCGCTCATCGCCTCGGCGAGGGTGCCGAAGCCCGGCCTGCGCGCGTAGGGGCCGAACTGGCCGAAGGCGGTGACCCGGGCCAGCACCAGCCGCGGGTTCGCCGCCGACAGCTCCTCCCAGCCCAGGCCCCACTTCTCCAGGGTGCCCGGCCGGAAGTTCTCGATCACCACGTCGGCGGAGGCGGCCAGTTTGAGCAGCACCTCGCGGCCGCCGGGCGTGGACAGGTCGACGGTGACATTGCGCTTGTTGCGCCCGAGGTGCTTCCACCACAGGCCGACGCCGTTCTTCCCCGGGCCGTGGCCCCTGGACGGGTCCGGCTTGCGCGGGTGTTCGACCTTGATCACGTCGGCGCCGAAGTCGCCGAGCAGGGTGGCGGCGCCGGGTCCTGCGAAGAGGGTCGCCAGGTCGATCACCCGCATCCCGGACAGCGGGCCCGCTGCCCGCCCGGGGTTCTCGGGGCCCGTCGCGGGATCCTGCGGGGTGGTGGCGGGGGCCGCTTCCTGCGGAGGCGGATGGTGCATGGGTGGTACCTCTGTTCCGGTCTGTCGGTGTTTCGGTGTTCGGTGCTCCGTGTTTGGCTGTCCCGATGTTCGCGGGGCGGGCGCGCTCACGGATCGCGGCGCGCCGCTGCCGCACGGGCGTCGATCTGCGCGCGTGCCGGCATGGAAGAGGAGGCGCCGGGGCGTTCGACGGACAGCGCCGAGGCGGCGGTCGCCCAGCCGAGCGCGTCGGCCGGCGCCCGGCCCTCGCCGAGCGCCACCGCGAGCGCGCCGACGAAGGTGTCGCCCGCCGCGGTGGTGTCGACCGCATCGGCGGCCAGCGCGGGCACGGCCAGCGGCTCCCGGCCGCGTACCGCGTACAGGCAGCCCGCGGCGCCCATCGTGACCACCACCTCAGGCACCGCGTCCAGCAAGGCGCGGGCCGCCGCGTGCGGATCGCGCTCGCCGCTCAGCGCGGCGGCCTCGTGCTCGTTCGGCACCAGCAGGTCGATGAGGGAGAGCAGTTCGTCCGGCAGCGGCTGCGCAGGGGCGGGGGTGAGCACGGTACGCACGCCGTGCGCCCTGGCCGCCCTGGCGCCCGCGAGCACACCGGCCAGCGGGAGTTCGAGCTGCAGCAGCAGCGCGCCGGCCGCGCCGATCACGGCCTCGTCCTGCGACGTCAGCCCGGTCACCGTGCCGTTGGCGCCCGGCACCACCACGATCGCGTTGTGCCCTTCGCCGTCGACCACGATCTGCGCGATGCCGCTGGGGCCACGGGCCGTACGCAGCCGCGCGGTGGCGACGCCGGCCTCGTCCAGCGCGGCACGCAACTGCCGCCCGAAGCCGTCGTCGCCGACCGCGCCGATCATCGCCACCGCGCCGCCCGCCCGTGCGGCGGCGATCGCCTGGTTGGCGCCCTTGCCGCCGGCGACCGTGCGGAACGACTCCCCGGTGACGGTCTCACCGCGGGCCGGAGCGGCCCGCACGTACGCGACCAGGTCCATGTTGGCGCTGCCCAGGACGGCGATCCCGGCCTGGGGTGCGGGTGGTGCGGTCATGAACTGCCTTCCTGCGGGAGGACCGCGACTGCGGCGGTCCGCCGGGCGAGCGTGTCGAAGCCGATGCCGTCGAGGCCGCCGACCGTGGTCGACAGCCTGTTCTTCAGCGGGTCGGTCCACCGCCCGGGCAGCCCGGACGGCGAACCCGCGAGCAGCCCGGCGACGGAACCCGCCGTGGCCCCGTTCGAGTCGGTGTCCCAACCCCCGGACACCGCACGGGTGATGGAGCCGGTGAAGTCGCCCTCCGCATGGGTGAGCGCCGCGGCGAGCAGCGCCGCGTTGGGCAGGACGTGCACCCAGTGGTGGTCGCCGTACTCGGTGTGCAGGGCGTCCACCACATCCGCGAAGCCCTCGCGGGTCCCGGTCGGCTCCGCGCGGGCCGCCGCGACACCGAACCGCACCGCCCGCGCCAGCCGCGAGCCGGCGGGCACCACTTCGAGCCCGGCGGCCAGGCAGCCGTGGACGTCCGTCCCGCCGCCCGCCGCCCGGGCGATCACCGCCGCGGCGAACATCGCTCCGTAGACCCCGTTCGCGGTGTGGGTCAGTACGGCGTCCCGCCACGCCTCGTCCGCGGCGGCGACCGGGTCGCCCGGGTGCGTCCAGCCGTACACGTCGGCCCGGATGAGGGCACCGATCCACTCGCGGAACGGATTGCGCCGGGTGGCGGTGTGCGGCGGTTCGACCCCGTCCAGCAGATTGCGGTACGCGACCCGCTCGGCGGTGAAGGTGCGCCCCGCCGGGACTTCCGCCAGCCACAGCCGCGCCACGTCGGCGGTGCGGAAGCCGTGGCCTTCGGCCTCCAGCAGCAGCAGCGCGAGCAGCGGGTAGTTGAGGTCGTCGTCCTCCGGCATCCCGCTGATGTTCTCGGCCAGCGAGGTGGACCTGCTGCGGCGGTTCCACGGATGCCTTGCGGCGACCTCGGGATCCAGCCCCACCTCGCTGAACCAGGTGTCCAGCGGCCAGTTGCCCGTTCCGGCCGAGATCTCCCGGATACCGCCGAGCGTCAGCTTCTCCACCGGCTTCCCCAGCAGGCACCCGGCGGCCCGCCCGAGCCACCCGGCTTCCAGCCGGTCCGCCAGCCGCTCCCGCGCCCCGCCTTCCCCGCGGCCGGCCCCCGCGGGGCGCGCGGCCACCGGCGCTTCCGCTCCGGGCGCGGCCGCCGCGTCCCGGGACGGGTCCCGGGTGGGGGCCGTGTCCGGGTCCTGCCGAGCCGCGGTGGGCGGGCCGGCCGCGTCCTCCCGGTCCGCGGTGGTGGCGGCGGACCACGCGGGGGACGCCGCGTGGATGGCAGCCAGGGCGGTCGGTTCCGCGGGTGCCGCCGGGCAGGGCATGCCGGCGAGTTCGTCCAGCAGGGCTTCCGCCAGGGCGCGCAGGCCCGGGGCGGTGGGACCGGGGGAGGCGCCCTCGCGGTCCGGGGCGAGGTGGCCGCCCGCCGCGAGCCAGCGGCGGCGGACATCGGCGGGGTCGCGGCCGTCCTGCGCGGCCTGCCGCAGCTCATGGCCGAGCAGGTCCTCCGGCTGGACCCAGGTCAGCCGCACCTGCGCCACCGGCGGCGCCGTCACAGGCCCGCCAGAGCCGTGAAGGCCGCCTCGTGGGCCCGGCGGCGCTCGGTGTCCCGGGCGAAGATCTCCCGGGTGACGGCGGACAGTTCCGCGGCGGGACCGTACAGGTCGAGCCTGCTGGCCTGCCCGACCTCCCCGCTCCAGGCGGCGGGCACCCCCCGGGTGCCGCCGAGCACGCCGGCGATCGCCCCGCTCATCGTGGCGATCGAGTCGCAGTCCCGGCCGTAGTTCACCGAGCCGAGCACCGCGGGCTCGTAGGCACCGCCGCCGACCAGCAGCATGCCGAGGGCGATGGGCAGCTCCTCGATGGCGTGCAGCCGGGACGGCCGCCTGGCGCCGAGCGACGGCTCCCGGTAGCGCGGCCCGACCGTGTCGAAGGGCGCGACGGCATCCCGCAGCGGACCGAGCGCCTCCTCCCAGTCGTCGTAGGAGGACGCGCGCTCGCACACCGCCTCGATGGCGGCCCGGGTACCGTCCTTCGCCAGCCCGAGCGCCTGCTCCACCACGCCGCCCGCGGTCGCACCGGGGAGGAAGGCGGCCGCCACGGCGGCGGCGAAGACCCCGGCTGCCTCCCGCCCGTAAGAGGACTGGTGCGGCGCCGCGACCTCCAGAGCCTCCGTGTAGGCAGCCGCGGGATTGCCCGCGTTGACCACCCCCACCGGGGCCATGTACATCGCCGCGCCGCAGTTGACGATGTTCCCGGCGCCCGCCTCCCGGGGGTCCACGTGCCCGTAGTGCAGCCGGGCCACGATCCACTTCTCGGCCAGGAAGATCCGCTGCAACGGCAGCGCCTCCGCCTCCAGCTCCGGGATCCAGCGGGGTGTGGTGATCAGGTCGGGCACCAGGTGCTCGGCGATGTCGTATGCGTCCAGGTGGTCGCGGACCTTGGCGTACACCCGGACCAGTGCCTGCGTCATCAGGGTGTCGTCGGTGACGTGGCCATCGCCCTTGTGGTAGGGGGCGATGGGGCGCGCGGTGCGCCAGTCCTCGTGGAACGGGCCGACGACGCCGCGTACCCAGCCGCCGTGCCGCTCGGCGATCTGCTCAGGCGTCCAGCCCTCGACCGGGCCGCCGAGGGCGTCGCCGACGGCGGCGCCGACCAGGCAACCGGCGATGCGGTCCTCAAGCGTCAGATTCATGGATTCCGAGTCCTTCCTGAGCGGGGACGGCCGGCTCGACGGCGGCCAGCCGCCCGGCCAGTTCCACGAGGTCGAGGCCGGCGAGGTGCGGCAGCGCGCAGCCGGCCAGGGTCCTGCACGCGGCCCGCCAGGAGGCGGGCAGGGCGCCGGCTCCGCCGAGCGCGCCGGCCAGCGCGCCCGCCAGCGCGGGTGCGGAGTCCGCGACCCGCGACAGGCAGGCGGCGGCGGGCACCGCCTCCGCCACGGCGCCGTCACTGGCCAGCACCAGGGCGAGGGCGACCGGCACGGTGTCGGCGGCGGCGATGCCGTAGCTGTAGACGTGGTCGATGATCTGGTGTTCGAGCAGCGGGATCAGGCCGAACGCCTGCCCGTGGTCGCGGTCGTCGGCCGCGCGGGCGGACCGGGCGAGGGCGACGGCGTGCTGCGCGTTGCGCGCGATCTCGGAGCCCGGCGGCAACTCGTGCAGTGCCGCCGCCACGCAGTCCGCCGTCGGGGCGCCCGCCAGCGCGAGCGCGACGGCGGCCGCCATCGCGCGGGCGCCGTGCACCCCGTCCTCGTCCTGGGTGTAGCGCGCGTCGTATTCTGCGAGGTCCGCCGCGGCCGCCGGGTCGCCCGGGTGGACGACCGCCAGCACGCAGGCCCGCCCGCAGGCGGCGTCGTCGAAGAAGTGCGGGTTGTCGTGCCCGGTGGCGGGCGGGCGCAGGCCGGTGGCGAGATTGCCGAGCCCCGCGCGTACCGAGATCCTCGCCCGCAGCGGGATCACCGCGGACTCCACCTCGGGGGCGCGGGCGGCAGCGGCCGAGATCTCGGCGGCCAGCGACATCCACGCCAGGTCCACCGCGGCCCGCACCCGCCGGTCGCGGGTGGAGTCGCTGAGCAGCGCCCCGCGCGAGGTGAGCACCGCCTCGGCGGTGAAGGCGGCCCATTCCGCGTCGTCGGAAGGGCCGAGCCGCAGCGGCTCCGGCGGCTGGTTGAGGGCGATCGGCACCGGCAGGGTGGTCGTCTCGTTCTGCTCGGCGAAGGTGTCGAGTTCCCGGGTCAGGCGGCGGGTCCACTCGGGCATCCGTGCCGCCCTGTGGCGTGCCGCGGGCCACCCGGCGGCGTCGCCGGCCGCCAGGCCCAGCAGCAGACCCTCCACCCGCGAACGCGCCTCGCCGCCGGGCACGGCCGCCGGAGCCGCGGCAACCGCGGGCGCCGGCGGCCGCCGGTCGGCTCCGCTCCGGACATTGCTCCGGGACGCGGGGTCCCGGCGGGCCGGCCGGGGCGGGCGGTCTTCCGCCGGCGCGTCGGCGGGGACGGTGGCGGCAGTGGCGGCGGAAGGAGCGGGGCAGGGGCGGCGGGTCATGAGGCTGCCCGGCCGGCGGCGCTGTGCCGGGCCCCGTCGGGGGAGAGCAGGTCGGCGATGTCGTGGACGTGGTAGCCGGCCATCGCGGGCAGGCAGCTGCCGCGCACCGCGGCGACGGCCCGCGACCAGCGCGCCGGGATGGCCGACCAGCCGCCGAGCGTCCCGGCGAGCGCGCCCGCGACCGCGGCGGTGGTGTCGGCGTCCCTTCCCATGTTCACCGCCGTGAGGACCGAGCCGGTGAAGTCGCCCGCCGCCAGGGCGAACGCGCCGAACGCCAGCCCCACCGCCTCGGGCGCCAGGTCGGTCCACGGGTAGCCGCCGATGACGACCGCGGAGCGCAGCGCCCGCTCCCGGTCGAGCACGGTCAGATCGGTGTCCAGCCTGACCCGGCGGGCCACCGTCACCGCCCGCCGCAGCGAGCGGGCGGTCCACGAGTCCTCGGGCACCACGGACAGCGCCGCGGTGATGACGGCGGCGCAGTCCCCGCCGCCCATCGCCGCCGCCACCCCGGCGGCGACGGCCTGGCCACCGTAGATTCCCTCGCCCTCGTGGCTGACCGTGCCGTCGATCGCCACCAGCCGGGCGGCCTCGCCCGGCCTGCCCGCGGCGAAGACGCCGAAGGGCGCGGCGCGCATCGCCAGCCCGTCGCTCCAGGCGTGCCGGTGCTGTGCGGTGATCGGTGAGGCCAGCCCGCGGCGCAGATTCTCCAGGGTGCCGCGCTCGCTGAAACCGGCGCCCTTGAAGGGGCCTTCGTCGCGGTCGGCGATCCAGACGTGCCAGGCCGTCTCGACGTCCCCTGCGGTGAGGGCCGAGCCGTGCCTGGCCAGCAGCAGCCCGGACAGGATCGCGTATTCGGTGTCGTCGGTGCCGGCCGGGTCGTCGGTGACGAAGTCCTCGATGCGGCCCCAGCGTTTGCGGATCGCGGACGGTTTCATGTTCTCGGCCGGGGCCCCCAGCGCGTCACCGACGGCGAGACCGGTGAGCGCGCCGCGCGCGTGGTCGCGGGGTGAGCCGGGGGCGGGGGCGGGCCGGCGGGTGTTGTGGGGCGACGGGGTGGGATACGGGTCCGAGGTGTCGGGTGAGGCGGGAGTTGTGCTCATGCCGTGCCATTTCCTGGTGAGTCCTGCTGTGTGCGTGTCCGCCGTGCTCCCCCCTCGCGCGGCGGGGGTCGCGGTCGCGGGCCGTACGACGTTCCCGGCATGCCGGTGGCTCCTCGTCGTCGCTGTCGGATGTGCCGATGGGGTCCTGGGTCCTGAGGCGGCCGGCGCCGCGGGGTCAGGCGCGATACCGGTCGAAGACCCGGTTGCCGTCGCGCACCAGCTTCTTGCGCAGCGAGTCCAGGCCGATGTCGCCGCTGTAGAACTGCTGCAGCGCGGGAGTCGCGATCTTGTCCGACCACTCGGGGTAGCCGCGGCGGCCCAGGGCGGGGGAGGCCACCAGGTGGGCTGCCACCGACATGCCGGTGCTCCAGCCGAGCTTGCCGGTGGTGATCGACGGGTCGTGCAGCGCGTCGGTGCCGGTCGGGGCCATCCAGTCGCCCCTGGCCAGCTGCACCAGGTGGGGGGTCTGCGTCAGGAAGTCGATGAACGCCGCGGCCGCTTCCTGGTGCTTGCAGTCCTTGGACACCGAGAGCGTCTGCGGGCTGACCCCCTGGGCGCGGCCGCCGTCCGGGGCGCCGGCGCCGGCCGGCAGCGGCAGGGTGACCCAGTCGAAGCGGGCCGGCGCCTGCTGCTGTATCTGCTGGCGGTAGGAGAGGTTGAGCGGCAGCATCGCGTAGCGCCCGGCGAAGAAGCCGGGCAGCGCGTCGCCGCCGCTCATGCCGAGCGCGCTGGCAGGCGCCGATCCGTCGGTGCCGACCTGGCGGCGTACGAGCTCGGCGAAGGCGGAGTCGGCCTCGTCCAGGCGTACTTCCGTTCGCCCGTCGTCCGTGGGGTAGAGGATCCGCCCGCCGGTGGTGAGCGCGAGATTCAGCGTCACGCTCACCGGTGAACTCATCGGCCACGCCACGCCGTAGCGCTCCGCCGAGCCGCCGCCGGCGTGCGACAGCTCCTTGGTGACGTCCTCGAACTCCTGCCACGTCCACGGCTTCGCGGCGTCCGGCAGGCCGATGCCCGCCTCGGCCAGCAGGCCTCGGTTGGCCATCAGGACCCGCGGCTCCTGGAGGAAGGGCACCCCGTACAGCCCGCCATCGAAGCGGGCCATGTCCCAGGCGGCCGCGGGGATCCGGGCGCGCGTCGCGGCGGGCAGCAGCCGGGTCAGGTCGGCGAGGTAGCCGCCGGAGCCGAAGTCGGTGAGGTCGTTGCCCTCGTCGTGGATGATGTCGGGCGCGGCGCCGCCCTCGAACGAGGTGAGCAACTGGTCGTGGACGTCGTCCCAACTGCCCTGCACGTAGCGCACCTGGACCTCGGGGTGCTCGGTGTTCCACTGCGCCACCAGTGCCTTGTTGGCCTTGACGGACTCCTCCTGCCAGGCGAGGGAGAGGAAGTCCAGGGTGGGCACGCCGGACGCCGCCGACGAGCCGCAGCCGGACAGCAGTGCGGCGGAGCCGGCGGCGGCGGCGGTCGTCGCGGCGCCGGTGAGCAGGCTGCGGCGGCGCATCATCCCTTCACCGCCCCGGACAGCATCCCGCTCACCAGGCGCTTTTGGAGCAGCGCGAAGAAGACCAGGCTGGGGATGGTGGCGAGCAGCGACGCGGCGGCCAGCGGGCCGAGGTCCGCGGCGCCCTCGGCACCGGTGTAGTGGGTGAGGATCACGGACATCGTCTGCTTCTCCGGCGACTTGAGCAGGACCAGGGCGAAGAAGAACTCGTTCCACGCGGTGACGAAGGCGAACATCAGCGTCGCGACCAGGCCGGGCGCCAGCAGCGGAAGGACCACGCTGCGCAGGGTCCGCAGCCGTCCGCAGCCGTCGATCGCGGCGGCCTCCTCCAGCGACACCGGCACCGCTTTGACGTAGCTCTGAAGCATCCACAGCACGAAGGGCAGGGTCCACACCACGTAAACGACGACCAGGCCCGGCCGGGAGTCGATCAGGTGCAGATTTTTGAGGACCATGAACAACGGGATGATGATCAGCACCAGCGGGAACATCTGGCTGACCAGGATCCAGCCCGTGCCGGCGCGGCTGACCGCGCCCCTGAACCGCACCATCGCATAGGCGGCAGGTACCGCGACGGCCACCGCGATCAGTGCGGCGGCGCCCGCCACCAGCAGGCTGTTGAGCGCCGCGTGCAGCAGCGGCTGCTCGTCGAGCGCGGTGCGGAAATTGCCCAGCGTCGGATGCCGCGGCAGCCACGTCGGATCGACGGAGCCCAGCTCCCTGGGCGACTTGAAGGCGGTCGACACCAGCCACAGCAGCGGGAAGGCGAGGAAGACCAGATAGCACAGCAGTGCCGCGTACTGCCCGGTCCTGCCCGCCCGGCGGCGCAGGCCGCGACGGCCTGGACGCGGCAGCGGGCGGGGGAGGGGCTGGGGTGCGGCCTGTTCCGGTGCGGGGACGGTGGCGCTCACTGGTCATCCTCCTTCAGACGGTTGCGCAGGAAGACGGTGAGCAGCACGGCGATCACCGCGACCATCACCAGGCCCATGGCCGCCGCATAACCGAACTGCCCGTAGCGGAAGGCCTCCTCGTAGGCGAAGAGCGTCGGCAGCCGGGTCTTGCCGCCGGGCCCTCCGCTGGTCAGCACGTAGACCAGGCCGAAGGAGTTGAAATTCCAGATGAAGTTGAGCGCGGTGATGGACAGCACCACCGGCTTGAGCGTCGGCCAGGTGACGTTCGTGAAGCGGCGCCAGGCGCCGGCCCCGTCGATGGCGGCCGCCTCGTGCAGCTCCAGCGGTACGTTCTGCAGGCCGGCCAGCAGCACCACGGTGGTCTGCGGCATGCCGAACCAGACGCCCACCACGATCACCGCGGGCAGCGCGAGCGACAGGCTGGACAGCCAGTCCGTGTGGCCCGACGTCAGATGCATGTGGCGCAGGGTGTTGTTGAGGATGCCCGCGTCCGGGTTGTAGACCAGCCGCCACATGATGCCGACCACGACCTCGGGCATCGCCCACGGCACCAGCGCCAGCGTGCGGGCCAGCCAGCGGAAGCGCAGATTCTGGTCGAGCAGCACCGCGAGGCCGAGCGCGAGCAGCAGTTGGAGCGCGGTGACGCAGACCGCCCAGATCAGGCCGATCCTGAACGAGTCCCAGAACAGCGAATCGAGCCGCAGATCGGCGAAGTTGTCCACGCCGGTGAAGGACGTGGACCGGGTGACACCCGACTGCGCGTCGGTGAAGGCCAGCGACACGCCGTACAGCAGCGGTCCGACGCTGAGCACCAGCACGGGTATCAGCGCCGGCAGCAGCAGGAACCAGGCGTCCCGGTCCAGGCCGAGCATCCGGCGGCGGGCGGCAGCCGTACGCGGTGGGGGATTGCCGGCGCCCGGCCGCGGCTGGGTGGCTGTGGCAGCGCTCATGACGCCCTCACCGCGGTGGCCGCGACGTGACCGGCACCCGCAAGGAGGCCTGAGCGGCCGGCTGCCCGCGTACCCGCGGTGGACTCGCGGACCACCAGGCGGGGTGGCACGGTCTCGCAGCGCACCCGGTGGCGGCCGCCGTCGAGCCGGGCGACCAGCATTTCGGCCGCCAGCCGCCCCCTCTCCGCGGAGCCCAGGTCCACGCTGGTCAGCGCCGGGTGGCCCGCCCTCGCCAGCTCGCTGTCGTCCATCCCGACCACCGCGAGGTCGTCGGGTATGCGCAGCCCGCGGTCGTGTGCGGCGTGGGCGGCGCCGAGCGCGAGCTGGTCGTTGGCGCAGAAGACGCTGTCGATGCCGGGGTGCGCGTCGAGCAGCCGGTGTGCGGCCAGGGCGCCGGCCTCGATGCCGAAGTCGGTGGTGACGGTGTGCGCGGGGTCCGGTACGAGGCCGGCCTCGCGCAGTGCCGCTTCGTAGCCGGTCCTGCGGTTGCGCCCCGGCACGGTGTCGGCGGGGCCGTTGACGAAGGCGATGCGCCGGCGGCCGCGCTCCAGCAGGTGCCGTACCGCGAGCACGGTGCCCGACACGGAGTCGGCGCGCACGCTGTCCACGGGCGCAGGCTCGGGCAGCGAGCCGATGACCACGACCGGGCGCGCGGTGTGCGCCAGCACCTCACGATGGGCGTCGGTGACCCGGATCGGGCACAGGATCAGCCCGTCGCTCGTCCGGTCGGCGAGGCTGCGCACCACGTCCAGCTCGTCCTCGGCGACGGCGTCGGTGGAGTGCAGCAGCAGCCGGTAGCCCAGCGGTTTGGTGACGGCCTGTATCTGCCGGACCATCGAGACATAGGCCGGATTGCCCACATCGGGCATGGCGAAGGTCAGTTGCCTGGTACGACCGCCCTTGAGGGATCTGGCCACCCCGTTGGGCACGTAGCCCAGTTCGGCCGCCGCCCGCTCGACCCGCAGGACGGTGTCGGGGCGAGCCCCGTGACCATTGAGAACACGGGAAACCGAGGCGGTGGACACTCCTGCGCGTGCGGCGATGGTCTCCACGGTGGGCGGTCCGCCCGAAGTCGTCATAGTCGTCCCCTCGTCGTCCGGCGGCAAACTGTAATCGTTTACAGAACGGCCCCTCCATGGCCCCTCGTCGGAGGAGTGGTTTCCGCAATGTTGCGCGGAGGTTTCACTGACGGTCAATCAATTGTGACCTGAATCACGTCCCGGAGGGAAGCGTTCAGGAAAATCTTGTCCGCGGCGCATGTGCGCCGCGGACAAGTGGGGGGACGTTCCTGCCGTGCCGGCTACTCGACGCGGGCCAGCCCCGCCGCGGCGATCCGGTCCGCCACGGCCCGCGACTCGGCGTCCGTGAGCGGCAGCAGCGGCGCCTGGGTGTACGCGTGCCGGATCACCCCGCGGGCGACCAGCGCCGCCTTGAAAGCGCCCAGCGCACCCGACATCCGGCCGATCCTGCCGCGGTCCGCGACCTCGATGATGCCGAACAGCTCGGTCAGCCGCCGCTGTTCGGCCTGGGCGGCGGCGGTGTCGCCGCGGCGCGCGGCCTCGTAGAGCCTTACGTAGCCGTGCGGGTCGACATTGCCGAGTCCTGGCACGATGCCGTCGGCGCCGCGCGCCATCGCCAGATCCGCCAGGGTCTCCGACCCGGTGAGGCAGCCCGCCCCGCTGCCCGCCGCGCTGTCCATCACCCGCTGGAAGCCCTCCAGATCGCCGGAGGAGTCCTTGACCGCGGCGATCACCTTGGCCCGCGCCAGCTCGCCGAGCAGTGCCGCGGGGAGCTTGTAGCCCACGTTCGAGGGGATGTCGTAGGCGACCACGGGCAGGTCGAGCCCCGCGTGCAGTAGTTCGTAGTGCGCCCTGACCTCGGGCTCGCCGACGCCGACGTAGAAGGGCGCCGTCACCACGGCCGCGTCGGCGCCCAGCGCCTGTGCCCGCCTGGCGTGTTCGAGCACCCGCCGGGTGCCGGTGTCGATCGCGCCGGCCAGCACCGGGACCTGGCCCGCGGCGGTGGCGACGACCGTGCGCAGCGCGGTGTCCCGTGCCGCGTCGGTCAGCTGGGCGATCTCACCGGTGGAGCCGCCGACGAACAGGCCGTGCACGCCGGCGTCGAGCAGGAAGCCGGTGAGGCGTTCGAGCGAGGCGGTGTCCACCTCCCCGTCCTCGGTCAGCGGGGTGCACAGGGGAGGGACGACTCCGTGGAACATCAGACCTTCTCACTTGCCGAGGCTTCGGCTGTTACGGGTTTTGCGGTTGCTGCGGGATGCCGCAGGTCGGCCGCGCGCTGGAGGCGGGCCGGCACGTCGAAGCCGACCAGCAGCACGACCACGACGGTCAGGGCCAGGCCGAGCACGGCCAGCGAGGTGCCCAGGCCGAGCGGTTCCGCGATCTTGGCCCCCAGGACGGGAGCCGCGGCGCCGCCGAGCGCGCCGACGTTGTAGCTGAACCCGAGGGCGGCCGCGCGCATGCCGATCGGGTAGTGCGAGCTGATGTAGCTGGGCAGCACGCCCGATGCGCCCTGGCTGGTGCCCACCAGCAGGAAGAGCAGCACCCACAGGGCGACGGTGTGCCCCTCGCCCAGCGCGAACACCGGGTAGACGAAGGCCAGCGACACGATCAGCATGCTCACGTACGCCCGCCGGGTGCCGAACCGGTCGCCGAGGTATCCGCTGACCACCGAGCCGACCGCATAGCCGAAGCCCGCGTAGAGCAGCGCGTCGGAGACCTGCGCGGGGTCGTAGTGCAGGTCGGTCTTGAGGTAGGTCGGCAGCAGCGACTGGAGCGGCCAGGAGTAGAGGAACGCGCAGAAGACGGTGACCATCAGGCCGACCACCACCGGCCACAGGCGCTGCGCGAACCGCACCGAGAGCGCCACGAAGCAGGCGGTGATCACCGCGACCAGCAGCAGGGTGACGGCGAGCGACTGGTTGCGCAGCACCACGAGCAGCGCGACCGCGGCCACCAGGCAGACGGGGATCGTCCACAGCCGGGAGCGGCCGGTGAAGAGCAGGGCGGTGGCGCTGACCGGGCGCTCGCCCGCGTCCTTCGCCTGCTGCCACTCGGTGGCCTCCGGCAGCCGGCGTCGCAGGTACACCGCGACGATCACCGGCAGGATGCCGATCCAGAACAGCACCCGCCAGCTGGTGTGCGGCACCACCCAGGCGTAGGTCTTGGCGGCCAGCACCCCGCCCAGCGGGTAGCCGGACAGCAGCATGCCGCTGGCGGTGTTCCGCATCCGCTGCGGCCAGCTCTCGATGATGTACGTGGCGCTCGCGCTGTACTCGCCCGCCATCCCGAGCCCGACGACCATGCGGAAGGCGAACAGCGACCAGTAGTCCCACGAGAAGCCGCACAGCACCGAGCCGACCGCGTAGAGCGCGATGCTCAGCACCATCGCCGGCCGGCGTCCGAAGCGGTCGCCGAGCGAGCCCAGTGCAAGGCCGCCGAACCAGCGGGACACGAACGCGGCCGACACCAGGGTCGCCGCGGTCACCGTGGACAGGTGGAATTCCTTGGCGATCTCGGTCAGGACCAGGGTGATCAGACCGAAGTCGAAGCCGTCCATCGCGTAGCCGAGCCACGCGGCGGAGAACGCCTTCCAGTCCTGCTTCGACAGCTCTGCACGCCAGCGAAGCGGCGGCGCGACTGCGTCGTGTGTGCTCATGGGCTCGCATCCTCGGGAGCGGTGGTCCGAAACGTAGGACGTAGGACGTCCCACGTCCTACGCTTCGCGGTAACGTAGGCCGCATGCCAGCTCAGCGCAAGTCCCCCGCCGCGTCGGGTGAGGACGCCGGCCGCGGACGGCGGCCCACAGTGCAGGACCAACTCATCGAGCTCATCGTGGACTTGGACCTCGATCCGGGAGAGGCGCTGCCGCCGGAACCCGAACTGATGCGTACGCTCGGTGTCAGCCGCAATTCGGTGCGTGAAGCGCTCAAGGGCCTTCAGGCGCTCGGTATTGTCGACATCCGGCATGGCTACGGTACCTACGTCGGCACCCCCCAGCTGCGCTCGCTGGCTCCCGGCCTGCTCTTCCACACCCGGCTGGCCGTCCGCAGGGACAACCCCCGCGGCCTGCTCGACATCGTCGAGGTCCGTGCACTGCTGGAGAGCGGCCTGATCCGCCGGTCCGCCCTCGAACTCGCCGACGCCGACATCGCCCGGCTGCGTGCCGAACTCGACGCACTGGCCGCCGACGGCGACGCCGGCCGCGCCGGCCACGACCGGCGCTTCCACGAACTCCTCTACGAACCCCTCGGCAACGCCCTGGTCCTCCAGCTGATCGCCCTGTTCTGGGACGTCTACCGGCAGGTGGAGACCGAGGTGGGCAAGCCGCACACCGACCAGGGCCAAGTGGTACGCCAGCACCGCCAGGTCCTCGAAGCGGTCGCCGCCCACGACCCGGACGCGGCAGCGGCCAGGATCGCCGAGCACTTCGCCGACATCACCGCGCGCTTCGACCGCTGGACCGGCTCCGCGGGCCAGGCGGCCGTGGCACCGGCCTGAGACCCGGCCGCCGCCCCCGACACCCGCCACGGCACCGCGGGGACCCGCCGCTGCCCGGCCCCGCGGTGGGAACGCGACGCCACGGGGGCCGCCACCCGCGATACTCGACGCCAGCGGTGCGCCGGAACGGCCCGGCACCCCGCCCGGCCGACCGGAGGAGCACCCCGTATGCACACCCCGACCCGTGACCCGAGCGGCGCCCGCCAGGCGCTCCGGGCGCTGCCGTCCAGGCTGCGGGCCAAGGACCCAGGACTCGCCGCGACCCGCAGGGCAGGGCGCGGCGCCATCGTGATGCCCGCGGTGTTCGCGCTGAGCAGCAAGGTCGTCGGCTCGCCCACCATGGCCCAGTTCGCCGCGTTCGGCGCCTTCTCGATGCTGCTGCTCGTCGACTTCAGCGGCCCCATGGCCCAGCGGCTGCGAGCCCAGGCCGCCCTGGCCGTCGCCTGGGCGGCGCTGATCTGCCTGGGCACCGCCGTCTCCAGGGTGACCTGGCTCGGCGTGGCGACCATGGTCGTGATCGCCTTCCTCGTGCTCTTCTCCGGCATCGTCAGCTCCGTGCTGGCCGGTGCCACGACCGCCCTGCTGCTCGGCTTCATCCTGCCGGTGTCGCTCGCCGCACCCATGTCCGTGCTGCCCGCCCGGCTGGCCGGCGCGGGCCTGGCCGCAGGCGCCTCGATACTGGCCGTCGCCCTGCTGTGGCCGCGCCCCGCCACCGACCCGCTGGGCGCCCCCGCCGCCGCGGTGTGCCGTGCGGTCGCCGCACGGCTGCGCGTCGACGCAGCCCTCGAACTCGGCGAGGACCGGCCCACCTCCGCCGACTGCCAGGCCGCCGCCGACAATGCCGCCGCTGCCGCAGACCGGCTGCGCCACGCCTTCGACTCCACGCCCTACCGCCCCACCGGCCTGTCCACCGGTGCCCGCGCCCTGGTCAGACTGGTCGACGAGCTGACCTGGCTCACTGCGATCGTCGCGCACAGCGGCACACCGCAGCCCGCCGCCCACGGCGGCCTGGCCGCGGCCTGCCTGGTCAAGCGGGCCGCCGCACGGGCCCTCGACGAGGCCGCAGACCTGCTGGAGGGCCGACAGGCCGACCGCGTGCCGCTGCAGGCCGCCGTCCAGGAACTGGGCAAGGCACTCGACGCCATGGAAGGCGACGCCACCACCCGGCTGCCCGTACAGCGCACGGTGCCGGACGGCCCCGAGGACCCCGAGGTCACCGACTTCCTCAGCTCCCTCGACGTGTCCTTCCGGGCCCAGGAGCTGAGCTTCGCCGTCATGCAGATCACCGCCAACGTCGACCTTGCGGCCGCCGCCGAGCGGCGCGGCTGGGCCGACCGGCTGCTCGGCCGCGAGCCCGGCGGCATGGCCCGCCCGCTCACCGCCGCCCGCGAACGCGCCGCCGCGCACCTCGACCCCAATTCGGTGTGGCTGCACAACAGCGTGCGCGGCGCGGTCGGCCTCGGCCTCGCCGTGGCCCTCACCGACGTCACCACCGTCCAGCACTCCTTCTGGGTGGTGCTCGGCGCCCTGTCCGTCCTGCGCTCCAACGCGCTGAACACCGGCCAGAACGCGGTACGCGGCCTGGCCGGGACGGTCGCGGGCTCCATCGTGGGAGCCGCGCTGCTCGAGCTCATCGGGCACAGCGAGGTCCTGCTGTGGTTCCTGCTGCCGCTCGCCGTGCTGCTCGCCGGCATCGCACCCGCCGCGATCTCCTTCGCCGCGGGCCAGGCCGCCTTCACGGTGACCCTGGTGATCCTCTTCAACATCGGCCAGGTCCCCGACTGGCGCGTCGGCCTCTTCCGCGTCGAGGACATCGCGCTCGGCTGCGCGGTCAGCGTCGTGGTCGGCCTGTTCTTCTGGCCGCGCGGCGCCTCGGCGGCCGTCGGCAAAGCCATGGCGGAGGCCTACTCCGACAGCGCCGACTACCTCGCAGGAGCCGTGGGCTACGCGGTGGGCTGCTGCACCGCGGGCCCGGCACCGGCCACGGCGCCGATCGAGGCCGGCCGGCAGGCCGCCGCCTCGGCCCGGCGGCTCGACGACGCCTTCCGCAACTACCTGGCCGAGCGCGGCGCCAAGCCGGTGCCGCTCGCGGAGATGACCACGCTGGTCACCGGCGTGGTCGGGCTCCGGCTCGCCGCCGACGCCGTGCTCGGCATGTGGCAGCGGGCCGGCGACCGGCACAGCGATGCCGAGCGGTCCGCGGCCCGCTCGGAGCTGCTCTCCGGCGCCGACCGGATCTCGACCTGGTACCACGGCCTGGCCGACGGCCTCGACGGCCGGCACGCCGTGCCTGCGCCCCTCCCGGTCGACCTCGCGGCCGACAGCCGCCTCGTCGAGGCCGTCCACCGCGACCTGCGCGACGAGCGGGGGCGCGCCACCGCGACGGCCGTGCGCATCATCTGGACCGGCGACCACCTGGACGCGGCCCGCCGCCTCCAGCCGTCCCTGGCCACCGCCGCGCAGGCCGCTTCCGCCGGCCCGCGACCGTGAAGGCCGCCGTACCCGTCGCCGGGTACGGCGGTCTCCTGCGACCTGCGGCCGTGCATACCGCCGTCCCGCCGCGGAGCCCGCGGCGGTGAACGCTCGCGTAGGCGCCGTCGTGCGCGCGGCACCGGCGACGCGGGGGCGCCGGTACAGGTCCGGCCGGATGTCCCGCGTCGTGGCTGTCAGCGGGTCCGGGCCGTCCGGGGCCCGCGGTCGTGGATGCTTGCGTACCCGCCGTCGTGCGCGCGGCACCGGCGACGCGGGGGTGCCAGCAGCAGGTTCCGCCGGATGTCCCGCGTCGTGGCCGTCAGCGGGCGCGCGGCCTCCCGCGGCCGACGGTCGTGGATGCTTGCGTACCCGCCGTCGTGCGCGCGGCACCGGCGACGCGGGGGGACGCCGGTGGCCCGCTGCCGCACGGGTTTCCGGCGTCGCCGGAGCGGGGTCCTGCGGCGGCAGGCCGGGCGAGCGCCGCAGCCTTGTGCTTCGCTGGAAGGCGAGAGTCCACGCAGGGAGCGAGGTCCCGCCATGACATCCACCGACGCGTCCCACATCCATGTCCAGCAGCTGCGCGACGAGGCGCACAGGCTCGAGGAGGACGCCGAGCGCGTCGGCGACGCAGCCGAACGCGCCCGTCTCCGGCAGGAGGCGGAGCAGTTGGAGTCCGACAGCGACCAGGAGAGCATGATGGCGGCCGGGGACATCTACCCGGCACAATGACCCACGCCCAGCCGCCCGACCGCGAGGACGCCTCCCGATGAGCGATCAGCAGCCACCGCACCTGCCCACAGCCTTCGGGAACTACCAGAACGACATCTACCTCCGCGCCCTGGGCGGCGTACTGCCGGACCTGCCGATGACCTTCGGCGAGCTGGAGGCGCGCGCGGCCGAGGCGATGCCGCCGTCGCTGGTGTCCTATGTCGCGGGTGGTGCGGGCGACGAGGCGACCCAGCGGGCGAACGTCGACGCCTTCGCCGGCTGGGGCCTCTATCCGCGGATGTTCGTCGGTGCCCGCACCCGCGACCTGTCGGTCGAGCTGTTCGGCACCACCTGGCCCTCGCCGCTCTTCATGGCGCCGGTCGGCGTGATCGGGCTCTGCGCGCAGGACGGGCACGGCGACCTCGCCACGGCACGGGCCGCGGCCAGGACCGGCGTACCGATGGTCGCCTCGACGCTGACCGTCGACCCGCTGGAGGATGTGGCGGCCGAACTCGGCGGCACCCCCGGCTTCTTCCAGCTCTACACACCAACCGACCGCGAGCTGGCCGAGAGCCTGGTCCGCCGGGCGGAAGCCGCAGGCTACAAGGCGATCGTCGTCACCCTCGACACCTGGATCACCGGCTGGCGCCCGCGCGACCTGGCCGCCGGCAACTTCCCCCAGCTGCGCGGCCACTGCCTGGCCAACTACTTCACCGACCCGGTCTTCCGGCGCCTGCTCGGCAAGGACCCGCAGGACGACCCGCAAGGTGCGGTACTGCTCTGGACGCAGCTGTTCGGCAATGCCTTGACCTGGGACGACCTGGCCTGGCTGCGTTCGGTGACGACGCTGCCGCTGATCGTCAAGGGCATCTGCCACCCCGATGACGCGCGCCGCGCGCGGGACGGCGGCGTGGACGGCATCTACTGCTCCAACCATGGCGGCAGGCAGGCCAACGGCGGCCTGCCCGCGCTGGCCGTGCTGCCCGGCATGGTCGCCGCGGCGGACGGCCTGCCGGTCCTCTTCGACTCCGGTGTGCGCTCGGGCGCCGACCTGGTCAAGGCACTGGCGCTGGGGGCGACCGCCGTGGGCATCGGCCGCCCCTACGCCTACGGGTGCGCGCTCGGCGGGACCGACGGCATCGTCCACGTGCTGAAGACGGTGCTGGCCGAGGCGGACCTGATCATGGCCGTCGACGGCTACCCGACCCGCGCCGACCTCACCCCGGAGAGCCTGCGCCGGCTGCCGTGAAGTCCGCGCTGTCAGTGCCTGGTGCGAGGCTGCACCCATGACGACGTGGAATCTGCTCGACCTCGACAGGGCGCTGCGCGCGTCCTGGGCCGCCGACACCTGCGAGCCCCAGGACAGGGACGAATGGCGCCCGGACAATCCTTCCTGGGGACACTGCGACATCAGCTCGCTGCTCGTCCACGACCTCTTCGGCGGCGACCTCATGGTCGGTGAGGTCCACCTCGCGGGTGAGCAGCACGGCTTCCACTGGTGGAACACCCTGCCCAGCGGCATACAGATCGATGTGACCCTCGAACAGTTCCTGCGCGGCCAGAGCGTCACCGCCGCCCGGGTCGTCGTCCGCCCGCCCGGGCCGCTTCCCCGTCGCTGGGAGGAGTATCTGCTGCTGCGCGAGCGCGTCGCCCGGCACCTCGGACCGCTGCCGGAGCCCGACGCCATGACGCGTCCGGCCGAGGACCGGGTCGGACAGGTGTCGATTCCCGGCTCCTCCCGTTCGTCGTAGGGATGACGGGGTGCCCGCACCGTGCGGATCCTCGCCCCCGACCGCAAGGAGACCGACGGTGACGCGCTACCTGCTGCTCATCCACGACAACGAGGCCGACTACCAGGCGGCCGACGACACCGCCCGCCGGGCGCTCGACGAGGCGCACGAGGCGTTCGCCCGCGAGCACAAGGACGTCATCGTGACCGGCGAGCACCTCCAGCCGACCTCGACGGCGACGGTGGTGCGTGAGGACGGCGCGGGCGGCCACCTGGTGACCGACGGCGCCTACGCCGAGACGAAGGAGGCGCTGGGCGGCTACTACATCATCGAGGTGTCCGACCTCGACGCCGCCCTCGCGGTGGCCAAGCGGCTGCCGTTCTTCGGCAGGACGGGAGACGCCGCGGTCGAGGTGCGCCCGCTGTACTGACCCGGGGACGACCGCCCGGCGACCGCGGCGGCAAGAGGAGGAGGGCCCATGCAGGCCGATCCGCAGCCGGCGGGGCGGGGGCGGTCCGCGGCGGCACATGCCGTCGCTGCGGCGCACCGCGACGAGTGGGCCTTCGTGCTGGCCGCCACGGTCAGGGTCACCCGCGACCTGGACCTCGCGGAGGAGTGCGTGCAGGACGCCTACGCCAAGGCCTTGGTGGCGTGGGCGTCCGGCGGCACACCGGCCCGTCCCGGTGCCTGGCTCACCACGGCCGCCCGCAACCGGGCCCTTGACGTCATCCGGCGCGAATCCTGCTTCCGCAGAGCGCTGCCGCTGCTCGCCGCCGACGACGACCAAGCGGTCGCAGGACCCGCCGACGGCGACGACATCCCCGACGAGCGGCTGCGGCTGATCTTCACCTGCTGCCACCCGGCCCTCGCTCGGCAGGCCCAGGTGGCGCTGACGCTGCGACTGGTCTGCGGGCTGACCACGGCGGAGATCGCCCGCGCGTTCCTGGTCGGCGAGAGCACCATGGCGGCCAGGATCACCCGGGCGAAGAAGAAGATCACCGCGGCCCGTATCCCGTACCGCATTCCGGACTCCGGTGAGCTGGCGGAGCGCGTCGACGCGGTGCTCACCGTGGTCGACCTGCTGTTCACCACCGGGCACGTCGCACCGGAGGGGACGGCACTGGTGCGCACCGACCTGATCGCGCGGGCGGCCGGACTGGCCCGGATGCTCGGTGAACTGCTGCCGGGGGACGCCGAGGTGGCCGGGCTGCGCGCGCTGATCCTGCTGACCGACGCCCGCAGGGCCGCCAGGCTGGACACCGCCGGTGCCCCGGTCCTGCTGGCCGACCAGGACCGCGGCCGATGGGACCGCGCGTCCATCGCCGAAGGCCTGGTCCTGGTCCGCAGGGCGCTGCGCCGGCGTCCGCCGGGGCCGTTCGGGCTGCGGGCGGCCATCGCGGCGGTGCACGCGGAGGCACCGTCCTGGGAAGCGACCGACTGGCAGGAGATCGTCGGACTGTACGACCTGCTGCTGCGCCACCGCCCCACCCCCGTCGCCGCCTTGAACCGCGCGGTCGCGGTCGGCTTCGCACACGGCCCCGCCGCGGGACTCGCCGCCCTCGACGGCCTCGACGCGGACCCGCGGCTCGCCGGCTACCCCTATCGTGCCGTCGCCCGCGGCGAGTTCCTGCACCGCCTGGGCCGCCGTACACCGGCCAGAGCCGCCTATCAGGAGGCGCTTCCGCACACTGGCAACGCGGTCGAACGGGACTTCCTGCTGGCCAGGATCGCCGCACTGGACGCGGAGCCCGGATCAGGCCCGCGCTGACAGCCCGTGGCACACCGGGCGAACCGCCTCCGCGCCACGGCCGCGGTTCCTTTGCCGCCGCTCCGAGGTCTTCCCCTGCGCTTGGACCATCGACGCAAGGGATCGAGGACGGACATGGACGCGCTGATCGGCAGGACGGCATTGGTGACCGGCGGCAGCCGGGGTATCGGGGCAGCCGTCGCGCGGCGGCTCGCGCGGGAAGGGGCCGCGGTGGTGCTGACGTACGTCAACTCCGCGGCCAAGGCCCAGGCCGTCGCCGGCAAGATCGTCGCCGACGGCGGGCGGGCACTGGCCATCAGGGCGGACAGCGCCGACCCGGCCGCTCCCGCGAAGGCGGTCGAGCAGACCGTGGAGGAACTGGGCGGGATCGACATCCTGGTCAACAACGCGGGTGTCTTCGCGGGCGGGGCGCTGGAGGACCACAGCCTCGAAGAGGTGGACCGCATCATCGCGGTCAACATACGGGCGGTCTTCCTGGCCTCGCAGGCCGCCGCCCGGCACATGCCCGAGGGAGGCAGGATCGTCACCGTCGGCAGCGCGCTGACCGACCACGTACCCGCCTCCGGGCTGACCCTCTACGCCATGTCCAAGGCCGCCCTGACCGGCCTGACCAGGGGGCTCGCCCGCGACCTGGCCCCGCGTGGCATCAATGCGACGGTGGTCCACGCTGGCCTCGTCGACACCGAGATGAACCCGGCTGACGGTGCCGCCGCCGCCTTCATGCGGAACATCCCGGCGCTCGGCCGCTACGGCAACGTCGAGGAGGTCGCCGACGCGGTGGCCTTCCTCGCCGGAGCCGGCGGGCGCTACATCACGGGTTCCGCGCTCGTCGTCGACGGCGGCTTCGGAGCCTGATCCGGCCGCCGCCCCCGGCCGGTCGCGGCACCGGCAGGGGGCTCAGTCGATGACCTTGATCTTCTTCATCGTCGGCTGCGAGATCACCCGGGCGACGCCGGGAATGCCGATGATCTTGCCGGTCTGGAAGGCCTCGTACGCCGCGTAGTCGGCGACCAGGACCCGCAGATGGTAGTCAGGGGTGCCGAACAGCCTGCGGAATTCCACGACTTCCTCATAGCCGGAGATGGTCGTCTCCAGGCCTTCGAGGGTCTTCAGGTCGCTCACCGAGACCTCGATGGAGACGATCACCTCGAGGCCGAGCCCCGCTGCCTCCGCACTGATGCGCGCCCGGTAGCCGGCGATCACCCCGGCCTCCTCCAGCCGCTTGACCCGCCGCAGGCACGGTGGAGGGGTCAGGCCGACCCTGCGGGCGAGTTCGACATTCGTCAGCCGCCCGTCCTGCCGGAGGTGGAACAAGATGTCGCGATCGGTCTGGTCGAGTTCGCGCCCATTGCCCATCAGGCCATCGTAGGGTCACATCCCGTCGGCCTGACGGCCGTTCGGCGAACGGAAGGGCTCCGGTCCGGGAAGCGGGCCTCGGTGACCGGGAGGTCACCCGGAATGCCTACCCGGCGGCACGTCGCGGCCCCGGGACGGCCCCGCCGTGCTCTACTCGGGGCGTGGTCCTCGACCTGCTCCTCATCGGCGGAGCCGTCACGCTGGGGCCGCTGCACAACGTGGCCTTCATCCTGCTGCTCTCCACGCCCCGAGGCGTGCTCAAGGGACTGGCCTTCATCATGGCGTGGCTCGCCTGCCTGGTGCTCCTGATCGCCGCGGTGGCGCTGCTCACCGGCGGCGAACCGGTGGTGCCGCACACCGCTCCGTCCACCGCGGCACTGGCAGTCAAGCTGCTGATCGGTCTGGGCATCGTGGTCTACGGCGAACGCAGGCGGCGCCAGGGCAGCCGCCCGCGCCCCTCCCCGAAGTGGTTCTCGCGGGTGGACCAGGCCTCCGGGTGGACCGCCGCGGGTCTGGGCGTCGTCCTCCAGCCGTGGGGTCTGGCGGCCGCGGGAGCCGCCACCGTGGTGCAGGCGCATCTGACGTCGATCGCCTCGTACGCCGCGCTGATGGGCTTCTGCCTGCTGGCCACGTCCAGCCTGCTGGCGATGGAGCTCTACACGGCCTTCCGCCCCGAGGCCGCGGCGCGGCGCCTGGAGGAGCTGCGCACCTGGATGAGCGACCACCAGGACCAGGCGATCGTCCTGCTGTCGCTCGCCGCGGGACTGTGGCTGGTCGGCAAGAGCATCTACCAGATCGTCTCCTGAGCGCGTCCCGCACCGCGCCGGGCGCCGGTGCGGTGCGACACGGCGCGCCGCTCAGGACAGCAACGCGGCCACCGGGGACATCGGTTCCCATCGGGGATCACGGCCCGTCAGCCGGTCGGTCACCCGCGTCCACCTCTCCGGGTCGGTCCCGAGCCGGGAGCGGACCACACCGGCGACCTCCGCCAGGGCGGCAGCCGCCTCGGCGGGAGCGTCATCACGGCGCGCGGCACTGCCGAGGTAGGCGAGTACGAGGGCGGCCGGGGCGGCCTCCTGCACCAGGTCGGATCCGTCCAGCATGCCCGAGGCGAGCAGCCCGTCGATCTGTGTGGCGGGCGGGCAGTGGTACATCCCGGCCAGACCGTGGCGCGCCCGCGCCCGGGTGAGGTCCGCGCCATCGGGCAGGCCGTCAGGCCCGGGTTCCCGCACCGACGCGGCGTGCCGCAGCCGCAGGTCGGCGGGAGCGGTCGTCATGCCGACCAGGTCTGCCCAGTGCGGCAGTGGTTCCGCCGCGTGCGCGGCCTCGATCGCCGCCCAGTCCACATCGGCAGGGACCGCCGCGACCGCCCTCGTCGCCTCCCAGCGGTGCCGGCAGCGACGCAGCTTGTTGACCAGCTTGGCCGGCGCGAGTTCGCGGTCCACCCGGGCGCGGAGCACAGCGGCCGGATCACCGGAGGCCAGTGCCTTGGCGCACAGCTTGGCTGCGGCCGGGCCGAGCACACCGCGCCCGACGAGAGTCGCGAGCCGTGCCGCTCCCGCGTGCTCGAGCAACGCCAGGCAGCCGAAGGCCTGGTGGACGAAGGACAGGTCGGCGGCCCGCCGGACCAGGATCTCCTCGATCAGGTCAGGCTCCGCAGAGCACAGCCAGCGCACGCCTCCGATCGGCCATGGCGACTGCCCCGTCCGCAGCTCGGCCAGCACCCGTGCCGCGACGGGGTCCGCCCCAGGGGAGCGCCGCGACCGGGCGACGATCCGGTGCGTGACCAGCGGGTCGTGCGCATGGCGGAGCAGGGCCAGATCGGTGTCGGGATCGTCGATGTCGGCGAGCCGCCCGATCAGACCGTCCTCCAGCCAACGGGACTCCGCGGCCAGGATGCGCAGGGCCCGTGGATCACGGCCGGCGAGCAGCCGGCCGAACGCGGGGCGCGGGGTGCGGTCATGGCGCAGCAGGAAGGCGGCGAGCAGCCACGGACCATCAGGCCCGAGCCGGGGCAGGACCGCGTCGACGACGTCGGCTTCGGCCAGGCACAGCAGGGTGCCCGCGGGCCAGGCCCACAGGTGGTTGCCGTGCGCCAGCAGTCCCAGCGCCTCGTCGGGGGTGCGCGGACGGGCCGTGTGGGTTGCCCAGGCGGCTTCCTCCAGCGCCCCGGATCCGGTGTTTCCGACCTTCCCAGGACCCGACGCGGATCGGGCCGTGCGGAGCAGGTCCGGCCAGCTCGGCCCGTTCGTGTCGGGGTGGCCGTCCGGACCTCCCGCCTTCACGGCTGTCGCGGCCAGCCGCAGCCAGGCGTCGGCATCGCCGCCGAGTTCGGCACGCAGCAGCCGCGCGAGTGCGCGGCGCCAGGCGTCGGCGAAGGCGAGCCGGCGCCAGTCGTGGGGGAGGAGGAGCAGGCGGTGGGCAGGCAGCAGGCCGAGCAGATCGTCGGAGGACAGGATGCCCTGGGTGTAGGCGTGTTCGATGTGCATGGCGCTGGAGCCCCAGGTCTGCGGCGGCTCGTCCCGCAACTGCGCGATGGTGGGGGCGGTATGCCAGAAGTCGTCGTCGGCTGGCACGAGACCGCGGGCGGCGCAGGCCTCCACCAGCCAGTCCGGTGTGGCGAGGCCCGGGGCCTCCGCCCTGCTGTGGTGCGCGAGGAAGCGCAGTACTCCGCGGTCGCGGGGCAGCGGCGCATCGGACGGCGCGAGGGAGCGGAGCAGGTCGAGTGCGGCGAGGGCTGCCCGCTCGTGCGCGCGGCGCGGAGTCGGCGGCGGCGCGGGTTGCTCCTGCTGTTCGGTCTCCGCGTGGCCGGCCGGACTGCTCTGCGTTCCCGTCATGCCCGCCATGCTACGAACGGGGTACGACACCCCCGGAGGGCGCCTGGTGATCTTCCCGGACGAGGATGACGTCGAGGGTGCGGGGGCCGTGGACGCCTTCGACGCGGTCGAGTTCGATGTCGCTGGTGGCGGAGGGTCCTGAGATCCAGGTGAGGGG